>JANQFR010000069.1 GCA_028277745.1 Phycisphaeraceae bacterium
GACAGGTGTAAGGCCCCGACGCTGAAGCCCAGCTCCTTAGGCAACATCATCGTCGCGAAGAGGGCGATCACCGGCCAGGGAACGTCGCGCCATGTGACCTTCCCCACCTCGGCAAGGGCCGGCGATCGGCGCGCAGCCGCCCCCCCGGGCCGCGGGCGGCCGCGCACATTCAAGCGGGCGGGGGTGGTTCGGGACACGACGATCAGCGGTTCTCCTGGTATCAGGCCGACCGTAACGCGACCGGCGGCTGGGGCGGCGGCTCCACCTGCGTCGCCAGGGATTGCTCACGGTCAGGTTGGAACGGCCGCACCGGTCGGCGGCGACGCAGCCCCCGCCGGCCGACCCGCCGCAGCGTGCCCACGACCGACTGCAGACGCTGCCGCCAGGTCTGCGCCGACCACCAGAACCGCCAGGTCGGCAGGCCCCGGTAACGCGGACGCGGGGCCCGCGCCAACGCCAACGCCAGCATCCGGCCCCAGATCCCGCCGCGCGTCCGCAGCAGGTTCATCTGCGACGCGGGCAACGTCTGGGGCGACACGCGCTTCACCGACAGATAGCCCGCCTCGACCGCAGCCTCAAACACCCGGCGGCCGCGCTCCGTGCGGATCAGGATCAGCGAACTGCCGGGGTTCTGCGGGTCTCGGGGCTTGTACCACGGGTCGCCCACCGCGATGTCGGCGAACTCGCCGGTGTGGTCGATGCACAGTTGGCAACGCCACTGGCGGTCTTTCGAGAGGATGTCGCCCCACGCCTCGTCGTACGTGAGCTGGCCGGTGACGCGCGGCTCGCCGTCCTGATGAACGCGGGCCGTCGCCATGCCGGGCCAGCCCAGGCCACGATACCGCAGCCCTTCGAGCTGGTCGAGGTCATCCACGTCCAGCGCTTCGAGCAGCCGCAGGGAGGCCCGGGTGGTGGGGGTTCCGGCGCAGAAGATCGCGACCGTCAGGCCGAGGTTGGCGTCCAGCTTCGGACGGAGGGCCCGGGCCTTGTTCGCCGCGGCGACGTCGCAGGGCTTGCCGATGAAGACGCAGGGCGCCGGGGCCGACTCGATCAGGTCCAGCCGGTCGCAGGGGCTGGCCGGCGCGTAACGCGACCCGGTTGCCGCCAGGATCTGCTCGCGGCGCTGGCTGAGGATCGTCTCGTTGAGGAACGGCACGTCCTGACGCGCGTTGATGTGCAGCACCCCGTGCATGCCGGCCCGCTCGATGCCGAACAGCGCCAGCGCGCTGGACGCCCCGCCGCTGGACGCGGCGTGCCGCAGTTCCTCGTCCGCGGCGTGGCCCTCCCAGACCTCGAGGATCGGCCCCCAGCCCGGCCGCATGTCTTCCAGGATGCCCGGGGCGAAATCCGACTCATCGTGGCTCAGCTCGATCCCGGGGCAGACGCTCATCGCGTCGGCCGACGCGCGGCGACGCGCCTCGGGGCTCACGAACACCGGCCGCCGGCCCTGATCCAGGTCGTCCACCATCCGCACGGATTCGGGATCGGCGTACGCACACGCGCCGCAGCCGCAGCACAGCTGAGCCTCCGCCACGTCCTGAACATCGACGATCGGCAGACGCATCAGGCTCCCTTCTCCTGCGGGCCCGGCTTCGAACGCAACAGGGGATGCGTCACCGGGTCGATCCCGACCGGCTCGAGCATGTGATCCAGCAGGTCCAGGCACTCCCCGATCGGCCGGCGCCACCACCGGCTGGCGCGGATCACGTCCCGCACCGGCTCGTCGAAGCGATATTTAATGACCTTGGCGGGGTTCCCACCGACGATCGCGAAGTCGTCCACGTCGCGGGTCACAACCGCGCCGGCGCCCACGACCGCGCCCAGGCCGACCCGGCGGCACCCCGGGAGGATGATCGCCTGGTCGCCGATCCACGCGTCGTGTTCGATCCGCAGGTCGCCGTCGGCCAGTTGATCGTGCTCCACCGCGCCCAGGCGGCTGTCGTAAAAGACCGGGTGGGTCGAGAGCCGGTCGAGGGGATGGTTCTGGGTATGGACGCGGGCGGAGTACGCCACCGAGACGTACCGGCCGACGCTCACACCCGGCGGCCAGACGCCGATCTGCAGGCACGCGCCGTAGCTGTATGCGCCGACGCGGATGCCGTGGTGCTCGGCCAGGAGCCGGCGGATCGTCTCGCTGTAGTAATGACCGCCTTCCAGACGCAGCGCGAGGCCGGCCAACTGCCGGCCGATCCGCCACCGCCGCGGCGACCCGGTGAGACGGTACGCCGACAGGATCGCCCCCGCCAGGCGGCAGCGGTTGAGCTCGCCGGGGGCGGCCTCGAAACCCGCCGCCCCGCCGTCGGACGGCGCCAACGTGTCGTGCCCATGTGTCATACGGGCGGTTGCTCCTGTCGTCACACCAGCCACGTTACCCTACGCTTTCTACGATTTTCGTGAATTGGCGATCAAGCTCGTGGGTTAACTTTTCCAGGGCCGCCGCCAACCGGGACCGGGCGGCGGCGCGGTCGTGGAAACGCTGGATCAGCGCATCGACCGTCGCGGGGGCGTCCAGGACGCGCGGATCGATCACGTCGTCGCCCGCGTCGACCCCCTCGAACACGCCCTTGGCCTTGTCGCTGTAAGCGATCACCGCGGTCGGCACGCCCTGCGAGATGCCGCCGATCGTCGAGTGCATCCGCGTCCCGCAGAACCAGTCGCACCGGCCGATCACCCACTTGGTCTGGCTCGCGCTGAGCCCGGGGGGCGAGATCGCGACCCGCTCGCGGTCGGCCGGGGGCAGGTCCGACCGCAGCCGCTCGCAGGCGGCGCGATCCGAGGTGTCTTCCGTGCCCAGGACGTGCGGGACCAGGAGGACGCCGATGTCCTCCCGCAAGAGGCGGTCCAGCAGGTTGCGGATCATCGGCGGGTAGGGGTCGCGGAATTGGAAGCGCTGCTGAGCGACCTGCGGGTCGTTGAAGAGCAGTCCGCTGACATTGAGGCCGACGAGGCACGCATGGCGTTTTCGCGCCGCGTCGACGCCGGCCCGCGCATCGTCGTCGGGCGGGGTCGGGGGCAGGCCGAAGGCCACGTCCACGCCCTGGAGTTGGCGTTGCGGATCGAACGCGTCGCCGGCCAGCTCCTTCAGGATCTGATAGCTGTGTCGGTCGCGCGCGATGCTGATCGCGGCGCCGCGCACGACCTGGGCGGCCTCGCGGCGGGCGGCGGGCTTCTCGAACGGGCCGTAGGTCTGGGGCAGCAACACCAACGGCCGCCCCAGCCGCAAGGCGATGTGCTTGGGGAGCATGATCGAGCGGAACCGCCAGTCGCCGTAGATGTCGGAGAAGCTGTCGCCGGCCGAGAGGTCGAGCACCGCGTCCAGCGACTCGAGGTATTTCAGCGCCGGGTGACGCCGGCCCAGGCCCAGGCGGGAGGCCAGGTCCATCTGGACCAGGTTCCACGGCTGGTGCCAGCGGCGCGAGAGGTTGCACCCGATGGTCGTGACGGTGACGTCCCGGCCGCCGACGCTCAGCGTCCGCTCGTGCCGGCCGGGCCGGTAGTCGAAAAACGTGACCCGCGGATCGACCCCGGCCTTGATCAGGCCGTGCAGGGTCGACACCGCCAGCGCCTCCACCCCGAGGTTGCCGCTGGACAGCGCCGCGCCGAACAGGCCCAGGCGCAGCCGGCGCGGAGCGCCCGCGCGGGGGTCGGACACGTCCTCGCGTTCCAGGGTCTGCGGCGCGGTCACCATTTCGATTTCACCCCCAACAGTTTACGCACCCGACGACGCACCTTGCTGCGCAAGGCCCGCCAGCCGCGGTAATCCGCCGGATCGATCGACGCCTCCTGCACCCGCCGCGCCGACCGGCGGAGCTGCGCCTGCCAGGCCTCGAGCGTCTCCACCCCGTTCATCTGCGCCGAGAGCGGCAGGTATTGCTTCAGGTCCTTGTCCGTCTTCAGCAGGCTGTGCTCCGACCGCGGGTCGTCCATGTGCTCCTGAAACAGGAAGGGGTAGTACCAGCCGTTGATCCAGCCGTTCTTGGCCAAGGCCGTGCAATAGCTGGGGAAAGACTGGCCGTCCTGCAGCTTCCCGCCCTGGCGGACGCACTGGCGTTTCATGAGGAAGCCGCTGCCCTCGACCCAGAAGTTCTGCATCAGCTGATGCCCGCCGGCGAAGGTCTTGATCTTCTTCTCCGCCAGCTCGGGGACGAAGTCTTCGGGGAAGAACCGCCAGCAGCCGATCACGCCGAACGCCGGGTTCTGCCGGTGGGCGTCGCGGAGGGTGTCGGCCCAGCCGGGGGGCATCATGCAGTCATCGTCGACCTTGCAGACGTAGTCGCCGTCGGATTCGGACCAGGCCCAGTTGGTGGGCTCGCGGAGGCGGACGTTCTCGCGGCTGTGATGGAACCGGTGGACGCACGGGTGATCGCGCAACGCCTCGACCACCGCGAGGGTGGGCTCGTCATCGCCGTTGTGCCACAACCAGACCCGCATCCGCTCGTCGCAGGTCTCCAGCAACCGGCTCAGCGCAAGCTGGGTGTACTCGGGCCGGTTATAGGTGATCATCAAGATGTCAATCTCATCCCTGGCCATTAGCGCACTCCACCGAGACTATCGATCATTTGCGGCCCCTTGATGAGCCGCCTCCGGTTCCGCCGGGGCGGCCGACCAGTCGGCGGTCTCGCGGGCCGCCAGCATGGAAGCGGGCAATTGAACGCCCCCCATCTCCAGTTGGGTTCTACGGAATTCCCGCTGAGTCATGCGGCGTTTCCAGCGGATCGCGGCGGCCCCCAACCGCCCGCACAGCAGCGGCAGCCCGCACTTCACCGTGTTTTTGAGCGTCGGCGCGAGGCGGATTGAATCCAGCAGCGCACGACGCGCCAGGGCCGAATAACCCGAACGAGTCAACGCGTCGGCCAGGTCTACTTTCGCGCTGACCAGGGAACGCTCAACCAATGACCGCTCCGGGGGCGTCAGGTCCTCACGCGAGGCCAACGCGGTGTAGATCCGGACCAGGTTGCCGTAATATCGGACCGGTTTATGTAGGTACTGGCCGGACAACGACGCCGCCGCTTCGGTCTTACGCACGATCTTGAGTGTCGGCCGAGGTTCGACGCCCCAAGCGCCCGATAACGCCGCCCGGACGCAAAAATCGTGGTCCTCCGCGATGCTGTAACGCCGGTTGAAACCGCCTAGGTCACGCGCCAAGTCGGTCAACACCATCATGGTGGGCAGCACGAACCGCGCCCTGATCATCCATTGAAGCGGCCGCTCAAGCATCTGCGCCTCCCCGAGCAGTGCGGTGAAGCCGCGAGCACGAAAAACATTGAAGTCGCCTTGGCCGGGGATCGCCATCACGGTGTTGGTGACGTGGGCGACGCAACGCTCATCCGACGCCGCGTGCGCCGCCTGCCACTCGAGCTTACACGGATGCCACTCATCGTCCGAATCGAGGAACGCGATCCAACGACCGGCGGCTTCGGAGATCCCAAGGTTGCGCGCCGCGCTGACCCCTTTGTTGTCCTGGCGGATGTACCGGATCCGATCCCCGTAGCGCGACGCCAGCGACGCGGTGTCATCGGTCGAACCGTCGTCGATAAGCAACACCTCCACATGCGGGTAGGTCTGATTCAAAGCGCTGTCGATCGCGTCACCGACACAACCAGCCCGATTGTAGGTAGGGATGATGACGCTGATCAGTTTCGTCGAGTCATTCACGATCAATACCTCCAATCGATGCGGAAGGCTTCCTGCGGCCGATCGGAGCCGCTCTCAGGACTTCACCGATCACGCCGAACACTTCTCGGAGCAGTTCCGGCCGGACCAGCATGAGGCCCAGCGCGTAGACCCCCATGCCCGTCACGACGGCGAGGAGGGTGGTCAGCGCGACGCCAAGGCTGGGCTCGGCCCAGACCGCGATCACACGGGCGGCCGCCGCCATCGCCAACGCGCAGATCAGCGGAGGCCCCACGGCCAGGAGGATGTCGCGCCACCTGAGCAGCGGGATCATCTTGACGGTCGCCCAGACGATGCCGGTGGTGGACAAAATATTGCGGATGCCGACCGCCCCCGCGACCCCGATCACCCCCCAGAACACTCCGAACGGAAGGATGATGAACGTCAGCAGCAAACGCCCGCCGTTCGTGAGTAAGACAGTTCCGGGCCGGGCGTTGGCGTACAGCACCGCACTGCAGAACACGTTAAACCACTCGATCGCCATGGCCACCGCCAGCACCGCCATGATCGGCGCGGACGAGAGCCATTTTTCGCCGAAGAAAAGATGAGTAATCTGCGGCGCTAAGGCGGCGATCCCAAAGAACACCGGGACCAACACTACGGCCGCCAACCGGGTCGCGGTTCGGAAGCCCTTCGTCGTCTTTTCGGGATCAGACCGCGCGCGGCTGAATGCAGGGAAGGTCACCGCCGACAGGGTCGAGAGAAACAGGGTCTGCATTAACCCGATCAGCCGCTTAGCCACCGAATAATCCCCCAGAAGCGTGGTGCCCAGCGCCACGCCGATAATCAGGTCATCAAGCCGTTTGATGACAAAATTACAAAGGCTATCGAGCAAGACTTTAAAACTGAAACCGTACAACTCACGACAGGCATTCATCGAGAACGTGAAGCGCGGCCGCCAGTGGCTCGCGGCCCACAACACCGCCAGGCCGACGGTCGCCGCCGTCAGTTGCTGGACCACGAGGCTCCAGACCCCCCAATGCAGCAACGCGAGCGTGACGCCGGCAATCCCGCCCGCGAGGCTGGCCGCCAGGTTCCGCAGCGCCAGCGAGGCGAAACGCATCTCCCGGGTCAGCAACGCCGCCTGGAGACGGGTGAACGCCGTCAGTAACAGGGCGAGCGCCATCACTTGCAGCACCGGGGCCGCGTCGGGCGAATCCAGCAGGTGTGCAATCGGCTCGGCCAACAGAAACGAACCTGCCGCGCCGATGACGCCGATCGCGACGTTCAGCCAGAACACGGTATCCAGATGATCGTGCGTCACCTCGTCACGTTGGACGATAGCGAAACCCAGGCCCTGACTCACAAAAATCTCAATAAAATTGATGTAGACCAGCGTGATCGCGATCAGGCCGAAATCGTTGGGAGAAAGCAACCGGGCCAACACGATAAAGCTGGCCATGCTGATTAACTTGCCCGCCCAGCGATCGATCGTGGTCCACGCCACGCCCTGGAGTGCTTTGTGGCGGATATTGTGGGCTCGATCGTTATTCGCCATGGGGGGTCGTGTCCTGGATCATCACGGCCCGGGCGGAGCCGATCGAAGCGGCGCGCCGTCAGGCTGCGATCTCATCAATGACGCCGTCCATCGCGCCGTGGATCGAGTCGGGGCTGACGTGCTCCGCCACCCACCGCCGCGCCCCCTCGGCCAGATGGGCGTACAGCGCGTCGTCGGTCATCGCCTTCTCGATAGCGGACCGCACCGCGCCGGGATCGCCCTGGGCGGCCAGGAGGCCATTGCGTCCGTCCTGCAGATATCCCTCCATCCCGGGGCTGGGCGTGCAGATGACCGGCACGCCGAACATGAACGAGGTCACCAGCGAGATCTGGCCGCAGGAAGGCTCGCTGCCGTCGAAGGTGAAGACCGTCAACCGGGACCGGCTGACGAGCCGATCGCATTCCTCCAGCGGGATATTGAAAAGAACCTCGACGTTGTCGGGCACGTCCAGGCCTTCGAGGTTGTATTCCCGGGCGACGACCAGCACCGGGTGCGGCAGGCCGCGCACGGCTTCGAACAACGTGCGGTAGTCCCGGGCGTTGCTGCCGAAACTCATCACATACGGCTCAGACCCCGCCGCCGTCCGGCTCAGGGTGGGCGGGCCGTCGGCCGGCGCCTCACGGGCGTACGGCTGGAAGACAAAACGCTCATGCGGCAGGCGATACAACCCCGAGGCGAAATCGATGTCGTGGCGGCTGTGCACCACAATCCGATCGACCCGACTCAACAGCGTGCCCGCGGCCCGGTTGACCAACGCCCCGCGCCGCCGAAGCACGTTGAAGTTGGAAATGATCACGCGCGGCGAACGACGCATCCACAAGAAAAAAGAAACCAGGATCGCGGTCACCGAGCCGTCGACGATCAGCACCTGGTAGCCCCGGCTCTGGCGGGCCAGCCGGCGGCAGGCCAGGACGCGGCGGACCAGGTCCATCAACCCCATATGCTTGTGCTTGGGATAGGGATTTGCGCGCAGCCCACCCGGGCCGACGCAATCGACCTCATGCCGACTCGCCTTCGAGAACGGCGTCGACTCCCCGTTCTTGAGGAAATTGTTGAAATGTAAAACCCTGGTCATTGGTCCCTTAACCCCTCACCCCCAAGCTAGACGCCGTCGTTAAGCCTCAAACGCCGGCGCCCGACCGAGCGCCGGCTCTTCGGTTGTCAATCATGATCGGCGGTTCCGTTGGAGATGTAGCAATTTTCCCAGCGTACGTTCTCAAGACTCTTCGCCGGCTGGGGGCCGATAATCCCGGCGTAAACGTCTGGATGCAGACGGCATCGGTCAAAGAGCACGTTGTTCGCCTCGAACGCCTGATAACCCGTGTCGATCTTCCAACGAAGCATGATCCGCTCGTTAATGAACTCCACGTTGCGGAACAGGATGTGATCGAACTTCGACAGTAACTGCGAGTAGCCGTTGTCAGCCAGGTCCTCGACGATCACGTCCACGATTGCGCAGTTCTCCATGGCCATACGCGGGCCGTTCTGGCTGTTCCAGGTGGGCTCAAAGAAGAAAGCCTGAACGCCGACCAGTCCGGTCGCGACGACATCATAGATGATGATGTTTTCCTGAGCGCCGAAGTACTGGAACAGGTCGGTATGGTGCCCGCTGACCGTGCCGTCGATTTTCGTGGCTGTGCAGCCCACGATGAACTGCGACGCCTGGAACGCATCGCCGGAGATCTTCTCCACCTGGGAGTTGCGGACCAGGTCCTGGTTCACAAAACCATAAACGCACTTATATGCTTTGGACCGGGTGACGTACGACTTGGTGACATGGTCGGGGTTATTCTTGTCCGTTTCTTTCTTGATCGGGGTCAAGGTCTTGAAGCTGACGTCCCATGTGCCGTGAGTCCAGACACACTGATCGAACCAGCTGGCGTGCCTCGGACCTCCGACGTATCGGCTGATCTCAAAGAAGTTGAAGGTGACGCCCCGCCATTTGAGCCGGTGGACCCGCAGCTTCATCGAAGTACGTGACTCGCTGACCGCGATCACCACCTGTTCGGGCGTAAGGCCCTCGGCGGCGCGGATGGTGATCCACCGCTCATTGGCGCGCCCGGGCTTGCCGGTGTCGTCGAGGTGGTAAACGCCCGGCTCCATCAGCACCACTTCCCCGCCTTCGGGAACCATTTCCAGCGCCCGCTTGATCGTCTGGATCGGCAGGTCCTGGCTCCCCGGCAAGCCGTCATTGCCGTCCGGGCTGACGTACACCACATCGTGAGAAAGCGTCCCGCCCGTGTTCGCGTAGAGCGTCAAGGGCTCGAGCAGCCGGGGCACGCCATCCTTGGGATAGGCGATCGCGCGGACCTCGAACGGGCCGTCGGGCAGCTTGGTCGGGTCGATCTGGCACCAATATTCCTTGACGTCGACCCGCGGGTTGACCGTCATCTCATAGACCGGCAGCCAGGGCCCGCCGTTGAGCGAGAACTCGACCCGGTCGATGTCGTTGATATGGAACGCCACCACCCCGACGCCGAATTTGGAGTCGTCGAGCGTTTGCCAGGGAACCACGTCCCAGCGGGCGATCGCCTTGGCGTCGGCGCCGCGAACATGCCATCGGCCCACGAAACCGGGCTCGGGCGTGGGGCCGGTGAAACCTGACCCGGGCGTTAGGACAGGCGTCTTGCCCGCGGCCGCCTCTTCTGCAGCCTTGCGGGCGGCCTCTTCCTCGGCGGCCTTACGCGCCGCTTCCTCAGCAGCCTTGCGTGCAGCTTCTTCCTCGGCGGCCTTGCGCGCCGCTTCTTCGGCAGCCTTACGCGCAGCCTCTTCCTCAGCGGCCTTGCGCGCCGCTTCCTCAGCAGCCTTACGCGCGGCCTCTTCCTCGGCGGCCTTGCGCGCCGCTTCCTCAGCAGCCTTGCGTGCAGCTTCTTCCTCGGCGGCCTTACGCGCCGCCTCTTCAGCAGCCTTACGCGCGGCCTCTTCCTCGGCGGCCTTGCGCGCCGCTTCCTCAGCAGCCTTACGCGCGGCCTCTTCCTCGGCGGCCTTGCGCGCCGCTTCCTCAGCAGCCTTACGCGCGGCCTCTTCCTCAGCGGACTTGCGCGCCGCTTCCTCAGCAGCCTTACGCGCAGCCTCTTCCTCAGCGGCCTTACGCGCCGCTTCCTCAGCAGCCTTACGTGCAGCCTCTTCCTCAGCGGCTTTGCGCGCCGCTTCCTCAGCAGCCTTACGTGCAGCCTCTTCCTCAGCGGCCTTACGCGCCGCTTCTTCAGCAGCTTGGCGTGCAGCCTCTTCCTCGGCGGCCTTGCGCGCCGCTTCTTCAGCAGCTTCGCGCGCGGCCTCTTCTTCGGTGGTCTCTTCTTCGGTCGTCTCAGTGTCGTCTACCGGGCTGGCGACCTGTTCGGCGTCCAGCGGCTGGTCGACCGGGTCAGGGTCAGGGGCGGGTTCGGGTTGGGGGGCAGGCGCGCCGCCGCCACCACCGCCCGCGGCGCCACCACCGCCACCACCGCCCGCGGCGCCACCGCCGCCACCGCCGCCGCCGCCGCCACTACCGCCGCCGCCGGGGGCCTGAGACACCCCGCCGCCGCCCTGGCCTTCCGTCCGGGCGGGGGCAAGACGATCCAGTCGGTTGAGGATGGGTTTGGGCAGGGACGGGTCGACCGCCAGTTGGTCAACGCTCTGCAGTGAGGGGGACGCGACGTCTTCAGAAGACGCGTCGGCCGGCGTGGGGTCGCCGGACGGATCGGGGTCGCCGGAATCGGCCGCCTCCGCGGGCTCGGTTTCCGCGGGCGGGTCGGCCTGGGGCTCCTCGTCGGCCCGCTTGTTCATCAGGCGATTGAGGCGCAGCTTAATCGGGGCGAAGGCGTAAGGCTTACCCTCCCTGGGCACGGCCACCGCGCGGACGTTCAGCTCGTCGAGCCGGGCCTTGGCCGCGCGGATGACGGCCTGGAACCGCGTGGCGCCGGTGTCGGCGTCGGTCCGGCCCTCGAGGATCGGGCGCCAGGGCCCGTTGTCGACCGAGAGCGCGACGAACTTCAAGCCGGTGGGGTGGGCGGCCAACAGGTCGATTGAGACGGAGCCGTCCTCGTTGCGGCGGGGTTCGCCGGCCCACCGCGCGGCGGGGGCGGTCGGGGACGACGAGGCCTGCGGCGACGGGTCGGCCGGGGCCTCCGCGCAAGCGGGGCGCGGGGCGAAGCCGGCGACGATCAGCAGGATCGCCAGCGAGGCCGTCAGCCTGGGATGCGTCATGCGAGTCGGGGCCATCATCATAGGATTCACTCCGCGCGGGCCGGGGGTCGTGGGGGGCCCGCATCGCGTCAAACCAACGTTACTGGTCTGGATTCGGCAAATCGGGCGGCGTGATTTCCTGTCTTACGTGGATTGTACGGCCAACTCATGCGGCCCCACCATTACATTCGGCGCAACCCGCACCGGGTTCGAGACGCCAGGGTCTTACGTCACAGGCCCGATAAACGTTCGCCCCGGGCTCCCGCGTCCGTTCACGCCGATCCCGCAACCCGGTCGATACAGCGTCCTAGACGGATGGAAGACTACCAAACATTATACAAACTTCACAGCAACGATCAAGTGGTCTGCCCGG
>JANQFR010000091.1 GCA_028277745.1 Phycisphaeraceae bacterium
GCCGCCGAGGCGGCCGAGCCCGCCAAGCCTGCGCCGGCGGGCGCCCCCAACGTGCCGAATCGCCCCCATGTGGTGAAGCCCGCGGGCGAGCAGCTCGAAACGCCCAAGAAGGCGGTGATGCGCGGCCCCAAGGTGATCCGGGTGGAGAAGCCCGAGCCGGTCGAGACGCCCCGGCCCCGGCCGCGCGGCCCGCGGCCGGGCGGCGCCGGCGGGGGAGGCGGTGGGGCCAGCCCCGCGATGGGCGAGGTCGAAGGCATCACCCGGTCGCGCGGCCCGGCCCGCGGCCGCGGCGCCGGCGGCGCTCCGGCCGGCGGGAGCGATGCCCCCGCCCGCAAGCGGCGCCAGCTCAACACCCGGCGCGGCCGCTCCGCCGACGCGCTGCCCACCGGGCCCAGCAAGTTCACCCAGGCCGACATGGAGGAGCTCGACGCCCGGCTCAAAGGCGCCGCCGGCTTCGTCAAGAAACGCCGACGCGACATGCGCACCCGCGAGAGCGGCGGGCACGCCGCCCAGTCCGCCGTCGTCACCGGCGGCAAGGTCGAGATCCAGGAGCCCATCACCATCAAGGGCCTCTCCGCCGCCACCGGCATCAAGACCGCCGACATCCTCAAGTACCTCTTCACCCAAAAGAAGGTCATGGCGACCGTCAACTCGGCGATCGACACCGAGGCCGCGATGGAGGTTGCCCTTGAATACGACATCGAGCTGGAGGTCAGGGAGCAGGAGACGGCCGAGCAGGTCGTCGTCAAGCAGTTCGAGGACCGTGAGCCGGTCGACGTCAAGCCCCGCCCGCCGGTGGTGACGATCCTCGGCCACGTCGACCACGGCAAGACGTCGCTGCTGGACAAGATCCGCCAGGCCGACGTCGCCGCCCATGAGGCCGGTGGGATCACCCAGCACGTGGGCGCCTACCGCGTCACGATCGACGGCGCCGACGACAAGAAGAAGACCGTCGTGTTCCTCGACACCCCCGGCCACGAGGCGTTCACCTCCATGCGCAGCCGCGGGGCGAGCATGACCGACCTGGTCGTGCTGGTTGTCGCCGCCGACGACGGCGTGATGCCCCAGACCATCGAATCCATCAACCACGCCAAGGCCGCGGGCGTCCCGGTGATCGTGGCGCTCAACAAGATCGACGTGCCCCGCGCCACCACGGAGAACGTGCAGAAGATCCTCGGCCAACTCGCCGAGCAGGGGCTCAACCCCGGCGAGTGGGGCGGGGACACCGAGGTGGTCCGGACGTCGGCCGAGACCGGCGAGGGGGTCACCGACCTGATCGAGATCCTCGACCTGCAGGCCGAGTTGCTGGAGTTGAAGGCCGACTACGGCGGCAACGCGCGGGGCACGGTTATTGAGGCCGAGATGCAGCCCGGCCGGGGCCCGGTCGCCCGCGTCCTGGTGCAGGAAGGCCGGATCAAGGTGGGCGACTTCATCGTGTCCGGCCGATCGTTCGGCCGCGTCCGCGACATGACCGACGAACGCCGGCAGGCCGTCAAAGAGGCCGGCCCCGCCACGCCGCTGGAGATCTCCGGCCTCGACGAGATCCCCGACGCCGGCGACCACTTCTACGTCACCGACTCGCTCAAGAAGGCCGAGGGCGTCGCCCAGCAGTACCGCGACGCCGAACGCAAGGCCATGCTCGCCAGCCAGACCAAGGTCACGCTCGACAACTTCGCCGCCACCGTCGCCGCGGGCAACATCATGGAGCTGCGTGTCGTCCTCAAGGCCGACGTGCAGGGCACCCTCGACGTGCTCAAGAAGAGCCTCGAAGAGCTCGGCAACGACGAGGTCGGCGTCAAGGTCATCCACTCCGCGGTGGGCGGCATCACCGAGTCAGACGTGCTGCTGGCCGACGCGTCGGACGCGATCGTCATCGGCTTCCACGTGATCGCCACCCCCCCGGTCCGGGAGATCGCCGAGGCCCGCAAGGTCGACGTCCGCCTGTACCGCGTCATCTACGACGTGACCGACGAGGTCAAGCAGGCGCTCGAGGGCATGCTCGCCCCCGAACGCAAGGAGGAGGACCTGGGCGCGGCCGACGTGAAGCAGGTCTTCAAGATCAGCAAGCTCGGCATGGTCGCCGGCTGCGTCGTGGCCGAGGGCGTGATCGAGAAGTCGTCGAAGGTCAAGCTGATCCGCGACGGCGTGATCATCACCGCGGACCGCGACATCGACAGCCTCCGCCGGGTCAAGGACGAGGTCCGTGAGGTCCGGGCGGGCACCGAGTGCGGCATCCGCATCGCGGGCTTCGAGGACATCAAGCCCGGCGACACCCTGACGTGCTACAAGGTCACCGAAGTCGCGAGGAAACTGGATTAGGAAATTTCGTGGCCGGTGGCCGGTGGCCGGGGGCCAGTGAAGCAGACGCGTTCGATGCCGCGGCTTTTCACTGGCCCCCGGCCCCTGGCCCCTGGCCACTCTCCCCCATGTCCCACCGTATCGCCCAGATCGAATCCACGTTGACCCGCGCGGTCGCTCAGGTCCTGCAGCGGCAGATCGCCGACCCGCGCATCGAAGGCATGGTCAGCATCACCCGGGTGAAGGTCACCGAAGACCTGGCGACGGCGTTTGTGTATGTTTCCGTGCTGCCGGAGCAGCACCAGCGCAAGACGCTTTACGGGCTCAAGCACGCGGCCCGGCACATCGAGGGGCTTGCCCGCAAGCTGGTGGCGTTGCGGCAGGTGCCGCACCTGGAGTTCCGGCTGGATGAATCGTTGAAGAAACAGGCGCAGGTGTATGCCGCGATCGATGAAGCGATGCAGCGCACCGAGCCGGAGACCGAGAAACCCGACGGCGGCGCGGACCCGCCGCCGTCAAAGGACGACGCCTCGTGAAACAGGACGCCAGGGCGAAGAAGCTCGCCGCACTGCTCAAGAAAATCGCCGCCCGCAAGACCCCCGAAGAGGCCCCGCCGCGCGACGCGTCGGCGCAGATGGTGGTCGCCTTTCTTCAGTGGCGGGCCACCCGCAGGCAGGCCGAGGCCGCGTTTGAAGCGCTCCTCGCCGAGATGGTCGACATCAACGAGCTGCGGGTGAGCCACCTGGAAGAGGTCCTTCACGTCCTGGGCGACGATTACCCGCTGGCCGAACAGCGCATGCTGCGGATGCGCGAGGCGCTCAACGAGGTCTTCCGGCGCGAGCACGGCATCGCGATGGCGTCGATCGAATCCAAGAGCAAGAAGGAGCAGCGGTCTTACCTCGAAACGCTGCCCGGCATCACCCCCTACGTGGTTTCGCAGGTGATGCTGCTGGCGTTCGGCGGGCACGCGATCCCGGTGGACGAGAAGCTCGTCGCGCTGCTGGCCCGGGAGGGCGTGGCCGAAGCCGACGACACGCCGCCCGCCGAGGTCGAGTCGTACCTGCTCCGCCAGATCAAGGCGGGCGAGGCGGCCGACGCCCACCTCCTGCTCCAGGCCTGGTCGGATTCCCTCAAGACCCCCGCCGTCAAAAAAGCGGCCTCGCCGGCCGCCAAACCCGCGGCCGCGTCGCGCTCAACAAAAAAAAAGTCCACTAAGAAAAAACCCGCCTCCCGCGCGGCCGGCTCGGTCAAAAAGAAGAAGAAATGACGGCCATGACATCCGACGCCTCCCAGCCCGTCCTGAAAATCGGCCTCCCCAAGGGGAGCCTCGAAGCGCCCACGCTCGACCTGCTCCGCAAGGTCGGCTATGACGTCCACGTCTCCAGCCGGTCCTATGTCCCCCAGATCGACGATCCGTCGATCGAAGCGGTCATGTTCCGCTCCCAGGAGATGTCACGCTATGTCGAAGACGGCGTGATCGACATGGGGATCTGCGGCCACGACTGGGTCGTGGAGAACGGGTCCGACGTGCACGAGGTCTGTGAGCTGGAGTATTCCCGCGCCACCGCCAAGCCGGTGCGTTGGGTTCTCGCCGCGCCCGAAGAGGGCGGGGTCGACAAGCCGGAAGACCTCGCCGGGGGGATCATCGCCACGGAGCTGATGAACACGACCCGCAAGTTCTTTTCAGATCGCGACATCCCCGTGAAAAAGGTGGAGTTCAGCTGGGGCGCCACCGAGGTGAAGGCCCGGCTGGTCGACGCCATCGTCGACGTGACCGAGACCGGCTCGTCCCTGCGGGCCAACAAGCTCAAGGTCATCGCCGAGCTGCTGCATTCCACGACCCGGCTGATCGCCAACAAACAGTCGTGGACAGACGGCTGGAAGCGGCAAAGAATAGAAGACCTCGCACTGTTGCTGCGGGGCGCCATCGCGGCGCGGTCGAAAGTGGGATTGAAAATGAACGTGCCTCGCGCCAGCCTTGATGCCGTGCTCGACCTGCTGCCCGCGGCGCAGTCGCCCACGGTCAACGACCTGCGCGACCCCGAATGGGTGGCGGTCGAGGTGATCGTGGACCAGAAGGTCGAGCGCGAGCTGGCGCCGTCGTTGCGGCGGGCCGGCGCGACCGGGATTTTCAGCTACGCGTTGAACAAAGTGATTCCTTAAGCGTCCCAGAACGCCGGGAGTTGTGTGTATGAAGCGGACGCGTCATCTCAGCTTGGCCTGGCTCGGGGTTGCAATCATCGTGGCGGCTTGCCAGAGCCCGACGCCGCGTCCCTCAGGCGGGCTCTCTCCGTCCTCGGTCACGACCGCGTACCGGCCTGACGCCGTTGTTCCGCCGCCCGGGCTCGACGCCGACCAGCTCACGCCCCTGACCGGCGCCGACGCCGACCAGGCCCGGCTGCCGCTCGAAGAGGTCGTGGCGTTGACGCCCAAGCCCAAGCCGCTCGCCCGACCCGCGGCAACCGACCCGATCACCGCCGCGGTGGTGGAGGCGGGCCCGCCCCTGGCCGCCCAGCGCGCCTACGCCGCGGGCCGCGCCGCCTGGAAAGATGGCGACAATTTCGGCGCGATCCGGCAACTCCAGTCGGCGCTGCGATTGGCGCCCGGCAGCCCCCAGGTGTTGAGGCTGCTGGGCCGGATCTTCGGTGAGACCGGCAATAAGGTCCGCGCCGCGGTCTATCTTGAGCAGGCCGCCGCCCTTGACCCACAGGAACCCACGACGCTCTACCTGCTGGGCCGGTACGCCCTGGAGCAGCATCAGGACGACGCCGCCATCGCCTATTTCGCCGCCGCGCAGGACGCGATCAACGCCGCGGGGGACGGGTCCGACGTCGACCCGGTGCTGCCGATCCTGATCCACCATTACCTCGGCTCGGCCCTGCGCAACGCCGGTTACGCGCACGCCGCGTCCGATCAGTTCAACGCCTTTCTCGAGGCGCCCCGTGAGCGTTTCCGCGATACCCGGCTGTCGCGGGAGCTGCTGTTCCTGGATCAGCAACGCGGCGCCGTCTACGTGGTCCTCGGCGATCAGCACCACCAGTTGGGCGACCCCGAGGCGGCGCTGGCGGCCTATGAAAAAACCGCAGAGATGGGCTTCAGCGATCGGCTCGGCCTCGTGCGTCGGCTCGTCTACACCTACCTCCGACTGGGCCACCCTGACCGGGCGCGGCAGATCGTGCTCAACCGGATCGCCGACGCCGCGGACGACCCGCAGACCCTAAGGCTGGTTTCTTACCTGGCCGACCAGGGGCTCGACCCCGGCGAGATCGCCGCGCAGCTCCAACGTGTCTACCGCGACAGCGACCAGTCGGCGGCCATGGTGCTGGCCCTGTCGGAGCTGGTGCCGGACGAGGAAGGCCTGGCGATGCTGGCCGACCACCTCAGAACCCGGCCGGGCGACCAGGCGGTGTTTGAAGAGCTGGTCCGCCGCGGGACCGTTGAGAAACCGCTCGACCCGGCGATGATGACGGACCTCTTGCTGCTGACCGCCGACGCCATGGCGGGCGCCCCGCAGAACGCCCGGGCCTACGCCGGTTTCTTCCTGGCCAACGCCGGCCGGCTCGACGACGTGATCTTCGCCCTTGACGCTGTTTTCGAGGACGCGGCCCACCCCGACATGCTGCTGGCGCTCAAGGGCGTCGGGCTCGCCACCAACGCCCGGATGGACGACGCCATCGCGGTGTTCCAGCAGGCGATCCAGGCCGAGCCGGAGAACGACCTGCCCCGCCTTGAACTGACCAAGATCATGGTTATCCGGCGGGATTTCGAGCAGGCCCAGCGCCTGCTCGAACCGCTTGCCGACCGCAACGACGCCGATGTCATCCAGCTGCGGGTCCGCGTCTTGAAGGAAACCGGCCGACAGGCCGAGGCGTTGGCCCTGCTCGACCGGATGCTGCGGTCCGGCGATGCGCCGGCGCGGCTGACGCTGGAGAAAGCCCGCCTGCAGGTGCAGATGCAGGATATCGAGGGCGCCGAGCAGACTCTGCTCGATGCGTTGAACCGCAGCCCCAACGAAGAGGCGGTCTACGCGGCGCTGTTCGAGATCTATGAAACCGCCCCCGATGCGACGCGGAAGTACCAACGGCTGATGCGGCGGATGCTCGGCGCCATCCCCCAGAGCCGCATCGCCCGGCTCAAACGCGCCGAGTGGCTGATCATCCGGCGGGACTTCGGCCAGTCCGAAGCCCTGCTCAACGAGCTGCTCAAGGAAAACGCCAACGACCTCAAGGCGATCGCCGCCTTGCTCGACCTGTACGCCTCGTCCGACCGTCGCGAGCGGGCCGACGCCTTGATCGACCAGAAGTTGGCGGAGAACCCCGCCAACTTCCCGCTGCTGCGCGTGGCGCACCAGTTCTACACCCGGGTCCGCGACCGTGAGAAGCTCCTGGAGATGGAGGAGCGGATGCTGATGCTCGAATCGCCCAGCGCGGCCCGGACCGAAAACCTCGGTCGGCTCTACCTGGTCACCCAGCGTCCCGAGTTGGCGGCCGAGCTGCTCCGGCAAGCCATCGATGACGACCAGACCCAGGCCACGGACAGCATGATCGTGCTGCTGTGGCAGGCGCTGATGCAGCTCGAACGGATCGACGAAGCGCTGGCGCTGCTCGAAGAACAGTTCGACGCGGGTCGGCTCGACAACCCCGAAGCGTTCGTGCAGCTGCGCTGGCAGACGCTCTGGAACGCGGAGCGGTTCGACGAAGCCGAGGCGGTGATCAAGGCCGCCATGGATCAGTTCCCCGATCAGGCGGCGGACTTCGGCTACGATTGGGCGGTGCTCGTGACGATGCGCGGCGAGCGCGGCCGGGCCGAGCAGATCATGACCGAGCTGATCGAGCGGTTCCCCGACCATCCGGGGATCAACAACGACCTGGCGTACACCTGGACGGTGCAGAACCGGAACCTGGAGCGGGCGTTGGAGATGACCCGCCGCGCGGTGGACGCCGAGCCGGATAACGCGGCGTACCTCGATTCGCTGGGCTGGGTGCTGTACAAGCTCGGGCGGTTTGACGAAGCGGTGGTGCGGCTACGTCAGGCGATGGCGGCGGCGCAGGTGGCGGCCCAGCAGGCGCAGCGCGAGAACCAGCAGGTCGACACCGCGACCCTGGCGGTCGTGGGCGACCACCTGGGCGACGCGCTGTACCGGGCCGGCAAGACGAAGCAGGCGATCAAGACGTGGCGCGAGGCGCGTGAGGTCACGCCCGAAGGGGTGGAGGACGAGTCTTCTGACCTGTATCAGTTGGCGGACCGGCTGCAGGAGAAAGTCGACGCCGCCGAGGCCGGCCGGCCCGCGCCGGTCGCCGACGCCCCGGGCGCCGACGAGGCCCCGATGGACCCGGATCCGGCCGCCGCGGCCGACCCGGCGCAGAACCCGTAAATCCTTGGGAAACGACCGGTTGCTCCACATCCCGACGCCGCCCGACCGGTTGGCGAAACCCCTTGCAATCTGTTAAAATTAACACTTTGAAACGACCCGCGTCGGATGGGACTGGACCCGCTGTCCGCGGGCTGACGTGCGGGCTCCACGGAAGGCGAACTCAGGCATGACAGACGGGCCGCAGCTCGATCGAGGCGTCCCGCCCACCTCCCCCGGCGGCGACTACTCGGAAGACAATATCACCGTCCTCGAAGGGCTCGAGGCCGTGCGCAAACGACCCGCCATGTACGTCGGCGGGACCGACGCCCGGGGCATGCATCACCTGGTCTGGGAAGTGGTTGACAACGCCATCGACGAGGCCCTGGCCGGCCACTGTGACGAGATCAAGGTCGTCATCCGGCCGGACGAATCGATCTCCGTTGTCGACAACGGCCGGGGCATCCCCGTCGGGCCTTACAAACACACCGACCCCAAGCTCAACGGCCGGCCCACCGTCGAGATCGTCATGACGATCCTGCACGCCGGCGGGAAGTTCGACTCCAACTCCTACAAGGTCTCCGGCGGCCTCCACGGCGTGGGCGTCTCGTGCGTCAACGCCCTGGCCGAGTGGCTCGAGATCGAGGTCGCCCGGGGCGGCGAACTGCACGCCATGTCGTTCGAGCGTGGCGACGTCAGCCAGGAACTCCGTGTCATCGGCCAGCGCGAACGCAGCGGCACCAAGGTCTCCTGGAAGCCCGACCGGCAGATTTTCGGCGACATCACCCACTCCTACGACACCATCGCCGGCCGCCTCCGCGAGCGGGCCTACCTCAACCCCGGCCTCAAGATCCACGTCGCCGACCAGCGCACCGACGCTGACACCGCCGGCAAGACCGAGACCTTCAAGTTCGACGAGGGCATCGTCGAGATGGTCCGCCATCAGAACCAGGGCAAGACCGCTCTCCACGAGCCGATCTCCGTCTCCAACCAGTCCGACGGCGGCTCGCTCAACGTCGACGTCGCCATGCAGTACGTCGACACCTACAACGAGGTCATCACCACCTTCGCCAACAACATCAACACCGCCGACGGCGGGACCCACCTCTCCGGCTTCAAGACGGCGCTCACCCGTACGCTCAACAACTACGCCAAGTCGACCAACATCCTCAAGGGCAACGGGCCGGCCCCCTCGGGCGACGACTGGCGCGAGGGGCTGGTCGCCGTGATCAGCGTCAAGATCCCCGAGCCGCAGTTCGAGGGCCAGACCAAGGGCAAGCTGCTCAACCCCGACGTCGAGGGTCTGGTGAGCGGCGCCGTGGGCGAGGCCCTGGCCAACTGGTGCGAGGAGCACCCGACCGACGCGAAGAAGATCTGCCAGAAGGCGGTCATGGCCGCCGAGGCCCGCGAGGCCGCCCGCAAGGCCCGCGACCTGACCCGCCGCAAGGGCGCGCTCGACTCCGGCGGCCTGCCCGGCAAGCTCTACGACTGCACCAGCAAGAACGTCGAGGAATCCGAGATCTACCTCGTCGAGGGTGATTCGGCCGGCGGCTCGGCCAAGGGCGGGCGCGACCACCGCACCCAGGCCATCCTCCCCCTCAAGGGCAAGATCCTCAACGTCGAAAAGGCGCGCCTTGACAAGATCCTCGGCTTCGAAGAAATCCGCACCATCATCCAGGCCCTCAACTGCGGCATCGGCCAGGACGACTTCGACATCGGCAAGCTCCGCTACGGCAAGATCATCATCATGACCGACGCCGACGTGGACGGCTCGCACATCCGCACCCTGCTGCTGACCTTCTTCTTCCGCCAGATGCCCGAGCTGATCCGCCAGAGCCGGGTCTACATCGCCCAGCCCCCGCTGTACCAGGTCGTCCGCGGCAAGGCCAGCGAATACGTCCTCAACGAAAAACGCATGCGGGCCGTCCTCAGCGAGCTGGGCGTGGGCCACGCGGAGCTGGCGGTCTTCAACGACGACCGCTCCGGCGTCACGTCGATCGTCGGCGACGACCTGGGGCAGGTCTTTGAGATCCTCGAGCACATCGAGGACGCCGCCCGGCTGCTCGACCGCCGCGGCCTGGCGCTGTCTGAGCTGGCCGCCCAGCGCAGCCGCGACCCGAAGGGCGAGAACCGCCTGCCGCGGATCCATCTGTACGTCCCGCGCTCCGCCGAATCCAACGGCCTAAGCGAAGACCACTTCTTCTGGACCGACGACGACGAGCTCGCGTTCCGCCGCAAGCACGGCCTCAGCGAGTCCGACCCCGAACTCGACGACGTGATCGGAGAAGACCGCGGGGCCGATTCGGCCCGTGCCGCGATCCGGCGGGAGTTGCATGAAACCAAGGAGCTCGACCGCCATTTCGCCCGCCTTACCGAGCTGACCGGCGGCCTGCTGACGATGGATGACTTCTTCCTCGTCAAGGAGGAGTCGGTCACCGGAATCGACGCCCCCACCCGGTTCGAGCTGCGCGTCACCGACAGCAAGGGCGGCAAGCGGGTGATCCCTATCGTCAATTTGACCGAGTTCGTCACGCAGGTGCTCGAGTCGGGCAAGCACGGGATGGAGATCAAGCGGTTCAAGGGGCTGGGCGAGATGGACGCCGAGCAGTTGTGGGAAACCACTATGAACCCCACGAACCGGACGCTGCTCCGCGTGACGTGGGACGCCGCGAGCGAGGCGGAGGCCTTGTTCAGCATCCTCATGGGCGAAGACGTCGAGCCCCGCCGCAAGTACATCGAGGATCACGCGCTGGAGGTGAAAAACCTCGACGTGTAGCATTCGACGCGGTTATGCTGATGTCATGGTTGTCCGCGGTCCGCAACAACAGGCAGCTTTGCTGATGCTCACGGATGATGAGTCGCCGATTTTTCGTGTCGCCCGGGAGATCACCGCGGCGTGCCGGGAGGAAGGGCTTGAGGCGGCGATCATCGGCGGGGTGGCGGTGTTCCTCCACGGCTATCCGCGAACCACCAGAGATGTAGACGCCTTCTGCAGCGATCGTCGCGCGGTGGCCGAGGCGCTCACGCGCCGCGGTTTTGAGTGGGACGAAGCCAACCGCGAATTTGTGCGGCACGGCATCCCCATCCACCTCATGAACGCCGAGGAACTTGGTTACGGCCCAACCTACTTCGAAGAGCGCAGCAACATCAACGTTGTCTCGTTGGCGGAGTTGCTCACGCTGAAATTGAAAACCGGGGTGCGGGCCATCCACCGGGCGAAGGACCTGGCCGACATTGTCGAACTGATCAAGGCTCGTGACGTGACGATGTCCTATTCGTCACGGATCGCGGAAGACGTCCGTCCGGAGTTCCGCCGCATCATTTCCGAATTGCGGGCGGATCGCGGTTAACGCCATTGAACGCAGCCCCGCATTCCGCATGCGGGGCTTCAACTTCAAACGTCAAAGCTCCAACCCGCCGTCTTCCAGGCCTTCCGGCTTGAGGGTGATGTTGGCGTTGAAGATGAGGTGGTCCTTCGCCTCATCGGGGCCCTCCGGGCCTTCGAGGCCGAAGGGATTGGCGATGGGGATCCGCCAGGTGGCGGTGAGCAGCAGGCGGGGCCGGACGTCTTCGCCGATGAAGGCCTCGAGTTGACCGGGGACTTCGAGCGGGATCGCCATTCCTTTCATGGTGAACGTGCCGGTCAGGGTGATCGGCTTGATCAGCCCGAAGGCGATGGGGCCGGGCTCGGCGTTGACCTGCTCGAACCGGAAGGTCGAGGTGGGGTGGCCGGCGGCGTCGAGCATGCCGCTGCTGCGGATGTGGGCGTCGAGGTCGGACTCGCCCATGGTGACGGTGTCGACCGCGACGTGGAACGCCCCGGTCGCCGAGTCGGCGTCGAGCTGGTCGTTAAGGTCGATCCGGCCGGTCAGGTCGGGGGCCTCGCCTGAGTAAAGTTCGAGCGGAGCGGGGAAGCGGAACTGAACCGCGGGCTGATCGGCGTTGGCGGCGTCGTCGACGACCCAACTGCTGCTCAGCGTGATCCCGGCCAGGTCCACGTCGACCGTCCGGCCGGCGGGCTTGGGCGGCAGGGGCAGGCCAAGCTCCTCGTAGCTCTTGGTCACGACACGGGCCGGGATCGGGTCGAACCCGTCGCCGATGGCCGAACCCTCGATATGGGCGACGATCTGCTCGTCCAACTCGGCGGCGGCTTTCGTGAACACCGCGTCGCGGTCCGCCCAGGGCCCGGAGACGGGCTGGTCGGTGCGGATGAAGATCGGATCGTGGCAGTGGAACTGGGAGAACAGCGCCGTGCCGATGTAGAGCGTGCCGTCGTCGGCGACGTAGGGGTAAAAGTCGACGTAGAACATCCGGTCGGACCGGCCCAGACCGACGGCGCCGGTCGGCTCGAAGTGGGCCAGGCCGCGGGTGATGGCGGCGCGGGCCTCGGCCTGGAACGCTTCGGGATCGAAGCCGTCGGGCACGGCGCCTTTCAGCGGCGTCACCTTGATCGGGGCCGCGACCTTGGAGTTCGCCATCGTCCATACCGGCGTGTCGTTGCGCTGCAGCAGGGCGTCGCTCTGAGGCATGACGCGCGAAGTACGGACGTGGTTTCTCAATCGGTCCAGCGTGGTGTATCGCCCCTGGTAAACCGATCGGCCACGGTGGTTCTGATAAACGATCAGCGGCGTGATGCCCACGCCCTCCGGCACGCCGTTGGCCGCATCGATCGTCTTGACCTCGACCCCCATCTCCTCGGCCAACGCCAGGATCTGCGGCAAGTGTTCGAGGTCGAATGTCTCGGCCAACTCGGAAACGTCGGGTTGGGTGAACACAATCAACTGCTCATCCGCCGACGCGGCGGCCGGCCAGATCAGCAGAGCCAGGCACGATAACCAAAGGCGCAGCGTCATTTTGAATATCCCACGATCGCGACAACGATGCCGATCTCTTCGCCGACCTTGTCGCCGCCCATGTCTTCCTTGATGCCGAAATCGGTTCGGTTGACCCTGAACATGGATCGGAGCACCAGCAGGTCGCCTTCCTTGGCCCCGCCGCGTTTGGCGGCGCCGTCGGGGATGTGGTCGGCCTGAATCATCACCGACATCGGCTTGGTCATGCCGACCAGGCTCAGTTCGCCGTCAACCTTGAGTTGAGCTTTCCCGTCCTCGTTCATCGTGACTTCCGACACGTTATTGAACGTAAACGTGACCTTGGCGTGTTCGGCGATCCCCAGCCAGTCGGCGCCTTGCATCACCTCGGTCATCCTCGGGTTGCTGGCGTTGAGGTTTTCCGCGCTGAGGGAGATCGAACCGGCGAACGAGGAGGGGTCCTCCGGGTCGTAGGTGATCGTGCCGGAGACGCCCGACCCCACGCCCATGATCGGCTCCAGCTCGGAGTCGACGAAAAAGCCGATCGCGTTGACGCCCTTGGGGTCCTTGAAATCGAACGTCATGGACTCGGCGGCGGCGGGGACGGCGATCAACAAAGCGGCCAGAGCGCATAAGAGCAGTCGGGGCATGGGTGGGTTCCTTATTCGGGGGTTTGCCGGATTCGTCATAGCATAGGCGCGGGCGTGGGCGTTTGCCCATATCAATGCGATTCGGATACGATTTATTCCGTCGGGGCAGTAGCTCAGTTGGGAGAGCATCGCCTTTGCAAGGCGAGGGTCAGGGGTTCGAGTCCCCTCTGCTCCATTGAGGCGGCGCCCGCCGCGACGCCGATCGGGTAAACTCAATCGTTTAGACATTCCTGTTTTAAGGTTCACACCTGTCACAGCAATGATTTCAGCCAAGCGACTCGTGAAATGGTACGGTCCGACGGCCGCGGTCAGCGACCTCACCTTTGATATCGAGCCGGGACAGATCGTCGGTTTCCTCGGGCCCAACGGGGCCGGCAAGTCGACGACGATGCGGATCCTCACCGGCTACCTTCCCCCGACGTCGGGCAGCGCATCGATCGGCGGCCACGACGTGCTCGACGACTCTCGGGCCGCCCGGGCCCAGATCGGCTACCTGCCGGAGGGGACGCCCCTGTACGGCGAGATGCGGGTGACCGAGTACCTCGACTACCGCGGCCGGCTGCTGAAGATGCCCCGGGCCGAGCGGCGGCGGCGGATCGACGAGGTGTGCGGCCGCTGCGGCCTCGAGCCGGTCAGGCGGCGGGCGATCAGCAACCTGTCGCGCGGCAACAAACAGCGGGTCGGGCTGGCCCAGGCGCTGCTGCACGAGCCGCCGGTCCTGATCCTGGATGAGCCGACCGCGGGGCTCGACCCGAAGCAGATCACCGCGGTGCGGGGGCTGATCGCGGAGCTGCGCGGCAGGCACACGGTGCTGCTGTCGAGCCACATCCTGCCGGAGGTGGAGAAGACCGCCGACCGGGTGATGATCATCGCGGGCGGCCGGCTGGTCGCCGACGGCTCGCCGGACGAGTTGCGGCGGCGTGTGGCCGCGGGGGGACGGGTCCTGATCGAGGCGAAGGCGGGCGCGGCGGCCCTGCGGGAGGCCGTGGGCGGGCTCGACGCCGTGGCCCGGGTCGAGGTGTCGGCGCAGGACGACGGCTGGACCCGCGCAACGATCACACCTAAAGACGACGCCGACATCCGGGAGGCGATCGGCGGGGCGTTGCTCGCCCGCGGCGTCGCGCTGCGGGAGATCCGCCTGGAGTCGGCGAGCCTCGAACAGTTCTTTGTGCAGGTGACCGACAGCGTCCCGGGTCAGGCCAGCGAGGCCGTCGCGCAAGGGGGTGCGGCATGAGCGCGGTGTGGACGATCGCCAAGCGCGAATTGACCGGGATGTACTTCTCGCCGATCGCTTACCTGGTGCTGGGCATCTTCGCGTTTGTCACGAGCCTGCTGTTCTTCGCTCAGTACGGCCCGGGTCAGCCGGCGACGATGCGCGGCGAGTTCACGTGGCTTGTGTGGTTGCTCGTGTTCCTGTCGCCGGCGATCTCGATGCGGTCAATCAGCGAGGAACTCAAGTCCGGCACGATCGAGATGCTCATGACCGCCCCAATCAGCGACACGCAGGTCGTGCTCGGCAAGTGGCTGGGCGCCGTGGGCTTCTTTCTGACGCTGCTGATCCCGGTGCTGCTGCAGGTCGCTCTGCTGGAGCTGACCGCGGAGCCGGACTACGGCCCGATCTTCACCGGGCTCCTGGGCCTGATCCTGGTCGGGGCGCTTTACCTGGCGATCGGCGTCTTTGTCTCGACCCTGACCGACAGCCAGTTGATCGCGTTCATCACGACCGCGTTGATTACGGGTTTCCTGACGATCGGGCTCTACATGATCTCGGCGGCCGATTTCACGCCGCTCGCGGTGAAGGACGTGCTCTACTACATCAACGTCAACCAGCAGTTTGAGGCGTTCGCCAAGGGTCTGATCGACGTGCGGAACTTTGTCTTCTTCCTGTCCGGGTCGGCGTTGTTCCTGTTTTTTGGCATCAAGCTGCTTGAGAGCCGGAGGTGGAGATGAGCGATGCTACACAAGCCAAACGGCGGGCCCGATACGGCCTCAACGTGACGATCGCGCTGGTTGCGGCGACCGGGATCGTCGTTGGCCTCAACGCGATCGTCGACCGTCAGTTCCGCCGCCTGCCGCCTGCCGGCAAGGACTGGGTCCGGTTCGACCTGACCGCGACGCGGCAGTACAGCCTGTCGCCACAGACGCGGAAGGTGCTCACGTCACTGGATGAGGATTACGAGATCGTCTGCCTGTTCCGGGCGCCGACGCTTCAGACCCAGCGGGTCCGTGACCTCGTCGAGGAGTACCCGAGGTACTCCTCGCGGCTGACCGTTGAGGTGATCGACCCGGTGCGCGACATCACCGCGGTCGAAGAGTTCCTCGGGCGGGTGCGTGAACGCTACGCGGACCAGATCGAGCCGACGGAGGTTGCGATCCGCCAGGGTCTCGCCGCACTGGCGCAAACGCGCGAAGCGTTCATCGAGGCGACAACACTCATGCGTGACGCGCTCGACGGCGATGCGCTGGATGACAGTGCGACCAGACGGCTGATGGAGCAGGCGTTCGGGGCGATGACGCAGCTCGGTTCAGACCTGTCGGAAATGGACAAACAGGTCAACGCCGCGCTCGAGTCGCCGCTCCCGGACTACCGGCTGGAGGCCGCGAAGCTGACCAGCGTGATGACGCAGTTGACGACCGGGGTGTTCCCGCCGGTGGTGCGGCAGTTCAAGCAACTGGTGGAGTTGGAGCAGACGCCCGCCGATGTCAAGGACACGCTGCTGAAAGTGGTGGCGTTGATTGAGCCCCTGGAGCAGTCGGTGGGCGAGGCCCAGTTCGCGTTGGAATCGGTCGGGCCGATCGAAGGCTACCAGGAAGCAACCGCGACGTTGTTGCGGGAGGAATGCGTGGCGGTGCTGTCGCCGACGCAGGTCCGGGCGATCCCGGTGCGCGAGTTGTTCCGCGAGCCGGATCCGCGGCTGGTGGAACAGCAGGGGCAGGCGGACCTCGGCTTCATCGGCGAAGAACGGCTCACCGGCACGCTGGTGAGCCTGTCGCTCAAGACGCCGCCGCTGGTGGTGTTCGTGACCAACAGCCAGCCCGCCATGGGGCCGCGCGGGGCCTACCGGGCGGTCGCACAGCGGCTCATGGCGACGAACTTCGAGGTCCAGCAATGGAACCCGCGCGGCGAGACCTCGCCGTTCGGCCAGCCCATGCCGCCGACCGATCCGCCCCAGCCCAAAGAAGGACAGAAGGCGGTCTGGGTGATCCTGCCGTTTCCCCCGCTGGACCCGGGCAACCCGATGGCGGCGATCAACAGCCCCAAGCAGGAGATCGGCGAGCTGTTGAACCGGGTGCTGGAATCGGGCGACGCGGCCCTGGTCATGCTCGGCGCCGAGCCCGCCGCCCAGTTCGGCGCGCCGGACCCGATCGTTCAGTTGGTCGAACGGTGGGGCGTCAAGCCGCAGCTCGACCGCATCGTGATGCGTCAGATCCAGACCCCCGATCGTCAGTCGCGTGCGACCGCGCAATTCCAGGTCGCCGACTGGCCCGGCGTCTTGCCGATCACCCGCGCCCTGGCGGGGATGCCCGGCTACTTCGTCGGCCCCAGCCCGATCGACGTCGGTGCTGCCGACGGCGTCACGATCGAGCCGTTGGTCGTCTTGTCGGGTCCGCTGATGTGGACGTTCAGCGATTTCACTTCGGTCGAGGCGGTGCAGCGGGCGCAATACAACCCGGAAACCGCGGAGGACCACTTCACCATCGGCGTGGCCGCGGTCAAGGGCGACGCCCGGCTCGTCGCCGTCGCCGACGCCGCGTGGGCGACCGATTCGCTGGTGACCTACGGCGTCTTCGGCCCCGGGTCGGCGGAGGTCGTCGGTGCGACGTTCCCCGGCAACGGCGAATTGTTCGTCAACAGCGTGTACTGGCTCGCCGGCCTCGAGGAGTTGATCGCCGCCAGCCCGCGCTCACAGGATATCCGCCGCATCCAGGCCATGAGCGGCGCGACGCTGCTGACCTACCGCTGGCTGCTGCTGGCCGGGATGCCGCTGGTCATCCTTGTCGCCGGGACCGGCGTCTGGCTCGTGCGACGAAAGGGATAAGCCGATGAACGCCAAGACCACGATCGTCCTTGTCGCCTTGCTGGTGCTCGTCGCCAGCTACCTCTATTTCGTCGAGTTCAACGCGCCGCCCCCGCCCACCGGCACGCCTTCGATCCCGACCGAGATCTCGCCCGATGGTGAGCCGCTGCTGCCGCCCAACGCGTTGGCTGGCGTCAACCGCATCGACATGGAGCTGCCCGACGATGAAGCCGTCACCGTTGAACGCGTCGGCACGGGCTGGTCGCAGACGGCGCCGGTCACGTTTCCGTTCAACCCCAGCGACGTCGAGCTGCTGATCAGCACCGCGGGCAACCTCCGCTACGTCGAGGCCCTCGACGTCAACACGCTCAACGAGGACAACCCGCAGCGGGCGGTTATCACGTTCAGCGGCGGCGAAGGCGAGCCGGTCGAGCTGGTCCTCGGCCGGCAGACCATCGCCGGGCGCGGGTACATCATGCGGCCAGGCGACCCGGTGGTCTACGTCGTCAATGACGCCCTCCACACCGCGTTGCTCGACCAGCCGTACCGCAACATGCGCCAAACCACGCTCAAAGCCCCTCTCGCGTCCAACGCCTCGGCCATCACCCTCACGACCCCTGGCCACACGATCGACCTGACCAAGGCAGACGGCCGATGGCTTCTCGATCGCGACCCCGCGCAACGCGCGGATGAAAGCGCCGTCGACAACTTGGCCCGGGGGGTGGGTTCGGCCCGGATCAAAAACTTCATCGAGGACGAGCCTTCGTCAATGACGCGTTTCGGGCTGGATGAGCCCGAAGTCGTCATCACGTTGACCACGCCGGGCGTCGACGATCAGCCGGACACGCCCCACACGCTCCGCATCGGGGCCCCCGCCGACATGGAAAGCAAGACCTACTACGCAACGTGGTCGCCCTCCGCCGAGCCGTCGCGGGTGGTGTTCACGCTCGACGCCGCCGATCGTGAGCGGCTGCTGGTTAAGCCCGACGCGTTGCGCGACCCGCGGGTGCTGCCGATCAAGACGCTGGACATCCGTCGGGTCCTCATCGGCAAACCGGCCGCCGCCGGGACGCCACCGTGGGAGATGCGCCGCACTCCGGACGGCTTCACGCTCGAAGGCTCCGATGAAACGATCGATCTGATCAAAGCCGACGACCTGCTCCAGTCCATCGTTGGACTCCGCGGGGCGGGATTCGTCCATGAGCCTGTTTCCACGACGCCCGCCGCGGTGGTCGAGATCGACGCCGATGGGGCGTACACCCTCAGCCTCCACCCGGGCGAGACGGACGAGGCGCTATGGGTTGTGAAGCGTGACGACGAGCCGTACGGCTACCTGATCGAAAAAGCCGAGCTCGAGCCGATCCTGACCCCGGACATCGTCCACGCTCCCGACCCCGCCGCCCCCGCGCCGGTGGGAGACAACGAACTGGTCGAGCCCATGAAGTAAGCGACTGGCGTTTCTTCACGTAGAACGTGTGTAAGAAGCCGGTCCTGAGCGGAGCGAAGGTCCGGATCGCGTAGGTGAAATCCATCCGGACCTTCGCTCCGCTCAGGACCGGCTTGATCACAAATCCGATTGGATTACTTCGCACGCACGTTCTTACATATCGCTGTTAACGTCGATAAGCTCGCTCGCAGCGATCTGCTGATCCTTGGCGGTGCGCGTGGCGTTATTCCGGGTCTGGTAAAGCCGGTCGAGGTAAGCCTGATCGACATCGCCGGTCACGTAGTGGCCGTCGAAGACCGAGCAATCGAACCGCCGGATGGCGGGGTTGCCCTCCCTGGCGCACTCGATCAGGTCGTTGAGGTCCTGATAGATCAATCGGTCGGCGCCGATCAACTCGGCGATCTCGTCGGCGCAGCGGTTGTGGGCGATCAATTCGACGGCGGCGGGCATGTCGATGCCGTACACATTGGGGCGCCTCACCTCGGGGGCGGCGGAGGCGAAGTAGACCTTGCGGGCGCCGGCGTCGCGCGCCATCTGAATGATCTGGTGGCACGTCGTGCCGCGGACGATCGAGTCGTCCACCAGCAGCACGTTCTTGTCCTTGAACTCGAGCTCGATCGGGTTCAGTTTCTGTCGGACCGACGCCTGGCGCTGGTCCTGCCCGGGCATGATGAACGTCCGGCCGATGTAGCGGTTCTTGATGTACCCTTCGCGGTATTTGACTCCGAGGCGGTTGGCCAGTTGCAGGGCGGACGTCCGGCTCGTGTCGGGGATGGGCACGACCACGTCGATGTCATGTTCCGGCCAGACGCGGAGGATCTTCTCGGCCAGCTTCTCGCCCATACGCAGCCGCGACTTGTAAACGCTGATCTCGTCGATGATCGAGTCGGGGCGGGCGAGGTAGACGAACTCGAAGATGCAGGGCGTGTGCTCCACGGGGTCGACGCACTGGCGGGTGTGAAGCCGGCCGTCGGCGTCGATGAAAATCGCTTCGCCGGGCTGGATGTCGCGGATGAGGTCGAAGCCCTGGGTGTCGAGGGCAACGGACTCGGAAGCGATCATATAGTCGGTGCCGTAGAGCCCGGCCCGTCGCTGCCCGAAGCAGATGGGGCGGATGCCGTGCGGGTCGCGGAAGGCGAGCACGCCGTAGCCGGTGATCATGGCGACGCAGGCGTAGGCGCCGCGGACGCGTTGATAAACGCTGGTGAGGGCGTTGAAGATGTCGCCGGGACCGGGCGCGTGCTTGCCGAGTTCCTGGAGCTCGTGGGCCAGGACGTTGAGCAGGACCTCTGAGTCGGAGGTGGTGTTGATGTGGCGCAGGTCCGACTCGAAGAGTTCGCGGGTCAGCTCGGCGGCGTTGGTGAGGTTGCCGTTATGGGCGAGCGTGATGCCGTAGGGCGAGTTGACGTAGAACGGCTGGGACTCTGCTGAGGAACACGAGCCCGCGGTGGGATACCGGACGTGGCCGATGCCCATGTTGCCCTGAAGCCGGTCCATGTCCTGCTGCCGGAAGACATCGCGGACCAGCCCGTTGGCGCGCCGCATGTACAGCTTGGATTGGTCGCAGGTCGCGATCCCCGCGGCGTCCTGACCGCGGTGTTGAAGCACGGTCAACGCGTCGTAAAGCCCCTGATTCACTTGGGAATTGGCAACCATGCCGGCAATGCCGCACATTGGCAGGAACCTCGGGAAGGAACGCGGGGAGAGCGCAATAAACATTAGCGGACGGCTAGAGTTTGGTCAAGGCCGCCGGCCCGTGTCCTTAACCCACGATGTCAGTATGGATTGACAACTCAATAGAAAATATGCGGCCTCCGACCCCACGGGGCGGGCCGGCGCTAAACGGTGCACATCAGGCCTTTCTGGCTCATCCGCCATCGGCGTCACGCCGCGGACGACCGGAGCTGGTGGAAGTGTTCGTCGATCAGGCCGACCACTTCGGGAAGCTGCGGCTTGGCCACCTGCTTGTCCGCCCCCACTATTTCGCCCTTGTGGCGGGTGTCTTCCGTGATGAGGGATGAGAACAGGATGACCGGGATATGACGAAGATCGGGGCTCTCTTTGATGCGGCGGGTCAGGGCCAGGCCGTCCATCTGCGGCATCTCGATATCGGACACGACCAGGTCGGGCAGCGGCTCCCCCTGCGCAACGGCGTGTTCGATGGCGGACCAAGCGTCAAAACCGTTGCGGTACAGCTTCGTTTGTTCGTAGCCGCTGCCGGTGAGCACCTTGTGCATGAGCTGGCCGATAAAGTGGGAGTCCTCGGCGAACAGGATACGTTTGGACTGACGATCCACGCCGAGCGTGTTGTCGACCCTGGTGATGTGGAGTTGGTCCTGCAGCGAAATGTGATCCAGGATCGACTCGAAGTCGAGCATCAGGATGAGTCGCTCGTTGATCTCGGCGATGCCGGTGATGGCGAAGTGGGACTTGCCATGAGTCTCAGGCACCGGCCGCATGTCGCGCCAGGACATGCGGTGGATTTGCTCGACGGATTCGACGAGGAAGGCGGCGCGTTGGCCGTTGAATTCGGTGACGATGATGCGCCGGTGGGCTTCGTCGGGCTCTTGCGGCGGGATATCGAGGTAATGGTGCAGGTCGACCAGGGGCAGGACGACGCCGCGGAGGTTGAACATCCCCCGGACGCAGTCGGGCTGAGAGGGGCTGGCGGCGACCTCCACGAACGGGATGACTTCTCGGACCTTGGCGACGTTGACCCCGTAGGCCTGCCCCCCCAGGCCGAAGACCAGAACCTCCAACTCGTTGGTCCCCGATTCGAGGAGGATCTCCGCGTGCTGGTTTGGTGGAGTCTGGGGTTCCGCCATGTGTGGGCTATCGTCCAGCGGGGCGGCCGGCTTGATTCGGCTCCGCGTCTGCGGCGGCCTCGGAAAGGGGGCGCCCGCCGCGGAACCGACGCGTCTGGCCCGGCGGCGGTGTTGACAGTGGGCTTCCTCGGGTTAAACTGCCGGGTTCGAAATGTCAATCTTTGATGGTGACCGTAGCTCAGTTGGTTAGAGCACCGCGTTGTGGTCGCGGGGGTCGGGGGTTCGAATCCCCTCGGTCACCCTTTGTCCCGTTCTACGATGGGCGACATCTGTTTGATTCCGACTTTCTGTCGTTGAATCGATAGGGCGTCACCGGTCAGTTGCAGCCTGTGGTTAGCTGCCCGCTTCCCAGAGCAGTCCGATGAGAGCGATGATTACGATAAGGAACATCGCCGCAGACGAGCCACAACCCGACTTCTTCGTGTTCCCTGACTGCATCTTGGCCAGGAATTCTTCTTGGATACGTTGCGCCTCAGCTCGTTGCTGGGGAGTCGGGTCTTCGAACTTCGGTTTCTCGCCCAACTCGGTCCCCTCGGAGGCATCGTAGCGAGTGCCGACTTGCGGGTCGTACATTGGGCAGCCGTAATCGGCCATGATGTCGACGATTGCGTTTTTCTCGGCGGAGCCGACATCACCCCGCAAATCAAAGCGGAAGTGGTAGTCCGACCATCCAAACTCGATGTTGCCGTCTTCGAGTTCAACATCGGGAAAGTCTTCGCTTGGATTGAACTCCGGGAATCGCTCGCGAAGACGTTGAAGAATCTCGTCAACAGGCAGGCGCGCAAGTCCGTCAATGGTTTCACCACTGCACAGCTTTGCGTAAACCTCTTCTGCCGTAAGGTCGAGTGAATGTCCCTGTTTCCAGAAGTTGATGTCGTAGCTCATACGGCTCTCGGAGGGCGGCTAACGTCTCTCGGCTCAGTTGCCGGCCGCCCGAGGAAACAGGCTTCCAACCAGCAACCACATTCTACTCGCGGGCGTCGCCGGTCAACTGCAGCCGCTGATTAGGCTGCACACGAAACACCACGCGAGTGATCCACGGAGCAAAGCACGCGAATAGCAGGCCAAAAATAGCACAAATCAGAACATGAGAAGCAACCGCCGGCAAATGCGGGTGAAACTTTGGGCTTATCCCTTCGATGGAAATGAAATAAGAGAGCCTACCGTCGGCATCGCGCAGAGGTGGGGGGCCCTGATTCAGGTAGAAAACGATATGCCAGATATTCGCGATCGCGACACCAATCAGCACCAGGCCGAGAATACGTACCGCGATCTCGATGATGTCGCTTTTGGTCATGTGGCCTAATGTAAAAGGCTCAACTGCCGGCCGCCCGCGGGAAGGGACTACAAACCGATAACACAATTATGCATCGCTGGCGCAGCCGGTCAACTGCGGCCGGTGATTGGGGGGCCCCGTCACTTCAGACGCTTCAACTTGCCCTTGCGACGGACGATGTTCTTGTAGTCCCACTGGGTGTTTCGGGCCTCCGACAACCACCGCTCAAGCTTCTGAGTATCGACCTGATCGACGTCGGTATACCGAGCTTCGGCGGCTTTGAAGCTGCCTTCTTTCTTCAAGCCGGGTTCGTCGAATGATTGGCCGCTCCAGAAGAGCAACCGAACACAGTGCTTAAGCTTGCTGTATCCGACAACGGGATTGCCATCGAGGAACCACACCGGATGAGCGTGCCAGATCTTGTTTTCCGCCTCGGGGAGATGCCGATCAATAGTATCCGCCAACAGGTCACCGATCGTCTGGTCGCTTGGCGCAAGGGCTGCGTTGTAGTCGGCGGTTGCTGGCTGCATAACAAAGCTCCGCTCAGTTGCGAGCCGCCCGCGGAAGCAAACACCCAACCGGCAACCCAGCGAAGTCAGTGTACCGTGCGGCCTGGCAATGTGACAAGGATTGTTGGGGACTGTGATTACACACGGCGGTGGCGCTGTGTGAGGCGGTGGGGATCGACGTGGAGGATGGGTAGGCGGCCAACTGGAGCGGTTGGTTAGATGCCCTTCGCATCTTCGCCTGCACTCTCCACAATCGACGGCCGGCGATAGATACGAACAAGCTGCCAAAAGGCAATACCCATCATAACTGCCCAAGTTATTTTCAACCAAAGAGCCACACCGGAATTCAGCAGGTTGATTACGCCTGCCAAGAAAACAACGACCGGTGTGAACATCAGACTAAGACGGAGTTTCTGATCACATTTGAGCACACTTGGCACCTAACGCAAATGGCTCAGTTGCCTGCCGCCTGAAGTGCGAGCGTTCAAACCAAGCGGGCTCATCGTACATCGCGGGCGTCACCGGTCAACTGCAGAAGATGGTTAGGGAGCCGCCTCCTGAAAGAGCAAGGTGAGTCTTTCACCCGAAGGCAGCATCAACCAAGTTTCGGAGTAGAGGTTGAAGTGCCAGATACGAAGCAGAACCTCATCAGCGGCGACCACCATCAACTCATTGGCCTTGTCAGAGCACATGACACTGATGCGAAACGTGACGCCACGTGGAGTTGTCAAGTCGTCAGATTCGAGCGTTTGGAACGCAAGCCTACGCTTTTCGTAGTACTTCTGAAGCGGTTCGTCGAGTAACGGGATTGCTGATTTATTGACGGTCGCCAGTAAACGCACGCAGGTTCCTTAACGTAAAAGGCTCAGTCGCCAGTCAACCGCAGTCGGTGGTTAGGGTTCAACCTTACGGATCGGCCGACTACGAGGCGACCTCCAGGCGTGCCATAGGCAGAGCGCAGTGGCGAAAACGAAAACCGCAGCGGCACACCACGCTTCAAGGTCTCTTTGCCATCCGAGCAAAATACACATCAACACGGCACCTGCACCGAACATCGCCGCCAAGAAGATGGCCCCACTTCGCTGTATACCCGGGTCGCGTAAGTTCGTGCGGCTCATGGAACCTAACGTAAAAGGCTCGGTTGCCGGCCGCCCGCACATGCAGACACCAGACCGGCAATCTATTGACGTGAGTGTACTGTGCGGAGTGGCCACGAGGGTTGTCGTTTCCGGTTGTCGTCTTCAACCAGAGCAGGCTTTATTGGCTCATCATCCACGTTTTCTGGCCTATAAAACGAACTTGCTCAGGTCCGCGTCCTGGACGATCGGCGCGACCTGTTCGCGGACGAACGTTTCGGTGATCGTGACCTTGTCTTGGCCTTCGGCGGCCATGTCCGGGGCGTCGAAGTTGATCTGCTCGAACACCTTCTCCACGATCGTCATCAACCGGCGGGCGCCGATGTTCTCCAGCGTCGCGTTCGCCTGGGCCGCCAGGTCGGCGATCGCCTCGATCGCGGCGTCCTCGAACACGATCTCCAGCCCCTCCACCCCCAGCAGGGCCTGTTGCTGCTTGGTCAGCGAGTTGCCCGGCTCCTTCAAGACCCGGACAAACTCCTCTTTGCCCAAAGCCGACAGCTCGACCCGGATCGGGAAGCGGCCCTGCAACTCGGGCATCAGGTCGCTCACCGACGCGGTGTGGAACGCGCCGGCGGCGATGAAGAGGATATGGTCGGTGTGCACCAGGCCGTGGCGGGTGTTGACCGCCGAGCCCTCAACGATCGGCAACAGGTCGCGCTGCACCCCCTGCCGGGACACGTCCGGCGAGCCGCCGCCGCCTTTGCCCTCGCCGCTGGGCGCCGCGATCTTGTCGATCTCGTCGAGGAACACGATCCCGCTCTCCTCGGTCCGGCTGACCGCCTCCGAGGTAATCTTGTCGCTGTCGAGCAGCTTGTCGGTTTCCTGCTCGATCAGGATCCGCTTGGCTTCGGCGACGGTGGTCTTACGGCGCTTGGTCTGTTCGGGGATGAGCTTCTCGAACATGCCGGCCATGTCGGGGTCCATCTGGTCGAGGCCCATGTTGGCGAACATGACCGACGTGGCGGGCTTGCGGGTGATGGTCAGCTCGACCTCGCGTTCGTCGAGTTCGCCGGCTTTGAGCTGCTCCATAAGCCGGTCGCGGAGGCGCTGGCGCCGTTCGACCGAGTCTTCCGGCTGGACATACCCCCCCTCCGGCGGTTGGCCCGCTTCGCTGCCGGGCGTCTCGGTCCCCGGGGCCAGCAGGTCGACCAGACGCTCGTTCGCCGCGTCTTCGGCTTTGGCCTGGACGGTCCCGGCCATCTCGTCGCGGACCACCGCGATGGCCCGGTCCAGCAGGTCGCGGATCATGGACTCGACATCGCGGCCGTGATAGCCCACCTCAGTGAATTTGCTGGCCTCGACCTTGACAAACGGCGCCCCGGTGAGGTCCGCCAGACGCCGGGCGATCTCGGTCTTCCCCACGCCGGTGGGGCCGATCATGATGATGTTTTTGGGGTAGACCTCGCGGGCCATGTCGGCGTCGAGCCGCCTCCGCCGCCAGCGGTTGCGGATCGCGACGGCGACGGCGCGTTTGGCGTCCGCCTGGCTGATGATGTAGCGGTCGAGTTGCTCGACGACCTGCCTGGGGGTGAGGTTCTTCATCATGGGCCGCATATCGTAGCCGCTGGGGGCGGGCCGTCGAATCGACAGGTTAGTCGGGGTCCGTGGCGCGACGCGTCGCACGTCCGGAAGCTGTTATTGCGGTCTGGGCGGGTCCTGACGGCTGTGCCGGTCAAGCCAAGCGGATAACTGCGTGGACGTAGCTAAACCGGGTCGCTCGGCAGGTCGATGAAATAGCAGAGTGATTTTGACCCCACGGCGCGGGAGGTGCGAGGACGCATGGCCTTTGGCTTGAACAAAACCAAACAATCGCCGATCGCGATCGACTTCGGCGCCGACTGCCTCAAGGTCCTTCAGATCGTCCCGACCGACCCGCCGCAACTCGTCGCGGTTGCCGGGGCCGTGATCCCCGAGCACGCCCGCACCGACGCCAACGCCCGCCTGGCTTTTCTCGCCGAAGCCCTGCGCAACCTGCTCAAGACCCAGCCGTTCCGCGGCCGACGCGCCATGCTCTCCATCCCCGCCTTCCAGACCATGATCCAGCACCTCGAGATCGCCACCGGCGAGCACGAGACGCTTGACGCCCAGGTCGGCCTCCAGCTCCAGCAGCGTCTGAACGTGGACCCGTCCCGGATGGTGATCCGGCACTTCCCCGTCGCCCAGGTCATCCGCGACGGCCAGAACCGGCAGGAGGTCATCTGCATCGCCGCCCGCAAGGACGCGGTCCTGCGTTACATCGACCTCGCGCATAAGTGCAAGCTGGACGTCGTCGGCATGCACAGCGAGCCGCACTGCATCCTCAGCGCGTTCTCGCACGTCCACCGACGGGCCGGCGACGAGGAACGGGCGCTGTGCTTCGTGGACATCGGCTCGGCCACCACCAAGGTGGTCATCTCTCACGGCAGAGAGATGGTCTTCGCCAAGTCGATCCACGCGGCGGGTGACCAGTTCACCCGACAATACGCGGCCCGGAACGAGATGAGTTTCCTCGATGCGCGCTCCGAACGGATCGCCCAAGCCGAGGGCGTCGTTCGGGCTCAGCCCGAAGTCCCGCAGGAGCAGCGGGCCGCGGCCGGCCTGTCGGCTCTTGAGGCCGAGCCGGGCGTTCTCGGCTCGCGTGGCGTTGAGGCGCAGCGCAGCGTCGCCATTGCTGAACCGCCCCCGACGCCTACGCGGATCGGCCCGTCCCGGCACGAATCCGATGACACGCTCGAATGCCTGGTCGATGAGCTGCAGTTGTGCATGCGTCATCATCAGAGCCTCTTCGAGGGCAAGCCGGTTGAGAAACTCGTGTTCCTCGGGGGCGAAGCGCGGCACACCCCGACCTGTCAGGCGATCGCCAGGTCGGTCCGCACCGCGGCTCAACTGGGCGACCCGTTCGCCCGCCTGATGCGGGTGGGCAAAACCAAGAAGCCCTCCAGCGTCGACCTGGAGCAACCTCAGCCCGGGTGGGCTGTGCCGATGGGACTGTGTTACAGCGAGGCGAATCTGTGATCCCGCGGGTCGGCCCGGATCGGGCCGGCGCTCCGGAGCGGCGCGCTCCGGTTCGCTGACGCAAGGAGTTACCCATGCCCAAAGACATGAGCTTCCTCCCGGAAGACTACCTCGAAAAACGCATCGCCCGGCGGACCAACGTCATCTGCCTCACGCTGTTCATCGTGGTGATGGTCGGCGTGCTCGCGGCGTGGTTCGTCACCGACCGGCAACGCAGCGAGGTCCGGACGCTGCAGGCCCAGGTCAACGAGCAGTACGAGATGGCCGCCCGCAATCTCGAACAGCTCGAAGAGCTCCAGGAACGTAAGCAGCAGATGCTCCGCAAGGCCAAGGTCACCGCGGTGCTCGTGGAGAAGCTGCCGCGGAGCCTGATCCTCGCCGAGTTGATCAACAACATGCCTGCGTCGATGGGGCTGCTGGACCTGAAGCTGAGCACCAAGCAGCTGCGCACCCGCCCGCGGCCCCAGACCTCGCTGCAGCGGGCGCGCCAGCAACAGGCCGCCGCCCAAGCCGAGGTCTCGGCCCCCGACCTGCAGGTGGACCTGAGCCTCACCGGCCTGGCGCCGACCGACGTCGATGTGGCGCAGTTCATCTCCGCCCTGGGCGCCCACATGATGTTCGATCAGGTCAACCTCCAGTTTTCAGAACAGACCCGTGTCGACGACCTGGAGATGCGTAAGTTCCGGGTCAACATGACCGTGAACCGTAACGTGACGTTCCGTGAGATCGAGCCCACGCTGGTGAAACGCGAGCTGAAGATCGATCCGATGGGCGACACGATCCAGATCGATGCGACCGGCCAGTTGGTGACGCCGACGGCCGACCTTGTCGCCGACGGTCTGCCGCCTAACCAAGGGGATTAAGCCATGCGATTCGGCATCCGAGAATTGGCGTTCGTGGTGGTTCTGCTCGCCATGCCGGTGGCGGCTTACCTGTTCGTGTTCCAGCCCCGAAACCTGCAGATCGCCGAGGCCAAGGCCGAGGTTCAGCAGAAGCAGCAGAAGCTCGCCCAGCTCGAACAAGCCACCCAGAACATGGAAGACCTGGGCGCAGAGATCGAGAAGCTCTCCGAAGCGATCGATCTGTTCGAGCGCAAGCTCCCGGAAAAGCAGGAAGTCGAGGGCATCCTTCAGGATGTGTGGAACCTCGCGTCGGAGCATCAGCTCACGCCCAAGAGCATCCGCACCGAGAAGGAGCAGGGCACGGCCCAATACACCGAGCTTCCGATCAAGATGGTGATCGTGGGCGATTTTGATGGTTTCTACGAGTTCCTCCTGGACCTGGAGAAGCTGCCCCGGATCACCCGGACCCCGACGATGCAGCTCAAGAAGCTCCACCGGGACGAAGAGGGCGTGATGCAGGCCGACCTGGTGCTGAGCATCTTCTTTGAAGGCGAGAGCCTTGCGGGAGGTCGTTCATGACGCGTTTTCCAGGGATGGGACCGATGGAGTCCGAAGGCGACGCCGAGGCCGGGCGTGAGCCCGAGTCGATGTCGTTGTTGGGAGGCATCGCCGGCGACAACGAGTCCGGCGTGGATGCTCAGCTGGATACGTTCGGCGTCGAACCCGAACACACCGGCGGCAAGCTGCTCAATCATGGCGTGCTGCTGATCGTCGCGGTGGCGTTGGTCGCCGCCGGCGCCCTTTACCTCATGCGGCTGTCGCAGGGTGAATTGACGTCCGACGAAGCGACCGCCCAGACCGAAGCCAAGATCGAGCAATGGCTGGGCAAGCTGACCGTGCCCGGGGCCATGAGCAAGGACGACCCGATGCACCAGCAGCAGATCACGGCGTTGTTCCAAGACACCGGCGAGATCATCCAGATCTTCAACACCGACCTGACGGGGCATCAGGTCCCGGTCGAATACGTCAAGCAGAATCCGTTCGAGCTGCGGCTGGCGAAGCAGGAGGTCGTGCTGCCGGACGGCAGCGCCGCCGCGGCGGCCGCCGCCGCACGGGAGCGTGAGGCGAGGCTCAGCAAACTGCAACGCGAGGTCGATGGGCTGACCCTCCAATCCGTGGTCAACATGCGGTCCAATCCCGTCGCCGCGATCAACGGCGACTTCTACCGGCGTGGGGACACAATCGGCAGCTTCACGGTGGCCGCCGTGTCCGCCAAGCACATGGCCGTCAAACTCACCGCTGGCGACGACTCGTTCGTCCTGCGGATGGTGACCGACGTCGAGAAGAACTGACGGCGCCCGATGCACGAACGCTTTTCCATCCCGCTGCGCAGCCCCGATGAAGACGGCCTGGGCGGCTCGTCGCTCTACCGGGCCAGCGACCCGTTCAGCGACCTGTATATCCCTGACGCCGACGTTGCCGGCGCCGCGTCTGACCTCGGGGCGCTGTTGGCCGAGCGGGGCGTGATCGACCAGGCCCAACTCAACAACGCGCGCGGCGTCGCCCAGAAGACGCCCGGCCGGGCGCTGGCCGATATCTTCCTCGACGCCGGCGTGGACGAGGCCGAGGTGCAGCGCGCCGTCGCCGAGCTCGCTGGGATGGAGTTCGCCCGCGTCACGGCCGACGGGATCGAGGCGTTCAAACACATCGAACGCCTCGGCTACGACTTCTGCCTCCACCACGGCGTCCTGCCCCTGCGCAACGCCGGGCCCCGTCTGCTGGTCGGCGTCACGCACCCCGACAACCTGATGATCATCGATGAGGTCCGCCATAAGCTGGGCATGTCGGTCAAGCCCGTGGTCGTTTGCCGCGGCGACATCGCCATGTTCATCGAGGCCCGTAAGGAAGAGGCCGTCGACGATTCAGTCAAGGTCGACGAAATCATCGGCGACATCGACGAGGACGACGTCGAGGTCGTCGAATCGAAAGAAGAGGACCTCGACCTCGAGAAGATGGCCGGCGAGTCGCCGACCATCCGCTTCGTCAATTACCTGATCTTCAACGCGGTGAAAGAGGGCGGCTCCGACATCCACATCGAGCCGCAGGAGAAGAAGCTGCAGGTGCGCTACCGCATCGACGGCGTGATGTTTGACGCCATGAGCCCGCCGCACCACATGCACGCGGCCATCATCTCGCGCCTCAAGATCATGGCCAACCTGGACATCTCCGAACGCCGCCTCCCCCAGGACGGCCGGATCCGCGCGATGGTGCATGGCCGCAAGCTTGACCTGCGCCTCTCCACCCTCCCCACCGCCGCGGGCGAAAAAGCCGTGCTCCGTATCCTCGACACCCGTTCGATCCAGGTCGACCTCGATGACCTCGGCTTCAGCGAAGACGCGCTGGTGATGTGGAAGAACCAGATCCAGCAGCCGCACGGCATCATCCTCGTCACCGGCCCCACCGGCTCGGGCAAGACGACCACCCTCTACGCCTCGCTGGGCAAGATGGACCGGCAGCAACTCAACATCTCCACCGTCGAAGACCCGGTCGAGTACCACCTCAACGGCATCAACCAGACCCAGGTCCACGAAAAGATCGGGATGACCTTCGCCGCCGCCCTGCGCGCCCTGTTGCGCCAGGACCCCGACGTCATCATGGTCGGCGAGATCCGCGACGGCGAGACCGCCAAGACCGCTATCCAGGCGTCGCTCACCGGCCACCTCGTGCTGTCGACCCTCCACACCAACGACGCGCCCTCGAGCGTGACCCGGCTGATCAACATCGGCGTCGAGCCGTACCTGATCGGCTCGGCGGTCAACGCCTGCCTCGCCCAGCGGCTGGTCCGCCGCATCTGCAATCACTGCAAGAAGCAGGTCAAGCCCGAGGAGCACGTGGCCGAGCACCTGGCGATGCACGGCATCGCGCTGGACGAGGTCTGGGTCGGCGAGGGCTGCGACAAGTGCCGCGGCACCGGCTACAGCGGCCGGCTGGGCCTGTACGAGATGCTGGTCCTCAACGATCAACTCCGCGACCGCATCGCCGGCAACCCCAACGTGACCGAGTTCCGCCGGATGTGCATCGAGGGCGGCATGGTGACCCTGCGCGAGGACGGGTTCAAGAAGGTCGCCAACGGCCTGACCACCGTGGAGGAAGTGCTCCGCGTCACCGAGAGCACGATCTGAGCGATCCCGCGGACGGCCCGTCATCGCCGTGCGGCTCCGGACGTACGGGGTATAATTCCTTCATATGATTCCACGAAGACCCACCCGCCAGGTCACGATCGGCGACGATCGCGTCGGCCGCGTCAAGGTCGGCGGCGACGCCCCCGTCTCCGTCCAGACCATGACCGCCGGTTACACCTACGACGTCGACAACTGCGTCGCCGAGATCAACAAGCTCGCCGCCGCCGGCGCCGACGTCGTCCGCGTCGCCGTCCCCGAGAAAAAAGACACCGAGGCCCTCAAAGACATCCTCCCCCAGGTCCGTGTCCCGATCGTGGCTGACGTCCACTTCCACTTCAAGCGCGCCCTCGAGGCCATTGACGCCGGCGTCCACAAGATCCGGCTCAACCCCGGCAACATCCAGGACCGCAAGCAGGTCGAAGAGGTCATCGCCGCCTGCAAGGAAAAGGGCCTGCCCATCCGCGTCGGCGTCAACGAAGGCTCGATCATCGAACGCAAGGACAAGCAGAAACGCATGAAGGAACTCGGCGGCGTCTTCTCCGACTCCCGCCACGGCCACTTCCTCGCGATCATGATCACCAAGCTCGAGGAATACCTCGACATCTTCTACAGCAGTGATTTTTACGACATCGTCATCAGCGCCAAGAGCCCCGACCCCACGCTCGTGATCGCCGCCTACACCGAGATCAGCAAGCGGTTCGATCACCCCCTGCACCTGGGCGTCACCCACGCCGGCCCGCGCGAGACCGGCGCGATCCGCAGCGTCGTCCCCCTTGGCCACCTGCTCGCGTCGGGGATTGGCGACACCATCCGCATCAGCTACGCCAACGACCCGGTCTACGAGGTCGAGGACGCCCTGGAGATGCTCTACTGCCTCGAGCTGCGGGAGCGTAAGGGCGTCGACCTGATCGCCTGCCCGACCTGCGGCCGCATCCAGGTCGACCTGTTCACGCTGGTGCAGGACGTGCGCAAGAAGCTCGCCGACGAGATCACGCTGCCGATCAAGGTCGCGGTGATGGGCTGCATCGTCAACGGCCCCGGCGAGGCCGAGGGCGCCGACGTCGCCATCTTCGCCGGCGACCGCCGCGGCATCATCTACGTCCAGGGCCAGAAGGTCGCCAACGTCCCCGAGGAGCAGATCCTCGACGCGCTGCTCGACGAATGCAAGAAGTTCGAGGCCAAGGTTCAGTCCGGCGAAGCCAGGCTCGGCGAGAAGGTCGTCGAGATCGCTCCGCCCGACCCGATCGGCGAACTCGGCAGCGGTTTCGACAAGATCGCCGCGGGACAGGTCGAGAGCACCGGCGGCAAGGTCACCCCCCTGACCGTCACCGGCCGATAGGGATCGTTCCATCTACAAACCAAGCGCGACGCACCGGTTTAGCGGCGGGGCCTGCCCCGCGCTGTCTTTTCCTTCATCAAAAAGTCACAGAAGCAGTCAATTTACAAGCCGCTGGATTTATGCTATCCTCTTATTACAAAAGGCGATATGGATTTTCCACGTTTAGGAATTCCAAAAAGAAGCATTTTCCGAAGAGGGAGATAAACCAATGGGTCGCATGAGTTTAGTTGTTCCGGGCGCCGCGATCGCTCTATCTGTCCTGGCTACCGACGCGCGGGGCCTGACGATCGAGCTCGATTTTTCGCAGGACACTTCAGGGTTCTTCTCCAACGCCGACGCCAAAGCCGCGATGGAGGCCGCGGCCCAGGACCTCAGCGATGCGATCCTGACCCCGTTGGGAGCGACGGTCGACACCAACACCGCAAGCTTCGGCGTCGGCTCGGCTTCATTCAATTTCGAATACAACTACACCCACCCCTCCAACGGGACGGATCAGGTCTTCGACCCGGCCGTGCTCCCGGCCAACACCGTCAAGGTCTTCGTCGGCGCCCAGACGCTCGGCGGCACGATCCTCGGCCAGGGTGGGCCCGGCGGGGCGGGGGTCCGTCCCGGTTTCGGGGCTTCCGCCGCTCAGTTACAGCAACAGATCAATGATGTCACCGAGGCTTGGAATCAAGCCCACACCGCCGCGACCGCCAACATCCGCCGAGGCGGAGGGCCCGTTATGACCAATCTCTCCGGTACGGTCAGTGACACGGGCGGCAACATCAGCCTCGACTACGACTTGGACTTCGGCCCCGCCCTCGGCAACGTCTGGTTCGATGACGACACCAACTGGCACTTCGACCACACCACCGCCGTCGCCGACAATCATTTTGATTTCTATTCCGTCGCGCTGCACGAATTGCTCCACGCCGTGGGCATCGGTCTGGGCCAGAGTTGGAACGACCTCGTGTCCCCGGGTGACTCCAAAGACTGGCTCGGCAGCGAGGTCTTGGCCCTGCTGGGAGACGGCGATGACATCCTCGAAGCCGACAGCGCGCACATCGCCGAGGGGACCCAGAGCCTCAACATCAACGGCGTCCTTCAGGAAGTCGTGATGGACCCAACCTTGACGGATGGAACCCGTAAATATCTCACCGAGCTCGACCTCGCATTTCTCACCGACATCGGTTGGACGGTAGCGGCGATCCCCGAGCCCTCGACCTTCCTGGCTCTCGCCGGCGCATCCTGCCTCCTCCTGGGCCGGCGGCGCGCAGCTTGATCTTTCGCTCTATCCGACTTTCCCCACAACGCCGCGTTTCGCGGCGTTGTTTTTAAACCTGAACGCCGCGTCATCCGGCCTCCGGCGACGCGTCGTCGACGCGTCCGCGACGGGTGCATTTGCCGGATCGTCGATCGGCTGAGACACTTCACACGATACGGTCCACTTCAGGCAAAAACCGGGACGCAGCATGAAAACAGACTCTCTCAGGATCGTCGCTGGTCAGCCCTCCTGGCGGATCGCCAACCGTGACGTGGAGGCGTACCTGACCCGGCGGGGCGGGCACCTGGGGCCGGTCACGTTCGACCGACGGGGCGCGAAGCTGCGGCCGCTGTCGGTCGCGCCGTGGGCGACGGAGAAGCTGCCGCGGGGGCTGCCGCCCCTGCTCCATGTGTTGCGGGGTGATTTCTTCTGCATGCCCTTCGGCGGCAACGAGGAGCCGTATCGAGGTGAGCAGCACCCGCCTCATGGGGAGACGGCCAACGCCCCCTGGCGGCTGCGTTCGATCGGGCGCGACGGGGACGCGGTCTCGCTCAAAGCCAGCCTGCGGACCAAGATTCGGCCCGGCCGGGTTGAGAAGGACATCACCCTGGTCGACGGCCATCCCGCGGTGTATCAGCGGCACACGATCCACGAGATATCCGGCCCGATGAACCTCGGCCATCACGCGATGCTCCGTTTCCCCGACCGGCTCGGCGCGGGGCTGATCAGCACCTCGCCGTTCAAACACGGCGAGGTTTTGCCCACGCCGTTCGAGGCGCCCGAGCAGGGCGGGTACAGCAGTTTGAAGGTCGGCGCCGTCTTCGACCGGCTGGACCGCGTGCCCAGCGCGTTCGGCGGGACCGCCGACCTCTCCGCGTACCCTGCTCGGCGCGGCTTTGAGGACCTCGTCATGCTTGTCAGCGACCCCGACCAGCCGATCGCCTGGTCGGCGGTCACGTTCCCCAGGCAGCGGTGCTTGTGGCTCGGGCTCAAGAACCCGCGGGTGCTGCGCCACACGGTGATGTGGATCTCCAACGGCGGGCGGCACTACCCGCCCTGGAACGGCCGGCACGTGAACGTGATGGGGATCGAAGAAGTGACGGCGTATTTCCACCTGGGGCTGGCCGCGTCGGCGAAGCCCAACCCGGTCTCGCAGGCCGGGTCGCCGACGGTGGTTCGGCTGCGGGCGGACCGGCCGACGGAGGTGGCTTACGTGATGGCGGCCGTGCCCATCCCGCCCGGATTCGGCCGCGTCGCCCGGGTGGAGCCGGCCGACCACGGCGGCGGCGTGACCGCGCTGGACGCGTCGGGGAAGCGGGCGGCGTTCCCGGTCACGCTGGGCTGGTTGACAGGATGAGCCTGCTTCGCTGATCCTATTGCTGGGGGTGGCGCGCAACCATGCTTCAAGATGGCCATACGCCGCCTGACCGCCTACGCGGGGTGCGGTGTCGCGTGGGGGGCTAAAATCCGACCGCGATCAGGAACCATTTGCTCCACGGATTGAGAAAATGACGCCTGTCTTGATTGTCACCGGCCAACTGATGCTGCCGGACGAGGCCGGGGGAGAGCGGCGGGTCCGACTGGCGCCTGGGTGGGTCCGGCTGGACGGCGGGGCCATCGCGGAAGTGAACGAGGGCGACATCCACCCCGAGGCCGACGTCGGCGACGCGGGGTTCCTGATCACGCCCGGGTTCGTGGACCCGCACCTTCACCTGCCGCAGATCGACGCGTTCGGCGCCCACGGCATGCGGCTGCTCGACTGGCTGGAACGGGTGATTTTCCCGATCGAATCCCGCTGGGCCGACGCAGACCACGCCCAGCGGCGCATGCAGAACTGCCTGGCGCAGCTCTTCTCCGCGGGCACGACCGGGATCGTGGCTTACGCATCGATCCACGTTGAAGCGACCCGCCGGGCGTTGCGGGCCTGCGAGCGGATCGGTATGCGGGCCGCGATCGGCGCCGCGCTGGTCGACCTGCACCCCCACCCCGAACTGCGTCGGCCGACGGGGCAACTGCTCGACGAGACCCGGCGTCTGCTCGACGAGTTTCCCCCCGACCGCGGGAGCCGTCGGGTCGAAGCGGCGGTCGCGCCCAGATTCGCCCTGGCCTGCACCATGGAGCTGATGGAGGGCTGCGCCGTGCTGGCGGAGGAGCGCGGCGCCTACGTGCAGACCCACCTCGCCGAGATGGAGCCGGAGTGGGAGCAGGCGGTCGCGTTGCATGGCGGCCCGAACTACGCCGACATCTACCGCCGGGCCGGCCTGATGGGGCCTCGGTCCCTGTTGGGGCATTGCATCCACCTCACCCCGTCCGAGCAGAAGATCATCGCCGAGTCCGGCAGTGTGGCCGTACACTGTCCCACGGCCAACGTCTTTCTGCGGTCCGGGACCATGAACCGCCGGCGCTGGCTGGAAACGGGCATGACCGTGGCGGTGGCCTCCGACATCGGTGCGGGATACGAGAAGTCCATCGTCCGGGTCGCGCGGTCCATGGTCGAGGCGGCGTTTTATGTCGACGCCCCGCCCCCGCCGATCGAAGAGGTCTGGTGGCAGATCACCGCGGGCAACGCCGATGCCCTGGGCTGGTCCCGGGCCGGCCGGATCGCGCCGGGCCACGACGCCGACCTGGTGGCGATCCACCCGGACCGTGACTGGATCAACAGCTATCACCCGCTTGGCGATCTGCTGTTTTCCTGGGATGATCGCTGGATCGCCCGGACCATCGTCGCGGGCAAGACGGTCTGGGCCAGGCCGTAACCCGACCCGCGATCAGGAGCGTATCGGAAGTGGCGAAGGCGGTGGTTCATTGCGGCTTTATTGCGCAAGGCAAGGAGCCCCGGTTATTGCCCATCCATCACAACCCCGGCCTCGAGGTGTGCTACATCACCCGCGGCCGGGCGGTGTGGCAGGTGGAGGACCGTCTGGTGGAGGCCGGGCCCGGCGGCGTGACGTTCACGTTCCCCTGGCAGGCTCATGGCAGCTACCGCGAGGTCATGGTCGGGGTCGAGCTCTACTGGGCGATCCTGGCGCTCGACCGCAGTTATGACAAGCCGCGCAAACGGTTTGGGTTTCATCCGACGCTGGGGCTTGATGCGGGCGCCTCGCGGCGTCTGTCCGCGGCGTTGACGCACGCGCCGGTTCAATCGGCAGCCGACGCCGATGAACTCGGGCGGATGATCCGCGGCCTGGTGGAGGAGTGCCGCGCCCCAGGGCCCGAGCACGAGGCGTTCGCCGCGACCTTGGCTCGCGGCGTGGTGATCGGGCTGGCTCGGGCGGTGCTCGGGCCGCCGGCGCTCAACCGGCCCGGCACGCCGACCGCCGAGCGGGTCCGGGGCTTTGCCGGTGGGCTGGTTGAGGTGTGCGACCGCCCCTGGACCCTGGAGACGATGGCGAAGGAGTGCCGGCTGGGACGCACCCAATTCGCCCGTCTTTACACGCACTTCACCGGCGATACCCCGATCAACGGCCTGAACCGCGCACGGATCGAACGGGCCCGCCGACTGCTCGACCACTCGACCTTGTCCGTCACGGAAATCGCGATGCGGTTGAGCTTCAGCTCCAGCCAGTACTTCGCCAAAGTCTTCAAGGAATACGCCGGTCAGAGTCCCTCGGCGTATCGGGATCGCTCGACGCGGCGACCGCCGTCGGCGTCATGACGGGGCCGCCGCCCCGGCGAGGACAGCGTCGACCTCGCGCTCCCACGTTGACGCGACTTCGACGCCGTATTCTTTCACGCCGCCGGTGCTCCCGGGCCCGCTGACCATGACCGGGGGGGCTTGCTGCTCCCACTTTTGCTGCGGGACCGCGGGCGTGGCGAGGAAGTGATACGCCAGCCCGGCGCGGGGTTTGTCGGTCTGATTGCCCTTGGTGCAATGGGCGACGGCGAAATTGAAGAACGCGACGCCCCCCGCCGGCGTCTCGACCGGGACGACCGGGGCGTCGTCGGACACGCGGCAGGTGATGTGGTGATCGCTGTTGCCGTCACGCACGTGCTCGAGCGCCTCATGATGACTCCCCGGGACGAGGTGCAGCGTGCCGTTCGCGACGGTGGAGTCGTGCATGGCGGTCCACATGCCGACCCCGTCGAGCGGGTTGGGGATCTTGAAGTACGCGTTGTCCTGGTGCCAGTTCGTGCCCGCGCCGTGTCGGCCCGGCTTGAGGAAGATCTGGTCGAGGTAGCGGACGAAATCGTCGCCGATCAACTGGCCGACCGCTCCGGCGACCTTGGCCGCGAAGGGTAGGGCGCGGAACAGGCCGCTCTTGTCGTTGAGCGGGATGATCTGCAGGTTCATGGCGGTGCTGGAATGGGTCTTGCCGTCGCCGTCGGTCGCGACGTTGCGGATCAGGCCCTCGTCCTGAAACCGGTCCAATTCGGCAAGCATGGCCCGGACCTCGCGTGGCGAGAAGAAGTCATTCACGATAAGGACGCCGGTGTCGCGGTACGCACGGACCTGCTCAGGGGATAAGAAGGGCATCTGGAGGCTCCGTCGGTGAAAGGAAATCAACGACAGCATTGTGCTTGCCGACCAGCCGCTTGGCTGTCAGGATCGGACGGTGGTAAATATTGCACGCGGCGGCGGCGGCTAACAGGTGATGTAATCGCTAGAGTGCAGACATGAGATGCGGCGGTTCGTGCGGCAGATTGGTAACATCTGGATAATCTGGCAGTGTCGGCAATGATGGCTGTGAACGCTTTTTCACTAAATAATCAAGGTTTTGTTATTGAAAAAAGTAACGAAATGGTAAATGCGAGATCAATTAAAGGCAGGTTTAGATCCATAGGCAACGCATTTGCGCTCGCCGTGATTTTCCCTGTTACTTGGTCGATATGCTTAACTGTGCTCGTCATTTCAACGACGTCATTATCCACTTTTGAGATAATGATATACCTGGGGCTTGCCTTATTTGTTATCAATGGTTTGTATGTATTGCGTGCGATTGGGCGTATTGATTCTTTCTTGGGTAATCAGGGTGATATGAGCTTGATGCTCAACAATAAAATATTCTGGCTTCAGTTTGCAAATGTATTTGCCATATATGGCGTAATAAGTATTGCAAGCATGGTGATATTCAATGCCTTTAACGTAGACTGGTTTTATTCAATTGGATTTGGATGTGGGTTGGGCAATCTGGTTGTATGCCTAAAATTCAGTGGTCAAGAAGACATGGGTTAGAGCGACCGCTATCAGTTTTGAATCCACCCACATCGTCAGTTGGTTCCAGCAATTGCCGGGCTTGGCGGATCCAGTGCCGCGGTATTCGCATCGTTCAGAGGCTATCGAATACGGCATGCGGCGACCTCCATTCGGTGAAAACCACAGCATGGCATAGAGCCGTTAAAGTGTCATTCGCTTTAACAGGCCGTCGGCCGCCTTCACCCCGCTGCCCGCCGCGCCCCGGGGTGACGGACCTGCGAGTTTCATCTGGCAGGCCAAGGCCTTACGCAATCGATCGACGTCTTGACCCATTTAAAGGATGAGTTCATGAGAACCACACCGCCGACACAACATGACGGGGGGCAGGTTAACCTTGACGCGAAAATGAGGTCATTATTGTCTTGTGTTTCCGGGTCGATTGATTTGTAATATATCCGCCTCCATACCGGGGTTCGGGAGTTGTGATGTCATCACGGGGAAAAAACCGGGGCCAGTTCTCAGCAGACTCAAGTCCGAAGCGTATCGCTTACCGACGCCGTTTGTCCTGTATTTTTTACGTTTTTTGCAGCGCTCTCTTCGTGTGCAGCCCATCGTCACGTGGGGATGAGATCGATGGTCTTGAGTTTGTACGATTCGTGCAGGGCAAACTCACCGAGACCTACCGGCAGGTCCCACCGCTGCGCTACCAGGTCCAGTACACCTACAGTCGTGCGTCGACACGGGACGAACATTATGACCATGCGTATACCATTGCGGTCCTGCAAGACCAGGATTTGATCGCGACCTCGCGTGAGGGATCCGTCACCAATCGGTCGTCGAACAAAACTGAATCCTTTAAATCAAAAACGTTTCGACGCCCCGACATGGTCGGTATGTCAAGGCGGCCGGATCTTGCATATGTCATGGACGTTGATGCAACATCGCTGGCTCGTCATGCGAGCAGCAATCTATTGAGCCGCCCGGATCGGCATTCCAACATGCTGCGGTACGGATTCGGCGACGGCCGGCTACACCTCAAGGATTGGAAGATTGTGGATCCGACGATAGACCGCTGGGAAGTTAGCCGGATTGACACAGGAAGCGGCGATCCATCCGCCGCCAAGTATTTAGTAAGCCGGTTTCGTACGCACCGTTTGGGCGGGCATCCGGATATCGAGTTGACGATCGATCCGCAAAAGAACTATATGATCTCTAAGATCCGATTGTTAGAAGCCGATGGAGAAGTCTTTCGCAGTCAGGAGATCGCGCTTGAAAAAGTATCGGATGATCTATGGCTGCCCGCCCAAGTGATTGAACGAGACTATCGGGAAGGTAACGCAAATGACATTGTGAGTGAAGAAAAAATCGTCATATCCGACATCGTGATGAACACGCCGGTCCGTAAGAGTGACTTCACGATCAAAGCGCTTCAACTGGACGAGGGCGCCACGATTATCAAGCGCTCACCGAATGGCGGCGAAGAACGTATGGTCTATGCATTCGGGAACGCGATGCCCGAAGAAGTGATCGGCGTTCTGAATGAAGATGAACTGGTTGATGCTCGATTGGGCGCGATGGGCAACAATCCTGTTGCGCAACCAGACGCGATTCAGACGCCTGCCAACGGCGCGACCCTAAACGAAGGTATTGGTTTGAGTGAGAGGGCCGTTGTTGTGGAAGCAGGTTCACCGCATCTGCAGAACCGTTTTGTTGTCGCCGTGATCATTAGCGTCATTTTGTTATTGATAGTTGTGGCTGCGTGGGCTGCAAGGGTTATTATTCGCAGGTTAAGCACGTGAGGTAACAAAAACATCAAACGATTACAACTCTGGTTGCCGCGCGGCTGCGATTGAAATGGCGTGGGTTCGAATCAAATGAGTGGTGCTTTTTGATGAGCCGGAGGTGTCTGACGATGCTCCGCCCGGCCGGGGCATTGGCGCTTTGGTTTCACGTGCGCGCCTTTACAGCAATTGTGTCGGTACAAAAAGTGCCCCGCCTTCGAGACTCTGCAGATGTAGGTCGAAACTTGGCGGTCCGCACTGCTTGCGCCATGGTGCGGACCAACGAGTGATGCAATCGACGTGTAACGAAGACGCAGTTCGCCAGCGAGATAATGCAGGTTTCCGTGAGAGGCAAACAGGATACGCGCCCGCGGGCTAACGTGGCGGCGGCCGTCGGCCGCCTTCGCCTCGCTGCCCGCCGCGCGGGGGGCCGCCGGGGCCGCGGCGCTGGAAACTCGGGTCGGGGGCGCCGCGGAAGCAACGCGGGATGTAGGGGAACTCATCGGTGATGACGTAGTAATACGTCCCGTCGGGGTATTCGGGCGTGACGCCGGTGCGTCCGTTGCATTCATCGAGATCGCCAGCGCCCGGGACGTATTCGAAATCCTGGGTGAACGTGCCGTCGTACCGTCCGCCGGGGCCGCGCGATCCGGAAGGTCGCTCGCCTTTTTTCAATCGGTAGCTGGAGCTTAGCTCCCGCACGCCGCTGGCCGGGTCATCGGGGTCGGCGTAGCCGTAGAGGTAGTAGATGGGGAACCCGTCGGCGGCATAGCCGACCAGGGTCATGGCATGGGTGTGTGGGTCGCGGTGCTGACGGCTGTGTTGAAGCCTGTGGATCAGCCCGGTCGGCGCCGCGTGATAGTGGTAGGCCCCGGTGGGCTGGACGTGGGCGTGGTTCTGGTCGATCCCCAGCGACCCCTTGCCGTCAACGATCGCTTCGTAGCGCCATCCCGAGTTGCGGTCGCGTTTCCAGTACTCGGCGGTGCCCGGGTCAAAGACCACCCCGTTGAGTGCGACGCCGAACGGCATCCGATCCAGTTCGGTGACGCGCGCCGCCGGTTCGGGCTCGGCCGGGACCCGGAAGGTGTAGCGCTGGGGGCGGATCGTGTGCGGGTTGGAGCGGTTGGGAAACGCGCCGGTCGCGTGCTCGGGGATGCCGTTGGAGGTGATGTAGCGGTAGCCGTCACGAACGGTAATACGGACCTGATTTTCGGCGTCGACCGAGGCGGGGGCGGCGCGTCGGGAGGGCTGGGCGAAGACGAGGGCGGCGGTCAGGACAACACAGAAGACGGCGCTGGCGGCGATCGTGGTGGGTTTCATGCAGGACCTCGCGGGCGGTCGGCGGTTGATGTGTTTTCAGTCCAACGCTTGCCCGCTCGAACTATTGCCCAGCGGGCCGGGTACAATCGTTCAATATCTTCCATTCTCGACACGGAAAATGAGGCTTGGCATGGTGGACGGCAGAATCACGCGTCGGCGTTTCCTGGCGGCGGGTGCGGCGGTGTCGGCGGGTTTCCTGGGGCTGCGATCGGCGAGCCGGGCGTCGTCGGCATACGCAAGCTCAGTTAATTCAATCGGTTACGGACCTCTCCAGGCCGCCCCCGAAGGGGTCATGGCGCTGCCCCGCGGCTTCACCTATCGGGTGCTCTCCCGGACCGGCGACGAGATGGATGACGGATTGCTGGTCCCTGGCCTGCCTGACGGGATGGCCGCCTTTGCCGGGCCCGACGGGACCACCCTCGTCGTCCGTAACCACGAGATGGAGAACCGTTGGGTTCAGGACGGCCCGTTCGGCCCGGACAACGAACGGCTGGACCGGCTTGACCCGCGCTTCCTGTGGGACGCCGGCGTCGACGCCGGGCCGGCGTTGGGCGGCACGAGCACGCTGGTGTATGACCACGCGACGGGTGAGGTCCGCTTGCAGTATCTCTCGCTGGCGGGCACGGTGCGCAACTGCGCCGGCGGGCCCACGCCGTGGGGGTCGTGGGTGACGTGCGAGGAAACGGTGCAACGCGCCGGCGACGGCTACCAGCACGATCATGGCTACAACTTCGAGGTGCCGGCGTCGGCGACCATCGCTCCCGTCGAGCCCGTGCCGTTGACCGCGATGGGGCGGTTCAATCACGAGGCGATCGCCGTCGACCCGCGCAGCGGGATCGTGTACCAGACCGAAGACCGCCACGAGGGCTTGATCTACCGCTTCATCCCCAACGTCCCGGGCCGGCTGGCGGAGGGTGGTCGCCTGCAGGCGCTGGTCGTGGTCGATCGCCCCGGCCTCGACACGCGCAACTGGGACGCCCGGATGCTCCGGAAGGTCCAGGGCGGCGGCGCCGGGGAACTCGTCGACACCTCTATCGACGCCTCGGCCCGGATCGCGGTGGGACAGGTGATGCCGGTGCGGTGGATCGACATGGAGGACATCGAGTCACCGAAAGACGACCTGCGGTTCCGTGGGCACGCCGCGGGCGCGGCGCGGTTCGCGCGGGGCGAGGGCATGTGGCAAGGCGATGACGCGATCTATTTCGCCTGCACCAACGGCGGCCGCACGGGACACGGGCAGGTCTGGCGCTACCGCCCCAGCCCGGTCGAGGGCACGCCGGATGAGCAGCGCCGCCCCGGGATGCTCGAACTCTTTATCGAGCCCAACGATGTTGAACTCGTCAAGAATGCTGACAATCTGACGGTCGCCCCGTGGGGCGACGTGATCATCTGTGAGGACTCCTCGGCCCCCTGTCGGCTGGTCGGTGTGACGCCGGAGGGGCGGCTGTACCGGATCGGCGAGAACACGTTCAACAGCAGCGAACTCGCTGGGGCGACATTCTCTCCGGACGCTTCGACCCTGTTCGTGAACATCCAGAAACCCGGCATCACGCTGGCGATCACGGGGCCTTGGTCGCAACGCGCCTGAAGACGGCGGCGGACCGTCCGCTGTTTGCTCATCCATCGCTAACATACGCGCTTCCCTCGCGATTCGTTCCGGTGTAATCTGCCTCGGCCTGTTGCCCCGAAGCCGGAGCGTTGTTTGCGAGCCCGAGACCTTTACCGATATGGATTGTTCCTGAGCATCCTCGCGGTGCTCTTGGTGTTCCTGATCTGGCCGATCGTGCTGACCGTCAGCGGAGGCTTCATCGACCCCGACGGCGGCTTCACGCTGGACTACGTCCTCGGGGTGTTTCAGGACCCGGTGCTCGTGCAGGGGCTGATCAACAGCCTGTTGATCGCGGTCGCGACGACGGTGTTGTGCATGGTCATCGCGATGCCGCTGGCGTTGTTGGCGGCGCGTTACGATTTTCTGGGCAAGGGGGTGATGAGCAGCCTGGTGCTGGTGCCGCTGATCCTGCCGCCGTTCGTGGGGGCGATCGGTTTGCGTGCGTTGCTCGGGCGGTTCGGCGCGGTGAACCAGTTGCTGATGGACATGGGGCTGCTCGATCCGAGCCAGCCGGGGATCGATTTCCTGGGCGGGGCGATCGGCGGGCGTTTCTGGTCGGTGGTGGTGATGCAGGCGCTGCACCTGTACCCGATCCTCTATCTGAACGTGACGGCGGCGTTGGCGAACCTCGACCCGGCGCTCGACGAGGCGGCGTTGAACCTCGGCGCCGGGCGCTGGACGCGGTTCTGGCGGTGCACCCTGCCCCTGATCATGCCGGGGCTGTTCGCGGGGGGCACCATCGTCTTCATCTGGGCGTTCACCGAGTTGGGCACGCCCCTGATGTTCGATTACTACACCGTCACGCCGGTGCAGGTGTTCTTCAAGATCAACGAGATCAGCAACAGCCCCCAGCCCTACGCGCTGGTGGTCGTGATGCTCGTGGCGGCCGTCGGCCTGTATGCGCTGGGGAAACTGGCGTTCGGCGGACGGGCGTACGCGATGCAGAGCAAGGCGTCGATCGCGGCCCAGGTCAAGCGGCTGCGGGGCCTGCCCGCCCTTGGCGCGCTGATCGCGTTCCTGGCCGTCACCCTGCTGGCGATCCTCCCTCATATCGGCGTGGTCCTGGCCAGCTTCACGGTCGACGGGGCGTGGTATCGTTCGGTGCTGCCTGAGGCGTGGACGCTGTCGCACTATGAAGAAGCGCTCACCCACCCGCTCGCGACCACGTCGATCAAGAACAGCCTCATATACGCGCTGGCGGCCATGGTCATCTGCGCGGTGCTGGGGCTGGCGATCAGCTACCTGACGGTGCGGGTGAAGGTGAAGGGCGGCTGGCTGCTGGACACCCTGGCGATGCTGCCGCTGGCGGTGCCGGGGCTGGTCATGGCGTTCGGCTACGTCGCCTTGACCTTGGCGTGGCCGTTCGGACCCGGCTCTCCCCTGGAGGGGCTCTTCAGCGTGCTGGGACAGAACCCCAACCCGGTCCCGCTGCTGATCATCGCCTACGCCATCCGGCGTCTGCCTTATATCGTCCGGTCCGCCTCCGCGGGGCTGCAGCAGACCTCGGGCCAGCTCGAAGAGGCTGCGCTCAACCTCGGCGCCTCCACCCTGACCGCGATCCGCCGCGTGGTCGTGCCGTTGATCATGGCCAACCTCATCGCGGGCTCGATCCTGGTTTTCTCCTTCTCGATGCTGGAGGTGAGCGACTCGCTGATTCTCGCCCAGAAGGAGCGTGACTTCCCGATCACCAAAGCGATCTGGGAGTTCTTCAACCGCCTGGGCGACGGCCCCTACATCGCCAGCGCCATGGGCGTCTGGGGCATGGCGCTGCTGACCGTCACGCTGGTCGGCGCCAGCGTGCTGATGGGCAAGAAGCTCGGGGCGATTTTCAGGGTCTGACGCGCCGCTGAGAAGTAGACCACCTCCTCCCAGGAGCTTGACCCGAGGTCACCCGAGAAGATCGAGGTGGAGCCCGGCCGGAGCTGAAAAGAGCTTCGGCCGTGGAGCAGCCGCGTTTCACGGATGAGCAGACACTTCGCCGCCACGTGGCGTTGTTAAATCTTCACCACATTCAGGGCATGTATTTTCCTGTGAAACGGATCGGTCTTGCAGGTTGTAACCGCAATCTGGGCAGAGGTTTTTTGAAGCACGGAGCCGCGACCGCATAAGCCTGGCGAATAAAACGGCTTGAAACGAAAAATATGACCCTGCCAAAACCCATGCCGTGCACAAAAGGACCATATCGAAAGGCGAATCATCGGAAAATTTCAAGGCAATTGCGATTGTCAACCAGACCCAGGCAAACAATGCTGCGACCAGCGTGACGGCAGACACGCGCTTTTTCTGCTTGGCTTCGTACTCAGTTTTTTTGAGCATCGTGACTGGCCCCCACGGTTCCTATCACGCCAAGTGCAACGTGGCGCGGAACAGCTCCAAGTTTATCGTTTGGGGGCATTTCATTCCCGCCGTTCAGGGCGGATAAACGCGGGCAAGCCCCACGGCTGAGTCCGTATCAGGCGATGGCAGGTCGAGTTGACAGGCGCCAGATGATCCAGCGAACCACATCGCTGATATGAGTCGGGGCAGACGCGCCGCCGGAACCGCCATCAGGCGTGATCGGCTGCAATGAGAGGCGGGAATGGGCGATACAGGACTCGAACCTGTGACCTTACCGGTGTGAACGGTACGCTCTAGCCAGCTGAGCTAATCGCCCGGGTTGTCAAGTGGAGCCGAAGGGGATCGAACCCTCAACCTCTGCATTGCGAACGCAGCGCTCTCCCAATTGAGCTACGGCCCCGCGGGCCCTACAGGATCGCAGGTTCCGCCGCCAAGTCAAGTAAGTGTGCGGGAGGTTCGGGGCTGGTAGGATGACGGTCATGTCGTATCTGCTCGCCTTCGATCAGGGCACCACCAGCTCACGAGGGATTGTGTTCGACCGGGAGGGGCGGATCGCCAGTGTGGCGCAACAGGAGTTCGAGCAGCTTTTCCCGCAGCCGGGCTGGGTGGAGCACGACCCCAACGCCATCTGGGCGTCGCAGATCGCGGTGGCGGCCGAGGCGGTCGACCGGGGGGGCCTGACCCGCCGCGACATCGCGGCCATCGGGATCACCAACCAGCGCGAAACCACCATCGTCTGGGACCGCAAGACCGGCCAACCTGTTTACAACGCCATCGTCTGGCAGGACCGGCGGACGGCCGGGTTCTGTGACCAGCTCAAACGCGACGGGTGCGAGCCGATGGTCCGGGAGAAGACCGGCCTGTTGATCGACGCTTATTTCTCCGGCTCCAAGATCCGGTGGATCCTCGACCATGTCGACGGCGTCCGTGAAAGGGCCGAGCGCGGCGAACTGGCGTTCGGCACCGTGGACGCCTGGCTGATCTGGAAACTCACCGACGGGCAGACCCACGTCACCGACGCGACCAACGCGTCGCGGACCATGCTCTTCAACATCCACACCGGCGACTGGGACGACGACCTGCTGGGCCTGCTGGGCGTTCCCCGGAGCATGCTGCCCGAGGTGCGGTCATGCAGCGAGGTGTACGGCCGCACGTCCGGCGCCAGCTTCGACGCCGAGGTCCCGATCGCCGGGATCGCCGGTGACCAGCAGGCGGCCCTGTTCGGACAGATGTGCGTTGAGCCGGGCATGGTCAAGACCACCTACGGCACCGGCTGTTTCATGCTGCTCAACACCGGCCGCCAGGCGGTCGTGTCGGACAACCAACTCCTGACCACCGTGGCGTGGAAGATCGGCGACGAGGTGACCTACGCGTTGGAGGGCAGCGTCTTTGTCGGTGGGGCGGTTGTGCAGTGGCTCCGTGATGGCCTGGGGCTGATCAGTTCGTCCGCGGAGGTGGAGGCCCTGGCGGCGCAAGTGGACGACACCGGCGGGGTGTATCTGGTGCCCGCGTTCGCGGGGCTGGGGGCTCCGTACTGGGACCCCTACGCCCGGGGGGCGATTGTTGGCATCAGCCGGGGCACTACGGCGGCTCACATCGCCCGGGCGGCGCTGTGCGGGATCGCCCACCGGGTCGCGGACGTGCTCGACGCCATGCAGGCCGACGCGGGGCGGACCGCGACCCAGATGCGGGTCGACGGCGGGGCGTCGGCGAACAATCTGCTCATGCAGTTTCAGGCCGACATCCTCGGCGTGGAAACCGTCCGGCCGACCTGCATCGAGACCACGGCCCTCGGCGCGGCCTACCTCGCGGGGCTGGCGGTCGGGTACTGGGACGGCCTCGACGCTCTCCGCGGCTTGTGGCGGGCCGAGCGGACCTTCAAGCCCGACATGGACGCGGCCCAGGTCCGTGAGTCGCGGCGCAAGTGGGCCGACGCGATCGGGCGTGCGAAAGGGTGGCGGGATGAATCGGGATGAGATGCTGGCCCGCCTCGATGACGGGGCGGCCTGGGACCTGCTGATCATTGGCGGCGGCGCCACCGGCCTGGGCACGGCGGTCGACGCGGCCGCCCGGGGGTATCGCGTGCTGCTGCTCGAACGACACGACTTCGCCAAAGGCACCAGCAGCCGCAGCACCAAGCTCGTCCACGGCGGCGTGCGGTATCTCCAGCAGGGCAACATCTCGCTCGTGCTTGAGGCTCTCAAGGAGCGCGGCCTGCTCCGTCGCAACGCGCCTCACCTCGTGCATGACTTGCCGTTTGTTGTGCCGAATTACGACTGGTGGGAGGCGCCGTTCTACGGCATCGGCATGAAGGTGTACGACCTGATGGCCGGGCGGTTGGGGTTCGGGCCCTCGAAGATCCTCTCGAAACAGAAGACACTCGAACGCATCCCCACCATCGAGACCGAGGGGCTGCGCGGCGGCGTGATCTATCACGACGGCCAGTTCGACGACGCCCGCCTCGCCATCAACCTGGCGCAGACCGCCGCCGAGCACGGCGCGGCGGTGTTGAATTACATCAACGTCGCCGGGCTCTTGAAATCAGGCGACAGCATGATCTGCGGCGTGGCCGCCGAAGACCATGAAACCGGGCGGCGCTACGAGATCCAGGCGAAGGCGGTCATCAACGCGACCGGTCCGTTTGTCGACGGCGTGCGTCGGCTCGACGATGCCGAGGCGACGCCGATGATCGCGCCCAGCCAGGGCGTGCATCTGGTGCTGGATCAGTCCTTCCTGCCCGGCGATAGCGCGATCATGGTGCCACACACCAGCGACGGGCGGGTGATTTTCATGATCCCATGGCACGGCCGCACCGTGGTCGGCACCACCGATACGCCGATCGACAAGCCGGTGGAGGAGCCCCGGCCGCTGGAGGAAGAGATCGAGTTTCTCCTGACCTACTGCTCGCGTTACCTGACGCGCGACCCTCAACCCGAGGACGTGTTGAGCGTGTTCTGCGGCATCCGCCCGCTGGTCAAGGCCGGCGACGGCGGAGATACCGCGGCCCTGTCGCGCGACCACACGATCACGATCAGCAAGTCCGGGCTGCTCACCGTCTGCGGCGGCAAGTGGACGACCTACCGCAAGATGGCGGAGGACGTGGTCGACCAGGCCGCGGTGCTGGCGGGGCTCGATCATCGGGCTTGCGGAACCAAGGACTTGCGGGTCCATGGATACCACGACGCCCCCGAGTCCCTGGGCGAGCTGGCGGTCTATGGTTCGGACGCCGCGTCGATCGAGGCGATCGGCAAAGACCGTCCCGGATGGGCGGACCCGCTCCACCCCGACCTGAGCATCACCCCGGCCCAGGTGATTTGGGCGGTGCGGCAGGAGATGGCGAGGACGGTGGAGGACATCCTGTCACGCCGAACACGCTCGCTGCTGCTTGACGCGAAGGCCAGCGTAGCCGCGGCGGCGCAGACGGCGGAGCTGATCGCCGGCGAACTGGGGCGTGACGACGCATGGAAGGCGGAGCAGACGGACGCCTTTCGGTCTTTGGCCGCGGGCTATCAATTGGCTTGATTGGGTGGCCGCGCAGGGCAGGCTCCGTCGCTAAGCACTTCGCGTCGGTGCGGTCCGGCCCAGACGTCCGGTGTGAAAAATGCCCCAAAATACTTGCAGGGCAGGGGTTTAACAGATACATTCCGCGATCGCACGATTTCTGATCGGGCGCGATGCACGGAACGGTTCCGTGACACCCGATCGATGGACCTATGCGGGCCGACCCCGCGTGAGAGGTGAACCGTGACCGCCGTCTCGTTCCGGCTGGAGCCTGGTTGACGACCGATTAAAACCCCTTGTGCAGGAGTCTCCGAATTGACTATACCGCCTGTTGGTTCGCACTGCATCCTTGAGCTGTACGGATGCGACCCCACTCTTCTCAACGATGAAGCCTTCGTCCGTCAGGCCTTGACCGACGCGTCCCGTGAAGGCATGTCCACCCTCCTGAATCTGACCAGCCACGCGTTTGAGCCGCAGGGCGTTACCGCCTTGGGGCTGCTGGCCGAATCGCACATCAGCATCCACACCTGGCCCGAGACGGGCTACGCCGCGGTCGACGTGTTCACCTGCGGCCAGACCGCCCAGCCTGAATTGGCGTGCGCGCTGTTGCGGCGGCGTTTCAATGCCGCCGAGCACGCGCTTCGACGGCTCCCGCGGGGCAGGCAGGCCCCGACCCCGCAGCAGGAGGGCGTGCTGTGCCAGGCGCAGAACTGAGCAGCGATCTGTGGATCAACGAGTACGTCTCTCCACACGACATTTACCAGCACGGCGTTGAGGAACTCCTGTTCTATAAACGCACGCCGTTCCAGGAGATGTTTATCGTCCGCAGCGGGCTCTTCGGCAAGGCCCTGGTCCTCGACGGGAAATGGCAATCGTGTGAGGGGGATGAATTCCTCTATCACGAACCGCTGGTCCATGTCGCGTGCATTCAGCACGGGAGCCCCCGAAAAGTGCTCGTCCTGGGCGGCGGCGAGGGCGCGACGGTCCGCGAGGCCCTGCGGTGGCGCAGCGTCGAGAAAGTCGTCATGGTGGACATCGATGGCGAGGTTGTCGACGCTTGCATTCAACACCTGCCGGAGATGCATCAGGGGGCGTTCGAGGACGAGCGGACCGAGTTGGTCATCGGCGATGCGCTGCATTACCTGGATCAGCACGAAAACGAATGGGACGTGATCATCTCCGACCTGTCCGACCCGATCGAGGAAGGCCCCAGCTTCGCGCTGTTCACGAAAGAATATTTTGAGAAATGCAAGCGGGCGCTGGCGCCCGGCGGCTATTTCGTCGTGCAGGCGGGGCCGGTCGCGCCGCCCCGGGCCGCCCTTCATGTGAGGCTGGCGAACACCGTGGCGGCCGTCTTCACCCATATCCACAGCTACGGCTCGCCGCTCGCTTCGTACGCGTCGCCCTGGGGTTTCGTGATCGGCAGTCAAGAGCCGATCGACACCCGACCCGACCCGGCGACGGTCGACGCACTGCTTCAGGCCCGGACCACGGGCGGCTTGCGGATGATCGACGGCGTCGCGCTGCTGGGTTTGATGAACGGCCCGAAATACCTCCGCGAGGCGATCGCGGCGGAGACTCAGGTGTACACCCAGGCCGCGCCACCCCGGTTTTTTGGGAAGGGCGTCCGCGTCGACGCCCGCTGACACCCGTGTGGTGCGGTCGCGTAAATGTTTCTCCCTAAACATCTTGACCCGGAAGCGGCATGCGGTTTTAATATAGATGTCAGTCTGAATGTGTGCCAGTCTGCGGCTATTCATCCGATATATGTATCCACGCCCGCGGCTGTATTCATCCTGCCTTAATCCGTTCAGACTACGCCGAAACCGAAGCATAAAGTACGGGGCGATCCGTCTGGAGACGATGGCGTCTCGGTGACGCCAGGCGGCTTTGACGTCCGATCTCGGGTAGCATGCTGAATCTGACGGTCTTTCCCAGGAGTTTGGTTCATGGCGAAGAAAAACGACGCATGGGGCATCGAGGTCGGGGCCAACGCGCTCAAGGCGATCCGGCTGGTCAAGCAGGGCGGCCAGCTCACCGTCGTCGACTACGCGGTGTTGCCTTTTAAGAAGATCCTGACCACACCCGACCTGAACGTCGACGAAGCGATTCAGGTCCAACTCGACGCCTTCCTGGCCAAGCACGATATCAACAAGAGTAATGTGGTCGTCTCGGTTCCCGGCAACATGGCGTTTGCACGGTTCGCCAAGCTGCCCCCCGTCGAGCCGAAAAAGATCCCCGACATCGTCCGGTTCGAGGCGGTGCAGCAGATCCCGTTCCCGATCGAGCAGGTCGAATGGGACTATCAGGTTTTCCAGCAGGAAGACTCGCCGGACGTTGAGGTCGGCATCTTCGCCATCACCAAGGAACGGGTGATGACGTTTTTGACCAATTACCGCCGCGTGAACATCAGCGTGGACGCCCTAACGCTTTCACCGCTGGCGGTGTACAACGCGTTCTCATATGACAACGCCGACGATGACGACCCCGCTGGCACGATCTACATGGACATCGGCACCACCAGCACCGACGTCATCATCGTTGAGTCGGGCGGCATCTGGCTCCGCACCCTCCCGATTGGCGGCAACCAGTTCACCGAAGCGCTGGTCAAGGCCTTCAAGCTGAGCTTCCCCAAGGCGGAGAAACTCAAGCGTGAGGCGAGCACAAGCAAATACGCCCGGCAGATCTTCCAGGCGATGCGGCCGATCTTCGCGGACCTGGTTCAGGAAGTGCAACGATCGCTCGGCTACTATCAGTCGCTCAACCGGGACGCCGACCTGACCCGCCTGGTCGGTGTTGGCTCGACCTTCCGCCTGCCGGGCCTGACCAAGTTCCTTAAGCAGCAATTGCAGCTTGACGTGGTGCGGCCCGACGGCTTCAAACGGATTCACGTGGACGGGAGGCAGGCGGCCGATTTCGCCGAGAACGCGATGAACTTGGCGACGGCTTACGGGTGTGCGTTGCAGGGGCTGGGGTTGGAGACCGTGTCGGCGAACGTGCTGCCCGCGGCGATCCTGAAGCAACGCCTGTGGAGGTCCAAGCAGCCGTGGATCGCCGCCGCCGCCGCCGCCGTGGCGATCGCTTCAGGCCTCGCGGTCGGCCGGTATTACCTCGAGAACGCCAATTACGCCGCCTCCGCCGCCGAGCACGATCGCCCGGTGCAGGGCGTTATCAGCCGGGCCAACGGTTTTTCATCGAGTTACAACGAGCTTCAGAACACGCAGGACCCACATCCTCAGATCAAGAACCTCCGACGCTTGCTCGACTATCGTGATCTATGGCCCAAGATCGTCGAAGATATCACGCTGGCCGCCGCCACGACTCAGCCGCCCGCTCCGTCCCTCACCGCGGATTACGCCAAGCTGGACCCGACGGCGGTTGAACGTGAACGTGATCGATGGCGGCGTCTTTATATCGACCAGATCGAAGCCGAGTACCAGCCCATGGGCGGCGACCAGACCGCCGGTGACGCCACGGGGAGGACGGGAAGGACGGGGAGTGCGGACCTGGGCCCCGATCTGGCGACGCGTTACAACGCCGAGCAGTTTTGGGCCGGCCAGTCGGCGCCGCGGTACGTGGTCACGGTCACCGGCACGACCCCCTACGCGGACGCCGCGACGCTGTTGGACCAAACTTTCATTCAGTGGCTGAAGAAAAACGCAGAGCGTCAGGATCGGCCATACAAGATCATCGTCGACCAATCCGTCATCGCGTCCCTTCGCCAGTTGGGCGAAGAAGGCTTGCCCGGCGAGGCCAGGACGAACCGAAACACGAACCGACGTCCCCGCCCCGTTGCGGAGCCCCGCTTCAATAATCGACGTAATGGCTCAAACCAACGCTTTGGCGATGTCATGAGGGAGATGGAGATGCCGCGCGGCGCGACCCCCGATCTGGCGCAGGCCGAAGAAACGCCGCTTTACCCAGCGCGGCCGTTCGTCGACCTGGACCGTTCGCGTGATTGGAGGTTTGAATTGACCTGGGTGGTCGAATTGAAAAAACCCGACGAAGCCCGTCGGTCCGAGACGCTATCGGCGCCACCCCCCGCGCCGCCTCCCGCCGCCCAGGCCTCGCCGACTGACGGAACGCATGTATCCAGCCAGGAGGTGCGATCATGATGCCATTCATGAATTGGGTTCGGTCCAATCTTATCACCGTGATTTCGATTATCGTGGTCGTCGTGTCGCTCGGTGCTCTGGGTTGGGTGCATCTCAACGGCACGTCTTTTGAGGAAGAGGTTGCGCAACGCTCCCGTACGCTCGATCAAATCAAGCGGTTTGAACGCAATTCCATGAGGGTGCCGGGGGAACGTCCGGACGATCCTCCCGAGACGATCAGCTCGATCACGATCAACCAGGTCGCCATTGATCAACTCAAAGACCTGTACGATCGGATGCTCGGGGAACATGACGCTTTGTCAGATTATGCGTTGAGGAGAAACCGTCTAGGAAAGGCGGTTTTGGTTGAAGGCTTGTTTCCGGAGCCCACGAGTCTGAACCTTCCGTTTGATGCGCGGGCGGCGTACCGCGCAGCGCTCAGCGATCTGCTTAAACCGGCTGATCCCGAGGACCCGAGCCTGCCTCGTCTCGACGCGGGTAGACCTCCCGACCAGGCTTTCATCGATTCTGAGCTCGAAGAGGTCAGGAATACTTTCATCGAGGGCCGTACGATTCTCGGGGTCGCCGAAGACTCGGCCAAAGTCGGCACGGAACTGGTGAAAGAACAACGCGATCGTCTCATGGAACTCCTCCTGGAACGGGCGGAGAACATCCACCTTTATGCGGTGACGGATATCAATGACCCGGACTTTCCGTTTGACGTTGGCGAGTGGAGCGCCGCCAGCGCGGGCGCCCGGCCGACCATGGATCAGCTCTGGGAAGGCCAGATCGAGTTGTGGTTCCAGCAGGACATCGCGGCCGCGATCGCCAAAGCGAATCAGACCTGGGACCCTGACGCCAACGTGTTGAATGTGCCGGTTAAACGCCTGATCCGTGTAGAGATTGTGCCCGGCTACATCGGGCTGCACACCTTCGGCCCCACGATCGCAGATACCAGCGCCGCCATGCCTTATTCCCCGCCCGCGAGCGGCCGGACGGGGGCGGCCGAGCAGCCTCAGCCCGACAATTTTTACAACGGCCCGTCCGGCCGAACCTCCAACGCGGTTTATGATGTCCGCCAGGCTCGGGTGGTCCTCATCGCTGATTTTCAACAGTTACCCACGCTGTTCAGCGCGATCAACGATACGAATTTCCTGTCCGTGATTGACCTTCAGATCACGGGCGTCGATGAGTATCTGGAGCTGGAGCAGGGTTTCATATACGGCTCCAGCGACGCGGTGGAAGTCGACATGGTGATCGAGAGTATCTGGCTCCGTGCGTGGACTTCGGAACTGATGCCGCCGATCGTGCGTCAATATGTCGGCATCGATGAGCCCACGGCCGAATTCGGCACAGCCCCTGACCGGCCGGGTTACTACGACCCGCGTTTCCAGCGCGACCGAGGCGGCCGATACGACCCCTACGCGCCCCGCAATGAACGATGAGTGAGTTATTGTATTGTTTTAAAACATATGGATTTGTGCCAAAGGCAGGTGAATCATGAAGCCCAAAGACGTTGGTTTCCTTCAACTTCATCTTGAGAAAGTGGTGATTGCTGTCGCGGCGTTGGCGGTGGCGTTGATCCTGTTCCTTTACGTGATCGGCAGTCCTTATGCCGTCAAGATCGGCGGCGATTATGTGAGCCCGTCCGATGTTCCCGGCGTCATCCGTGATCAGGGCGATCGGCTGGAGCAGAAACTGCGGTCGACCGACCCGCCGCTGCCTTCACGTAATATCCCGGCCTATGCGGCGAATTTCGAGAACCGGTCCGGAAGGACGCCGCTTGCGATGGCTGAACTCGTCAATCCTCTTGGACCCCAGGGGCTTGATCCCAGCTTATTAGATGAGACGGGGATGCGCCCCCCTTACGCGTTGCCTTCACCGCCTGTGTCTGAAGCGGTTGTCGCCCGCGCCGGGTACGGCGTGCTCGATTCGGTCGGAGACGAGGCGGCTGATCAGCAATTACGTGACTTGACCGGGCTGTTAAACGTAGACGGCCCACTGGACTTTCGTTTTGTAACCGTTGGCGCCGAGTTCGATTTTGATGAATGGATCAGCCGGCTCGAATCGCCCGAAGAGCACAAAGTGCCGGTGACCTGGTGGCGTCCAATGCTGCATGTCGCGGGCGTTTATCTTTTGCGGCAGGAAGCGATCGACCTGCGTAAAGACCTTTGGAGCGAGCCGCAGCTTGTCGCGGCGTTGCCGACGCAGCAGGCGTTTCCTCCAAACCTGACGCGTATCTTCACTCAGGAGCAGGCCGACGCCAGCGTCCGCTTTATTAAGGAAAACCAGGAGTCGATCACCAAGCCGCCGTTTGTGCCCATGCATGGCGACAGCCCGTGGCTTCCCCCGGACGCCAAGCAATTGACGGTCGAGGAGCAGGTTCAACTGAGCCGGCTTCGCAGCAGCATCAGCAGCTTGGAAAACCGCATCGACCGAGTCATGAAACAACTGGACCGGCAAGCGGGCAACGAAGCTCAGAACAACGCCCGGCGTCAACAAGAAGAACGCAGGACGCGGCCGCGAACGTTTGACCCGAGAGAAGGCGATTTTGTCAATCCGCGACGAACTGCACGCGGCGGGGGCGGCGCTTCGGAAGCGATGACCGCTCAACTTGAGCGTCTGGAAGCGGAACTGGCGGCGAAGAGGATTGAGCGTGATGAATTGCTTGGCATCGAGACCTTCATACAGCCTGAACTGACTCCGGATCAATACTACGACGAAGAGGCCATGGAGATGTTCAGGCGTCAAACTCAAGAACGCCCCTCCGTGCGGCAGTTCAATCGTCCTCAACAGTTCAATCGCCCCCAAATACCTGGATTCAGACGCGGCGACCCACGCATGCCGACTGATGCCGAGATGGAAGTGGAGCAAGAAGAATTCAAGATCAAGGTTTGGGCTCACGATCTTTCAGTGCAGCCGGGCAAAACCTATCGGTACAAGGTCCTGGTTTCCGTGCTCAACCCGCTGTTCCGCCAGAACCGCGTACAACTGGAACAGCGCGAAGAAAACTACAACCGCCTGACGCTCGGCCCCAGCGAAGAAGAGATTGCCTCGAGCCCGTGGTCCGATCCGGTCGGGATTGATCCGGAACACTTTTTCTTCCTGGTCGGCGGTAACGATGCGCGGCAGACGGCTGAAATCGAGGTCTGGCGCTTGTATGACGGGGCGTGGCGGTCCGCTGAATTCGATGCGAAGCCGGGCGACGCCATCGGCGGGGTTGCCGAGATCGATGCTGGAGAAGGCCTGACCCCCCTGAATATGCGGGTCGGTTCGTTAGCGATCGATGTGGTCTCCGGCAGTGGTGAACGCGGAAGCGCCGGGACGCGGCTGTATTTCACCGACCCCGACGGGGGTGAGATCCTTTCGCGGACCACCAGCGATGACCGCAATCACCCCGACCGTATCCGGTTGCAGAATCAGGCGGATATCGCGGAGCAGATCCGGCTTGCCGAGGAGCGTTCGGCGTCGGCGAACTGACCGGCAATCGGCCAAGAAGCGCTCATAGCCCTCGCACGCCAAATATCGCGATCGCACACCACCCGTTACCGATCCGGTTGTTGAGTTGAAATCCGCGTACGGCCGGGGCGCCGACGGGGAACCCTTTGCGTACGCAACGCTCGTGCCAAGCCGCCAGATCATGCTCCGCAACCTCGGAGTTTTGGGTAAACAGCACCAGCAGAAGGCCGCCGTGGCGGATGATGGGATCATTCCAGATTTTTTTGATGTCGTCAGCGACGGGCGTGAGCAATTCGGCAGAATAACGCTGGAAGGGCCCGTTGGTTTCGAATTGGGAGACCGTCTTGACTTCCAGCCAGTAGGCTTCGTCGGCGTCCGCCGCCGGAGCCGCGTCGAATAAGGTCTGCTTGATCTGCGGGTCGCGTAACGGCAGCCCATCTTGGGTAAGCACCAGGTCACAGCGTTTGCCTTCGTTACGCTTGGCTTTGTCCCAGTCGCCCGGATAACGCTGTTCCGGCCAGACGCCCCAACCCGGTTTGCGCAAGGCCGATTGAATCAAGGGGTGTAGTCCCAATTCATCGAGCGCGTCGAAACCGTACACGGCCTGTTCTTCGTCATCTGCGCCACGCCGTGCCTTCAGGCCGGCTTCGACGGCATCCGCGATCTCGTCCGTGAACCATCGCACGCACCCATCATACGCCAAGGTTGCACACAGGCTGGTTACACCCTACTTTCAGTACTCGGTGAGTTTTTGCGTTCAGGTATCGGGGAATCGTATGCCGTCACAAGGCGAGGCGAACTGGGCCGAGGTTTTTTTGACCGGCGGTATGTTGATCGCGGCGATCGGCGTTTTTCTTGCGATAGCCGCGGTGTTGAGCTATTTGAACCATCTGCTCATCATGCGGGTGCCCGAAGCGCACCGCCAGATCCGGCCGTCGGCGGTGTGGTTCTTGATGGTTCCGGTTTTTAATGTGATTTGGAATTTCGTGGTGTTTCTTCAGGTCCCTGAATCCTACCAGCGCTGGTTAGGCCGCGATGAAGCCGGCGATGCGGGGCGGAAGCTTGGCCTGTGGTTTGCGGTGACGGCGGCGGCCGCTGGCGTTCCCTACTTGGGGTGCGCGGCCGGTCCGGCGGCTTTGATTCTGGCTGTCCTGTATTTCGTGAAACTGTTCGGCCTCCAGCGTCCGGCGCCCGTGGTCACCAACCCGCCAGAGAACCGGTGATCGGCTCGATCAGGTCCTTGATGCTCACCACGCCGACGGGCTCGTCATGGGCGCCCGCCACCACGGCCAGCGAGACCCCCCGTTCCTGCATGACCTTCAGCGCCTTGTATTGCGGCGTGGACCTCGGCAAAAGAACCGCCGACGTCATCAACTCGCTGATCGGGGGGCATGCGGCTTTTGTATGGAGCAGGGCGTCAAAAAGGTTTACCACTCCCACGACCATGCCTGATGAGGCGATCACCGGGTAACGCGATCGTTTCGAACCATCGGCCAACTGCCAGAGCACACCCGGATTGTCGTCGATTTTTAATGTCTTGACCTCACGCCACGGCCTCATCCGCATATCGACCGGCTGATCGGTCATCCGGATGATCCGGCTCATGATGGCGGTCTGGTCATCGGAAAGCAAGCCATAGCCGACGCCTTCCTTCATGAGATATTCGACCTGCCGCTTAGGGTGAGTGGGTTGAAACTCGCCTTGGCTGCCGAGGAGTTTCATCATGCCGCTGCTGACCGCCGAAATCAATGGCGTGAGGCCGAGGCATGTGAACAGCCATCGAGAAATGGTCAAGACCGGCGTAAGTCGATACATCAATCGCTCTGCATGCGCCGCGAACAAGTCTTTCGGCAGCGTCTCGCCAAAGATAAACAGCAGCGGCGTGACGATGACGACATTCAGGATGATGGCCTGCCATTCCCCGAAGCCCTGAGCGGCAAGAATCACAGCGAGGCCCGCGGTGCCGATCTGATTCGCGATGTTGTTCCCAATGAGCAGCGTGGTCAAGAGCACCGTTGGTTGACGGATCAGGTTATAAAGCGTAACCGCGGCGCGACGCCGTTGTTGAGCATGGAGATGCAAGCGGACCCGGTTGAGGCTGTAAGACCCGGTTTCAAGGCCGGAGAACAGCGCCGAGCCGACAAAGCCGACCAGGACCAAGCCTGCCCAGAAGATGAATTCGCCGAAGGTCACTGGGTGGTCTCCGCGCTTTCGGCAAGGGTGATCGTGACCGTGCGGATACGGCGGCCCTCTATTTCCTCGACCGTAACCGCCAATCCGCCCAGCACCAGGCGTTCTCCCTGCTCGGGCACCCGGCCGAGTGTCGCCATGATCAGGCCGCCCAGGGTGCTGGCGCCCGCCGGCAATTTGGCCCCGCGGCGGGCGAACAATTCCGGCCAGTCGCGAACAGATAGATCGGCGCTGGCCCTCCAGGCGTGGGGGCTCAGCCGGATCACCTCGGGATCGCCGCCGGGCTCATAAGACCCCGCCAGATCGCCGATCACATGCTCGACGACATCTTCGATCGTGATTAATCCCGCGGTGCCGCCGTATTCGTCGACCACGATGGCCAGCGCGGTGTCATGCTGCCGCAGTTCCTGGAGTAAGCGGTTGGCGCTCTGCTGTTCCGGCACGAAGGTCGCGCCGCGTATGAGCCTGGCGATCTGTTCGCGACTCTGCGGCGGATTTAAAAGCGCTTCACGGCTCAGCACCACGCCTTCAATGTGATCCAGGTCCGTACGGTATACCGGGATATGCCTCAATCGTGTGACCCTGATGAGATTCAGCAGTGCGGCGGGATCGTCATCGAGATCAAAGGCTTCGATATCCACGCGGGGAACCATCAAGTCGCGGACCCGCATGTCGCTGAGTTCGAGCACCTGCTGAAGCACCTGCTGCTCATCGGCGTTGATAACGCCTTGACGCTGGCTGAGGTTGAGCAGTTCGCCGAGTTCGTCCGCAGACAGCGGCGGGGCCGCGACGGGTGCGATCAGGCGTGACAGCGGGGTTACAATGGCGGCCGAGCAAAACACGCGGATCGGCGTGATCAGACGGTGAAAAATGAACATCGGCAGCGCGATCAGACGCGACCACCGCTCCGGGATACGCGCGGCGATGAGCTTGGGCATCACCTCGCCAAAGAAGATGATCGTTATGAGAGGGGCCACGCTGACTAAAACCGGGAGCCAAACGGGCGCTGTTTCCACCTGCCCCAGCCGGATGAGCAGCATTGACGTGATCGCGAAATAGAGCACGTTGATCGTCATATTGCCGAGAAGAAGCGTGATAAGAAGGCTTCGGGTCTCGGCGAGAAGCGTGGTGATCGTCGATTCGATCACGCCGTCGCCACGAGCGAATCTGGCGCGTTGTTGAGCGGACAGGCTGAACAAGGCCGTTTCGCTGCCGCTGAAAACCGCGCTGGCCGCCAGCAGGATCGGCAGGGACGCGAGCATGATGGCGACGCTGGTCATGGGAGGTTCAATCGGAATGTCCGATCACCAGTCGGGGGTCGTCCAGTCCACGCCACTTGTGGTCGCGGATGGCGGCGATCACGCGTTCCGCGGCGGCGACCGCGGCGTATCCGGCGTCGGCGTCCACCGCGGGGCTCTGCCCGGTCTGCGCCGCCTTGATGAAACTGGTGAGCTCCGCGGTCAAAGGGTCGTCTTCGCCCGGGGGCAGGTCCATCATCAATTCCTCGATCTGAATCATGGAGGAATAATCAAGGTCAGACAGGTCTTTGCCCTGGCTGATCTGCTCACGCACCGCTGTCAGGGCGTCCATATTGTTATCGGTTTTGCGGACCATCATTCCGCCGCGTTTTTGATAGTCGAGGCTGACGTAAACCTGCTCAGAAAACAGGCGCATCTTGCGTTCGACCTTCATGGACATGCGGGAAGCGGTCAGATTGGCGACGCACCCTGTGTCGAAAACAATCCGTGCCGAAGCGATGTCTTCATGTGGCCCCAGAACGGAAACCCCGGCGGCGTCGATTTTGCGGATCGGCGAATCGACCAGCATGAGAATGATATCCAGGTCATGGATCATCATGTCCATCACCACCCCGACGTCGAGTGATCGAAACGTCATCGGGCTTACACGGTCCACATCGATGAACCGTGGCGTCACGTTAAGCGTCGCCACGGCCCGGATTGCGGGGTTGAAGCGTTCGGTATGGCCGACCTGCAGCACGGCGTGATGCGCCTTGGCCGTGTCCGCCAGGATCTTGGCGTCCTTCACGGTCGGGGCGAGCGGTTTTTCAATGAGGCAGGCGACGCGGCGGGCCAGGAGCGGCTGCGCTGCGGCGACATGGTGATTGGTTGGCACCGCCACGCTGACCGCCCGGATGTCGGGATGGTGCTCAAGCAATGCCTCGATCGAAGGGTACGCCTTGCAGCCGAATTCATCCGCCACCGTCTCGGCCCGCTCCTCATCCTGGTCCACGACGGCCACAAGGTTGGCCTGCTCCAGTTCATCGTAAATCCGTACATGGTGCCTGCCCATCCGGCCGACCCCAACCACGGCCACGTCCGTTCGTTGCGCGGTGCTCATGACGCCTATATTAGAGTTTCTTGCCGTTTTCATCACGTCAGGGCCGTGGTGCGGTTACGATATATTCATGGCCGAAGGATCGAACAAGTTGACCCGCCGAAAACCCGTTATCGGCATCACCATGGGCGAACCCGCCGGCGTCGGCCCGGAGGTCATCATCAAGGCATTGGCCGATCCCGCGATCCGACAGCTCGGACGGTTTGTGATCTTCGGGATGAACGAATCCCTGGCGTACGCCGCGGATATGGCCGAGATTGACGTCTACTGGCACCGCCTTCAGCACGACTCGTCGCGTGCGGCCTACGAACTGGTCCACGACGTGGTGGTCCTGGATTACGATGAGTTATCCATGCTCGGGTCGGCGGTGAACAAGCCGACCCGGCAGGGCGGAGCCGCCTCGCTCCAGTTCCTGGACGACGCCATCGCCGCGGCCCAACGCCCGACAGCCGAGGCCGGCATCGACGCCTTGGTGACCGCGCCGATCTGTAAGGAATCGTGGCGGCTTGCCGGTTGTCGATTCCCCGGCCACACCGAGTTGCTCCAGCATCGCACGCGCTCCAAGCGTTCCGCGATGATGTTTCACGCCCCGCAGTTAAATGTCGTGCTCGCGACCATCCACCTGCCGTTGATGGATGTCCGCCATGTGCTGACCATCGGGGCGGTCTTTGATCCGATCGATTTGGGCAGTCAGGCGATGCGTCGCCTCGGCGTTCATCAGCCGAAGATCGCGGTGTGCGGCTTGAACCCGCACGCGTCTGAGAACGGCCAGTTCGGTGACGAGGAATCCCGCATTATCACGCCTGCCATTGAAGCCGCTCGCCACCAAGGCATTGATGTGCATGGGCCTTTCCCCGGCGACACGGTGTTTCGTGATGCGGTCAGCGGCAAGTACGACCTGGTCGTCGCGATGTATCACGACCAGGGCTTGATCCCTGTGAAACTCCTGGCGTTTGACGAAGCGGTGAATGTCACCCTGGGCCTGCCGATTATCCGGACCAGCGTCGATCACGGCGTTGCGTTTGGCATCGCGAATCAGAATAAGGCTCACCCCGGGTCGATGAAGGCCGCGATCCGGTTGGCGGCACGTTTTGCAAAGTCTCATCCAACTGCGGACGCGGGGCGGAAAGCGGTCTGAATGTCTCAACGGCCGCAGGCGGCATTCAGCGCGATCAATGCATAGCAGGTGGCGAGATTGGCGTCGCTTTCCATCCAGCGTGGTTCGGGGTTGCTCCACGAGCCGTCGCTGCGCTGCATGCTCGTGATTTGAGCGATGAGATCATTGGCCCAGTCGCGCTGTCCTCCCTGGTGAGTGTCGACATAGGTGGCTCCCCAGGCCCTGAGCGCTTTGCCAAAGGCCATGAAGTAATAAAAATGACCTTGAAGATGAACGCCCTCGGGCATTCCCGGGTTGCGGTCGAGCGCATAGTTCTGGCTGATCCACTCGCGGGCGGCGACGACCCGGGGATCATCGCGCTGCAGGTTGGCGTAGAGGTAGCTCTTGAAGCCGGAGTAAGTCATGGAGCCGTAGGTGCGGAGATTGGACACAGGCTTGCCTTGTTTGGCTTCGTCCATCTCTTCGGGGTTGGCCTTTGATTCAGGCACGCCGATGAGGTCTTTGTTAATGGAGGTCGAATAAATGAAGCCGCCGTCCTGGTTGATCTGTTCAGCGAAGAGGTCGTTCCCGGCAACGCCCTGGCAGCGGGTGATGAAAGCGACGGCGCGTTGGAAGGCCGGGTCGTTGCAGTCGAGCCCCGAGTCATACAAGCCCTGGAGCATGAAGGAGGTGTTCGAGAGGTCCGGCCTGCCGTTACGTCCATAGCCGGCGCCGCCGAAATAAGGGTGGCTCTCATCGACGACGCGCCCGTGAGGATCCTCTTGACCGTTCCATTGCAAGCCGATGAGAAAAGGCTGAGCTTTACGGATGGCTTCCGCCACATCGGGTCGGTTGCTTACGCGGGAGAGGGCCGACAGGCTGATGGCGGTGTTGTAATTAGGAAGGATCCCGTTATAGATGCCTCCATCGGGTTGCTGCATGGAGAGGATGTAATCGATCGCTCGAGCGACCGTGGGGTCGGTGGCGTCGATGTCAGGTTGGTCCAGCATGACCATGACGGCCATCGCGGTAATGGCCGGGCCGGGCCTGTTGGTCCAACTGCCGTCATCGGCTTGAGTCGAGCGCAGGTAAGCGATGCCGCGTTGAATCGCGTCATCGGCTTTCGCCCAATGAGCGTCGTCAAGGGCGTTGCTTGGCATCGAAATAAAGGTCGCCGCCAGGCATCCGATCAACAGAACGGTTTTTTTCATCGTTTGTTCCTGCGTGCTTAGAACGACCACGGGTTCGACAAATGCTGGTTCCAGGGATCATCATCGTCGGCGCCGCCGTATCGGGCTTCGTGTGCGGCACGCCCTAAGGATAGGTTCGTATACACCTGCCCGGCCAGCGTCCCACCGAATAATATGAGTATCAGTATAAACCCAATCACATCGCCGGTAAGGAGGCCGTTGATCAGACCGAGCAACAGGAACAGGCCGAACAGCACCGATTGAACTAACAAAATAACGCGGGCCACGGTGATCGCCCATGTGCGTCCCCGCCGCACGCCAAACGCCAGTCCGATCAGGATAAGCCCCGGGATTACAATAAGTATGGTCAATACCGCCGCCATGACGGCCAGGGTGGGCCGCATCGAGATGAGTTGGGAGAACTCTTCCGCGGTCATCTGCGGGCTGATCGCCTCTTCGAGCATCGATACCGGCGCCAGCCCCACCGCTCCGGCGGTGAAAGCCCAGCATGAAAACAGGATGACCTCCACGGCGCCGACGATCCACAACAAGACCGAAGATCGGCGGCACATCTTTTTTACGCCGACGCCACGGTGATTATTCAACCCGTCAGAGAGTCCTGACTGCATCATGCCATTCATGCCTTAAGCATACCCTACCGCCGTTGCGGTATCATTTCGCGGCTGGAAACCGTCCTCATGAAACGAAATCGATGAAAAAAACCGTCTCGGTCATCATACGGCTCACGGTTGCTCTGGCGGGCGTCGCCTACATCGCCTACACGCTGAACTGGAGCGATAAGGTCGTGCTCCCCGCGGGATACGATGTGCAGGGGGTTATGCAACTCCAGCAGGAGCGTTCGTTTGACGTGTTCGTTGCGGATCGTGATTCGATCAGCGTCGATATTCTGCCCCTCAATCTGCCCATCAGCGAAATCGTAATCCCTCGTTCAGCCTTTGGGGCGGCGGCGGATGAGCCGCGATTCAAACCCGGGATCACGACAACCCTCGCTGACGCCGACGTCCCTTTATTGCTGGCGGGCTTTGTTTTGATGGGTGGTATCTTCCCGCTTCAGGCGTATCGCTGGCTGATCCTCATGCGGTGTCGGGGGCTTGCGGTTCGATACTTCAAGGCGTTTCGTCTCACCATGGTCGGCGTGTTTTTTAATTTCTGCATGCCGGGCACCACGGGCGGCGACGTGGTGAAAGCCTACTATGCCGCCAAGGGATCGGGGAAGCGTGGCGAGGCCGTGATGTCCGTTGTTTTTGATCGTATCAGTGGGCTCGTCGGCTTGGTGTTGTTGGCGGGGCTTGTCGGCCTGTTCATGATCGGCGATGAGTTGGCTCGCGTGATCACGATCGCCATCTGGATCGGTTTCGCCGGCATCCTCCTGGTTGCCGCCGTCTATTTTTCGCATCGTCTGCGCACCGGTCTTGGCATCGACGCGTTTGTTTCCAGGCTCCATCGTGTGCCGTTGCTTCAGCGTATTGACGAGACCGCCTCGGCTTATCGTCATAACAAGGGGACGGTGGTCGCGGCGACTCTCGTCAGTTTGCCGATTCATATCGCCAACACGCTCTCGATGGCGCTGGCGGGTTACGCCCTTGGCATCGAAACGACGATCGGCCTGCTGCTCGTGGTGCTCCCGATCGTGATCCTCGCCGCCGCGGTTCCCATCAGCTACCAGGGGCTTGGCGTGATGGAAGGGCTCAGCATCGCCTTCCTTCTCGATCCGGTCACCGCCACCGCCAACCAGATCGTTGGAATGCTTTTGCTGTTTCGCATCTTTATCATTGTCTTCGGCCTTCTTGGTTCATTGATGATGATCGGGGGAGATATTCATCTGCATCCGCAAGACAATGAAGATCGGCCTTCATCGGCGTAGGAGATCAGCCGTCCCCGTAAACGTGGAACAAAACCCGCAGCATCGCGATCACGCGATCTCCGAAGAGCCCGACCAGCAGAACCCCGAACACCAGCCAACTCAGAATCAGCCATCGCCGATGTCGACCTTTTGTGCGCCAGGCGAATGTGGTCAACGCCGGCCCGCCGATCAGCACCGCGATCAACGGGTAGAACGTCGGACGCTGCGACGAGGCCCATAGAAGCTCCAGAAACTCAACGCGCGGCGGAGGACGGGTGGGCGTCACCGCCAATGTCAAGAGCAAGGCGGACTGCAGAACCACGACGGCCCAAGTCATCCGTTGGGCCCACTGCTTTCGGGCGACTCGTTTCTTCATACGTTTGGCAAACGTAAAACGTCTGGATCAGCGTTCCGAGTCTAACGGATAACACCCCAGCCGCCTGAAATAAGGGGCTCGGATTTCGACGATTTTCATCAGCCGGCTTTCGTACTTAACCTGCACGATTGACCATGTCGGCGTGTCCCCCATTCAAGGAAAGTCCGAAAATCTCACACAAGGCGACGCCGGAAACGCCTTTCGCCTGTTTCGCTTTCCGCCATCCCGGCTGAAGCGGTGTTATGTCTATGCCGATAATGACTTCTAGCAGGACCAAGCGTATTTCGTACACAATGACCAAGCCCCAAATCATCTGGAACAAAACGATTCAGGCTCTGGCGGAGCGTAACGAGTCGGTTGAGGTCGTGCTCGTGAGCCAGGGTGATGAGCACCGGCTCCCGTCCGCGCCTGACGCGGACGTGCAGCCGTGTCGTATGCGCGTTTTATCCTCCGAACCTAATGGTGAAATGATTCTTCAGCGTTCCAATGCCTCCGAACCAGCGGCGGAGATGAACCGGGGCGCGATCGTCGAGGTGCTTTTGTCAGACAACGGCCAGCGTTGGCGGGCGGTCAGCGAAGTGCTTGAAGGTTTTTACTACAAGCTCAATGCTCAGCAGCGCATCCGCGCGGTTCGGCTGTCGCCCCCTCACGATATCCAATCCGCACAACGTCGAGCCTTTTTCCGGGCGGACATGTTGGGGGCGGACCTGGATATGGTCTTGCTGGAGCCTGTTGAGTCGACCCCGAGCGATGCGACAGGCGCCGAGCGGGAGGAAATCGATCTTCGCCTCAAGGCGCGCCTGGTCAACATCAGCGGCGGCGGTTTGGGCGTTAACGTCCCGGTTCGGCGGGAGATCGTTACATTGATCCGGGAGAACCGCCAGTACCGCTGCCGCATCAACCTTCCGGAAATCGACGAGTCGATCGATGTTCGCGTTCAATTGATCCATCTGCGTCGCCCGACGCCTCAGGTCCTTTACCTGGGCCTTGAATTTCGCTTCGACGATTCCGCTCAACGCAAGCGTACGGAAGACCTCATCGTTCGGTTTACGACCTGGATGCAACGGCGGCAGATCCGCCGGGCCCGGCGCGCTTAGGGCGGGGCGCAACTTGATCGACAATGTGATCCTTCGGCGGGGCCAGCCGGCCAGATAGGCGTGGCCCGGGGTTTCATTGAATCGAGGTTGAATATCTACGCGCCGCATCTATCATTGCAGATCCCTGCCATCATCACCCCGATCGCGGCGCGCCGTCGCATGGACTGGTTTATGAAGATTGAGCCTTTTCTCGCTGAGTTGAACCGCTTGCGTAAAGAGATCGGTGAAGACTTAACCGACATCGAATACCTGTCGCTGCACCATGCGTTCGTGTTCCTCAGCTACAACATGGGTGATTTTCAGAAGTATCTCGATGAAGCCGAGCAGCGTGGCGAATTCGAGGATTACAAAGCCGCCATCGGCGACGAGGCGTGACGCCCCGGGCCGGCCGATGAACCGCGGCAAGCGTCTTCTTTACCCGAGGCTGGAGGCGGCGGCGACCTGGCTGGTGGCGTGATCGCTTTCGATGATCCCGTCCCGAAGGCGGATGATGCGTTCGCAACGCTCCGCGACAGGGTCATCATGCGTCACCATGACGATGGTCAGCCCCTGGTCGCGCAATTCATCAAACATGTCGAGGATGGCGTCGCCGGTGGCGCTGTCCAGGTTGCCGGTGGGTTCGTCTGCGAGCAGCAGGCTGGGCTCGGTGACCAACGCGCGGGCGATGGCGACGCGCTGCATCTGTCCGCCTGAAAGCTGGTTGGGCCTGTGATCGGTGCGGTCGGCCAGCCCGACTCGCTCCAGGGCCCGGATCGCGCGTCGGCGTCGCTCACGCCGAGGCGCGGCCTGATAAAACAGCGGGACTTGAACATTTTCGTCAATGGTTAATTGCGGGATCAGGTTAAACGCCTGAAAAACGAATCCAAGCCGTCGGCCCCGGACGCGAGACAGGTCTTCATCATTCATCTGGGCGACGTCTTCGCCGTCGAGCAGGTATCGGCCCCGGGTGGGCCGATCGAGACACCCGATGATGTTCATCAACGTGGATTTTCCGCTGCCGGACGGGCCCATGATGGCCAGGTACTGCCCCCGGGGCACCATGAGGTCGATGCCGCGGAGAGCCCGCACGGGCGGCGCCGCCTTGTTTTTCTGGTACGTCTTTTCAACGGCCTCGATTTTCGCCACCAGATCAGACATGTTCAGATTTTACCCCGTTGTGTCAGAGGTCGCCCAGCGGCGCTGCCGCCAATGTTTCGGGCCGACGCCGAATTGGGCCTTGAAACGGCGGGAAAAGTGATACGGATTCGAGAACCCCACGCGGTAAGCGACCTCCGCCACGCTCAGGCCCGTGTCCCGCAGCAATTCGGCGCCGCGTTGGATACGCAATTCCCACAGCATCCGCATCGGGGTCTGGCCGACCGCCGTCTTGAACGTCCGGACCAGGTGGCTCGCGGTGACCGATGCGGCGGCGGCGAGTTCATTGAGCGTCAACGGCTCGTCCAACCGGTCAATCATCAACTGTCTGGCTTTGGCGACCGGCTCCGGCATCGGGTTGTCGATCCCGACCTGTGCGAGGTCTGCGTAGGCCAGCAGGTAAGCGACCGCGACGTGCTCTCGCGCCGCCAAGGCCCACGCTCCTCCGGCCCGCCCCAGGCTCAGCCCCACGTCGAGGAGGCTTTTCATGGGCGCGGTTTCCGTTTTAACGAACGGCCCGTGACACAGCAGATTCCCGGCGCTGGGCGACATATGCGGGTACGTGAGGCTCACCCACCGGTGCGCGGACTTCCGCTCAAGGGCGAACGCGAAGTGTTCCACGCCGCCGGGGAGCAGGCAGCACACCTGCCCCGGCGCCATCTTATGTGCGACATCGTTCACCGTGACAACCAGCGAACCGGCGGTCAGGATGACGAACTGAACGTCGGCCTGAATCCGCGGCCCCAAACTCCCCCCGGGCTCGTAGACGACCTCGCCAAACGTAACCGACCGGGGTTTATCCAGCCCCAAGCCGTCAATCGTGGGTGTTTTGATGCTTGGCGGAGGCATTGCCGACAGGAAAGACGCCTGTGAATGGAAGGTGTTTGAGTGAGCCGGGTTACAGGGCGAAAACAATATGGTACACAAGCTCCCGCGTTGCGATCCGGCGGCATCGTCGATGCGTCTTGCCCCGGCTTCATGATCCGGGAAATGGGGATTGCCAGGCGTGTGCCGGGACGGCGTCAATCCCGGGCGGGAGGGATCTGTTTGCCCTGCGGGTCCAGGCGCGGCGAGCCGATTTTTTCTGATAGCGCCTTTTGGAGCCGTTCGTCGGTCGCGTGTTCGAGACGTTCGGCGGAAAGATGCAACTGGTCGATCGGCACGTGGAGGTATCGCGCCAGGTACGTCTCCCACAGACGGTGCGTACGCACCAGATCGCGGGCCTGGTCCCGGCCGGCGCGGGTCAAGGAAAACCCGGCGGCGTCCTGCCGCACCAGGGCCCGGCGGGCCAGGCCGGTCAGCACCGCCCAACTTGACCAGGGGCCTAACGCCAGGGCCTCCATGATATGCTTCCGGTTCAACGAAGTTTGCGCCCCGCCGGACCATTCCTCGGTTCGCCACAGCATCGCCAGGATGTCCTGCTCGGCAACCCGTAGGCTCAAACGGAGCCGCCCAATCCACCGGCTGACCACCCCGTAACGCGGCCCCGCCGCGACCGCGAGCACAAGCAGCGCCCCGGCCGCAACCGCCATCATCCCCGCGGTCGAGGTGTCGATGAATTCACCGCCCGGGATCAACGGGGGAAGCGCGATGGCGCCGAGGTGGCCCAGCGCCGCAGACAAGGCTGCAACCACCACACTGATCAGCAGCATGATCGACAGGCGGTCCGTCAGAAGGTGTCCCACCGCCCCCGGGACCACGATCATGGCGATGACCAGGATCGAGCCCACGCTCTCAAACGCCGCCACGACCGTCGCCGCGATCAGCCCCATCAGCGCGTAGTGCATGAATGACGCGCTGACCCCAACCGTCGTCGCCAGTTGCGGGTCGAATGAACTGATCTTCAGTTCTTTATAGAAAACCACGATGAACGCGGCGTTGACCAGCAGCATGGAGCCGTTGACCACCGCGGCACGCGGCACGTCCCACCCCCAGAGCGCGATGGTGTCCAGCGGCGTCAGCTCGATGGCGCCGTACAGCACGCAGTCCGGGTCCAGGTCGACCGCGTCGGCGGTCATGCGGAGCAGGATCAGGCCCAGGGCGAACAAGGAGGTGAAGACGATGCCCAGCGACGCCGTCGCCTCGACGCGCCCGATCTTTTCGATCCACTGGGTGAACACCGCCGTCAGCACGCCGACCACGGCGGCGCCGAGAAACATCGGCCAGCTCGCGCGCGACCCGGTCACCAGGAACGCGATCGCCAGCCCGGGCAGCACGGCGTGCGAGATCGCGTCGCCCATCAGGCTCATCCGCCGCAGGACGAGGTAGCAGCCCGGGAGGCCGCACGCGGCGGCGGCGAGAAAGCCCACCACCACGATCCAAGTGTCGGTATCAGTCCAGTTCAAACCGTTCATGAGGCCGCCCCCGCCAACGGATGAGGGCTCGGTGGGGCCCGGCTCGGTTCGACCGCCAGCGTACGCTCCAGCCGCTCGACCAGTTCCGCACCCAGGACATGCTCGATGGCGTCGGCGTCGCGGTCGACGTGGCTCGGCGCGATGTCTGCGTGCGTTATCAGGTAGATCTCCCACAGACGGTGGTTGCGCACTACCGTCGCCGCCGCGGCCAGCCCCTGCTCGGTCAGCCGCACCGACTGATCGCTCACGGCTTGGACGTGCCCGCACCGCTGAGCACGTTTCAACAGCCGTTTCAGCCGTCGGATGGACCACGACCTTTTCATCATCAGCCGGCCGATCCGAATCGGGTCGTCTCCCGATTCGCGCAGTTCATACATCGCCCGCAGCAGGTGCTGCATCCCCACGCGGCGGACCAGCCGGACGTGGGCCGCCACGCGCCGGATCACGCCGCGCCGCCAGCCCAGGAGCAGGCTGACGCCGAACATGAACGTGGCGGTGAGCACGATGACCGGCCCGGTCGGCAGGTTCGTCATCAACCCGCTCAGGGTCGCGCCGAGGTATCCGCTGACCGCCCCGAGCCCGCCCGCGATCAACGCCATCCGCGACAGGTGATCGGTCCAGAAACGAGCCGCTGCGGGCGGGATGATCAGCATCGCCACCACCAGGATCAGCCCCACCGCCTGCAGCCCCACCACGGTGACCCCGACCACCATCACCATCAGGACCAGGTCCAGCCAACCCACCGGCCAGCCCTGGGTCGCCGCGAACCCCTGGTCGAAGCAGACCAGCGTGAATTCTTTAAACAGCAACGTGCACACCAGAGCGATCACGCATGCAGACACGAAAATCGTGTTCGCCTCAACCGCAAGCATGGAAGCGGCTTTGCCGTAGATGAACTGCGACAGCCCCGCCGCGTTGCCCTCCTGCATGTTCTGGATCAGCCCCAGGAAGGCGATGCCCAGCCCGAACAGCACGCTCAGGACGATCGCCAGGGCGGTGTCGTCCTTCAACCGGGTGTAACGGGTCAGCCCGATCACGCAAAAGATGGCCAGCACGCCGAACAGCGCCGCCCCCAGCAGCAGCCCGCCGAGCGTCCGCCCGTCTCCTCCCCACGCCGCCATCAGCATGAACGCCAACCCGATGCCGGGCAGTGTGGCGTGGCTGACCGCGTCGGAGAGCAGGGCCTGCCGGCGTAACAGCATGAACGTGCCCACCACCCCCGCCGCCAGGCCGAGCACGCTGACCCCCAGCACCACCACCCGCGTGTTGTAATCCCGCATCAGCAGGACCCGCAGGAACTGCTCGGCATCGGGCCACTGAAGCCCGTGGTCCGCGATGGCCAGGATCGTCATCATCTCTGCTTGGCGATCAGGTCGGCCGCCTCGCTGAGCAGGGTCAGCTTGCCGCCGTAGGTCTTGTGGAGGTTGTCGTGGGTGAACACGTCGGCGGTCGGCCCGGCGTCCACGATCCGCATGTTGAGCAGGATCAGCCAGTCGAAGTAATCGCTCACGGTCTGCAGGTCGTGGTGCACCACGAGCACGGTTTTGCCCGCGTGCTTCAGGTCTTCCAGGATCGCCATGATCGCCTGCTCCGTCGCCGCGTCGACGCCGGCGAAGGGTTCGTCCATCAGGTAAAGCTCCGCTTCCTGGGCCAGCGCCCGGGCGAGAAACACGCGCTGCTGCTGCCCCCCGGAGAGCTGGCTGATCTGCCGCCTGGCGTAGTCCGCCATGCCGACCCGGTCCAGGGCCTCCATCGCCGCCGCCCGGTGTCGGCGGGTGACCGGGCGGCACCAGCCGATCTGGCCGTATCGCCCCATGGTCACCACGTCCCGGGCGTTGACCGGGAAATCCCAGTCCACGCTTTCGCGCTGGGGCACATAGCCCACCAGACGCCGTTGCTGGCGGTACGGCTTGCCATAGATCGACACCACCCCCGACACCCGCGGCACCAGATCGAGCGCGGCCTTGATCAGCGTCGACTTCCCGGCGCCGTTGGGGCCCACGATCCCGATCAGCCGGGCTTGCGGGGCGTCAAAATCGATATCCCACAAGACCGGCCGGCGGTGATACGCCACCGTCATGTCATGGATCGACAGCGGGGCGTTGGCGCTGTGCTCACTCGTGCGGGCTGAGCTTGCCATGCAGACCTCTTTCGGGCGCCTCCCCGCCCAGCGCACGGGCGATGGTGGTGGCGTTGTGATCGATCATGCCGACGTAAGTCCCCTCGTAGGCGCCCGGGGCTCCCATCGCGTCAGAGAAGAGCTCCCCGCCGATGCGGACCGTATGGCCGCGCGATCGGGCGCCCTCAATCAACGCGCGGACGTTCTTGTCCGACACGCTGGACTCGACAAAAATCGCCTGGATCCGCCGATCGACCAGGAAGTCGACCAGCCGGTTGATGTCGTCCAGCCCCGCCTCCGAGTCGGTGCTGATCCCCTGGATGCCGCGGACTTCGATGCCGTAGGCCCGGCTGAAGTAATTGAAGGCGTCATGAGCGGTGATGAGCACCCGCTGGTCTTCCGGGATCGAGCCGATCACACGCTTCGTATACGCGTCCAGCTCGGCGAGCTGGGCGAGATAAGCCGAGGCGTTCTGGCGATAGGCGTCCGCATGCGCCGGGTCGTACGACGCCAACGCCTCCGTGATCACGCCGACGGCTTTACTCCAGGCGTTCACGTCCATCCAGACATGCGGGTCCCAGTGTCCATCAAAGCCGGGCGGCTCGAGCAGGAAAGCTTCGTCGATCTGCTCGGTCACCGCGTAGACGTGCGGGTTGCGGCGGGAGGCCCTGACGAAGCTGTCGGTCATCCGCCCTTCGAGCATGAGGCCGGAGTAGAAGATCATGTCGGCGCGGAGGATGTTGGCCACGTCGTTGCGGGTGGGCTTGTAGAGGTGCGGGTCCACGCCTTCCCCCAGCAGCCCGACGACGTTCGCCCGGTCGCCCGCGACCTGGCGGGCGATGTCGGCGACCATCCCCGTGGTGGCGACAATGGTGTAGGGAACCCGCGGCGGCTCCGCGGAGAGGACAGCCGCCCACGTAAGTGCCGCCGTCGTGAGAAGGAGGATGATTTTGTTCATGGCCTTTTCCAATCTTTTATTTTGATTTGTCAAAATTCAATCTGTGGCTATCATAATTGATGTTTGGCGGCTGTCAACATGGCCGCCCCGACCAGCCCGACGGAGCCCGCCGCAATGCCCAGCGTCACGGTTGAGAACTACCTCAAAACCATCTATCTGCACCAGCAGCGCCGCCCCCGGGAGGAACTGGTGCCCATGGGGGAGCTTGCGTCGGCGATGAGCGTGACGCCCGGCACGGCGACGTCGATGGTGAAAAACCTCAGCGACCAGGAACTCGTCGATTATGAGCCGAGGGGGGGCGTGCGGCTGACCCGGACCGGCGATAAGACCGCGCTGCAGGTGCTCCGCCGGCATCGGCTGGTCGAGGTTTTTCTTGTTGAGGTGCTGGGCTTGGACTGGGCCGAGGTGCACGACGAGGCTGAGGAACTGGAGCACGCCATTTCCGACAAGCTGCTCGACCGGCTGGACGCGTTCCTGGGCTATCCGGAGTTCGATCCCCACGGCGACCCCATCCCCTCGGCCAAGGGCATGCCCAAGGCCGCTGAACTGGTGGACATCGTTGAAGCCCCCCAGGGCCGGGCCATGCGGGTGGCCCGGATCAAGGATCAGGACCCCGCCTTTCTGCGGTTTCTTGAACGTTGCGGCCTGACCCCGGGCCAACTCGTGACGGTGACCGGTCGCGACGCGGTCGCCGACGCCGTCACCGTTCACCCCGACGGCAAAGACCCGGTCACGCTTGGGACGTCTGCGGGCCGCAAGATCATGCTCCGTCCGGCCTCACAGCGGCGTTGACCGTTCCCCCATCGCCGATCCCGGCCTTCGCGACGTCCGTCGGATGCATCCTCGCTTTAAGTCCATTAGAATGAGAAACTCTTGGTCTTGGTTTCCTTTCTTGGAGTTTGGCGTGCGGTCGCTGTTCAGGGCTTGGTGGTTGACGTTATTCGCCGCGTGCGTGACCGCGGCGGCGTCCCAGGCCGTCGAGGTGGAGCTGGATGTGGCCGGCGTAAACGCGGGGTTGGGGTTTTATGAGCCGCGCCATTGGGGCGTGGTGCGATCGGTGGTCGAGAACCGTTCCGCCAGCGAGGCGGCGCCGCTGGTAGTGGTGAGTTTCGACCGTCAGGCCACGTTTCAGTTCGGTCGCCGGGCGTGGGTCCCCGCGTCGTCCAAGCGGACGGTTTACAACCCGGTGCTGGCCCCCAAGGCACCCAGGCAAGACCAGAGTTACAGCATTCACACGCGTCTGATCGATGACAGCGGCGCAAGGGAGCGGGCGGCGCCGGCCCAACCGAATATCCTGATCAAGCGTGAAGCTTCTTACAACAGCGCGGCTCTGAGCGGCGCAGACAACCCCTGGTCCGCCAAGGCGTTGACCGCCCTCCGGGAAGGGCGGGGGTTAAAGCCGACCAATGTGTTTTTCCGGGACGAGTCGGCCCCCGATCTCCCAGCCGCATGGGGGGCCTTGGACGGCCTGCTCATCGCCAGCTCGTCGGTCGATTTTAACGCCGATCAACTCAGCGCCATCCGCCAATGGGTGTTGGGCGGCGGGCGGCTGTGGATCATGCTCGATGCGGTGGAGCCGTCGTTCCCGGCCCGATTGCTTGGCGACGCCTGGCCGGTGACCGTGTTGGATCGCTTGGAATTGACGGATTTCAGCCTGACCCACGGCGATGGATCAACCCGAGCGGTTTGCGATTACCCGGTCCCGATGGTGCGCGTCGTCGCGTCGAACATGACGGTCACCCACCGGGTGTCCGGGATGCCGGCCGCGTTGCGTCAGAAAATCGGTCATGGGGAACTGCTGGTCACGACCGTGGGGGCGCGGGCCTGGCTCGATCGAGATGGCGGCCCCACGCAGGCGCTCCGCGAGTTGGGATGGTTCGTGAGCAGCGCCGGGCGCGTCAGTCCCACCACGGCGTCTGACCGCTCCACGGTGTTCGGTGAGATCGCCCGGCAGGAAATCGGCTACGAGATCATCAGCCGCGGACCGGTGATGGCCGCGTTGATCGTCTTTACACTCCTTTTGTTGGGGGCGGGGGTTCTGCTAGCCCGGTCGGGCAGGCTGGAGTGGCTGGGGCCTTTCGGCGCGGCCGTTGCGGTCGTGGTCGCCGCGGTTCTGGCGGGGGCCGGGCTGGTCAAGCAGAGCGCGACGCCCGGCACGCTCGCCGCCGTCCAGTTGGTCGAGGCGGCCCCGGACCTGCCCTTGATGAAGGTTCATGGGCTGGCCAGCGTTTACGTCCCGCCGGATGTCAACGCGAACCGGTTACAGGTCCGAGGCGATCAGGGCGGCGTGGCTCAGCCGGATTTGAGCACGCAGGGCGGCAAGCTGCTCCGCCTGATCTGGACCGACCCGGCTCACTGGTCCTTTCAGGACCTCGCGTTGGCGTCCGGGGCGGTGCGCAGCGTGCGTTACGAGCACGGCGTGGTCACGGGCGAGCGGCCGAGGGTCTCCGTGAGGTTCACCCCGGAGGGCGTCGTGGGAACGTACGCCCCCGGCGCGGCCGGGCCGCTGGAAGACGCGGTAATCGCCGGCGGCGGGCGCGGCGTCTTACTGCCTCAATTCGACGATCCCGACGGCTTGGCGTTTATCGCCGACGCCGACGATGAGCCGGGCAGGGGGCAATACATCCGCAGCAACCTGCTCAGCGGCACCCAGGTCATGCGTCAGCAGGCCTATCGTGCGTTGCTGGGATCGCCGGCCTTCCCCGCGCAACCGTCTCTGATCGGCTGGGCGGAATCCATTGCCCCCGGCGTCACGGTCAGCGGGGTCGAGGCGGACCACCGCGTTTCCCTGGTGGTCACGCCGCTGGAGATTCAAACGCCGCGCCCGGGCGAGCGGATCACGGTCCCCTCGACATTTATGCCGATGAAACGCGCATCGGTCGGCAAAGGGACGACCAACACGATCTATAACCCCGACACCGGCGAATGGATCGCCAACGTCAGCACGCCCCAGACCCTGCTCTCGGCGTTCGGGCTGCCGGCGGAACTGCGTCACCTGGCTCTCGAATCCGCCCGATTCTCGATCGACATCGACGCCCCGGGCTGGAAATGCGAGGTCATTACGCAGCGCCGCGGCAGAATCGTCACGCTGGCCGAGCGTGACAACCCGTTGGGGCCGATCGATTTCGAGCTCATCGGCGATGCGGTCCCGACGCAGACCGACCAGGGCGTGCTGATGGGTCTGCGCATCACCCCGCTGGAGGGCGGCGTGGACTCCCGGAAGTGGACGCTTCATGACATGAGGCTGTCCGTGGCCGGCGTCGCCACGGATGCCGGCTCTCGCCCGACAGGACCATCCAACCAGGAACGTGACTCCCATGAGTGATCAGCCGGTCGTTCAAACCCAGGCCCTGACGAAACGCTACGGCGAGTTCACCGCGCTCGATGCGCTGAGCATCAGCCTCGATCGCGGCCGCATCCTCGGGTTCATCGGCCCCAACGGGGCGGGGAAAACCACCACGATCAAGATCCTGGTGGGCTTGTCCAGACCCACCAGCGGCCGCGCCGTCATCAGCGGGGCCGACTGCGAGAAGGACGCCCGCAAGATCAAGCGGCTGGTCGGCTACATGCCCGATGTCTTCGGCGCCTACGACAACATGCGGGTCCGCGAGTACCTGGACTTCTTCGGCGCCGCCTTCAAGATCCCTCGCAAGCAGCGTGCCCGGCGGATCGAGGAATGCATGGAGCTGACCGGCTCGACCTACATGAAGGACCGCTATGTCGAGGCGCTCTCCCACGGCATGAAACAACGCGTGGCGATCGCCCGCACGCTGCTGCATGACCCCGAAGTGCTCATCCTCGATGAGCCCGCCAACGGCCTGGATCCGCAGGCCCGTATCGAGATGCGCCAGATCCTCCTGCGGCTGGCCGAGATCGGCAAGACGCTGATCGTCACCAGCCACATCCTCCCCGAACTGTCACGCATCTGCGACACCGTGGCCATCATCACCCACGGCAAGCTGCGTGCGTTCGGCACGCTTGAACAGATCATGGCCGACCTCAAGCAGCGGCGGCTGATGGAGATGGAGCTGCTCGACACCGGCCAGACCCGCCGTGTCGCCGCGGCGGTCGGCAAGCTGCTGGAGCCGGACGCCGAGGTCACCCCTTCCGAAGCCGAGGGCCAGATCCGTTTCAGCACGGCATTCAGCGACGAGAAACTCGCGGAGCTCCTGCACCAGGTGGCCGGCGCCGGGGTCAAGGTCGTCCAGTTCCGCGAGGTCCCGATGGACCTGGAGGACGCGTTCCTGAGCGTGACCGCCAACACGGCCGGCGGCAGCGGCGATCGTCCGGAGCCGGCGGCGTCCGACCCGGTGGAGGCCGATCGCACCCAGCCGACGACCGCGTAAATCCCCCCACCCCCGCCTGGTGTAAAGACTGATCCTGACCCGATGAACAACCCGATTATCCAACGCGAAATCCTGACGTTACTGCGGACCCGGCGCGCCATGCTCGTGCAGGTCGGGCTGGCCGCGGCGATGGCGGTGCTGGTGATCGCCCGGTGGCCGGCGGACGGGCGGGTCGATCTGGATGGCGCCGCGGCCCAGCAGGTGCTGCGGGTGTTCGGGTATGGGTTGATGGTCGGCCTCATCCTGATGGCCCCGGTCTTCCCCGCGACCAGCATCGTCAAGGAGAGGGTGCAGGGCACGCTGGCCCTCCTGCTCAACTCGCCGATGAGCGCGTGGGCGATCATCTTCGGCAAGCTGGTGGGCGTGCTGATGTTCGCGGCGCTGCTCATGGTGCTTTCCCTGCCGGCGGCGGCGGCGTGCTTCGCCATGGGAGGGGTCGGCCCCGGGCAGATCGCGATGCTTTACCTCGTCCTGGCGTTGCTCGCGCTCCAATACGCGACCATGGGCCTCCTGGTCAGCAGCTTCGCCGGGTCGACCGATTCCGCCCTCCGGATGACCTACGGCCTGATTCTCTTGCTCGCGGTGGTGACGCTGGGCCCCCACCGTTTTCTTCAGGGAGAGATGTGGGTGTCTCCCGCCCTCGCGGCGGCGGTGGACTGGTTGCGGTGCCTCTCGCCGATCCCCGCGGTGATGCACGTGCTGGGCGACAGCGGCGTCGGGTCGGGCGGCTTGGCGTCGGCCGGCGACGCCGCGGTGCGGTTCGCGCTGCTGGCGTTGGCGTCCAGCGTGGTCTGCGTGGTCTGGACCGGCCTGCGCATCAATCAGCACCTGCTTGACCGCGCCCGAGCCTCAGGGCCGGTCACCGACGAACGATCGGCGGGCGTCCGGGCGAGGCGGCGGATCATGTACCTCTGGTTTTTCGATCCGCAACGCCGGTCCGGCCTGATCGGGCCGTGGACCAACCCCGTCATGGTCAAGGAGCAACGTTGCAGACGGTTCGGACGCGGGAACTGGCTCATGCGGATGATCGGCGCCTGCCTGATCGTCTCGCTGCTGCTGATGCTGTTGGCGGCCAACCGCGTGCAGACCACCGGCGTCGGGGCGATGGGCGGCGTGATGGTCCTGCTCCAGGTGGCCCTGATCGTCCTGCTGACGCCCAGCCTGTCCAGTGGGTTGATTTCATCGGAGCGCGAGAGCCGGGGCTGGCAACTGCTGCAGATGACCCCGCTGTCGGCGTTCACGATCGTCGCCGGCAAGCTGCTGAGCGTCGTCGTCACGCTCATCCTGGTGCTGCTGGCGACGCTGCCGGCCTACGCGGTCCTGATCTTCATCGATCCAGGCATGGCCCTGATGGCGGCCAAAGTGCTCACCACTCTCGCGTTGACCGCGGTGTTGGCGCTGTTGATGTCCGCAGCCATCAGCAGCCTCTTCACGCACACCGCCGCGGCGACCGCCACGGCGTACGGCGCCATCCTCCTCTTGTGCGCGGGGACCATGCTCTTCTGGCTCGGCCAGGACGCGCCGTTTTCCCGGGCGACCGTCGAGCAGGTCCTGAGCGTCAACCCGTTGGCGGCCGCGTTGAACCTGATCGACGCGCCCGGGTTCAGGGATTACCGGCTCGTTCCGGTCAACTGGTGGATCGTCGGCGGGTTGTGCGTCGCCTCGCTCGTCGTGCTGATGGTGCAGACCTGGCGGCTGACCCGCCCGCGATGAGGAGATGGACGAGGCGTGATGAACAAGGTGAATTGGTTAGTCGTGCTGAGCTTGATCCTGTGGAGCGGGGCGGCGGCTGCACAACCCGCTGATCCCGAGGCGGCGCTGACGCCCCAGGTGGGCGGGTTGATCGGGCTGCCCATGTTGAACGACCCGCAGATCGACTTGCCCCCGGGCGAAACGGCGTTTGACCCGCGCCTGATCACGCTGTGGGGGGAAGCGCTGGAGCGGCCGGAGTATGACCTGAGGCGCGACGCCGCCGCGGCGATCGCCCGGGCGGTGCGCGGAGGCATGACGGGATGGGAGCAGACGGTCCCGCGTCTGGCGGAGTTGGTCGCTGCGGACCCCGAGATTTCCGTTCGGTACGCCGTCGCGGACGCCTTGATCGCGCTCGACGCCCGGTCGGCGGCGGATGCGTTGCTCGAGGCGGACCGTGACGCGGTGGACGCCGCGATGGTCCTTCGGGTCGACCCCGCGCTGGCGGCGTGGAACTATCAGCCGGCACGGGCGATGTGGCGGGAGCGGCTGTCTGGCGCGTCGGTCACACGCGCGGTTTCGGCGGCTCAGAGCCTCGGCGCCGTCGGCGACCCGGACGCGATCACTCCCCTGGCCCAATCTGCAGCGGACCCGTCCGCCCCGCCCGCCGTTCGCCTGGCGGCCGCCCGGGCCCTGGGGCGATACGCGGACGCCGGTGTCCTCCCTGCCGCAACCGAGCTGGCGCAGCGCGGCAACGGGTTCGACGCCTTGCTGGCCGCGTCGATGCTGGGGGCGTCGTCCGGGCCGCAGGTCGTCGAATTGCTTGCAGGGATCGCTGACCTCCACGCTCAGGAGCCCGCCGCGGCGGCCGCGGCGTTGCAGCGGCTGGCGAAGATCACTCCCGATGAGGTGTCGCAACGGGCAGGCCGTCTGGCCGCTTCTCCCGATCCCAACATCAGGCTCGCGACCGCGGAGGCGCTGGTTTCAACCGGGTCGGCTGCGGCCATCGATGAATTGGGTGAGTTGCTGGATGACCCGAGCGTGGCGGTGCGTTCGGCCGCCAGGCTCGGCCTGATCCGATGGGATTCCGATCCCCAACGCCGCGTCGACGTGAGGCGGGCGCTGGCCGAGGCGTTTAATCGGGCGGGCTGGCGCGGCCTGGAACAGGCCGCGTTGGTTGCCGGCGCCATCGATGACGAATCCACGGCCGATCGCTTGATCGACTTGCTCAAGCACAATCGCCCAGAGGTCAGGCTGGCGGCCGCCGACGCCTTGCGTCGCCTCGCAGTGGCTGACACCTTGCCGGTGTTGCTTAGCCACGCCCGGACGCTCAGCCAACCGGCCGGCGCCAGCGGTTCGACGCGCGAAAACGGCCAGGAGGCGACGCAGTTGTTCATGCTGTTTGGCGATCAGCAATACCGGCCCGCCGCTGACCTGATGCAGGGTTACATCCCTAAAGATTCCGGATACCTGGTCGAAGCGCGGGCGGCGGCGGTCTACGCGCTGGGCAAGATCCATGAAGGTCAGGCGGATGCGGCGTTAGCCGGCCAGTTGAAGTCGCGGTTGTCGGACATCAGCCCGATGGAGCCGGAAAGCGATATGGTGCGCCGCTTCGCGGCGGTCAGCCTGGGGCGGATGGGCCAGCGCGGCTCGCTGGCGGCGCTTCGGCGTTTCCATCAAATGCAGGATCAGTCGGACATGGTCCGCGGCGCATGTCGTTGGGCGTTGATGCAGATCACGGGCGAGCCCCTCCCGGCTCTCGAGCCCACGGTGGTCAACCAGCGTGGTTGGTTCCTTGAGCCGATCCGTTAGACTTGGCCGCCATGTCCGCCCCCCGCCGATTCGAGACCGAAGGCCGCCCTGAGATCACCGTGCGGGTGCGGGTCAGGTACGCCGAGTGCGATCCGATGAATGTCGCCCATCATTCGGTTTACCCTGTTTGGCTGGAGATCGCCCGCACGGAGTTGCTGCGTGAGCAGGGCCTGGCCTACCGTGACCTGGAGGCTTCAGGGGTGTTGCTGGTCGTCGCCCGGATGAACCTGCGGTACAAAAAGCCAGCCTTGTATGACGACGAGATCACGGTGCGCTGCATCGTGCTGCCATCCGCCGGGGTCAAGATCGAACACGCCTACGAAGTGCATCGGGAGGGCGTGCTTCTGGCGACGGCCGAGACGACGCTCGTGTGCGTGGACAAAACGGGAAAAATGCATCCGGTTCCCGCATCTTTGCTGGAATAGCGGCGGTTACAATAAGCGAAACGATCTTTCTCGCGGCGGACTGCATCGGTGCGGGTATTTGGCCGACATGTCTGGAAGGGCGCGGTTCCGCGTGAGGTCGTGGAGGCGACGGGACATGGATGCATCGATCTACTGGTTTATTGCGATTCTGGGCGTGTCCGCGCTGTCGCTGATGTTGGGGCTGCACCTGGGCCGGGGTCCCAAATCCCACGGCCGGATCGGGCTGATTATCGGGGTCGTGCTGCTGGGGTTGTGGGCGTGGCTCATGAAGAACCCCGCCGTGGCGCTTGAGATCATCCCGCTGCAGGTCTTAAGCCGGATCGAGGGCACCGCGGCGGTGCCGGTCTTCTTTGCGGTGGTGGGGATCGCGTGGAGCCGCAGCCGCTTGTCCCGTCAGCGGCGTCTGGTGGCCTGGGCGTTTGTGCTGGGAGCGATTTATCTCATCCAGGGCGGGGCGTGGATGCTCCAGAGCACGCCCTCGGTAGGCTTTGCTCAAACCATCAAGCGGGACCAGCCGGTCCGGCAGAGCCAGGAATACTCGTGTGTGCCCGCCGCGTGCGCCACGGCGTTGAACATCCTGGGCTATTACACCACTGAAGCGGAAATGGCGCGGCTCACCTATACCCGGCCGGGCACCGGCTCCACGATCATCCGCGCGATGGACGGGCTAAGCCGCCGGCTGGCGGGAAGCGGCTATGAGGTCAAGCTGCTCCAGCCGTCTTATGAGGAACTCCGCCGGTTGCCGATGCCTGCGTTGACGCCCCTGCAGCTTGAGTCAACCCGGCGCCACATGGTCACGATCCTGAGCGTGGACCCGGATTGGGTGGAGTTCTCGGACCCGGTGGAGGGCGAGATGTCGCTGCCACGCGACGTGTTTGAGCATTACTACGTCGGCCAGGTGCTGGTGTTTCAACGGCAAACCGGCCACGGCAAGGGAAATCCCTAGACGTTCATGCTCCTGGACTGCACATCGCGCTCCCTGTCGAGGCCTCGGCGTCGGCGGAGTCAGCAGGTCACGTCCTTGCCTTCCGAACCGAAGACCGCGAGTCGTTCTTCGGTTGGAACCTGAGAGCAGCCTTCAGGGGCGTAATGGAACTGTAGAGCTCGGCGACGGCGTGGCGAGCGGTTGGACGGCGTGCCGTGCGGCAGCAGGCTGTCGAAGAAGAGGGCGCCGCCCGGCGCGAGGGGGACGGCGACCGAGTGTTGCCCGGCCAGGTCGGCGTCGCAGATCTGCCAGTCGCGACGCTTGAAATGGACGATCGGCCCGTCGGCGTGACGGGCTTCGAGCACCTGCATGCAGCCGTTGTCCAGGTCTGCCCGGTCGAGTGCGATCCACACACCGACGAGCCGGTCCTGCACGGCGACGTCGAAATAGGCGTGGTCCTGATGCCACGGTTTCTCGCGGCCGACACGGGGCGGCTTGAGCATGGCCATGTCCTGGAACAACTCGGGGCTGCGGCCGCCCATCAGCCGCCGGACGGCGTCCAGCAGGGCGGGCGCATGGGCGATCTGGTCCAGCCGATCGTCAAACCGGCAGAAATTGTGGAGTTTACGGACCAGGTCGAGCTGGGCGTTGTGGTCGAGCCGATCGACCGGGACGCCTTCGCGGGCCGCGGCTTCGTACATCAGCCCGTTGAATTCAGGGTTCTTGCCGTCGAGCAGGTCATCTAGGGCGTCCAGCGCATCACGGACCTGCCGGGGGTCGAGCACCTCCGCGACCGCGAGGTAGCCGAGTTGGTGATATCCCTCCACGGCTTTATCGTCAATGGAAGCACACCCGCCGGGCTGTGCGGACGCGGAACGTTGGGGCAGGTAGAGGTCTTCGGGGTGGTCGAGGACCCCTTCGTCAATCGTCGGCAGGGGGGGATGAGGCATTGGGTTTGAGCTCCGTTCGGTCGGGCGATAGATCCAAAAGCGTTGCCGTATCATCGGCGACCACGGAATGAAGCACCATGCACTACCGCTGGAAAAATTTACACTTATCCGATAAAATACAACCGTGAAAGTCCGCATCAATTCGGCTGGACGCGTAAGGTGCGGCCCTGGGTGGTCGCTCGACCAAGGGTGGTCAAACCGGCTGCGTGACCTCGATTTCTGGTTTGTGTGGGCTGGACGGGGGGTCATACAGCTGACGGGAGGCCGGCGTATCGAGCTGCGCCCCGGGGTGGCAATCTGGATGAGGCCGGGGGGGACGTATCTGGCCAAACAGCACCGATCCGATCGTCTGGGGGTGACGTACGTCCATTTCGACATGTTGTCGCGGCCTGTTTCCGAGCCGGGGGAGGTGCATGAGGTGCTGGACGTCGGCTACGCCGATGCGCTGCTGCGCCGCGTGGTGGAGTTGGCCGCGGCGCCGCGGCAGATGCACGTGGCCGAGGCGCTGTTTGGGGGGCTGCTGCTGGATGTGCTCTCCGGCCGGTCCGCGGCCGCTTCGGGGACCGCCCTGCATCACCGCCAGGCGGTCCTGGAAGCGGCGACGCTTCTGCGGGAGCAGGCGGACGAGCCGCCGCAGGTCGCCGAGCTCGCCCGCCGGGCGGGCTACAGCCCCGACCACTTCGCGCGCCTGTTCAAGTCCGTGCTGGGCGTGGGGCCGCAGGCCTTCAGGATCCAGAGCCGCATCGACCGGGCCAAGGGGCTGCTGACCGAGTCGAGCCTGACCATCACGCAGATCGCGCAAACGCTGCGGTACGAAAACATCTACTTCTTTTCACGTCAGTTCAAGGCCAAGACCGGCCTGACGCCCTCCGACTACCGCCGACGCGCCGGGCTCGACGCAGATTCCGTCGGGCGGCCGCGTTGACGGCGCAGGCCTATTCCCTAGAATGTTCGGCCCTGCTATTAGCCTTGATCCCCAACCAATACCACCACAAGGAACCCCCCCGCGATGGCTAAGAAAAAGGCGAAAAAAACCGCCTCCAAAACCGCCAAGATGGTCTACTACTTCGGCAAGACCAAGACCGACGGCAACGGCAAGCAGAAGGAGTTGCTTGGCGGCAAGGGGGCCAACCTTGCCGAGATGACCAGCATCGGCCTGCCCGTGCCGCCGGGGTTCACCTGCACCACCGAGTGCTGCGACCAGTATTACAAACAGGGACGCAAGCTGCCCAAGGGGCTGATGGACCAGGTTCAGAAAGCGGTCAAGACCCTTGAAAAAGAGAGCGGCAAGAAGTTCGGGTCCTCGAGCAACCCCCTGCTCGTCTCGGTCCGTTCCGGCGCCGCCCAGTCGATGCCGGGCATGATGGACACCGTCCTCAACCTCGGCCTGACCGACGAAGCGGTGGTCGGCCTCGCAAACCTGACCGGCAACGAGCGTTTCGCCTACGACGCCTACCGCCGCCTGCTCAACATGTATGGCGACGTGGTCATGGGCGTCGAGCATGAGTTTTTTGAAGAGCAGTTCGACAAGATCAAGGCCAAGCAAGGCGTGAAGCTCGACACCGATGTCGACACCGCCGGCCTGGTCGAGCTGTGCAAGGCTTACAAGAAAGTCATCAAGCGGCACGCCGGGATGGACTTCCCGCAGGAACCGATGAAGCAGCTCGAACTCGGCATCACCGCCGTGTTCAAGTCATGGATGACCCCGCGCGCGATCCGCTACCGGCAGATCAATGAGATGTTCGGCCTGCTCGGCACCGCGGTGAATGTCCAGACCATGGCGTTCGGCAACATGGGCGATGACTGCGGCACCGGCGTCGCCTTCACCCGCGACCCGTCCACCGGGCAGAACAAGTTCTACGGCGAGTTCCTCATCAACGCCCAGGGGGAGGACGTCGTCGCCGGCATCCGCACGCCTCAACCCGTCGCGGAGATGACCAAGTGGAACCGGGCGATCTACAAAGAGCTGCTGGCCATCAAGGACAAGCTCGAGAAGCACTACAAGGATGTCCAGGACATCGAGTTCACCATTGAGAAGGGCAAGCTCTTCATGCTGCAGACCCGCAACGGCAAGCGCACCGGCGCCGCCGCGGTGAAGATCGCCTGCGACATGGTGAAAGAAAGGCTCATTGACGAGAAGACCGCGGTCAAGCGTATCCCGGCCGGCGACCTGACACAGTTGCTGCTGCCCTCGTTCGATGACAAGGCCAAGAAGAAACAGTCCCCGCTGACGGTCGGGCTGCCCGCGTCCCCGGGCGCGGCGTTCGGCAAGCTCGCGTTCACCGCCGAGGAAGCCGTCGAACGATCCCACGCCGGCGAGTCCGTGCTGCTGGTGCGGAAAGAGACCAGCCCCGAAGACGTCGACGGCATGCACACCGCGGCGGGCATCCTGACCTCGACCGGCGGCATGACCAGCCACGCGGCGGTGGTCGCCCGCGGCTGGGGCAAGTGCTGCGTCGCCGGCGCCGGCGACATCCAGATCGACGAGAAGAGCCGCAAGATCAAGGTCGACGGCAAGACCTACTCTCACAAGGATGTGCTCTCGATCGACGGCTCGACCGGCGAGGTGTTCGCCGGGCAGATGGCGACGGTCGAGCCGAAGCTGTCGGGCAACTTCGCGACGGTGATGAAGTGGGCCGACAAGCACCGCACGCTGAAGGTCCGCACCAACGCCGACAGCCCCGCCGACGCCAAGCGGGCGCGTGACTTCGGCGCCCAGGGCATCGGCCTCTGCCGCACCGAGCACATGTTCTTCGAGGGCGACCGCATCATCGCGATGCGTGAGATGATCCTCGCCGACAACAAGGCCGACCGCGAAAAGGCGCTGGCGAAACTGCTGCCCTTCCAGCGGGCCGACTTCACCGGCATCTTCACCGCGATGAAGGGCCTGCCGGTCACCGTGCGTCTGCTCGATCCGCCGCTGCACGAGTTCCTGCCGCACGAGGCGAAGGCCCAGAGCGAGCTGGCCAAGCTGCTGGGCGTCAAGCCGTCCGAGGTCAAGGCCCGCGTTGCTCAGCTGCACGAGGCCAACCCGATGCTCGGCCACCGCGGCTGCCGCCTGTCGGTGACGTACCCCGAGATCCTGGTCATGCAGGTCACGGCGATCGTCGAAGCCGCCATCGCGTGCGCCAAGAAGAAGGTGGCCGCCCATCCCGAGATCATGATCCCGCTCGTCGGCACGAAGGCCGAGCTCGCCGTCCTCCGCGAGCTGGCCGAGCAGACCATCGCCGACGTGAAAGCCAAGAAGAAGTACAAGGGCAAGCTCAACATCTCGATCGGCACGATGATCGAGATCCCCCGCGCCGCCCTCACCGCCGATGAGGTGGCCTCGGTCGCCGACTTCTTCAGTTTCGGCACCAACGACCTGACCCAGCTCACCTTCGGCTACAGCCGGGACGACGTGAACACGTTCCTGCCGGACTACATCAACCAGGAGATCCTCGAGAAGGACCCGTTCCAGTCGCTCGATTCGACCGGCGTGGGCCAGTTGGTCGACATGGGCGTGTCCAAGGGCCGGTCGGCCAAGAAGGGGCTCAAGTGCGGCATCTGCGGCGAGCACGGCGGCGACCCCGCGTCGATCACGTTCTGTCACGAGGTCGGCCTGGATTACGTGTCCTGCTCGCCGTTCCGCGTGCCGATCGCCCGGCTCGCCGCGGCCCAGGCGGCGCTGGGCTGATCCTCGCCCCGGCGTCGATGTCTTGCTTCAATCTCCAAAGCCCGCGGCTTATGGCCGCGGGCTTTTTGGTTGGCAACGCGGGGCAAGCCCCGCGGCCAAATGTTGTGGCGGTTGACACGCGCTGGCCGCTGTCGTCAGATCCCCGCGACGAGCCTCACGAACCACGTCGCGGCGTTGCCCAGCGGCGCCCAGAGTTGACGGCTGATCGCGAATACCGCGATGAATCCGAGGATGAAGAAGCCTTGCTTGCCCGGGTCGTCGATAAACAGGGCGTACTTTCGGTTGAAGTTCGCCAGGATGTGCGATCCGTCCAGCGGCGGTACCGGGAAAAGATTAAACACCATCAACACGAGGTTCGCCTGCCCGGCGATCAAAAGAAATCGATAGAGGTTGTCCATGAACTGGCTCGGCTCGGCTGTGACGTTGAACCGCAACAGCAGCCCGTAGAGGGTCAGGCAGACCACCGCGATCAGCAGGTTTGTCGCGGGCCCCGCGAAGGCGACCTTGGCCTCGGCGTATTTGCCCCTGAGTCGGGTGGGGTCGATCGGCATCGACCCCCAGGCCATGCCCAGCAGGAACAGCGCCCCCAGCGAGAACGGCCCCATGTGCACCAGCGGGTTGCCCGTCAGTCGGCCTAGGCGGCGGGGCGTGTCGTCCCCGCAACGGATCGCCATCCAGCCGTGAGCCAGCTCGTGCAGCACGATGCTGACGATCACCGTCAGCACCCACGCGAAATAACGGAACTGTGTCGCAGGATCAAAAGCGCTCTGGATGAAAAACGACATCACGGTATCCTAAGCGGTATCGCCGACCGTGGAGATCGGCCCCTCTTTTTCTGCAAGGATGCAATCATGATAGTCCGTGGATCACTCTCTGTTCTCTGCCTGATCGCGGTGTTCTTAACCGGCTGCAAGAAACCCGTGGCGTCGGTCGACGAGCCCGACTACAACCAGGCGCTGCCGCCCGGCGCCTTCGGGCTGCGGCAGATCACTGACCCAGCGCGTCTCCCCGACCTGTCGCCGGTCGCCGCCCAGCTCCGCGATTCGGGCGTCCAGCAGGCCTTGCAGCGCAGCCTCCGGTGGTTCGCCATCCCCTCCACCCAGCAGTTTTTCCCCGTCGGCGACCTGATCAGCCACGCCCATGCCCACGCTTCGGTTTACGCCCTGAGCCAGGTCACCAGCCTCGACGAGCTCCGGCGGGAATTCGACGTCTGGGAGTCCGTCGGCTGGAACGGCCGCGGCGAGGTCCTCTACACCGCCTACTACTCCCCCGAGTTCCGGGCGTCGCTGACCCCCACCGGCCCGTATCAACACCCCCTCTACAAACGCCCCTCCGACCTCCAGACCGACCCGGTGACGGGCGACGTCCTGGGGACCTACCCCACCCGCGCCCAGCTCGAGGCGTCCGGCCGGCTGCGGGGCCTGGAGCTGGTCTACCTGCCCTCCGCCCTCGACGCCTACATCATCCAGGTCAACGGCTCGGCCAAGCTGACGCTGACCGACGGCCGGGTCCTGTATGTCGGGTATGCCGGGACCAACGGCCACGAGTACACCTCCCTCGCCAACGAGATGATCGACGACGGCAAGCTGTCGGAGACCGGCGCTAATCTGCCCGCGATCAAACGGTATTTCCAGCAGCATCCCCACGAGCTAGACGAATACGTCCGACGTAACGACCGCTTCGTTTTTTTCCGCACCTATGACGGCTCCACCTGGCCCGCCGGCTCGTTGGGTTTCCGGGTCACGCCGATGCGGACCCTCGCCACCGATAAGGACATCTTCCCCCGCGGGTGCGCCGTGCTGGTCGACACCACCTTCCCCGATCCGGTGGGCGGCGACCGCCCGTTCCGGCAGCTCATGTTCGACCAGGACACCGGCGGGGCGATCCGCGCCGCCGGGCGGGGGGACATCTACGTGGGCATCGGCGCCCGGGCGGAGAACCTCGCCGGGCGCCAGAAAGCCCCCGGGCGCCTGTACTACCTCCTGCTCAAGCCCCAACGTGTCCAATACTGGCACGACCGGATGTCGGGCCGGTAGGGCGGAGGGGCATCCGTTACACTCCCGCCCATGCAGCGCCTGATCGTCACCCTCGATGGCCCGGCCGGCTCGGGCAAATCCACCGTTGCCCGGCGGCTGGCGGACCGGCTCGGCGTCGATTTCCTCGACACCGGCGCCATGTACCGCGGCCTCACCGCCAAGGCCCTCGATCGGGGCATCGACCCGCTCCAGGAAGCTTTTGCGGTGGTCGAGCTCGCCCGCCAGGCCCCGCTCCGCTTTGACTGGACGACCGATCCGCCCGAGCTGTACGTCGGCCGGGTCCACGTCACCCCGCGGCTGCGTGACCGGGACGTTTCGGCCAGCGTCAGCGACGTGGCCGCCATTCCCGGGGTGCGCCAGGTCATGGTCGAGGCCCAGCGCCGCATCGGCGAAGAGCACCCCCGCCTGGTCACCGAGGGGCGCGACCAGGGCTCGGTGGTGTTCCCCCGGGCCGACGTCAAGTTCTATCTCGACGCCTCTGCTGCGGTCCGCGCCAAACGCCGCTGGGAGCAGATCAAGGAGGCCGGGCGCAAAGCCAATCTCGAGACCATCCGGCAGAACATCGTCGAACGCGACCGCAAGGACTCGACGCGAAAGGACGCCCCGCTCATCTGCCCCGAAGACGCCCGGACGATCGACACCAGCGACATGACCCTCGACGAAGTGGTCGACCTGCTCGAACACATCGTGAAAGACAAGGCGGTTCAGGTCTGAAAGCCCATGTTCGACGCCTTTTATAACCGCCAGCCCGGCCGATCGTGGCGCCGCATCCTGTGGTGGCACTTTCTGCACTTCCTCTGCTTCGTCTGGTTCTGGCCGTGCTACCGCTTCCGCGCCTGGGGCGTCTCCAATGTCCCCGCGACCGGCCCGGTCCTGCTGGTGAGCAACCACCAGTCGTTTCTCGACCCGATCACCGTCGGCCTCGCGGCGCATCACCGTCAGTTCTACGCCATGGCTCGTGCCAGCCTGTGGAAGACCCATTGGCTGGGCTGGCTGATCGACTCGCTCAACGCGGTGCCGGTCGCCCAGGGGGAGGGGGACTTGAAGGCCATGCGGCGTTGCCTGGAGGTGCTCAAGACAAAGCACGCGCTGCTGATTTTTCCCGAGGGCAGCCGGTCGGAAACCGGCGTTACGCAGCCGTTCGAGCCCGGCACGATGCTGCTGATCAAACGCTCCAAGGCGGTCGTGGTTCCCGTGGCGCTGGAGGGCGCCCAGCACATCTGGCCGCGGTCCGCGAAGTTGCCGCGGTTCAGCGGGCGGATCGGCGTTCAATACGGCCGGCCGATCCCCGCGGAGGCCCTCCTGGCGATGGGCGGCGACCGGGCGATCCGCTGCCTGCGCGACACCGTTGAATCCATGCGGCTTGAGCTCGCTGAGCGGCTCCAGCGGGGCGAGGCGATCGGCTACGCCTTTGCCCAGGGCGAGCCCGGCGCCCGCGTGTAAGATCAAAACGCAGCCGCTACAATCATGTTTATGTCCACCCTGCTGCTTGCCGTTCTGGCGGGCTTGGCATTTATCGTTGCGTACCACACCTACGGCCGCTGGCTCGGGAAACGCGTCTTCAACCTGACCGCCGGCGTGGTCTGCCCGTCCCACCGGCTGCGGGACGATTACGACTACGTCCCGACCAAGACGCCGATCGTCTTTGGCCACCACTTCACCTCCATCGCCGGCACCGGGCCGATTGTCGGCCCCGCCATCGCGGTCATCTGGGGCTGGCTGCCTGCCCTGCTCTGGGTCGTATTCGGCTCGATCTTCATCGGCGCCGTCCATGACTTCGGCGCCCTGGTCGTCTCCCTCCGCAACAACGGCCAGACCGTCGGCGACATCGCCGGCCGCCTGCTCAACCGCCGCGTCCGGCTCCTGTTCCTGATCGTCCTCTTCCTCGCCCTCACCATCGTGCTGGCCATCTTCGGCCTCGTCATCGCCGCGGTGTTCAAGCGATACCCCGAGTCCATTTTCCCCTGCGTGGTCCAGGTCCCGATCGCCGTCGCCATCGGCCTGTATCTGCACCGGCGCGGGGTGAACCTGCTGATCCCCTCCATCCTCGCCCTTGCCGTGATGTACCTCACGGTCATCTTCGGCGACGTCGGCCTGCTGCACACGATCAACACGACCATGGCCTCGTGGTCGACGATCACGTGGGTGATCATCCTGTTGATCTACTCGGCGACGGCTTCGGTGCTCCCGGTGTGGGCTTTGCTGCAACCACGGGACTACATCAACAGCCTGCAACTGCTCACGGCCCTGGGGCTGGTCGTCGTGGGCTTGGTTGCGGCGTCGTTCATCGGTGGGGCCCCGCCGGTCGAGGGCGCTGAGCGTGTGCCGCTGGAGATCGTCGCCCCGGCATGGAACCCGGACCCGGCCGGGGCGCCGCTGGTGTTTCCGTTCCTGTTCATCACCATCGCCTGCGGCGCCATCAGCGGGTTTCACTGTCTGGTCAGCAGCGGCACGAGCTCCAAACAACTCGACAACGAGCCCGACGCCCGGTTCGTGGGGTACGGCGCGATGCTGACCGAGGGGTTCCTGGCGACGATTGTCATCCTGGCGTGCGTGGCGGGATTGGGGCTGGGCGTCACCGTCACGCCAAAAGCAGCTTCATTATCGGGGCCGGAAAAACAGCCTCGGGTGGTTTCCGTCGATTACACAAGGTCTGACGGCCAGGCGCACCGGCTTGATGCGATCGGGACCGCGGTGCGTTGGGGACCGCTGGGAAGCCGTGGTTCTTCGCGGCCAATACACGGCTATGAGGCCGATCTGACTCGTGATGCTCATTACGTGGAATCAGAAGGTGTCTGGCTTGCCCAGGCACAGCCAGCGTCTGAAGGCGCCCCGCCTTTACCGAACGAAGCGGCGTTGGTTGCCTCAACGGCCTGGAAGTCTCGGTACTCGTCGTGGAGTGCGGCGGGATCGCTCGGGGCGAAGGTCAGCGCCTTTGTCGATGGCTCCGCGAATTTCCTCAAAACGATCGGCATGCCGGCGGGGATAGCGGTTGCGTTAATGGGGGTGTTGGTGGCGTCGTTTGCGGGGACGACGCTCGACACCGCGTGTCGGCTTCAGCGGTACGTGGTGCAGGAATTGGCGGCGACCTTTATTCCGCTACGGAAGCCGCAGGAGTGTGCCGGGTGTGGGTATGACCTGACGCTCAACACCAGCGGCCGCTGCCCCGAATGCGGCGCCGCGGTCGAGCCCGCGGCCGACCCTCCGGGCGTCTCTCCGGCGCTCGCGCCGTTTACACGGTCCTACGACATGTTCCTCATCTTCCGCAACAAATACGCCGCGACGTTGTTCGCGGTGGGGGTCGCTGTGTTGATGGCGGGCATGCCCGCGCCGGGCGCCGAGTGGTCGTGGGCCAACGCGGGCAAGGGCGGGCTGATCCTCTGGCCGATGTTCGGGGCGACCAATCAACTGCTGGGCGGCCTGGCGTTCCTGGTGATCGGCTTTTATCTCTGGCGGCGAGGCAAGCCGGTGTGGTTCCTGGGGCTGCCGATGCTCTTCATGCTCGTGATGCCGGCCTGGGCGATGTTGGTCCAACTCCCCCATTGGCTGAATGAGGACAACCCGAACACGGCGTTGATCCTGATCGCGGTCGCCACGCTGGCCCTGGAAGTGTGGATGGTCACGGAGGCGGTGCTGCTTTGGCCGAGGGTGAAGGGTGAACTGGAGCCCGTGTTGGCTGAGGCGCCGCCGGACCCGGTCCCGGCGGCGGGAGTAGATGGCTGATCGCCCCCCTCTCCCCCCTCCCCGCTGTCCCCCTGCGGCCCCGTCCCGGGCGTGCGGCGTCGGGGCGGCTGAGCTATGCTATTGTGTTCATGCGAGTTGTATTCCCCAGTCTGCTGTCCCTGCTCCTGTTGACCGGCTGCGTTTCATCGCCCAGCGCCAAGGTGACGGATGTGGTGGTCGAAGAGCGTACCTCCCAGGGCACGCGTCTGGTTGTGATCGTCGAGCTGACCAACCCCAACGCGACGGCCCTGCCGTTGCCCAAGGCCGATTACGAGGTGAGCGTCGACGGCGCCGGGTCGTTCAGCTTCCAGGTCATCCCCGACGCGACGCTGCCCGGCAAAGGCGTCCAGACGATCCGTTTTCCCGCAGCGCTGGCCGGCGGCCGATCGCTGGCGGGCAGGTCCTATAATGTCTCGGGCAGTATTTTCTACGAGCCGCCTGGCGAGGTGCGGCGGCTGCTCACCGAATACCGCGTGCCGCTCCCGTCGGCCGGCTTTTCCAAAAGCGGCACGTTGAATTAATGGACGACGTCGAGCGGTTGCGCAGCTTCAGCCGTCAGTCTTCAGCAATCAGCTAGCAGCTGTCTTTATTAATGTGATGCACCCAGTTTTTTCTGATCGTCGCTATCTGATTCCGTTCCGGGCCACGCTGTTGCCTCAGATTTTCACAGACGTGCTGGTCATCGGCTCGGGTGTGGCGGGGATGCGGGCGGCCATCGCCGCGGCCGAGGACGGGGCGGACGTGATCGTGACCGCCAAGGAATCGCTCCCGCAGTCCAGTACGTACTGGGCCCAGGGCGGCATCTCCGCGGTGCTGGACAGCCGCGACACGATTGACGACCACGTCCGCGACACCCTGTCGGCGGGCGCGGGGTTATGCGACGAGCCCACCGTCCGGCAGGTGGTCGAGGGCGGCCCGCTGCACATCCAGGAACTCATCGACTGGGGGTTGCGGTTCGATCTTGCGCATGCCAGCGGGGGCGACGGTGACGACGACGAACGCGGCCTGGCCTACGGCAAAGAGGGCGGCCACACCCACGCCCGCATCGTCCATGTCGACGGCGACTCGACCGGCAAGGCGCTGGCGCAATGTCTGGCCCGTCGCATGGACCGTGCCGACAGCATCCGGCGGTTCGACCAGTGCTTCGTCCTCGACCTGATCACGATCGACGGCACGCCGGATCAATGCCTCGGCGCGATCACCCACCACCCCAAGTACGGGCTCCAGGTCATCTGGGCCCACGCGACCGTTCTCGCCTCGGGTGGGGCGGGGCAAGTCTTCCGGGAGTCGACCAACCCTAAGGTCGCCACCGGCGACGGTCTCGCCATGGCCTACCGCGCCGGCGCCGAGCTCATGGACATGGCGTTCATGCAGTTCCACCCGACCACGTTGTACATCGCCGGCGCCTCCCGCTCGCTCATCACCGAGGCCGTGCGCGGGGAAGGCGGCCGGCTCATCGATCGTCACGGCCACGCGTTCATGACCGACTACGACCCGCGCGGCGACCTCGCCCCGCGTGACGTGGTCTCCCAGTCCATCCTCCAGCAAATGGTCAAGACCGGCACAACCCACGTCTACCTCGATGTCCGGCACCTCGCCCACTTTGCTGAACGCTTCCCCGGCATCTTTGCCCGGCTCCGCGAATTCGATATCGACCCCGTCACCCAACCGATCCCGGTGCATCCCTCGGCTCACTACATGATCGGCGGCGTGCGGGTCGACGAACAGGGCCGCACCAATATCGCGAACCTGTACGCCTGCGGCGAGGCGGCCTGCACCGGGCTCCACGGCGCGAACCGGCTGGCGTCCAATTCACTGCTCGAGGGACTGGTCTGCGGCGAGGTCGTCGGCCGGGCGTGTCTTCGGTCGATCGATCCCGACAACGGCCGGCGGCCGGTCAAGGTCATCAGCGACATCCGGCCGTCCGAACGCAGCGAACTTGACCTGCCCGATGTCCGCTCGAGCCTCCGCAGCGTGATGTGGCGTCACGTCAGCATCGAACGCGAAGGGGAGCGGCTGGCGGAGGTGGCCGAGATGTTCGAGTTCTGGGCCCGCTACACGCTCGACAAGATTTTTGATGAGCGTATCGGCTGGGAGGTTCAGAATCTTCTGACGGTGGGCGCATTGGTCACGCGGGCCGCCCGTTGGCGTGAAGAAAGCCGGGGAACCCACCGCCGCAGCGATTTCCCGGAGCCGCGCGACGCGTTTCAGGTCCACGACACCTGGTTACGCGGCGTGCCTGACCCCACGCAGATCCCGGTCGCCGAGCCCTCGGCGCCGATCGGGCGTTAGCGGGCCGTGGCCGGGTCCCAGCGGTCGACCCCATTGACGGGGTCGTAGGTTTCTGCGACCGGGGCCATCTCGGCGTGGCCATCGGCGAAGACGTAGTTGCCGTGGTCCTGGTGGCGTTCGACGATCTCGGGAGTGATCCCGTAAACGCGCCAGAAGTGGGCCATGAGGTGGTTCGACCCGCCTTCCACCTCGCCATAGATCACCGTTGCCGCGGGGCGGGGGATATCATCCCGCCGGCTCCAGCGTTTGCCGTTCAGGACGGCGTCGGCCTCCATCTCGCCGGCATAAGGCTCAAGGTTGAAGTAAACATTCTGTCCGTAGGAATACTCGTCGGTGCGACGGCGGGGGTCTTCGGGGCATCGCAGGTGGTTGTTGTAATAGCTGACGATCTCGGGGTCATCTTCAAAATAGAAGTCGCCCGAGAGGAGCGTGCGGCGGACTTCGGGCCGGCCGAGGTAACGGCCGAGTTGGACATCCCACTCCGGCCCCGCGCCAAGGCCGACGTGATTGGTGGCGGGGAACCGTCCGTCATGCTCATCGAGATAGAGCGTGAGGGCCTGGCCGAGGCTGCGCATCCTGACGAGACAGTCGACCGCGCGGGCCTGTGACCGCGCGATCGACAGAGCCGGAGCGAGCACCCCGACCAGGATGCTGATGATCGCCAGAACCACCAGCAATTCGATCAGGCTGAATGCGTGTCGGGAGGGCATGGGTGTTTCCTAGGACGACGTAAGCCGAGCCCGACCGCGCCAAGCCCGAGGAGCATCGCGGCGGCGGGTTCGGGGATCGTGACAGAATCAATCCATCGCAGCGTGACCTCGGCGGGCAGGAACGTGCTGCTGAGTTGGCCGTAGCCGCCGCCGGGCAAGGCTTCGGCGACGAAGACGCGATAGGTCGCAAAGTGTGGGCCGGCGATCTCGGAGACGTACCAGTTGTGGGTCATCCGGCCGTCCCACTGCCACCAGAGCGGCGAGTCGTCCGTGCCGAAGATCGGCTCGAGGGTGTGGGCGCCGTTTAGGTCATCGGAGATCCCATCGCCGCCGGTATCGACGCCGAAGCCGCCCTGGTAGGTGGACAGACCGTCGGATTGGTCGAGCAACTCGATGAAGATGCGCTCGTTGGGCTGAACAGCTGATCCCCAGCGTCCGGCGATGAGCCATCCGTATTGAGCGTTGTAGGCTTTGCCGTTGAGGAGGCTGAAGGGCGGGTCAAGGTCGTCGCCGCCCAACGCCATGTCGAGGCCGACGCCGGGGTCGTCGTCAAACCCGACGACCAGCGGGAACTGGCTCTGGGCGTTTGGCGCGGTGACATTGACGTTGAGGTGGTTCATCAGGCCGCCCAGCGAAACGCCCGAGGCCCCGGCCGTCGTGGAGACGGCCAGGACCAAGGACATCGCCAGCCAGCGGAGCGTCACGGCTCTGCTGCCGGTCATAGATCAGCCCTCCCCTCTGCGTAGGGCGTCGCGCCGCCGCATTGACAGCAGCGCCAGGCTTGTCAACCCGAGCATGCTCAGTACGCCCGGCTCAGGGATGGCCGTGAAGCGGAGCGTGATGTCTGCAGGGGTGTAGCTTTGGATCGCAGCGCCCGAGTTGTCACCAACGTAGACACGGTAGGTGATGTCGTAATCGCCGGGCGTGTCGAACACGTACCAGTTGTGCTGCATCAGGAAGTCGTCATCCCAGAGCCACTTCGTGTCGGACCCGTCGGTCCCGAAGATCGGGTTCATGGTGTGGCCAGTGTTCATGAGTTGTTCCCCGTTGCCGCCTTCGTAAACGGAGACCGAGCCCGGGCCTGTGACAGAGATCGGCTCGATCCAGATCTGCTCGGTCAGCCCGATCTGGATGGGGCCGGGCGGGGTGGGGACCGTCTGGTCGGGGAGCCAGCCGTACTGGGCGTTGAACATGCGGCCGTTGAGCACATCGTACGGCGTGTCGTACCCCCCGCCGACCATGGTCACCAGCCGGTCGGTGGGCTGGGCGCCGCCGGAGGGGCCATCGCGGAGGACGACGCTGACGACACCGCCCTGGACGGCGACCTCGGCATGGATCATGCCGTTGCCGCTCATTCCGAGGCCGCTGGTCATGCCCGGCATGGGGGGGAGGGCGGCCGCCACGGCGGAAGGGGCGCTTAGAACAATCAGGAGGCCCGCGGCAAAAGTGCGGGCGCTGGAAAAGAACATCAGGCTGAGCCTTTCATGTTTGAATAAAGGTTGTCTGCACTCGGGAGCCGGCATGCCGCCGACGTTGGCGCAAGGTCTGTCGTAGATGCCCGCACGCGTGACGCACACGTTGCGCGAGCAAGTGTTGGAATGATCAGCAGCGATTCCGAAGTCCGACCGACAACGGTCAGACGAGCAGTCGTCAATCAGACTCGGAGACAGGGGCTAGGCGGAGAAATGTGGCGGAGCGAGGCCGTGGAACACGCGGTAGGCCGGCCGGGCCGTCGCGGATTCACGGATGATCAGACAGGCTTCGCCGACCAGTTCAGCGGGCGGTGGGGCGAGGCTGATCGCGGGGGGCTGATGCAGCACTCCCTTCAGGAAACAGATCGCGCAGCCGCTGGCCGGGTCGGAAGAAGGGGGCGCATCGTCAGAATCGCCTTCGAGTGCGACGCACATCGGGCAACTCGGGGCCGCCGCGATCGGACCGGTCAGGCCGCTTTCCGCCCCGGGCAGCGCGACTCCACCTCGCTGGTGGCCCGGCATGATCATGCCGAACCACATAACGCAGAAACCGATTAAACCATAGGTGAAAGCGCGCCGCGCCATAGCCCTTCATCTTACCCGGCCCGGGGCCGGATTCAAACTCGCTACAATCCTCGGCATGACCATGAACCGAGTGACTCACGCTTACCTGGCCGACACCGCCCGCGTCCGCGGCGACGTCACGCTTGGCCGCGACGTCAGCCTCTGGTACGGCGCCGTCGTCCGCGGCGACGTGGCGCCCGTCTTCATCGGCGACCGCACCAACGTGCAGGACAACGCCGTGATCCATTGCGACCACGGCTACCCTAATCGCATCGGCGCCAACGTCACGATCGGCCACGGCGCCATCTGCCACGGCGTCGAGATCGGCGAAGGCTCGCTCATCGGCATGGGCGCTACCCTGCTCGGCGGCTCGAAGATCGGCAAGAACGCTCTCGTCGCCGCCGGGTCGCTCATCACCCAAGGCATGGTGGTGCCCGACGGCCACGTCGCCATGGGCGTGCCCGCCAAGGTCGCTCGGGAGACCAACGAGAAAGAACGCGAATACATCCGCATCCTTCCCGAGCGTTACGTCGAAGAGGCGCAGATGCATCACGCGGGCGACAGCCCGCTGGTCGTCCAATGGGCCGGCAATCCCCTCGAACACCACGCTCCCGACCACACCCGCTGATTCTCATGCCTGACACGCACGCCCAAACCCCGTTCCTGCTCCCCGCGATCGACCTCCGTGGGGGCCGGGTTGTCCGCCTCTTGCAGGGTGACTATTCACGCCAAACCACCTATGGCGACGATCCGCTCGACCAGGCTAAGGCCTTTGAAGACGCCGGCGCCACCTGGCTGCATGTCGTTGATCTCGACGGCGCACGCACCGGCCGGATGATCCACGCCAAGCAGATCGAACAGGTCTGTTCCCAGACCCGCCTCAAGGTCGAAGTCGGAGGCGGGATCCGCTCCGAGGGCGCGATCGACGCGATGCTCGGCGTCGGGGTGAACCGTGCCGTTATTGGCACCGCGGCGCTGCGCAACTGGGACTGGTTCGAAGGCCTGATGGGCAATCCGACCTACCGCGGGCGGCTGGTGCTCGGCCTCGACGCCCGCGACGGCCGGATCGCCACCGATGGATGGGAGCAGACATCTGACCAACGCGCGGTCGATATCGCCAGGAAGGTCAGTCCTTTCCCGCTGGCCGCGATCGTGTATACCGATATCGCCACCGATGGAACGATGGAGGGGCCGAATCTGGAGCAGACCCGTGCCGTCGCGGAATGCACCGACGTCCCGGTCGTGGCGTCGGGCGGCGTCGGATCGCTGGACCACTTGCGGGCATTGCGCGGATTGCCCATCCAAGGCGCCATTGTCGGCAGGGCTCTCTACGAGGGGGCCTTAACGATTGAAGATGCACTCACGGCTTTCGAAAAGTGAACCGTATGAGCGACCAAGGCCCACCCCCAACCGACGCGAATCCCCTCCAAGCCTATTTCGATTGGCAGGTCACGACGCTGATGCTCGCCCACGACCTGCACGACCCGGTGCCCGAAGGGGACGAAGAGGCCGCCATCGCCCGACGCCAGCAGATGGAACGTGAGGTGTCGGCGTTGACCCTGGCGATCGTCCCGGATCAGTACAAGCAGGACGAAACCCTCGACTGGCCGCCCGAGTTGATGCGCGAGATCACCAAACTCACGATCCGTCGAGCCGCTCAGATCGTCAATCAGGGGTTGAGCGGTTGAACCGGATCTTTCTTTGACTGGCTTATCGATATCCCATTTTCAATGGCGGTTGCAAGTATGAAAGTCCTCTATATCGGCGGAACCGGCGAAATCTCTTACCCTTGCGTCTACGAATCCGTCGCGCTGGGGCACGAGGTGACGGTTTTCAACCGTGGTAAGTCCGCTGACTCCCTGCCCGACGGGGTGACCCAGATCGTGGGTGACCTTGCGGACCCTAACGCTTATGACGCCTTAGCCGATCATCATTTCGACGTTATATGCCAGTTCCGCGCCTACGGGCACGACCAGATTGACCGCGACCTTGCCGCCTTCGCCGGCAAGACCGGCCAGTATGTCTTTATCTCCTCTGCTTCCGCGTATCATAAACCGCTGATCCGCCTGCCCATTACCGAAGATACCCCGCTTCATAACCCGTACTGGCAATACTCCCGAAATAAGGCGGAACTTGAAGCCAAACTGTTCGAGGCCCACGGACAGGGCGTCCTGCCCGTCACCGTGGTGCGCCCCAGCCACACCTATCGCACACGCGTCACCATCCCCTTCGGCGGTGACGCCGTTCTCGCGCGTCTCCAGCAAGGCGGCCCCGTGGTGGTCCCCGGCGACGGCACGAGCCTTTGGACCGTCACGCATTCCGACGATTTCGCCCGCCCCTTCGCCCGCCTGCTTGGCCGACCCGAATCCCTTGGCGAGGCGTACCACATCACCGATTCCCACGCCTACCCTTGGGACCGTTTGCTGCAGATCATCGCCCGAGCCCTTGGCGGCCCCGACCCACAGATTGTTCACGTCTGCACCGAAGCCATCATCCGCATTCGGCCGGATCTCGAGGGCCCGCTCCTTGGCGACAAATCCAATTCACTTATTTTCGATAACGCCAAAATCAAAGCTCTTGTCGGTGACTTTCCATGCCAGTCTCCTGAAGAGGGCTTGCCCCGGGCCGTTGCGCACATCACGTCTCGATCCCTTCGCCCCGATCCTGATATGGACACTGTGTTGGGTCAATTGGTCCAGATGTACAGCACGTAGGAAAATCGGATTGCCGTCATCGTTATACGACGTCAACAAGAGCAGGTTGCGGTTGTCGTCATATTGATAGTCGGTGACATTCTTGTCGCCGGAGCGGTGGCTGGTCGAGAGTGTTGTAGGCCATGGGTTCGACGTAATCGGTCGCGTCGCTGACGGTCTCCACGTCCAGAGGTATGGCGCGGCCGATTAGTCGGTTGAGGTGGTCGTGGATGAACTGGGTGACGTTATCGTTGGGATCGGTAACCGACGTCGGGTTGCCATAGTTGTCATAAAGAGGGTGCAATTGAAAGCCTCTCGTAGGTTCATGGCTTATTGGCCAACCGGCGTAGCTCATGGATACCGTAAATCAGCGCGCGTGGAAGATGGAATGGATCTTTCACGTTCAGTCCCTTGACAACCACGGGAATAGTATTGCCTTGGCGATCGAGGTTCTGGCGCCAGTCGCCGAACTCGTGATTAGGATAACGGTCGAACGCGTAATCGTGAATTTTGCGATACCACTGAAGCGCCCATTCCGCACGCCGCAAGCTATACGCCCGCAGTAGCGCGAAGAGCGCCTCTGTGTGCGGCCACCAAACTTTTGCATCCGGCTGATGCCACGCGGCGGCGCCCCCACGAGCGTGACGGGCTAAGAACAACCCCCCGTACTCCGCATCCCATCCCTTTTCAAGGTTCCAACGGATCATGTCCATCGCCAGGTTAATCCGATCGTCGCAACCACGATCCCGGTAGATACGCTCCATAAACCACATACTCTCGATCGCGTGACCCGGAACAAAAGTCTGGCCGGCGTCGCTGTCGTCGATTGCTCCCCCGGGCCTGACCAGTTCGTACAACAATTGGTGATCGGGTTTGACGTGCTGTGTCATGATGATCTCAGCCAGTTCAAGAGCACGATCGGCTATGCGTGTTTCTCCGGTGAGCTCGGCTAGTTCGTGGTAGCACAAGGCGAAGATCATTGACGGGCCGTGCGATTGCATGCCGGGCGGGATCGGATGCGGATGGGTTTGAAGCTGGGAATGGTCATAGAGTCGCGGCGAGGTGTTATCGAAAGTCTCGACGGCCAACTCGGTGGCTCGGGTGTCACCGGTGGCCCGGGCATACTCGGTCAGCCCGTACATGGCGAAAGCGTCAACATAGATGCTTCGGGGTCCCTCGGCGAGCGAACCGTCGCGATGGAGGATGAAGGCCCACCGGCCATCGGGGCAACGCCCGTACTCGATAAGCAGACGTGCGATCGGGTGAGCGATTTCCAGCCAGCGGTCGTCGCCGTCGAAGTCGTTGAAAAGCGCTGAAAACACCCATAGGGCTCGCCCTTGGGACCAAAGCCACTTGTCCGTGCTCTGAACCACGCCTTCATCGGTGACGCAGTTGGTCAGCCCGCCATATTCATGGTCAATGCAGTGATCGATCCAGAACGGCATAACCTGCTCACGCAGATGGTGCTCATAGAATTTGAGCAGGCCGTTAAAGTGGTGAGGTTCAGTCATACAAAGTCTCGGGATCGTCTGAAGTACACCCGACTCATTGCCCTGGGGTGAAGCGCCTGGCGATCAGCAGCTCACCCACGTCCACGGTGTCGGGCAATTGGGTCATGAGCAAGATGATCTTCGCCACGTCGGGAGCGGGTATGAGAATGTCACGGTCGATGTCAACGCCGACGCGCTCGAAGACCTCGGTATCGGTGCCGGTGGGGCTGACGGTGTTCACACGGATCTTCAGCGGGGCGAGTTCCTTGGCCAATGCGTGGCTGAATGTGATGACCGCGGCCTTGGTCGCGGAATAGACGGAGATGCGGTCGGCGTGGAGGTGGGCGGCAACCGACCCGATGTTGACGATCTGACCCCGGGCCGAGGAGCGTAGAAGCGGGACCGCGTTGCGACAAAGCAGGATCAGGCTGCGCAGGTTCACGCTTAACAAGGCGTCCACCGAGTGAGCAGGCATCTCGGCCATTTCACCGACCCAACTGCACCCGGCGTTGTTGACCAGCAAGTCGAGCGAACCGAATCGTTCTTCGGCGAAGTGGGTCAGCTCGTCGGGCGCGCCGGGATGAGAAAGGTCGGCGGCGTAGCCGATGAAACGCTCGCCCAATTCGTTGTTGAGATCGCGCAGGCGTTCATGGTCCCGACCGGTCCCGATCACACGCCAGCCCTCGGCGACCAGCAGGCGGGCTGTCTCCCGGCCGATGCCGCTGGTCGCGCCGGTAACCAGCGCACGCTGACTCTCGGATTCGTTCACGCCGAGCCTCACTTTCGCCAGTCCAGGACGACGCCGAGGGCGTCTTCCCGGCGATTTAAAAGAGTGTCGTACATTGCCGGCGCGTCGCTGGACGGCACGACGTGGCTGATCAGCGGTTTCATCTGCATGCGACCGGCCGCCAGGTGCTCGGCGCATTGCAATTCGTCACTGAGCGTGCAATTGGTTGGGTTATAGAAGGTCAATTCTTTGGCATGGGGCCAGAGCAAGTCCAATGAGGTCAGACCCGGGTAGTACCCCTGAAAGCAGTAGCGACCCTTTGCACGCAACCAGTGAAACGATTGGTTAATGGTCGGGGCGTGTGCTGAAGTATCAATCACCGCGTCCAGCCCTTCTGGCTGTAGTTGCCTGATGGCTTCAGTGGGATCTTGCCGCGAAGGGTTGATCCGAACCGCACCCGACAGTTCGGCGGCGAGGTCGAGACGGGCGTCGAGCAGGTCCAGGCCTATTACCTTTGCGCCGCGTAGCATCGCGGTCTGTGCGCTGAACTGACCGATGAGCCCAAGGCCAATCACCGCGACACACTCGCCCGTCTCAACCGGCATGATGTCTGCGGCGCCGTGATAGCCGATTGCGGCCATGCACAGCAGCGCGGCTTCTTCAGGAGCCACGCCGTCGGGTAATCTAAACAGTTCCGGTTCGTCCGCCGAAACCACGGACCACTCCGTGTGTCCGCCCCATTCAATATTCGTCCGATCGTCGACGCGCGTCGAACGCAGGAAGACAATATCGCCTTCGCTGAACTTCTTTGTCGGGTCGGCGATCCGTTCGATTACACCGACTTTCTGGTAGCCCGGAATCGTTGGGAACTGCGTCGACCAGTAATGGCCGGTCAGGCTCCACAGTTCGGTCCCCGGGCTGATGCCGGAAAACAGCGTCCGGATCACAAGCTCGCCGGGTTTGGGATCGGGTAACTCGATCGATTGGACTTCGACCTTGCCCTCTTCGACAAAAACGACGGCTCTTGAAGAGATGCCCACGAAAAATGCTCCTGTCAAACAGCTGAGGATCGGGCAACACAAAACCATGCAACGACGGTGGTTGAGCGTTCACCCGTGGCGGCAAGACAAGCCGGTGCGCCCGGTTACCTTCCAAAACCACTGACCGCGGGAAGCGGAAAGGATGTTTTGCCGAAACAGCTACGGTCATCCCCCGTTCACGAAACGGTCCCAATGTGGCGCGTGCGTCATCGGATAGAGGGCGAAGGCGTCCTGCCGAGCAGCCAGCGCCATGGCGCTGAGCCCGTCGGTTACAAAGAACTTGGGCTGTGACATACAGGCCTTGATGTCGGCATTGCCGGCGATGCTGGCGATGGCCATACCTTCGAGTTGATGCTTGCGGACGGCCTGTAGGTTATTGCTGATGACGCGATCCATGATGGCGTAGCCGGCATCGACAACCTCGCCCAGAGATTCGCGCAAGTCGGCCCAACGGTCGCGACAGTGTTGCAGCACCATGAGGAGCAGCGGGTCTTTGGCGCTGCCGTGGTCACGATCACGGAACCATGCCCCGCCAAAGTTGACGATGGACCATTCGGCGATATCGCGGAGACGAGCGTCCAGGGCCGCTCGGAGTTGGTCTTCACTCGGGTCCAAGTGCGCGAGGGCCACCAGCATGCTCTCTCCACCATAGCCGCGGTTATGGATGGCGCCGCCGTAGTACGCGCTGTCAAAGTCCAAGTCATTAGCCATCCAACTCGCGGTCTGGGTCGCCCGCTCGCGGTGCCGCGACTCGCCGGTGACCTGTGCCAACGGCCAAAGGAACAGGTTGCTTTGCTGCACCGCGCAGTGGTAGGGCGCCTGATCGAGACACCGGAACTCATCGTACCCTAGCGCGAACGAGCCATCGGGCATGGACCACCGCTCGATGATGTGATCGGTGAACCGTCGGACGGATTTGAGGTAGCGTTGTGAACGCTCGTCCTCAAGACCAAGCGTCACGGCGACGTCCAGCAGGGTCACCGCGATGGTGCCGCAGTCGGCGACGTACCACTTTCGCGGCACGCCGCGATCGATCCGGTAGCCATAGCCCATATTGTAGGCGTCGGGGTGACCCGCCGTCCCTTGAAGGCGAAGGGTCATCTCCGCCCAGTGCACGGCCTCATCGACGTAAGCACCGCAAGGCTCGATCCGGTGGACCGCCAACATCGCTCGAACCGCATGGGCCTGCTGGAACGCCTGATTGCACCATTCGTTCTCCAGCGACCAGAGCGGGCCGTTGCGCATCAGCACCGCATGGATCTGTTCGGCCATCACCTGGCTGGGCGTGGCTTGCGTTTCCTGCATATTCACACTCATAGCTTTGTTGGATACTCCCGGCGATCGCGCCGTTGTATTTGCGCCCGCTTCAGCGCCAGAAGGGCGGGATATCTGAGTCGTTCCAGCCCGGGTTGGTCATGTCTTCGTAGGTATAAGGCCTCACGGAGTAGTCAGCGAACAGCACGTTCGCCTTGTCGCCGTGACGGGCCTCGACGTCGTTGGAGCCGCCCGGGGCGAATGGATTGATCAAGTCATTGTTCGCATCGCTGACGAGAGGGATGGCGGAAGGCTTGAGTACGTTCGCCGCAAGGTGATATCTTCCTGTGTACGAAGGAGCGTTTGCGCTGAAATTTCGATAATTAATCCCGTAATTGATCCGTACCTGCGCCTTATTGGACACCCCGGTGTTATAGATCGGCGGGTCTTCATCCGACGGGCAGGTCAGAATCCCGATGCGGTCGAGCATGACGCCGGCGGGGTAATCGCATTGGAGGTATTCACCCAGCAGATACCAGTAGTCCCAATACGGGGTGGGGTAGTACTGGTCGCTGTCGACAAGGTAGCTCTCAGTGGCGATGCCGATCTGACGGAGTTGGCTGAGGCACGCCGTGCGTTGCGCCTCCTCCCGCGCCCTGGACAGCACAGGAAGCAAAATCGCGATAAGCAGAGCAACGATCGAAATCACCACGAGCAGTTCGATCAAGGTGAAACCACTCGAACGTGTCTTAGCGCGTTGCGCATTCTGTGTTTTGAACTCGATGATCATAACGATGCCTTCCGTAGGAGTGCTGTCTTCGTTTTGCGCAGGCTCTCGTAAGCGAACATCGATCAATTTATCTGCATAAGATTTGCTGTCGGCGCCATGGCCCCACGTCGTCAGGATTCACCGACTGTTACGTCTGTTTGGCAATATCATAGACAAGCCAAGAGCGATCAAGCCGGTGGTGGCCGGCTCGGGAACGATGAGGATGTCGTCGATAGAACTATCGATGAGCCGCGCGCCTGTGGCGCCGCCGGTTGTGAAAAAGCTGATCTCATCCAAACCGCCGCTGGGGTCACCATTGAGGACGTTTAGAGTTTCGGTATTCGCTTGATCGGGATTGAGACCAAGATCGACGTCAAGATTAGTCGCGGTCACGGTTGTCGTCGCACCTACGAGGTCGATCTCGAGGTCGATCTGATACCAGTCGTCCTCGAAAACATCACTTATGATGACGACACTATCGCCGATTCCCAACAGCCTCAGACCCGCATTTGGCCCCTCGTTGTCTTCCGGACGCATCTCTAACCGAACGATGTCCGAGTCGGTGTCGTTGCCGAGGCCCAGAACAATCACGGCGTTCGTGGGATTGAAGCCGACCGAAGTATTGAAGCGGATTTTGAAGCTGACGGCGATGCTGTCAGTCTGCTGCGTGAATCCACGTTCGATTTGGTTAAAACCGTTATCTGCCCCCTGAACGTGCAGGACCTGCTGATTCGTTCCAGACCCACCGGTAGAAGTCCCAGCCGTGACCTGAACGCGCGAGGGATCGGGGATAGAACTGGGAGGAGGGGTGGGGTTGGGGATGTTTTCGGTCACGCTCCAATTGGCGGGATTCCCGTCGCCGGGGTTGGTTGGGTCGTTGTCGTCGTTATCGCCCGCCGTGCCGGCCACGGCTGTGTAAGATTCAAAGTTCTCGCTGAAGAAGACCGCCCCTCGGGCGGCGGCGGAACCCAGGGTGATCCCCCCGGCCGTGATCACGGTGCTAAGGATTCGACATGCGGCTTGGTTCATGAGATTCCTCCTTTTAACCTTTCTGGCTATTGCCATCGGCGGCCGTCGGTTGGATCGGCGGGCGTTGCCCTGCAGGCTGGGGCGGTATCTGAAATCCTGATGAAGTGCGTTGCCTTTCTCAATTTTCATCGTTTCCGGCGATTGACTTCCTCAAAGCATCGAAGTCTCTGTTCGCGTCAGGACAACGTTACAAACCGGCTCCTATCAAAGGAGGTGGCGACTTTCCAGGAATACGGGGAGACGCGATGGACCGACCCCAACGAATTCCTGTTTCCACGCGGATAGATGACGGCTCAGCGGGCCGGCCTTCGATCGCCGACACGAGTAGTCGCGTGGCTTGACGGACGGTTTCACCGATGGTGGCCATGGAGTCGCCGGCGGTGAGTTCCACGGGATACACATCGGGCGCGTTGTTGTCGATCGCAGCGACGGAGATATCTTCGGGGACCCGAAGATTCATTTCATAACACAGCCGCAGCAACACGCCGACCGCCGCCTCATCGGGCGCAATGATCGCGGTCGGGCGAGGCTGCTGGCTGAGCACGCGGCGGATGACGGTCAGGTAATCGGTAGGCGGTGTGCGGTTGGGAATATCAAATACAACGTCCCGGCCGCGAGCATCGAGACTGGCGGCATAGCGGCGCACCTCATCGCAAAATGCCTGGCGCTGCGGATCGTGGGTGTATAAACCCACCCGGACGTCGCGATGACCCCGCTCGATCAAGTGCTCAAGGAGCTGACCCAACACGGGTCGGCGATCCGCCCAGACGCAAGGGCGATTCGAAGCCGCCAGCTTCTGCCCCGGGTTATGCAGGATGACAAGGTGGATGTTTTGCTCGGACAGGTGCTCGAGATGGTCGGCTTCGACGGTCCGATCGGGCCAAAGCAGCGCGGCTTGGATACGCCGAGCCAGGAGCACCTGGCCGGCTTCGATCTTGATGCGGTCCGGGCGGTAGGAGAGCTGCGAGACGGCATAACGCCCGTGATGCAGCAACCGGTTGACCGAGCCCAAGACGTGAGACGCCACCGGCTGTTGCACCCGGTCTTCATAAAGGTATTGCGGCAACACCACGGCGACTTGGACGGCCAGCTCACGGGGCCGGATTTCACTCACGAAATTGCCGACACGCGGCCGCTTCGTAATCACGCCTTGTTCGACCAGTTCCGCCAAACCGCGACGGACGGTGCGGTGATTGATGGCCAGAACTTTCGCGAGCTCCCGCTCGGGCGGCAACTGTTCCCCGGCCGCGAACCGGCCATCCGTGATCCACGTAAGGATACGGTCGCGTGCCAGCCGGTTTTTTGGAGGTGTTTGTGCCATAAATGCCTGTTTTTTCATCACTCACGTATGCGGCGCGCCTGTGATGTATCTGTGATGTACAATACCGGAAGGCCGGTTTCAAGTCAATATTCAATTACAACATGAATACAGGCTTCTGATGCTGCCCTGTGACGATTCCGTCATACATCTGCGGTTGGGGATGTGCGGAACTTTTCTAAAATACTTTCTCAAAAGGAGTTAATCGTGAGAATGCAACCCAGGGATGGCGCAGATCAACCTAATGTTGTGCTGATCTTTGTCGATCAGTGGCGAGGCGACTGCCTTGGGGTGATGGGGCATCCAGTGGTCGAGACACCCTACCTCGACGAAATGGCTTCACGCGGGGCGGTGTTTCGGCGGTGTTATGCGGCGACGCCCAGTTGTGTCCCCGCCCGGGCTTCGCTCCATACCGGGCTCACCCCGCGCTCCCACGGCCGTGTTGGATATCGCGATGGCGTGCCCTGGAATTACGACACGACGCTGGCCGGCGAGTTCACCCGCCATGGGTACCAGACCGAGTGCGTCGGCAAGATGCATGTTTACCCCGAACGCACCCAGCTGGGCTTCCAGCATGTCCAGTTGCACGACGGTTACCTGCACTTCGCACGTAAACAGCAACCCAATCTTGAGGACGTCGACGACTATCTGCCATGGCTGCGCCAGCGCGTCGGACACGACTTCGATTATGCTGAGCACGGCATGAGCTGCAACGGTTACACCGTGCGGCCATGGCCCCTGGACGAACACTTCCATCCAACCAACTGGCTCGCCGGTCAGTCGATCGACTTTCTCCGCAGGCGTGACCCGCGCAAACCCTTCTTCCTCATGATGAGCTTCCACCGCCCTCACCCGCCGCTCGATCCGCCGGACTGGGCGATTCAACAGTACCTCGACGTGCACATGCCCGACCCGCCGGTCGGCGACTGGGCCGATGGTATGTTGGCTGATCGCTATCGAGAGTACGATCCCTCCGCCGGTCCGAAACAGATGCCTCCCCGCCGACTCCAACGCGCCCGCGCCGGCTACTACGGCCACCTGACCCATATCGACCACCAAATCCGACGATTTATTGAGGCGCTCAACGACTATGGGATGGGCGAAAACACCTGGATCGTTTTCACCGCAGATCACGGTGACCTGCTCGGCGATCATCACATGTTTGCCAAGAGCATGCCCTACGAAGGATCGGCTCGGGTGCCTCTGTTCATTCTTCCCCCGCCCGGGAATCGAGAAGCGGTGTTAGCGCCTGGGAAGCCGGGCCAGCCGATCTATTGTGACGCGCCCATCGAACTGCGAGACATCATGCCGACGCTGCTGGATGCCGCCCATTTACCGATCCCGGATTCTTTGGAAGGCCGTAGTGTCCTGCCTCTAATGCGTGCCCCTGCCTCCGAATGGCGACGCTACGTTCACGGCGAACACACCACCGTCTTCGGCTCTGTCCACTACTTGACCGATGGACAACGAAAATACGTCTGGTTCGCGCGCACCGGGCGTGAGCAGCTGTTCGATCTCGCGGCCGATCCCACCGAGACCCGCGACGTGTCCGGGCTCCCGGCGTGGCAGGACGAACTGGCGACGTTCCGACAAGCCATGGTGCACGAACTGACCGATCGAGAAGAGGGCTTCACCGATGGCAGGCAGCTGCAACGCGTCGAACACGTGGACCCCGTTCGCCCGCATTTGCGCGCCTCCTTGCGTTCGTAAGAAACCTACGAGGCCGGTCAACCACGCAGATCAAGCATGCGACAGGGCTTCGTGCATCCGTTCAATGCCGAGGCGGAGCCGCTCGGCGCCGCAAAGATACGCATGACATTCCTGATGGTATCCAAGGCGTGGGTCGTCCTCGACCAGCACCCTCGCCTCCTCCATCACCTGGAGTTGAGCCGCCATGATCTGTTTCGCTTCGGGGTCGGGGGCGATCCTGCACGGCCCGCTGAGGTTTTGTTTCTGCATGGCCGTCCGGCGCCAACGGGCAAAGCGGAGAATATTGGCCATACCGCGCGCGTGCAAGGCGATCATCTCCGCACAGCTCAGCTCTTCGAAACAATGGCGGGCCGTACGCTCGTCATTGCGTTCGTGTTGTGTTCTCAGCGCACCTCGGTAGGCAGTCAACCCTAGCCGCCACTCCTCGGCGAGACGTTCGAACATCGTCAAAACCTGCGACAGAGAAAACGGGCCGAGAAAGGAGTCGACGCGGTCCCCCCAGGGTTGATGGTCTATCCACGACCAGCCCATCGGCTCGTCGCGATAGTCGGCGGTGAGCGGGTAGGCGGGCGCGTAATTCATCGGAGAAAAATACAGCAGTCGATTGGACAATGGGTAGTGGTCGAACGCCCGCACGAATGCGTCCCACGCAGACAACACGGCTTGCGTATCCACCTCGTCTCCGAAGTAACGCCGGGCCAGATCATGCATGAAGGATTCGGGTTCGCCCCGAGGCTCCGGCGATTCATTGAACAGGGCCACCGCTTCAGTGTTGAGTGTCAACGAGCAGCCAAAATTCCAGCACGCCATCACGCCGGGGATGTGGCGCCGGTGCAATCCGCACAACTTCTCGTGCAGCCGTCGAATCAACGGGAGGTTGGGCACGCTCGCCAATTCATGCGTGGTTCCGACTTGCAGTTTTGCTGCGACTTCGCGGCCAAAACGCCGGACGTATCGCGCGGCCTGTGAAAAACGATCACTCGGCCCGGTATAACTGAGCGAATACTCGTCGACGTCGACCTCGACACCGTCACGCTGTTGTCGTCCCCCTCTTTCCCAATCGATCAGTAAGACCGCTTCTTCGGGCAAACGCTCGATCACCTGGGCCTGGGGGTCCGGATACCACATCGACCAGCTCCAGTTCCACACCAAGACCCGCGGTTGCGGCTCGATCCGGCGGGCCGCTTCCACCCAGAACCCCGCTAGCTCGGCGACGATCTCCGCCGGCTCACGCGTGACGCAGCGCGGACAGTCCAACGGTTTCCCAGGTGTATCGACGATCCCATCACTCAGAGATCGCCGGGCGAAATGTGACCAGCAGTGGGTCGGGTACTCACTGGCCGTAATCAGCATCACTCCGCCCAGGCCGGGCAAGGCGTTCAGCACGCTGGCGGTGGCTTCTCGCATAAAAGCACGCGTGGTGGGATGTGACGAACAAAGCGAAATCACCGGTCCGGCCAGGGAATGATCCAGCGCGCGCCCACGCAACTGCGGATGGGACGCCCACACTTGGTGATCGGCCGCCGGCGCTAAGGGTTCGTTGAAAAACAGATAGACCGCAATACCGTGACGGCGGCAGCGTTCGATCACGGTCTTCAGACTTGCCAGACGCTTCGGGCGTCCCTCCCGCTCCAACTCCGGCAGCAACGTCGACTGCATCAGGTCATACAACCGGCCACGCAACCACACCCCGTTGAACCCCGCGCCCGCAATACCTTTCAATGTTTCATCGGTGTAGACATCGGCCGCATGCAGCGCCTCGTCACCATAGAAATCGCTATCCGGTGATCGCCAAATACGGCATGCGCCAGGCGCTGCTTTACTATCCATGTCGGTTTTAGGCTAATTGAGGTCGGACTTGCCCCGGTCGCTTTCATGCCATTCCCGGGCACATTCGGCGGCAGTCAAGAAACGGGCCCCGTGATTAATCAGCCTATCCAATAATTCGGCGAATTGTGATATCGCGTAGTCGCCACAGTTCCTGATAAGCAGATCGTCCGGCTTGACCGCCCCTTCCCCGTAATGAATCAGCCCTTCCGGCATGTCCCAGAACTCCCAAGGGTGGAAGTAGAAACAAAGCACTGGTCGATTCATGCCGTGGTCATCACAGTACTTGAGGTGCCGTTCGATGTGTCGCCACAGCGACGCGGCGGACTCGGTGCGAAACAGGGGCCACTGGTCGCGGTCACGCCCGTAAGGGTCTTGTGACTCGATGCTCATGTCGGCGAAATTCGGTATTTCGATCAAACGCAGGTCGCCCTGCTTGGTCCAGTCGGCGGATGATGGGTGGTAAGGAACAAGCCGCTCACCGTAATGGTAAAGCGGATAGCTGGCGTCGGACACGTAACCAAGTTCATCCAGCGCATTGCACACTGCAGTCGAGCCGAACAGGCGAGGAGATCGGAAAGAGACCGGTCGTACCCCCGACACCTCCGCCACCCACTCCGTCGCAAGTCGCAAACGGGGTTCGACCTCGCGGTCCAGCAGCGGGGTGATCCCGGGAATGGGAAACAGAGTCTGCCCTACCGTTTCATGATAAAGGCTATGACATCCGACCTCATGGCCGGCTTGCTGCACTTGATGCACGATATGCGGATGATCTCGCGCGGTCTGCCCGACGAAGAAACAGGTTGCCTTCACGTCGCGGTTAGATAACGCCTCCAGCACCCTTGGCGTGCCATTGATTAAGCCTTCATAAAACGGGGTCCAGCTGCCGATGTCGGTTTCCATATCGAAACCCAACACCACGTCGAACGGCGATGTGTTCTGGTTATGTCCCGCCAAAGTACGCCTCGATCACGTCACGGCTTGTCCGAGCTCACATTGCACCGACCGCCCACCTCTATACGATCTCGATAGGTCGGCGGAAGCGTCCGCTGAACAGTTCGAAACCGTCATGGGCGATGCGTCCGCCGTTCTCCCAGCGGAGGCCAAACGCCTCGCCTTGGACAAAAGAATCGGCCTGAAAACACATGTTTTCCGTCAACTCGTAGTGGTCGATCTCTTCCATCCATGGGGGCTCAACCTCGATCATGCCCAGGCCATGGCACGGGCCATACAGGAAGTGTTCGCCGTGGCCTCGGTCTTGGAAGTATTGACGGTACCGGCGTGCAATATCGCCGGCCACCGCGCCGGGTTGCAACCACTCGATGGTCTTGTTGTGCACCTCGAGGCCGAACTCAACCAGATCACGCTGGGCGGCATCCATCCGGCCCAAGCAAATTGGCACGCCGACCCCCGATGAATACCCCGACACGCGAGCGGACAGATTCAGTTGCACCATATCCCCCGACTGAAGGGCCCGGTGCGTCGGGCGGCTGATCGCATGACGTGTGTTCCGCCCACTGAGCACGTATTGCGGCATGCCCTCATACTCGGCTCCGTGCTCATAAATTGACCGCTGCACCATACCCACCACCTGGAGCTCGGTCATCCCCGGACGGATCGACTCAATGACATGGCCCATGGCGATTTCGCTGATCTCGAACGCTTTCCGCAGGCACGCCAATTCCTGTTCACTTTTCACCGAACGCAGCTCGACCATGATTTCGTCAGCGCGTTCGATAATCGCGTTGGGAAATGCTTCACGCAAGGCGTCGAGTTGCGGGGCCGTGGTGACCAGATACCCGCCGATGCCGATGCGTTTCGGTGACTTCACGCCTAGGGCTTCGAACACCTCTTTAAAGTTGTAGGTATCGATATCTGGGTAGGCCGGGTCGGCCGACTCTCGGTAAGCATTCATCATGAAGATGCGCTCGATGACGCTGCGGTCTTGGGCGAACGCCTCGGATTCCGGACCGATCAGAAGGCCTCCCTCACCCTCGGCCGGTATCACCACGCCGGCCGTTTCAAAGATAGGCCAATAATCGCTGAAGTAACGCACGTTCGAAAAGTCCGCTTCGTTACTGTTCACCACCAGGGCGTCGTAGCCGCGTTGACGTACTTTGCCTTGGGCGGCGATGAATCGGCGGGCGAACTCCGCCTTGTCGATCACAGGCATAGCCTCGGTCGTATTGCTGCATGAACTCATATTTGTTTTCTCGTTAAGTTGATTTGTCGCTTGTATATTAAATAACCTGAAGAAGAATTCGGTGCTTTCAGCTTATTCCATAATGAAACGAGGCTCTCCCCACCACGCATAATCATTGATGATTCCGTCACCGCCATCCGTAACGACCAGTTTAAGCCTCTTTCCTCCCGTGACATCGACCACGGCGGGCAGCACGGGCATCCCGAGCCTATAGAGCGGGCTTTCGAACTTAAGTTCATCATCCACGTAAACCTGGAAGACCACGGAAACATCGCGTTTGTTGCCGCCCTGACCGATCGCGGCGGCGAACGTCTTCGCTCCGCGGGGAATGGGGTAGACGATTTCCGAGTGAGCTTGGGCGTAAAGAGATTTCTTATAAACTCGCCCATCGTTCTGAGAGTTGATCACCAGCTTAATGGGGCCGCATAGCTCGCTCCACGCGGTCCCTGCCGGCGCCCAGCCGACAGAAGGCGGTTCGACAGTGTCCAGATCGATCAGGTAACGCTGCTTATCTTCGGGTGCGTTCGCCACCTCATCCGGATACTGCACCTCGTACTTGGGCACAGCCGATTTTCGCTCGATCGTTCGCTCGACCGTCTTGGGTCCCATGACTTGCAGCTCGACGACCTGAGCGCCGGCATAGGCGGTGTTATGGAGCACCCTGAGGCGTACGTACCGGGCCTCCACCGGCTCAAACCAACGTTTTAAGCCTTCCTCGCGGGCCGGGTCCATGTTCTGAGTCTCGTCGATCACGGTCTGCCAGGCTTTGCCGTCTGTCGATGCCTCCACGACGTACCTGTAGATGCGCAAGCGAGTATCAAGCGTCTGTGCCGGCCAAGTGTGGAACTGTACGTAGACGTGGTCGATTGTGCGGACGCGTCGCAGGTCGACCTGCAGCCATTGCGGCATCTCAAACTCGCGGCCGTGCTCGGAGTCCACATCGGACCACCAGAATCGGCCATTGTCCGTGTTTCCATCCACCGCCAGGGCCGGCTCGAAACCACGGCGGTGTGAAGAGCTGGTGACCGGCTTATTGAGCGCGTAATTGATTGGCTGCGTGACCGTTTCCGGATAGATCCATTCGGGCTGAACTTCATAGACAAGGATCTCACCGCCGCGGATGCTCTCTCTGATCACCGCCTTGCCGTCTACTTTCTCCCAACTCGCGTCGCGGCTCCCGTACCGCTCCATCACGTCTTCAACCGGGACGTGGCAGATGATCTCGAATGGAACCGGCTTGAGCGGATGCTTCACGGCGACCTTCGCGGTGCCGACGGTCTCGGCCTCAAGTTGGCGCTCCAGCGAGTAATTAAACAAAGCGATCGTCCAGCCGTCGCCTTTCTTCGTCACCACATAACTCGTGTCGGCTCTTGCTTCCTCGGGGAACCTGACTTCAAAGGGGGTTGCGTTACGCGTCAAATGGGTCATCAGGTCAGGCACAAAACTCAGGAGCGGCTTCTGCTGCCATCGCGTACGGTGACGGCCGGACCGAGTGGAAACGGCCTCCTTTTGAATGAGGTAACGGGGGGCAAGAACGAGAACTTTGCCTTTGCCTACAGAATTCACCGTGACCATGGGGTGGTCGTTACAGGCGTAAAGGGTCTCGGCGGTGGTGGGGGTGAGGGTGCTGGTCAGGAACGGCGGCTCTGTAAATCGCGCCTGGGTTTTCAGATTGACCACGTCTCCACGAAGTTCTATCTCGTTGCCGATCTTGCAGCCCAAGAACGAAGATGGAAGCGTCGCCGCGTCCTCGGCGGTGATAACCAGGACTCCACCGTTATTGACGTAGTCGATCAGGTCTGCGGCGAACGCCTGGTCGATCTGAAGACCGCCAAGCCCGATCAACACTTTGTAGTTCTCCAGCAGTTTTTTTCGGCTGATGGCCTGATTACGGATAGGGATATTGGGCTTGAGCAAGTCAAAGATTTCGCCGAACGGAGCGCTGCCGAAATATTCGCCGGAGAACCGTGTGTAGTAGGTTTCGGGGAAAAGCAGGTCACGGATGAAACCGTGGTTCATCTGATCGGCATCATCGTAAGGCAGGTTGTAGCCCCGGTGTGTGGTGCCGTCCACGCCGATCCGTCGGACGTGGTCAAGCATAAGGCCGACGGGGGAATAGACGACGCCGCGATCCGGGTGGCGTTTGATGAAGTCGAAAAGGTCCATGGCGATGTGGCCGATGGTGCTCAACTCGTATTGGCCGTCCCCTTCGATATCCTTGACGCCGGTCCCCGGGAAGGACTCGACCTTAAGCATGTTCGCGCCAACGAGGTAAGGGCGGAAGAAGTAGTAGGGCATGAGTTCGAGCGGCATTCCCCAGTCGTCGCCACGGGTGGAAAACCAGGCTCGCTTGTCGTAGGCGTAGCGCTCGGTGGGCTCGTGGCCTCGCCAGAGGTACATCACCATGTCGCCGCCGCCTTGGCGCATCATGCCGCGGGCGCGGGCGGCGTGAAACGGGGTGGCGCCTTTTTCGCCAACGGCCTTGACATTAAAGTTGGTCGCAAGGTGATACGGGGCGACGAACATGCCCCAAGGTATGGGCAGGCGATCACGCCAGAATTCATCGACATAAAGGGTGCTGAGCTTCTGTAGCTCGGCATGGGTCCACTGGTGTTCCTCGTCGTCCCAGTAAGGCAATTCCTTCTCAATACGGGGCATGAGGCGTTCACGGAAGAATACGTCGAGCTGATCTTCCTGCCACTGGCGCATGGAGGAGCCCCGCCACTTTTGGCCGGTGCGGAAATAGTGGAACAGCGGCTCGAGACGATAGGTTTGTTCGGGGTGCCCGTCGCCGATCCACAACCGTCTGGCCTCGGGGCTGATCCGGTCGCCATAATTCTCTTTGCCTTGAAAAACGATGTAATTGATCGTCTGAAAAGGCCAACCGTTCTCCACGTACTTCGGCGCCCATTGCTTGGCGAGGGTGGCGCTGGAATCGGGGAAGAACCCGGCGAGGCTGGTGTAGCCCGGGATGGTGAGATCGTAGAACCCGGTCTGCCGGAGGCTCTCCCGTTTGTTTTCGGTGTTGCGGCCCCAGACGCCGACTTCGGTGAACCAGAAGTCTCGCCCGCCGATCCGCTGTGTCTCCCAATAGTCGTTGAATTCCCAGCCTCCCGGTTCGATGATCGACTCCGCGGAAGCTTTGTGGGGTGTGAGCATCGACGTAAGAAAAGCCAGGACGATGAGCATGGCGATTGAAAAACGAATGCGCACGGGTTTATCTCCGGATAAGCCAAAGAGGAGTACTGGGACGAAGGCGCCGGTTAGAACTCCTCCAGGTCCAACTCGAACTCGGTTTGTATCGGGGTGTAATCACTGAGCAACTGCTCAAGACGGTCTTCATATTCTTCCCGCATGGGAAGAGGGGCGTTGGTGTTTTCGGCGTCGGCACGCAGTTGTTCAGCTCTGGCGTAGATGGTGTTGAGTTGGTTTTCGTAGCTTTCCCTAAGTGAGGGGTGGCGTGCCATCGCCTGCTCATAAGCAGGGCGGTCTCGGAAGATGGGACTGGCTGCAACGCGGACGGCGAGGGATCGGCCGTCCCAGGCGCGAACGGAAACGTCATCGATGAGGACGGAGCCCATCGCGTCTCCCGGCCCGCGGATATGGAAGGCCACGGCGATCGCGTCGACGCTGCCGTCAGCAGGCGCGGTGTAGACGCTTTCGACCATGCTCCACTCTTCCGGCACCTTTTCACCTGAACCTCGGAAACCCCATGAACCGATGTTCTTGAGTTCTTCCTTGTCCTCGATCTGCTGCCAGACGTACTGATAGACAGCGATGGTCTGTGTCGCGTCGGATTCGGCTTTAACCCAGGCACGCACGCGATAGCGCATCCCCGGCACGACTTCGAATCGGCCCTGGTGGATGGAGTGATTGATTACACGCACACAGTGGTCGCCGCTGCGGGCCTGTTTCGGGTCGCTGACAGGCTCCACCGATCCCACCTTCCGCCAACTGCGTGACCAGTGTTTGGGCATGACGGCGCCGAGGCCTGGCTGCTTGTAGGTCCCCATCTCGAAGCCGGGGTTCCTGAGCAGTTGCTGGTTGGTGTCTCCCGCCGCATGGATCGAGCCAGACGCAAGGCCCACCCAAACCACCATGAGTAACACGGTACGATGCGAACCGCACTGCAGCGGTGAGGCTGCTCCTGGAAAGGGGCGCTGATGACGAGCTGCGGGACAGGGTCGGACTGGCATCACTCAGACTCCGCGGCGGCTGGGCAGTCGAACTGGAGTACGCGCGGTGGAACGGCGCGGCGGGGCTCGGTCAAGCGATGGCCGGCCATTGCGTGTTGGAGCATGTTCATCGCATCGGCGGCGATGTCGTCGACATCCCATCCGATACGCACAAAGGGCAGGCTCAGGTTCAGGCCAAGACCTTGGTTCCACCATGTGGTGACGAGCAGTTGATCAGGAACGTGGATTCCGGCTTCGCACAGGAAGCGATCGACGCCGAGTGCGGGCACGTCGTCCGCGATCAGCAGGCCGTCCAATTCTTCCAACGGCAATCGAGCGACGGCTTGATAGCTGGCGTGTTCGTTGATGGCGTCGCCAATCAGCCATTCGGGATCGGATTGGCATCCCGCGGCTTCGATCAGTTCGAGTAGTTGCGGCGCTGGAGGCACTTGGGTGTTGTCGTATTCGATGTAAATAACGCCGATCCGTCTTCGGCCTTGTTGGGCCAGGTGCTCGGCGGCCATGCGGAGAAAGGCGTGGCCATCGGGCCTGATGCTGATGGGCCCGGGATAAGTGCTGGCCAGCGCAACGATGGGGACGTGGGTGCGATGGGCCAGGTCGAGGGCGTCGCTCATGTATGGCTTGTAGTTCAACATCAGGATGCCGGAGAGGGCGCGGCGATCGAGGTCGGACATCAGGTCAGAACCTGCGGCGTTGGCGCCGTCGGCGTCGCCGGTCATCAAGTAAAAGCGGTGGCTATGCCCCTCGGAGGCCAGGCGGTCGTGGAACCGCTGGGCCATGCCCTGGTAGTACGGCGGCGCTTTGGTCCCGATGACGTCGAACGACGTGACGATCCCGACCACCCCCCTCAAGGGCGCCCCCTTGACAAAAGTGCCTTTGCCCCGACGGCGTTCGACGTATTGCTCCCGGGCAAGTGTGGCGATGGCTTGTTGGACGGTCTTACGAGCCACGTTGAGCTGCGCCCCGAATTGTTCGTTGGTCGGCAGCGACTGGCCGGCCTGGAGTTGACCGGTCGCGATCTGTTGCCGCAACTGCTCAGCGATCTGCGCGTAGATGGGCGTCGCGCTACGCCGGTCGATCTGGAGGGTGCGGATCGTAGACATCTAAAACCCTATTGGACTACAGTAGGGGTCTAATGTAGTTTAAGTGGATTGAGGCGTCAACCGTTTCGCACCGAAATCCTCCGTCGACGCCACGAACGTCTGGTTCACAAGGAATGACGCGGGTCAATCGGTCTTGGAAAACGCCATGAAAAGCGGCGGTGGAAAGAGGATTCACGGTCAAAGGTCCGTGCCCAAACGGCAGTGACAACAGTGCGCCGCCGATCCCTCATGTGAAGGTAGCGAGTACGATCAATAACTCGTCGGGGCGCCGCCGGATAGCGCACGAGGAACCGAATTTATGGAACCGCAGCAGTCCCCGATCGGGAACCTTCACGACTACTACGCCGATCGCGCTCGCTGGATCGCCGAACGAGATGGCCGAGACGCGGCGCTGCCCGACGCGCAGGCGTGGCGAAAACTGCGTCCCACCATCCACCGCTGGTTTATGGCTTCGCTTGGGCTCGACCCGTTGCCGGAAGCGTGTGACTTGCGTGCGGCCGAGATGGGCGCGTTTGCGGGGCCCGGCTACACGGCCAAGAAACTCGCTTACCAACTGCTGCCCGATTGCTGGGGCTCCGCCCACCTTTACCGGCCTGAAGGTGTGCCCGATGACCGGGCAACCCCGGCGGTGCTCTACGCCTGCGGCCATCAGCCCTCCGGCGTGATCGGCTATCGCCACCACGCCGTGGCCTGGGCCCGTCGCGGCTATACGTGCTTGATCTTCGACACCATCGAACAGCACGACAACCCCGGGGATCACCACGGCCTGAACCGAGGCGCCACGCCGCAGTGGATCGCGATGGGGTACACGCCTTGCGGCGCAGAGGTGTACAACGGCATGCGGGCACTCGCCTTGCTGCTGGAGCAACCCGGCGTTGATCCGCAACGCGTGGGCGTCACAGGCATCTCCGGCGGCGGCGCACAGTCGTTCCTGTTGGCGGCGGCGGACGGTCGACTACGCGCGGTGGCGACCGTTGCCGGCGTCAGCAGCCCCGCCCTTGCCATACGCAACGGACTCGTCCAGAGCCATTGCGGGTGCATGTACATGCATAACCGCTACGGGCACGACGTCAGCCTCTATTCCGCCCTCGTCGCGCCACGAGCCGTGTTGTACTGCTACGCGCGACATGACCCCCTGTACTCGCCGGCGGAGTACCGTGACTTTTACAAACGAAGCCGAGCCAGGTTCGAGCGGTTGGGGTATGGTGAGTGTTGCGTGCTGTATGAGTACGACGGGCCACACGGTTACAACCACCGCGGAACCACGGATACGATCCACCATTGGTTCGACCAACACGTTGCTGGCGAAGCCCACCCCGACGTCGATACGCTCGCCATCGCCGCGGAGCAAGACGCGCCTGACGAGGCAACACTTAGCGTGTTTCACGGACAAACGCCGCAACCGAATCGCCTGCATTTGCTGCCCGACCTCATCGCGCCTCGCCCACAAATCCGACTTCCTGATCGCGTCGAGCAATGGAATGAAACCAGGCAAAGTGTGATCGAGAGAATCCGTAGCGAAGCATTTCAACTGATCGATGACGTGCAGTATCCGCAAACCCTCGATCATCTTGGTCGATACGTTGGCGACACCAATCTTGACCGATATCGCGGGCGCCTCGACTTGATGGATCAAGAACTCGCATTGCTCAGCTCCCGCGACGACGGGCAGGGGCCTTTGGTGGTGGTGATCGGGGAGCGCAGACAGGTCGCCACAGCCGTCGCCGCCGCGACGCGGGATCATCTCACCTCTGCGGATGTAAGCATCCTGGCGATTCAACCAAGGGCCGCGGGTTTCGCGGCGTTTCGGGAGGACCAGCGCGCTCATCTTAACCGCGAAGGTTGTTTGGTCGGCCTGCCGCCAACCACGATGATGGTTCAGGACCTGCACCACCTTTGGCCCGCGATCAAGGCGTTGCCCGGCATACAGAACCGCAAGTTGTATCTCTACGGAGTGGGCGAGGGAGCCGTCGCCATGCTTTACCACGCCGTGCTCCGGCAGGATCCCGACGTCGCCGGGGTGATCCTTGAGGCGCTGCCGGCCTCCTTCGACTCGACGCCGTTTCAGATCTTGAACGCGCGGCAAGCCGCCGATATCCCCCACGCCGTCGGGCTGCTCGCGCCGACCGCCGTGGCGTTGGTTCGTGCCGAAGGCCTTTCGTTCGATTGGTCCTGGGCCCATCGGGCACACGCCCGGTGCCGCGGCCATCTGTTTGAAACGAGCACGCCTGCAAAGGCCTTCTCGCATCTGTTGCCGTAGGCCCCAGTCGATCCGCCCGTCGGCGTCGAGCCGGGCCCTCAACGTTTCGAGGATAAGATCGATCTTGATGGCATACGTCTCATGGTATAGAGTTTTTCATCATGATTTCAAAGCCTCGGTACAGCTTGGTTGGAACAGGGGGACGGTCTGTCATGTTCTTCAACGCCTTGGCGGAGACCCACCGCCAGCACGGCGAACTCGTGTCCATGTGTGACCTGAGCCAGGTCCGCATGGATTACTACAACCGCCGCCTCCGCGAGCAACACGGTCACCCGCCGATCCCTACCTTCAAGCCGGACGCCTTCGAAGAGATGATCCGCCAGACGCGTCCGGACACGGTCATCGTCTGTACGGTGGACTCGAACCACCACGAATACATCGTCCGATCGATGGAAGCCGGCCTGGACGTGATCTGTGAAAAGCCCATGACCGTTGATGCGAGCAAGGCTCGGGCCATTCACGACGCCATCCAACGGACCGGCCGTTCGCTCCGGGTCACGTTTAACCTCCGTTACACCCCGCTGGCGACGCGCATCCGCGAACTTATCGTGCAAGGGGTGATCGGGAAGCCCATGGCGGTGGACATGACCTGGGTGCTCGACACGTCTCACGGCGCGGATTATTTCCGCCGCTGGCATCGAGAGAAAGAAAAGTCCGGGGGGCTGCTGGTGCACAAAGCCACCCACCATTTCGATCTGGTCAATTGGTGGATCGACAGCCAGCCACAGACCGTGTTCGCGATGGGCGACTTGAAATTCTATGGAAAAGCAAATGCTCAAGCGCGGGGAGAACACTACGAGTACGACCGCTATACCGGTGAGCCGGGCGCCACGAGCGACCCCTTCGCCCTGCATCTGGACAGTTTCCAGGGCGAAGACCAGACCCAGTCGCTCTACCTCGACGCCGAACACGAGACAGGGTATGTCCGTGATCGCAACGTCTTCAGTGACGGCGTCAGCATCGAAGACACCATGTCGGTCGTGGCCCGCTTCGACAACGGCGTGGTCCTGACCTATTCCTTGATCGCCTACAGCCCGTGGGAAGGGTTCCGCGCAGCAATCACCGGCAACAAAGGGCGCATCGAGGTCTACGTCAAACAGAGCTCGCATATCGTCGCTGGGCAGGGCGAGAATGAATCGGCGGACGCGCACGCCGATGAGTACGAGGAGACGCTGATGGTCTTCCCGATGTTCGACAATCCATACCGCGTGGATGTCCCAAAAGGAGAGGGCGCTCATGGCGGCGGAGACTCGATCTTGCTCGACCAATTGTTCTCGCCGCATCCCATCGATGACCCCTTGGGCCGGGCGGCGTCTCACATCGACGGAACCACATCGATGCTGCTTGGCGTCTGCGCCAATCAGTCCATCCTTACAGGGCAGCCGGTCGATTGCCGCGATGTCTTGGACATGACGACGTTGGCGGATGCTCACGAAAGCGTCCATAGATAAGCCAAAACCTTTGTGTTCAACGGTTCGAGGCGGCGCGCCCAAGAAACCGACGTTGGGCTGCGGGGCGAATGCGGGGACGTCGCCGAATCCGGCGCGGGGGTCGTCGTCGACGCCGGTGACCTGGAGGTCAGCGTCCTGGTAGTTGAGGGGCCGGCCGTGCCCGAAGGCGTCGGAGCGGTGGCTGTGGAGGGTGTCGTAGGTGAAGGTGGTCGTCCGTTGGTAGGGATCGGTGATCGCCGTCTGGTTGCCGTGATCGTCATCACGACTGGACCAAAGACCCCCGGGGTCATGGGTTCTCACGGGTTGAGGACGAAAACAGGCCCGGTTTTTTATTGTTCTAATTAAAAACCTCCTTTCTGATTATTGCGGCTTGAACACGTCCGCGCCACGGCGCCGGCGGCGGGGGTCGTCCTTCGAAGCGGCAGGAGGCTCCGCAAGCCTCCTTCGGGTATCCATTGTCTTAAAAGGTGCGATTTGTGCGCTTGACAGTTAAACGTGCATCCACGATGCTAAACGTGTTTGAAACAGTTGGGTAATAGAGGAAAGAATTCGGATTATGTTTTTCGCGGGGCGCAGCACCATTCAGCCGACGTTCGACACCCGCGGGGTTCGTGTTTTAACCTTTTTCCGGGAGATGAGTTTATACATGACCGGCCGTAAATGATACGGCCGGGAGCGGCTGAGGACGTGGGGCCAAGATGGCCTGGGAATCTGGGTCTGGGGAAGCCGCGAGAAAGAAATCGATCTGGAAGCAGGCGCATGGGGGCCATGGGCGTTGAGACGCCCGGCGCAATGGCGTGTGCCTGACGTTTAAAGCTCAACGGCGAACGGGACCCGCCGCGAAGCGAGGGCGCGTTTCTTATGCGCGTATGGATGTGAATGTGTGCGGATGAATGTCAATAAACATTGAATCAGGACGAAAACAAATTCATATTGGCGTTGAGCCGTTTGTTACGTTGGTTTTTTGCAGCCGCTTAATTTTGGTTTGCCTTTTTGGGGAAGGACTGAGTCATGCCGCGATGGATCGAGTGCCTGGTGCGTTGGGATCGGTTGAACCGTCTTAAAGAGGCGGTGCGGGACTGGTCGCATTACGCGTATCCGCCGAGGCTTCGGGGGACGGGCGCCGCGGGACGGGCGGGGGCGGTCCGCGCGCCCCTGATCGAGGTGATGGAGCCGCGCGTGCTGCTGTCGGCCAACCTGTCGGGCAACGTTTTCGCCGACCTCGATCGCGACGGCTTGGCGGATGTCGGCGAAGCGGGGAGGCAGGCGATTACGGTCTATCTCGACGCGAACGTCAATGGCTCACTTGACGTTGGCGAAACCTCCGTCGTGACCGATGCGAACGGCGACTACACGTTCGCCTCGTTGGTGGATGGAACGTACGAGGTCGCCGTCGAGGCCCCCGTCGACTGGTCCGCGACCGCCCCCGACGACCTGAGCCAGCCCGTGACCCTCGCCGGCGTCGACCTCGGCGGCATCGACTTCGGCCTCGTCCCCGACGTCTCGGCGACCGGCGCCGGCGCCGTCGAAGAAGGCAGCGCCTACACCCTCAACCTCACCGCCCCCGCGCTGAGCCCGACGCAGTGGGTCATCGACTGGGGCGACGGCTCGGCCACGCAAACCCTCGCCGGCACGGCGACGAGCGCGAGCCACACCTACGCCGACAACGGCAGCTACAACGTGACCGCGACCGTCACCGACGCGACCCTCGGCGACATCGCCGCGCCGACCCACGCGGTGACCGTGGCCAACGTCGCGCCGGCGGAGACGACCAACGAGTTCATGTGGCTCTATGGCGCGCCGTCGGTCGAATCGCAGTATTTTGAGTGGAATATCGCGTTCCTAGACCCATCGCTCGCCGACACGTTCACCGCCGAGGTGAACTGGGGAGACGGGACGGTGGAGTCGGTAACCGGCCTGTCCTACGGGAGCAGCCCTTCGGGCCAGACGGGCTCGGGCTACCTCTTCCATGACTACGACGACGGGGTGTATGACGCGACGCTGACGATCCGGGACGATGACGGTGGGGAGTTGGTGATCTCCCAGACGTTCACCCTGGAGAACATCGAGCCGCAGGTGAATGTGGCCGGTGCGCCTGGCGCAACCGAGGGAGCGGGCTACACGCTGGAATTCTCGGCGATCGATCCCGGTGACGACACGATCGCCGAATGGCGCATCGATTGGGGTGACGGCAACCTGGAGACGGCGCCGGGCACGTCGACGAGCCTTAGCCATGTCTACGCCGACGAGGGCTCCTATACGATCACGGTCACCGCCGTGGATGAAGACGGCGTGTATGGCCCCACGCCGCTGACGCTGGACAGCACGTTCGGCAACGGGGGCATCGTGACGACCGACTTCGCGGGAAGCATTGATTACGCCTACGCGGCGTTTGAGGACAGCGTCGGCCGGACCGTTGTTGCGGGCCAGGCGTACGAGAGCGGATCGGGCGGCTATAACTCTGCGTTGGCGCGCTACCTGCCGGACGGGACGCTGGACAGCACGTTCGGCAACGGGGGGAAGGTGACCACCGACTTCACAAGTAATTGGGACTACGTCTACTCGACGTACGAGGACGGCTCCGGGCGGATCGTCGTCGCGGGGAGGGCGTCGGGGGACTTCGCCTTGGCACGCTACCTGCCGGACGGGACGCTCGACAGCGCGTTCGGCAGCGGGGGGTTGGTGGCGACCGATTTTGCGGGAAGCAGCGATGGCGTCTACTCGGCGTACGAGGACAGCGCCGGGCGGATCATGGTTGCGGGATACGCCAGCGGGGACTTCGCCTTGGCGCGCTACCTGTCTGACGGGACACTCGACAGCACGTTCGGCAGCGGAGGGAAGGTGACCACCGATTTCGCGGGTGGGACGGACGAAGCCTATTCAGCGTATGAAGACAGCGCCGGCCGCATCGTCGTGGCGGGATTCGCGTTCGAAAGTGGTCAGAACAATTTCGCGTTGGCGCGCTACCTGCCGGACGGGACGCTGGACAGCACGTTCGGCAACGGCGGGAAGGTGACCACCGACTTCACAAGTAATTGGGACTATGCCCAGTCGGCGTACGAGGACAGCGCCGGCCGGATCGTCGTGGCGGGATACGCAAACGAGAGCGGCAATATCAACTTCGCGTTGACGCGTTACCTGTCTGACGGGACGCTGGACAGCACATTCGGCAACGGCGGGAAGGTGACCACCGACTTCGCGGACAGCTATGACAACGCCTACTCGGCGTACGAGGACAGCGCTGGCCGGATCGTCGTGGTGGGCAGCGCCAACCAGGATTTTGCGTTGGCGCGTTACCTGTCGGACGGGACGCTCGACAGTGCGTTCGGCACCGGTGGAAAGGTGACGACCTACTTCCCGAGCAGCTATGACAACGCCTACTCGGCGTACGAGGACAGCGCCGGCCGGATCATGGTTGCGGGATACGCCGGCGGGGACTTCGTCCTGGCACGCTACCTGCCGGAGAACTCGGTGACGGTGACCAACGTCGCGCCGACGCTTTCGGTGAGCGGCGTCTCGCAGGTGGAGGAGGGATCGGCCTACACGCTGAACCTCTCGGCGGCCGACCCCGGTTCGGACACGGTCAGCCAGTGGGCGGTCAACTGGGGCGACGGCTCGACGCCCGGGTTGGGGGTGTACGACGCCCATCAGGACGGCGAGTTCGGTTTGCCGACCTCGTCGCAGGTGCTGGACAACGGCTCGACGCTCCGTCTCCAGGGCAACGCGTGGAGGAAGTACGACTTCCCGTATACGGTGACGGCCGACACGGTCTTGTCGTTTGAGTTCCGCGCCGATAGCGCGGCGGAGATCTACGGCATCGCCCTGGACGACAACCTGACCCACGGCGATGCGTCGACCCGCTTGTTCAAATTGGCGGGCGACCAGGCCGTGTCGAACCTGAATGTCAATTACGACGGCCAGTACACCGTGGGCAGCGGCTGGCGGACGTACGAGATCGCGGTCGGCCAGTTCTACACGGGCGCGATGGAATACCTGGTGTTCGTGGCGGATGACGACGCGAACGGG
>JANQFR010000006.1 GCA_028277745.1 Phycisphaeraceae bacterium
ACTCCCGGAAACCATGAGAAAAAGACAACCCCGGCGGCGTCGTTGAGAATCGATTGGAAACCCTGGAAGTCAACGCCATCACCCGGACCCTTCACTACATCGCCGAACCACACGGCGATGGACGTAGGTTCACGCGCGGGCGTCCGAATGTCAAGCGCACAAATGTGAAATTGTCGGCATGGACTTCGTGATCAATAGTCGATGTACATTCACCATGAGGTGAATCATATTAGGCAGCTAACCAGCAGCCGTCATCAGCTGATCGCTCGTACGGCAAGCTGTCAATCACAGCTTTTCAACCTCTGAAGGAGCTCCGCCACTTGACGACGTATAGCGAGAACCTCCGCCGAGCGTTCACCGTGTTTCATCGCATTCATCCTCGAACGAACCTTGCCCGTCGTGGTTCTCGGGCCGGTCGCTTTTTCCCACGGCCGGTTCCGTCGCGCGGCTTCCTGCAGAGACCGTCGTCCGGCCGGCGTCAATCGGTAAGCCCTGGGTGTCGGCTGAGAGTTGACGTGCGGCATGGTCGTATCCTAGTTCGTTTGATGGATTTTTTGGAACAGCGGCCGAGTTGGCGCTCAGATTATTCTGAATGATCTGCTGGCCGGCGATATTGGTCTGGGCGAACGTGGTCGGGCGGGAGGTTTTAGCGGACGGGCGGCGGTGCTCGTCCAAGGCTGTCATAAGCCGGCGGAAGGTGTTGCTTGCGCGATCGGCGGCCTCACTGAGCGTACGTGTGTGATTTATGTCTGAGCTATCGGCCATCAGTTGGCTGAGTCGGGCGGCCCGCGCGTGAGCCCATAAGGCTTCCTTGCCGTGCTGCTTCGACATGGCAAGCATGTGCTCCAACGCGCATGACGCCCGCGGGTGCTGCTCAAACCATGCCTGAAGGCCTTCCAGGCGGTCGGCGGCTGGATTGGATGCGGCGTCTTCTTTGGGCGGCGGCGGTTTTCTTTCGCGCGTGGGACGCGTGGGTTTTCGACTCATTTGGCGCCTCCCCTCGACGGTTCCAGGAGCCGCCGCACCGCCTCGGCTTTTTCCGCGTCGGTGAGGGGTAGTCGCATGAGGGCCCGGACCGCCTCGGCGAAACCATCGCCGGCGGGGCTTTGATGTGCGGAATCCGTATTGCTGGTACAAGCACTGGTGCAAGCGCCTGTCGATTCGCCTCTAAGCTCCTGAATTTCAGATGCTTTCGTGCGCCGCCGGCCGCCTTCCAAGCTGAATGTTGAGGGTTCGAGTCCCTTCGCCCGCTTTAGACCAACGAGGGGGGTGTGTCATATCGAGCAGTGGGCAGCGCTTTAGTCATACGTCTGCACCAACCATCTGTGCTTTCAGACGGCGGACATCACTCCTAACCTGAGCCGATCTCCGTCAGGCGCCTATGGCGACTCGCAACGCATAGCAGCTCCATGGAGGTCGACGTTATGAAATGTCATCCGGCAACGCCTCGCCTCATCTGAATCGTCGGCGGCCGTTGACTTGCCCCACTCATTCAATCCAGTGAATCACTCAACATGGAAGATCCATTCTCAGTTTATCCTGACGCATTCCTTTCGTTGATGATCCCTCTGCACATCGTTTGTGGAGCATTGGGCGCTTTTGTGCTTTGTCCGCTTGCCGCGTTCGCACCGAAGGGCGGCGCCGTTCATCGCTTGGCCGGGAGGTTGTTGCTGATCGACGTTGTGCTGGTCGCATTGACCGGGTCGCTCCTTCTGGTCGATCCGCTGTTCATGCTGATCTACTGGCCGGAAGACAGCGCCGCCATGGGATTTACGGACATTTTCCGGTCGGCTCACTATCCCGAAATGTTCTTCCTTTACCTGGTTGTGACGCTGCTCTACTTCAGCTTTTCCGGTGCGCGTCTATGGGCCCGGGTGGGCCACGGCCATGCTGAACGGGTCCGCTCCAATTGGCTTGACTGGGGACTGGCCATCGGGATGGGGGGCTTTGCACTGTTCTTTCTGGCGTTAGGCATCCTGGACTGGATACACGCGGATCGGCTCGCTTCAGATTTCATCGCCGGGCCAACCGTGGTTCTGGCGTTCATCGGATTCGATTTTTACACCTTCGCAGCAAGACCGGCGGTGCATCGATTCCCGTGGTGGTTCTTACACATGACGAAAATGTTCGTCGTCTGGGCGGGATTGATTGATGCGTTCTGGTGGCGGGTCAGATTAAAAATCATCCCCGCCGAGAACATGAATACTGATTTTCACATCGGGACGATACTCTGGCTCGGCTTCACCGCGATAGGGGTGATGGTCTATCGAAGTCACTTCAGGAAAAGCGACCGGAGCAGGCGCCCTTAGCCCCTACCCCGGTGCGACCCTTTCCATCATCTTCACCCCTCGCCCCCGCGGCCCGCAAAACCCATCGCGCCTCAGCCGTTTTCCAAGGGCCGCCAAGTGGCCCCCAACTTTGCCATGTGAGGACCCGATGTGTATGCTGTTGGGCCGGCCTCACAAGGAGGAGGTCGGTTGAACCCTGCGCCCCAAACGCCTCGGCACGAGGTCGACAGGATCATAAGCGACTAAAAAATAAATGACTTAAACATGCGGGTGTAGCTCAGTGGTAGAGCGTCACGTTGCCAACGTGAATGTCGTGAGTTCGAATCTCATCACCCGCTTTCTTAAGCCTCGTTAAGCCATGAGCTTAGCGAGGCTTTTGTTTTGGACCGGCTGGAGCGCCCGCAACAAAGTCGTCTCTCCGGGTTCAGTCACATGTCCCCCGCACGCCCGCGTTGGCGCCCAAGCACGGCGCCTGCAAACAAACCCTTGCAATCGGGCAACTATTGCTCTATTTTGAACAACAGTTTCCTCTCGCGGCGGTTCCCGGATCACGGCTCTGTCTGAAAGGGTGGTCATGAAATTCCTTTTCGTATTTGCGGTTCTTGCGGTCGCGGCGTCTGTCCACGCGGCGGACCCCAACGAGTTCAACCCCATCGAATTCGATCGCTACAACAACGGCATCTCGAACGATTCCAACGATATGCGCGGCGCGTACTTCGTCCCAGACAACTACGATCCAAACAAGAGCTACGCGCTGGTGGTCGCTTATCACGGCCTGGGCCGCACCGGGGCGAACAGCACCTATGACGGCCAGGCGCATCTCACCACGAACAACTTCAACAATCTCCTCGACGCCGCCAAGACGAACGATTTCATCCTCTACGCCCCGCAGACCTATGCGGGCTGGGGGGTCGACCAGGTCGACAACACCCTCAACGTCGTCGGCCGGCTGAGCCAGCAGTACAACATCGACACCTCGCGGATCTACGCCACCGGGCTCTCGCTTGGGGGTGGGGCGACGTGGACCGCGATCAGCCAGTACTCGGGCGTCTTTGCCGCCGGCGTCCCCATCGCCGGCGTCAGTACGGTCGGGTTGGGCTGGGCGATCCCCGCGAACATGACCGACGTGCCTGTTTGGGCGTTCCATGCGGACAACGACCCAACGGTGGGCGTCGCCGCCTCCCGCGACACGCTCAACGCCATCCGCGCCGCCAACGGCGACCCGGCCTGGGACTACTCCGCCGGCAACGGAAACACCGGCGCGCCTTACTACAGCGACGGCTCCCGCTACTACGAAGACGGCAACCTGCGCTACACCGAATACGACACCGGCGGGCACAACGTCTGGGGGCGGGCCTACAACGAGGACGCCACCCTCTACCCCTGGATGCTCAGCCAGACCCGAACCGTCGACACCCTGCAGGAAGGCCAGACCGTCCGGTTCAACACCGGCTGGAGCAGCCTGACCAAGGAGACGACCGTCGACGGCAAGCACTGGAACAGCATGACCTACGGCCTGGGCCAGACCACCGGCATCGTCCGCGCGTTTGCCCGCACCGACGACACCAACACCGCGACCACGCTGATGCTCGAGATCGTCGACAATTTTCAAAACGACGTCGGGTCCGCGAACACCCCGGTGGTCGATGAGGTCGGCTGGGCCGTCTGGTCGGCCACGAACCCGGCCGTCATGCGCATCCTGGGGCTGACCCCCGGCGGCGAGTACGACCTGGAGTTCTTCGCCACCGCCGGCGCGGACGGCGCTACGCGATACACGGCTTTCGATGAGTTCGGCAACCCGGTGTCCGGCGTGCTGGACTACGGCAACAACATCGACGCGACCGTGCTGCTTCAGAGCGTGTTTGCCGACGCGAACGGCGCCCTGACCATCGAGGTCCAGGGCGACGCCCCGGGCTCGTTCGGTTACGTCAACTGGTTCAGCATCACCGCGGTGACCATCCCCGAGCCCGGCGCCCTGATGCTGTTGCTGCCCGCCGCGGCGTTCTTGATCGTGCACCGCCGCTGACCGACCCCCTCCGCCTGCGCTCCCCGCAGCCGCGACGTCCCCGTCGCGGCCGGGTCGCCCTGCGTTTCTCGTCCTGCGGCAGACCGCGACGGGGACGTCGCGGCTAACCAAAGACACGCATGCATAAGCGGGGCAAGGGGTTTGCCCGTCCCTTCCCTATGCACGATACACTGACGTCTATGGACGGCAGGACTCTTGACAACAGGATTCTTGAAGCCATCGACCCGTCCATTCGCCGTCGACGGTGGGTTTTAATAGCCGCCTCCTCAATATGGCCCATCTTTGCAGTGGCGGGTAACGCGTTCCCTTGGTGGGCGATCTATGCCGCGACGCCCTTGAGTTTGGCGGGCTTCGCGTTTTTCTTCCGTTATTATCTGCGAGCCCAAAAAAGGTTTAAAAACAATTGTTGTGTTCTGTGTGGGTATGATCTTCGCGCCACATCGGCAGAGCAGCCGTGCCCCGAATGCGGCGCCGATTACCAAAGGGATTGACCACCGACGCCGGCGATGCACAATAAGGTTTACCCGCTGGAAGCCTGTTTCAGTGGGCCGCTGCCGTCGAGTCTATATACGTTTAGGGTGATAGTGTGATTGTGTCACGCGCACTGAAATACGTCTACATCGCGATCCCGCGTACGGGGTCGAAGTCGATGTCGAAGTGGCTGGTCGACCATTTCCAGGGGGAGTGGGTCGGTGAGCACCATGCCTGGCGGGTCCCCGAAGAGTATCGGAGTTACCACGTCTTTACGGTCGTGCGTAATCCATACGAAATCCAGGCCAGTGGCTGGTTCTTTCAGCCGGTGATCGATCCGCCCCACAAGCCAGAGAGTTATGCCGAGGCCTGTCGTCAGTGGCGATGCCCGGCAGACCAGCCCGCCAGTCAAAAACAATTCATTGAATGGTCGGGCGTCTCTCAGATCGTCTACTTTGAGCACCTCCCTGATGGTCTGGCGCAACTGCCTTTTGTCGACCCGGATCACGTGCCGCCCTTCCCCCACTTGAATGCAGGCGGTTACCGGCCGCCCGGTGATTTTTTCCAGATCATGGCTGACGGCGACGAGGCCCTGGTCTGGAACGGCCTCAAAGATGACTTCACTTTCTTAGGCTACGAACGCTTCAACTCGGGCGCCCCAGCCACGCCTAACCAGAAGCTGCAGTTGACCGGCGGCGCCCGGGATGGACAATAGACTTGCCGGTTGGGAGCCCGCTTGCGTGGGCGATCGGAAACGGATCCTTTCACTTTTGGGGCACGCATGTCCGTCGGGCAAGCTTGGAATCGAATAGCGCAGTGGCACGAGCAACACTGTCCTGCTGGCGTGTTTCAACTGAATCCGGGGGCTTCGCAATCCGACATCGCCGAGGTCGAGGCGGTGACCGGCCAGACGTTCCCGGAAGATGTACGCGAATCATTCCGCCGTCACAATGGTGGCGCAACCGACACAACATGGCTTCTCTGGTACGGTGAATTGCTCGATCTCAACGATGTGATTGAGCAATGGAAGATGTACCGACAGATGCAGGAGACACAAGGTTACGGGGTCGGTGAAGATTGGCGACCCCATGCCCTGATTGGACCGGCTAAACCCATTTGGTGGAATACTTCTCGCATTCACCTGACCGACAACAGCGGAGAGCATCTCACCATCGATCTTGACCCTCCTGATGACGGCCATCTCGGCCAAATCATTTATCATGATCATGAGATTGGGCCGACCGAAGTGCTCGCTGCATCTTGGTTGGAGTTGCTGGAGCAGATTGCGAACGATCTCGAAGCTGGCAAGTACGTTTACGACGATGAAGAAATGACAGTTGCACCACCGGGGATGTTCTCATGAATAACGCTCTCTAACCTCCGGCGGACGTTGGCCGACGACGCACGTGTTGGATGACAGACTTGCTGGTTGGGAGCCGCTGCTGCGGACGGCTGACAATCAAGCTTTAATCGTTCGCTGACCAAGGGGCCTCTATGGCGAGCAGGAAAGAACTCGGCCGGATTTGGTTTAAAGGCAATCCGTGGCCTAAAGGACATGCGGTCACGACATTTGAATGGACCGCACGCGTCGAGCGTGCAACCGGAATCTGGTTTGACCTCCATCTCACGACAGCCAACTACTATGCGGAAGACCCTCCGTCCGGACCGGATTCCCGCGAAGAAGACGGAGATGATGACGAATCTGACTGGGAATCGAAAACCGTTTGGTGCAACTACCATTCATGCACGCTCTCATCGACGTATTGGCCTGGCTGTGCGTTTGGCTTTCTCGCAGGATCGAAAGACGACCCGCTCGATCTGGCTAAGATCGGCGGCAAGACTTTCGCGTTTGATGACGATCCCAATGATCTCTGCCTTCCAAGGCCATTTGGGATTTACTTAACAGGGCACGACGCCGTATCGGGGCACCGGGTTCGGTTCAAACGCGAACCGAAAAAACGCACATACAGAGTTACATGGTCGGGCAGAATTGCGCTCGCCTACGCGGGCTCCGACGATTTCGAGTACGACTTCGACGCGAAGATTGGCGGCGTTTCTTTTGGCGGCATTCAATTCCCGCCGGGCGTCTCGAACCAGGACGCCCAGAGCCTCGCCGCACCGTTTCTTGCCGACCCATACAAGCATTGGAAGTTGCGAAAAACAAAGACAGGGGTTCGCCTTGTCCCCAAGTAAGCCGCCGTTGACCGGCGACGCCCCACAATGGATAATCCATTTACCGGTCAAGAGCCCGCTTTTTCGAACGACTGGCAGCCGCGCCTTTTTCGCGAGCTGCCATTATAGGATCGTCACCCCGTGCTGAAGTGGCTTCGATCATGGTTCGCCAAGGGGCCAGGCAATCATCCTGCGTCAACGGACTTCGACGCCATCAAGTCAGAAGTCGAACGGGTCCTTGAACTGGATTTGTCCTCCGACGAATCCCGTGAAGAACATGGCGGATTCGTGTTAAACGTGCTCCGCCGTCTCGATGTGGAAATCGAGAACATCAGGCGGCAGGCGAACGGTTATCCTGCAAATCCCATCTCGGCGCTCGTGTGGGTGAACGGCGCGGGCTACGGCAATCTCGCACGTGCGCTGACCGGTCATTTTCAGAATGCCGGCTGGCTTAAACGCGAAGAAAATGCCAGTGCCCTGTGGGCGAAAGTGACACTCGCGGTCTGCTCGCATTATCACCACATGGTCGGCCCCGCCATGCTGGCGAATGCCGACTGCCATGATCGGCTTGGCAACGCTGACCGGGCCGGAGACATGTACGGCGGCGTGGTCAAGGACTTTGCGTTTATCGCAGATGACTGGGCCAACGAACCAGATCCCCCCCACGACGAAGACCGTCTCGCACTTGAATCGCTTCAGACGGCCATAGAGCGTCTCCTGACACGCGGCGTCCGCGACCTTGACGGCATGGATTTGGCGTCAATTCAGGCTCAAGCCGAGACCGTTCTGTCGCGACCACGGCTAGACCAACCGCAAGAAGACGGCTAACGGGGGACGCTATGACGACAGGTTGTGTCTCGATCCCAATGGCTTCGTTCCCCATGACGAGCGTGCAATCGTGTCGCAGCGGTGGGGCGCGGCATCGGTGTGTTCCGACCGTCGGTTTTCCCCGCCACAGATGACGGTCCCGCCGGATTGGGGTAAGATACGTTCTTGGCCGCCAGCGTCGAGGCGTTTTTTGAACCCCGGCGCAAGTCCGCGTAAACCGTTGAAATTCAAATACTAGCGGGTGTAGCTCAGTTGGATAGAGCGCCGGTTTCCGGAACCGAAGGTCGCAGGTTCGAGCCCTGCCATCCGCATTGACGTAGTCGGTCTTGAAGCTTTAGCGGCTAGCTTTTAGCCGTTAGCCATGAACTCTTGGGTTCGAGCTTGGCCGCGGGGCCTGCCCCGCGCTCAGGCTAACCACTAGCAGCTAAAAACGAACTCCTACAAGATGACCCCGGTGAGACTCGAACTCACACTGGACGCATTTTAAGTGCGCTGCCTCTGCCGATTGGGCTACGGGGTCTAAACGGGTCTCATGATAACAGTATCCGGTGAGTCGGCGCGTGGCGGGCTTCAACGGCGGCGTTGAAACACGGACCGATCCGATCTCATCGGGCTGCCCGGGGGCTGCATCGATTGCGACCCAAGTCGTCATTCATCACAGAAAATCACTCACGCCAAATACCACAAATACGTCGCGCCGATGCCTTGGATCAAGAGGCTTGACAAACCCAAACAAAATATTTACATTAATGATGGGTGAATCCAGGATTTCATCCCACAGATCAGAAATGATTCATGTATAGTAAAAATCACTCTGTTCTAAATTCCGGAACCTTAATTTATTGGAGAAGCGTGATTATGCCCGAGGAAGCAACCCCGACGATCGACGAGGCGGAAAATCAGGACACGCCCCAGCCTTCGAAACGGCAGGTCCGCGTCCGGATCAACGACCGGGACGCCAAAACCGTTTACGTCAACGCGTTCCGCAGCAACGCGTCGGTGGACGAGGTGATCCTCGACCTTGGGCTGAATGTCACCGTGCCGACCGGCGGCGCCGGCGAAGACGAGGGCGTCAGCAGCGAGGTCCGGTTCGACATCACCGATCGGGTGGTGATGAACTTCTACACCGCCAAGCGGATGGCCCTGCTGCTGGGCAACCTGGTCCGCCAGCACGAGCAGCAATTCGGCGAGTTGAAGCTGAACGCCGCCGACCGGATCGTCCAACCCCCGCAGAACTGACACATGAGCCGTCGGGCTGATGGAGTGAACCGGGATGGCGCATCAGACCAATGCGGACGCCACGCGGTCGAGCGCGGCTGAGATTGTCTCGCGGCTGATCCGCTTTGAAGGGTCGGCCGGCGCCATGCTCGAGCAGGTGCTGGCGGCGCAGTGCCGGCTCGGCCGGGCGGAAGCCGCCGCCATCATCCGCCCGGGCGGCGAGGGCGGCGCGGAGGTGCTGGGCGTGCATCCCCTGCCGCCGGCGAACCCGGATGGACAGCGGACCCTTCCGGCGTGGCTGGCGCGGGCGCTTCAGCAGATCCGCGTTCAGGGCGTCGGCGGACAGGCCGCCGCCCTGCCGCTGCACGATGGAACCCAGCTCTACGGCCAAGCGGCCAAAGAACACATCGTCACCCTGCCGATGCGGGGGGAGGGCGGCTCGGCGTGGCTGGGGCTCTACCTGTTGACCACCCGCGACCCCGCGGCCGTGGAAAGCAGCCTGGAGCGGCTGGAGCTGACCGAGCCGCTGTTCGCGCTGTACGACACGCGGCGGATGACGCGTGAGAAGCTCGAAGGCGTCGGGCTGATGAACGCCGGGATCGAGGTGCTCACCGCGGTCAACAACCAGAAACGCTTCCGGGCCGCGGCGATGGCGTTCTGCAACGAGGTCCACACGCGGTGGGGGACTCAACGCGTCAGCGTCGGATTCCTCACCGGGCGGTCCGTGAAGTTGCGGGCGATGAGCCATACCGAGCATATCAATCGCAAGATGAAGCTCGTGCAGGACCTTGAAGGGGTCATGGAGGAGAGCGTGGACCAGGAGGTGGAGATCGCCTGGCCCTGCCCCCCGGAGGCGATGGTGGTCACCCGGTCCGCGGAACGCCTGGCGAAGGACCACGGGCCGCTGACGGTCGCGACGTTCCCGTTGTGGCGCGGGGGCAAGGTGATCGGGGCGGTCACGATCGAGCGTGATGCGGAGCGGCCGATGACGACGCGCGAGGTGGAGGGCCTGCGGCTGGCGTGCAACATCTGCGGCCCGCCGCTGATGGAGCTGTATGAAAACGACCGGTGGTTCGGTGCGAAGCTGGCGGCCGGCACGCGGCGGATGGCGGCGACGGCGGTCGGGCCGGAGCACACCTGGCTCAAGCTCGGGGCCGTGGCGGGGGCGATCTTCCTCGCGGTGATCACCCTGGGCCGCGGCGCCGACCGGGTGTCCGCCCCGTTCGTGGTCGAGGCCACGCAGCGGCAGATCGTCTCGGCGCCGTTTGACGGCTACCTCAAAACCGTTCACGTCAGCCCCGGCGACGAGGTCCGGCCCGAGGACACGGAACTGGCGGAGCTGGAGACGGCCGAGCTGCGCCTCCAGCTCGCCCGGCTGCGCGCCGACCGGCTGCAGGCCGAGAAAAAGGCGGCGATGGAGCGGCGGTCGGGCAAGATCGTCGAGCAGCAGATCGCCGACGCCGAGGCGGCCCGGGTCCTGGCGGAGGAGCGGCTGGTTGAGCACCAGATCGAGATGGCGTCGATCATGTCGCCGATGGGCGGCATCGTCCTCGAGGGCGACCTGAAGCGGCGCGTCGGCGGGTCGGTCAGCAAGGGCGACATCCTGTTCGAGGTGGTCCCCACCGAGGGGCTGCGGGCCGAGCTGATGGTGCCCGAAGACCGGGTGACCGAGCTGGCGGTGGGCGACCGGGGCGAGCTGGCGTCGGCGGCGAACCCGGGCGATTACATCGGCTTCACCGTGGACAAGATCGAACCCCTGGCGGAAGTGGTGGAGGCCCAGAACGTGTTCAAGGTGCGGGCAACCCTGGACCGGATCCCGCCGTGGCTGAGGCCGGGCATGGAAGGGGTGGCCAAGGTGGACGTCGGGCGGGCCAGCTTCCTGTGGCTGTGGACGCGAGACGCGGTGAACTGGGTGCGGATGAAGCTGTGGTGGTGACGCGGGAGTTGCAGGATGGCGTTTGAGCGGCCGACGTTCAGTGACCAATGGCACCGCGTGGCCGAGTTGAGGCCGCGGCTGCGGTCGCTGGTGCAGAGCTCGCGCCAGCAGTACCGCGGGCATACCTGGTACATCTTCCGCGATCCGTCCAACAACAAGTTCTCGCGCGTCGACGACGCCGGCCACCGGTTCATCGGCATGCTCGACGGCCGACGCACGGTCGACGAGGTGTGGAAGGCGTGCTGCGAGCAACTGGGCGACCGGGCGCCGACCCAGGGCGAAGCGGTCCAGCTCCTCGGCCAGCTCTACGCCAGCAACCTGCTCGAGGCGGACCTGCCCGCGGACGCGGCCGGGATGTTCCGGCGCCGGACCAAGCGGATCCGGCGTGAGGTCGGCGGGTACATCATGGGCCTGCTGTTCGCCCGCATCCCGCTGTGGGACCCGGACCGGTTCCTCAACCGCTGGGTCAAGCTGGTCGGCTGGTGCTTCGGGCCGATCGGGATCGCGCTGTGGTCGGTGCTCCTGTTCTGCGGCCTGATGTCGCTGGCGGGCAAAGGCGGCCAACTCGTCAATCAGACCGAGGGCGTGCTCAGCCCCGGCAACCTGCCCTGGCTCTACGTCTCGATGGTGGTGCTGAAGCTGGTCCACGAGCTGGGCCACGGCTTCTGCTGCAAGCACTTCGGCCGGCGCCGCCACGCCGGGGGCGAGGTGCACACGCTGGGGATCATGTTCATGGTCCTCATGCCGGTGCCGTACGTCGACGCGAGCAGCGCCTGGTCCCTGCCCAGCAAGTGGCAGCGCGCCTTCATCGGCGCCGCGGGCATGTACGCCGAGCTTGCGGTCGCCTCGATCGCCGCGATTATCTGGGCCAACTCGGCGTCGGGCACGCTGGTTCACGCCCTGGCCTACAACGCCATCTTCATCGCCGGGGTGTCGACCCTGCTGTTCAACCTCAACCCGCTCATCAAGTTCGACGGCTACTACATCCTCAGCGACCTGATCGAGTCGCCGAACCTGATGCAGCGCAGCAAGGACATGCTCTACTACGTGGTGAAGAAGTACGCCTTCGGCGTCAAGCGGCCGCGGAAGCCGACCGACGGCCGGCGCGAGCAGGCGTGGCTCATCACCTACGCCATCCTCTCGAGCATCTACCGCGTCTTCCTTTCGGTGACCATCTTCTTCTTCATCGCCGACAAGCTGTTCTTTGTCGGCATGATGATGGCGGCGCTCGCGATCGTCGGGTGGGTGGTGGTGCCGCTGGGCAAGTTCACGCATTACCTGACGGTCGGGCCCGAGCTGGTCCGGGTCCGCAGCCGGGCGTTGGGGGTCACGCTGGGGACGGTGGCGGCGTTGGTGGTGATCCTCGGCTTCATCCCGGTCGCGGAGCGCGACCGGGCCGAGGGGGTGGTGGAGCCGCGGGAGATCGTGGCGGTCCACGCCGGCGCCGACGGTTTCATCCGCCGCATGCTGCCGTCGAATTCGGCGGTCCTGGCGGGGGAAGACGCCCTGTTCGTCAGCGAGGACCGGGAGCTCGAATCCCGCCGCGATCAGTTGATCGCGAGGCTTCAAGAGATGCAGGCCCGGCGGCGCAGCGCCATCGTCGAGGAGACGGCCGAGGCGCAGGCGATGCTCGAACAGGTCCGGGCGCTGCACGAACAACTGGCGCGGGTCGAAAGCGACCTGGAGAAGCTGACCCGCCGGGCGCCGTTTGACGGGGTCTGGGTCTGCGGGTCGAGCGACACGTCCACGGGGATGTACCTCCGCCGCGGCGAGGCGATGGGCTACGTGGCGACACTGGATGACCTTCGGATCCGCGTGGCGGCCGACCAGTTCCTCGGGCCGCGGCTGCCGCGCGAGGCGGGGACGGTGGTGGAGTTGCGGGCGCGGAACCGCCCGGACCAGGAGATGGTGGGCCGGGTGACGCGGGTGGTGCGGGGCGGGCGGCGTCAGCTGCCCTCGCCGGCGCTGGGGCTGATGGGGGGCGGCGAACTGGCGGTGTCGAGCGACCAGCAGCAGGGGGACATGGCGGCGTCGCCGTTCTTCGAGGTGGAGATCGAGGTCGAGCCAGGCGAGGACGGGTCGCCCCCGGCGCTGTACGCGGGTCAGCGTGTGGTGGCGCGGTTCGAGTTGGGGCGGGCGCCGCTGCTGGTGCAGGGCTGGCGGGCGTTGCGTCAGGTGTTACAGGAACGGTTCCGGATCTGAAGTGATGGATCATGTGCGTCTTCGTCAACCGGGTGAGTCTCGGGTCCGCCAGGACGCGGGATCGCCGTTCGCCTCGGCGCAGGCGTGGCGGGCGTCGCTGAGCCATCAGCCGTTGAAGCCGCCGCCGACCGGCGCCGACGCGGCGTGGGATACGGTGATGAGCCACATCCTGTGCCGCGTGCCGCGCCGCCGACGGGTGCTGCGGCGGGCCCGGCAGGTGGTCGCGCTGGAGGGCGAGGTGGCGGGCTACGGCAGCGATCGGCTCGTAGATGAAGCCGACCGGCTGCGGACCGTGTTCCGACGGCGGCGCGAGACGCCCGAGGAGCTGACCCTCGCGGCGGCGATCATCCGCGAAGCCGCCCGACGCCGGCTCGGGATGATGCCGTACCCGGTCCAGGTCGCCGCGGGCCTGGCCATGATCGACGGGCGGCTCGTCGAGATGGCGACCGGCGAGGGCAAAACCCTCTCGGCGGCGATCCCCGCCGTCGTGCTGGGGATGCGCGGCCGGGGGTGCCACATCATCACCGCCAACGATTACCTCGCTCAGCGCGACGCCGAAACGATGGCGCCGCTCTACGAAGCGTTCGGCCTGTCGGTCGCCCACGTCGTCGGCGAGACCCCGCCCGACCAGCGCCAGGCCGCCTACGCCGCCGACATCACCTACACCACCAACAAGGAGGTCGCCGCCGACTTCCTGCGCGACCGCGTGGCGATGGGCTACAACCCCGGCGTCAACGCCTCGCTGCTGGCCAGCCTCGGCGGGGCGCATCTCCGCCAAGGCCACACCGTGATGCGCGGCCTCGAGTGCGCCATCATCGACGAGGCCGACGCGATCCTGATCGATGAAGCCGGCACCCCGCTCATCCTTTCCTCCCAGGGCGAGAACACCGACGAGAAGGAGCGTTACCAGCACGCCCTCCAACTCGCCGACCGGCTCGAACGCGGCCGGGACTACCGCGTCGACCTCAAGCACCGCGAGGTCGACCTGACGCACGCCGGCCGCCGCCGCCTCACCGAGATCACCGCCGACATGACCGGCATCTGGCGCGGCTCCCGCATTCGAGAAGAATTGGTCACCCAGGCCCTCACCGCGCGTCTGCTGTTCCTCTGCGACCAGCATTACGTGATCCAGGAAGACAAGGTCGTCATCGTCGACGAGTCGACCGGCCGGCTCATGCCCGACCGGACTTGGCGGCACGGGCTGCACCAGGTGATCGAAGTCAAGGAAGGCCTCGATCCTTCGCCCGCCCAGACAACGCTCGCCTCGATCAGCTTCCAGAAATTCTTCCGCCTCTACCGACGGCTGGCGGGCATGACCGGCACCGCGTGGGAGGCCCGGCAAGAGTTCCAGCAGACCTATCGCCTCTCAACCGTGCGCGTCCCCACGCACCGGCCCTGCGTCCGCAAGCACCTGGCCCCGGTCATGTGCAGCGGCGTGGACGACAAGAACGCGCGGATCATCGAGGACGTCAAGGAGTATCACGCCCTTGGCCGGCCGGTCCTGCTGGGCACGCGCAACGTGGACTCGAGCATGGCGTTAAGCCGGTTGCTCACCGAGGCCGGCCTGGCGCACGAGGTGCTCAACGCGGTCCATCACGAACACGAGGCGAAGATCATCGCCGGCGCCGGCCAGCGCGGCGCGGTCACCGTCGCCACCAACATGGCGGGCCGGGGCACCGACATCAAGCTCGGCCCCGGCGTCGCCGAGCGCGGGGGCCTGGCGGTGATCGCCGCCGAGTTCAACGACGATCGGCGGATCGACCGCCAGCTCTTCGGCCGCGCCGGGCGGCAAGGCGATCCCGGGGCGGCCCGCGCCTATGTCTGCCCGTACGACGACCTGCTCAAGCGCCACGGCCGGGCGCTGTCGGTCAAACTCGCGGCCCGGTTCTTCGGCCCCCGGGCCGCCGTCGCCATCGCGCAGGCCCGCGCCCGCCGGCTTGCCCGCCACGCCCGGAAGTCCGTCCTCCGCTCCGACGTCTGGTCCGAACAGTTCCTCGGCTTTGTCCACCCCGACCATTGACCCGCCCCGCCCAAGGAAACCGCATGAACCGCCCTGTCGTCCGTCTCGCGTGCACCGCCCTTTTGATCACGATCGGCCCCTGGCTTCACGCCGACGACGCGATCGACCTGGCTGACTACCCTGGCCTCGTCCGCCCCAGCCGGCAGTTGCAGCTCAGCGTGCCGGCGGACGGGATCCTCAAGGAAATCCTGGTCGACGAAGGCCAGCGTGTCGAAGACGGCGCGGTGGTGGCGCAGATGAAAGATGACGAGCAGCAGCTGTCGGTCGATGCGGCCAAGCTGCGCGCCGACAGCGACGCCCAGGCCCGGGGCGCCAAAGCGGCGCTCGATGAAGCCCAGATCATGCTTGAGCAAGGCGAGAAGCTGCTGCTGACCGACGCCACGAGCGATTGGGAGGTCCGGCGCCTGCGCGTCCAGCGCGATCAGGCCCAGGCCAATTACGACTCCGCCCTCGAACAGGCCCGCGAGGCGGAGGTCGTCCTTGACATCCAGAAGGATCGCCTGGACATGCTCAAGATCAAGTCGCCGTTCCCCAGCACGATCGTGCGGGTCATGCTGGAGGGCGGAGCCGCGGTCGAGCGGGGCGAAGACTTGATCTTCCTCGCGCAGCTTGACGAGCTTGAAGCGGAGGTTTATCTGCCGGTGGACGCTTACGGGCAGTTGCTCCTCGGCGCCCCTTACCGCCTCGCGGCCGGCAAGCCGATCAACGCGGAGCTGATCGGCCGCCTCAAGCACGTCGACCCGATCATCGACTCGGCGAGCCAGACCTTCCGTTGCGTCTTCACCATCGATAACGCCGACCGCACGCTCCCCGCCGGGTTCACGGTCACGCTGGCCGCGCTCGACCCGACCGATGAATAATCGCGGCGCCGGGTTTTCATCGAACGGACCGCCGGAACGCCGTCGGGCTGCGCCCCGTCTTCTGCTTGAACTGCTTCGAGAAGAAATAGACGTCCCGGTAGCCGAGCATCTCGGCGATCCGCCCGACGGGCAGGTCCGACTCGGTTAACAACAGCTTGGCCTGTTGCAGCCGGGCCTCCATGATGAACGTTTGCGGCGCGAGACCGTTCACTTTCCTGAACAGTCGGGTGAAGTGCGCCGCCGTCACGCCCATCCGCCGGGCCATGGCTTCGACCGACGGCGCCGACGCCGGGTCGGTCCGCAGCGCATGGGTCAACGCGGACATCTCTCTTTCACGCGGCGTCCCCGCGGCGCCCGTGCCCCGCCGGTGGCTGTCGAGCAGGTCCAGCAACAGCCCGGACAACAGCACGGCGCCCGCCGGGGGCGTCGAGGCCGGGCGCCCCCAGCGTTGATGCCCGACCCGCGGCGTCATCGCCACGATCCGGTGCATCACCGACTCGACATACCCGACATCGCGCACGTTAAAAAACTCCGGCGGATCGATCGCGGTCAACGGCTTGAAATGGATGTAGGTGAACCCCAACTCGTCGCCGGCCTCCAGCCCCGCGTCGTAAACGCCCCCGGGGCGCATCCACACACAAAACCCCGGGCGCATCTCGTGCAGGCGGTCCCTGCCCCGCATCCACCCCCGCCCTCTCCAGACCAGCCAAAGCTCATGGTCGCGCAGGTTGGCCGAGGCCTCCGGCGGCCGCGACCAGCCCCCGCTCACGCGCAGGCGGCCGCACGGGTGGTGAAGCCGCACCGGCAAAGCCATTTTGACCGCGTTACGCATATATCAAATAAATACAAATTTGTGTTGCGTCCGTCCATTGCTATTTTTAACGTTTTTCTTAAATTAAATGGTCGATCAGGCTTTTATGGGTTAATTCAAGGAAATTTAATCATGCCAAATGCGCCTCAGGCCACTCTCGCTCATGTTCAACACGACGCGGAGGTCTGCGTGATCGGCGGGGGCATGGCGGGGATGTGCGCGGCGATCGCGGCGGCGCGGCGCGGGGCCAAGACGGTGCTGATCCACGACCGCCCCGTCCTCGGCGGCAACGCCTCGTCCGAGGTCCGCATGTGGATCTGCGGCGCGCACGGGCGCAACAACAAGGAAACCGGCCTCCTCGAAGAGATCCAGCTCGATAACTGCCGGTTGAATCCAACCGGCAACTATTCGCTCTGGGACGCGGTGCTTTACGCCAAGTGCGCTTTCTGCCCCAACCTCACGCTGTTGCTCGACTGCTCGTGCAACGACGCGGTGATGGAGCCGGACGGCCAGCGGATCGCCGCGGTCAAGGCGTGGCAGCTGACGAGCCAGACGCCGCACACCGTTGCGGCCCGGGTGTTCATCGACTGCTCGGGCGACAGCATCCTCATCCCCCTCACCGGCGCCCACTACCGCCAGGGCCGGGAGGCCCGGCATGAGTTTGATGAAGACATCGAACCTCAGGCGGCGGACCTGAGGACAATGGGCAACTCCCTGCTGATCCAGGCCCGCGAGACCGACGAACCTCAGCCCTTCACCCCCCCGCCGTGGGCGTACAAGTTTCTCGACGAGTCCGACCTACCCAACCGCAACGCCGGCGTCCGCGGCCACAACTTCTGGTGGCTCGAACTCGGCGGGCTCGACGACACGATCCGGGACGCCCAGGCGATCCGGCACGAGCTGACCCGCGTCGCCTTCGGCGTCTGGGACTTCATCAAGAACCACAGCCCCAAACGCGCCGACGCGGAAAACTGGACCCTCGAATGGGCCGGCTCGCTCCCGGGCAAACGCGAGAACCGCCGCTATGTCGGCGACCACATCCTCACCCAGAACGATGTCCGGGACGGCGGCCGCTTCGACGACCTGATCGCCTACGGCGGGTGGTCCATGGACGACCACCACCCCGCCGGCCTGCTTTACCCGGGCAAGCCGACGATCTTCCACCCCGCCCCCTCGCCTTACGGCATCCCGTACCGGTGCCTGTATTCGGGCAACATCACCAACCTGTTCTGCGCCGGCCGCAACATCAGCGTCACGCACGCGGCGCTATCCTCCACGCGGGTCATGGCGACCTGCGCCATGATCGGCCAGGCCGCGGGCACGGCCGCCGCGATGTGCGTCGCCGAACGCCGCCTGCCGCGGGACCTCTACCCGCAACGCATCCCCGACCTGCAGCAGCAGCTCATCGACGATGACTGCTACCTGCCCGGCGTCTCCCGTCGGGTGGATGAGTTGACCCAGCAGGCCCGGGGCGCCGCGGCGCTTGCTCCGCTGCGTAACGGGGACGAACGGCCCATCGGCGATGATCCGAATGGGGCCGTCCTGAATCGGGGCGAAGCGGCCGAGTACCGCTGGTCGTCGCCGGTTCACGTCGGTGGCGTTCGGCTGGTCTTCGACAGCAATCTCAACCACGCGAAAAAGATGCCCTGCTCCATTCCCCGCCGGGGCAATGACTGCCCGGTTCCTCCGCAGATGACCCGGGGTTTCCGGATCGAGGCGGATCGTGGAGACGGCCGTTGGGAAACCGTCCACCGGGAAGCCGCGAACCATCAACGTCTGGTGCGTCTGCCGCTGCGGGTGCAGGCGGCGGGCCTGCGGTTCGTCCCGGAGGAGACCTGGGGCGCCGACGCCTGCCGTCTCTTCACGTTTGAAGCGCTCGCACAAGCCCCCTTGACGCGTCCTGAGCCGCCGGACGGTCCGCGGTATCGGGAGGTCCGGGCCGAGGTTCCCGCCGAGGACCTCGCGGCGCCTGACAGCGGCCTTGAACAAGGCGGTCACGCCCGGGCGACCGTGGGCGCCTGATGGGCGAGCATGCTTAGTCCAGGCCCGGCGCAAAGCCTCGCCGCATGGTGTTCTCGGTGCAGGCGCGGGGGTGCACGAAGTGCAACAGGTACTCCCGGCCGCCGGCCTTGGCGCCGCCCCCGGAGTGGCCGAACCCGCCGAAAGGCTGGCGGCCGACCAGGGCGCCGGTGCAGCCGCGGTTGAGATACAGGTTGCCGACGCGGAACCGTCGACGCGCTTCCTCGAGATGCGACGGCGTGCGGCTGTAGACGCCGCCGGTCAGCCGATACGGCGTCTGGTTGGCGATCTTCAAGGCGTCCCGGAAATCCGCCGCGCGCATGACCGCCAGCACCGGGCCGAAGATCTCTTCGTTCGCCAACCGGTGATCCGGCTGCACATCGGCAAACACGTGGGGCGGCGCGTAAGGCTTGCCGACCCGTTTCGCCAAGCCGGTCGGCACAGAGCCGGCGTACGCCAGCGACGCCTCGGTTTTTCCGTGCTCGACGCACCGCATGACCTTCTCGAACGCTTCCGTGTCAATCAACGGCCCCACGTCGGTTCCCGGGTCCATGGGGTCCCCGATGGTCAGGGACGCCGTGGCGTCGATGAAGCGTTTTTGAAAGCTATCGAACGTGGAGCCGACCACGATCACCCTGCTGCAAGCCGAGCACTTCTGGCCGGCATAACTGAAGGCGGACTGCCTGACGCCGAGCACGGCTTCATCGAGGTCGGCCGTCTCGTCAACGATGATCGCGTTTTTCCCGCCCATCTCGCAGACCAGGCGTTTGAGGTGGTGCTGCCCCTCGCGGACCTCGCCGGCGGCGGCGGAGATATCAAACCCCACCTCGCGTGAGCCGGTAAACGCCACCACGCCGACCCGCGGGTCGCGCACCAACGCGGCGCCGACGATGTGGCCGACGCCCGGCAGCAGTTGCAGCGCCTCGTGCGGCACGCCGGCGTCCCAGAAGATCTCGCACATCCGCAGGGCCACGCCGGGGGTCTGCTCCGCCGGCTTGACGATCACCGTGTTGCCGCAGGCCAGCGCTGCGGACGTCATGCCGGCGCAGATCGCCAGCGGGAAGTTCCACGGGCTGATCACCGCCGCGACGCCGACGGGCTGATGCCAGTGGTGGTTCAGTTCGCCGATGTATGCGCCCAGCCGTTGCGGCTCAAACAAACCCACCGCTTCCCGTGAATAAAACCGGCAGAAGTCGATCGCCTCACAGACATCGGCGTCGGCCTCGCGCCACGTCTTCCCGGCTTCGCGGATGATGAGGCCCGCCAGCGCGTCGCGCTGCGCCGCTATGGCGTCCGCCGCGGCGTTCAACCGTTGCGCACGGCCGCGGGCGTCGGCGTCGCTCCACGGGCCCGAGGCCTCAACCGCCAACGAAACCGCGTCCGCGGCGTCCGCCTCGGTTCCGTCGTGGGGAACCTCGGGCGGCTCCGAGCGTTGGATCGCCAAAGCGAACGCCTGACGTTGAGCGGCGTCGCTGAAATCACGCCACGGCTCGTTCATAAACGGGCGGCCGTCGCCCACGCCGGCCTGGGCTTCGGACAGTTGATGACGCTCCGGGGCGTTGCGGATCAACACGATTCCCGGGTCTTCTGACGCGTCTTCCGGGTGGTCATGCGGCGAAGCCAGCAGCGACTCCGGAGACGGCCGGGCGCCTCGGCTGCTGAGCAGCCAGGATTCGTTGGACGTGTTCTCCAGCAGGCGACGCACCAGGTAAGCCATGCCGGGGATCAGTTCACCCACCGGGGCATAGACCCGGACCCGGTCGCCGTTTTCAACCAGCGCACGTTTCAGGTCTCCGGCCATCCCCTCGAGCATCTGATACTCCAAAGCGGACGGCGGCAACCCCTCCGCGCGCAGCACCGCTTTCGCCCACGCGATCGAGCGCAGGTTATGGGAGCCCAGCGCCAGTTTCACGCCGCTTTCATCGGCCGACCGCGGCGTCGACCGGAGCAGCCGCTGGGCGATCCTTTCAAAACAGGCGTCGGTGTCACGCTTGCGGCTCCAGACCGGGACCGGCCACCCCATCTGCTCGGCATGGATGGTCTCCTGGTCCCAGTACGCCCCTTTAATCAACCGGACGGTGACCTGCCTTCCGACGCTTTTTGACCAGTTGATCAACCGTTCGGCGTCGTCCTCGGCGCATCGCAGGTAGGCCTGCAACGCGATCCCAGCGTCAAAGTCGATGGACTCGCAGCACCGCATGAAGAGAGCCAACGTCAGGTCTTTCAGGGCATGGTGCTCCATATCAAAATTGATGAAAACACCTCTGGCCGCCGCCGCATCGAGGATCGGCCGAACGGCGTGGAACAGCCGATCAACCGAGCCGTCGAAGTCGGCTTCGTTGATGCGGGCGCTCAGTGCGCTCACCTTGATGGAGACATTGCACCGCGGGATCGGGCCAAGGTGATCTTTCATCAACCCGGGCGCATCCGGCCAGGCCGCGGTGGCCTGCGGTAACCGATCGGCGAGATCGAGATAGCGGTGCTGGTACGCCTCGGCTTCCGCGTCGCTGACGCATGTTTCGCCGAGCAGATCGAGCGAGAACCCCATGCCCGCCTCCCACCATTCGCCCAGGCGGGGGAGTGCGGACGCCGCGTCCCGACCCGCGATGAACGATCGGGCCATGGCTTCGATCTGCGACCCGACCGCTTTCAACAGCGCACGTTTGGCGAGCCCACCCGCCCGTACGCCGTAGCCGATCGCCGTCGGCGGATGCACGCCGGGTTGAGTCAGATAATCGGTCAGCACACGGTGCGCCAGTTCGGGGTCTTTGAGCGTGGGAAAGACATCGACCAGCCGAAACATCTGAACCTTGAACGCGGGGTCGGCCATGACCCATTCCATCAGGCCCTGGCGCCACGAGCCGGGCCGCGCCGAGGTGCGGCGTTGTTGACTCAACTTGTCCCATAACCCGGACCCGATGCGGAACGCGTCTGATTCCAGGCCGTTGACCGAGTCCGCCTCAAGGCCCGCAAGGCGTCCGGCCGCTGCGGGCTCGGCCGTGTCGTTCGTTTTTCTACGCAGCCAATCCATCCGTATGGCTCCATTCCCGCGCCAATCGTCCCGGGCCGCGGTCCACTCAATCTATACCCGCATCTCGGGGTCAATCAAGACACTCAAGCCCACAAGACGTTAAACGTCATCGGTGAGGCGGTGTTGGTAGAATAGGGGCCATCGCGGGCGTGGCGGAACTGGCAGACGCGATAGGTTTAGGTCCTATTGGCCGCAAGGCCGTGCAGGTTCGAGTCCTGTCGCCCGCATTAAGACATGAAGGCGGTTTCTATGAAACATATCGCTCTACTGGTGTTGTGCCTGGCGCTTTTGTCGGCTTGCAAAGGCCCGCTCGACGACGGCTATGACAACCGGCCCGAGGGCGAGGCGCCGCGTGACAGCATCCAGGGGCTGGAGCGCGAGAGCCTGATTGCCGATGACCCGGAGCCGGGCGCCAGGTAGCCGGGCCTTCCACGGCACACGCCGCAGTGTGTCTGGGGTCACCTCGCCACGGCGCGGTAGAAGGGATCGGGCTGGAGATCGTCTACTAAAAGCCCGTCGGACGGCATCCCCAACACATCCAACGCGGCCGCGGCGGCGCGATAACCGCTGCGGACCGCGCCCTCCATGGTGGCGGGCCAACCCGTGCGGGTCCAGTCGCCGGCGAGGATCAGGTTGCAGATCGCGCCGGTCGCGTCGGGGCGGATCGCGTCCAGGCCGGGGCGGACCGCAAACGTCGCACGCTTTTCCTTGACCACGCGTCCATGCACCAACGCAGCGTTCCGGACGGCGGGGATCATCTTCTGCAATTCACTCACCGCGAGGCTGATGATCGCTTCGGCGGGTTGGTCCGCCAACTCGTGCGCAGCACTGACGACGCAATGCAGGTGTTGGGCTCCCTCGCCGCCGGCGCTGAGATCGGCGCCCTTGTTGAACACCCACTGGATAGGCGATTCCTGGAAGATCAGGTGCGGCAGACGCATGACCGGGGAACGGTCAAGCGTACGGAAGCACAGGTGGATACCGACGATGGGGCTGACGGTGATCTCGTTCAAACGTTGGAGGCGTTCGTCGTCACGGCGCATCGCGTCGTCACTGAGCTTGTGAAGCCGATCGAAAGGCGCCGCGGAGATGAACACATCGCCGTCGACGATCTCGCCGCTACGCAGTTTCAAGCCGGCGACACGGCGGTCCCGGTAAATGAACGCCTCGGCCCCGGTCTGCAGCAGGAGCCGGCCGCCGGCAGCGCGGATGATCCGCTCAGCCGGGTCATACAGTTCAACCAGCGGCACGGACGACAACCCCATCTCATACGCAACGGGATGATTGAGAAACCCTTCCTGAAACACCTGCAGAGCGTATTTGGCGGAGACGTTTTCCAGCGTCTCGTTGCACGCGCTGACGATGACGACTTCCCAATAGCGTTTGACGGCGCCGTCCGGTTGCCGCCGACGCCTGAGCCAGTCGGCGAACGACTCCCGATCCAAGGCGTCGCGCTCGCGACGGCTGGTCCGCATGATGGCGATCATCGCTCGGCTGATCGCGATTTTTTCGTGCGGGGTGAGCAGTTTGAAACGGATCATGGCCCGGGTCATGTGTAGGGGCGCCGGCATGTCCTCGGCCTCGAGCGTATCGACCTCACCGGCCCGGTTCGCCCAGTAAAGCCGGCGGCTCCAAACGATGCGATCCTCAACGCCGAGGCGCTGATAGAGGTCGATCAGGTTCGTACAGCATCTCATCAGGACGTGCTGACAATTGTCGAGCAGGGTCTGGCTGGTCGGGTCGACGAAACTGGTGGCACGGCCCCCCAGGCGCATACGGGTCTCGATGACGGCGGCGGGGACCCGCCGCTCCGCCAGCCGGACGGCGGCGGCCAGACCGGCCAATCCGCCGCCCACGATCACCACCCGGGGAGCGACGGACGGGTTGGTGGGGGAAAGGGTCATGACCAATCGTACACCATTGCGGCTCGAAGGCTACGCCCAGGATTTTTTCCAGGTCGCCTGCAGGGCGAGGCCGAGTTTCTGAAAGCTGCTGAGACGGATCCGCGAGGTCATCACGCGGCGTGGGTTGGCGGCGATCTGGTCAAGCAAGCCGCGGTAGATCCGCATCATCGCCCAGCAGGTGGCGCGGGAGTCGGGATCGATATGCTGCTCGAGGGTCGCGGACATCGCGTAGTAGCTCTGGGCGCGTTCGATCTGATAGGTCATCAAGCGATCGAAGCGTTCATTGACAACGCCGCCGAGCAGGTCGTCCTCGGTATAGTTAAAACGCTCGAGGTCTTCACGGGGCAGGTAGATGCGACCCCGAGCGGCGTCTTCGGCCAGGTCGCGAAGGATATTGGTGAGTTGCAGCGCAACGCCGCGGTACTCGGCGAGCTGGCGTGTGGCGGCGTCGCCGTCGAACCCCCAGATGCTGATGCAGACCAGACCCACAACCGAAGCGACCTTGTAGCAGTAATCATATAGCTCGTTGAAATCCGCGTACCGCCTCTTGAAGAGATCGTCAACCTGTCCGTTAAGCATGGCGTGCATGTAACTCGGATCCACCGGGTAAGCGCACATGACATGACGAAACGCGGGCCAATACGGGGCGTCCGGCAACGGCCCGTCCGCGCCCTGACGGAGCACCTGATCCATGGTGTGGCGGAACGATTCGATGCGGGCCTTACGCTCCTGCGATGGCGTCGGGGCCGCCTCATCACCGTCGGCCAGATCGTCGCAAGCGCGCATGAAGGCGTAGATCGCGTAGACCGCCGAGCGTTTGGGCTCGGGGGTGAGTTTCAAGCCGTAGTAGAAATTTCGGGCGCAGGACCGGGCGATACGGTGACAGTAATCGAAGGAGGCCTGAACATCCGGCGTGATGGGCGGGGCGGGAGCGTTACGCATGGGAAGATCGGCCGAGCGTCATTAGTTTACCAACCAACGCCCGCATCATCAGCGAGACCTTCGCGGGTCTGCTCAGACTCGGCCGACGGGTCAAGGTGTCGTAGTTCAGGCGACGGATCATATCAAGAATAGCTTCACCACCGAGCGTGAACAGCTTGATGTCCAGCCGGACGTCCGGCGCCACCATGGGCCAGAGTTGTCGACCCTCTTCAAACATCAACCGGGTTCGGTCGCACAAGTCGCGGAGGGTCGCGACGTAGGCCGGGCGGATCGCGGTCATGGCGACGCTGTCGTCAGGGCAGCCCATGCATTTGGGCCCGGGATGGGCTTTGCTGTCCATCCGGACCAGGCTGACCATTTGCTCGACGCTCAGGCCATGGGCGGAAGCGACTTCGGTCGGCACGTAAACACGGTCCCGCTCGAGGATATCGCGGCGGACGTCCTGCCAGAAGTTCGCCAGTTGCAAAGCGGTGCAGGTCTGGTCGCTGAGGCGTTGGCGTTCCTGGTCTCGATAGCCCGTCATGTAAAGAACGATCCTGCCGACGGGGTTGGCGCTGCGGGTGCAGTAGTCGAGCACCCGCGCCCACGTATCGTAGCGCGTTACGGTCTGATCCTGAACGAAGGCGTCGATCAGATCCGCAAACGGCTTCTGAGGGATGTCATACTTTTCGATGGTCGGCGCTAGCGCGACATAGACCGGATGGCGAGGCCGGCCGTCATAGCAACGGTCCAACTCGTTCCGCCACCAATGTAAAAGCTCGAGGCTGCGTGCGGGGTCCCCGATTTCGTCGCCGAGATCGTCGGCCCATCGGCAAAACGCATACACATTGGCGAAATCAGCGCGGAGCCGTTTGGGCAGAAACCACGAGACCACCGTGAAATTCTCGTAGTGAGTCTGAGTCAAACGGCGTGTATACACCGCGGCTTGTTCGGGGGTGACCGATCGGCAATGGTCAGGCCCGTATATCTCAAGCTCGTCGAGCACCGCAAAAGCCATGATCCACGTATCATACGATATCGGTGGCCCGGACACGTTCGACGAGTTGAGGGGGCACGCCGATTTCAGCGACCCGCACCGTCCCCAGGAAGGACGCGGCTTCCGGCGCGTCAAAGCCGACCTTTCGGTCTACGAATGTCACGGTGACGTCCGCCCGCACGGCCGGCCCCGTCGCTCGGCCCGTGTCGCAGTCGAGGCCCGACGGCGTGTCCACCGCCACCACGCAAGGCCCCCGGACTGCGTTGATCGCGTGGATTACCGAGGCGAGGGGATCGCGCACGTCGCCGTGGAACCCCGTGCCCAGAAGCGCATCGACCATGACATCTGTGTCCTGGCACACCGCGAGTACGGACGGGTCATTGATCACATGGATCGGCAACCCCATGCGGGCGCAGATGTCCATATTGACCGCTGCGTCGCCGCATAGGTCGGCTGGGGCTTTCGCCGCATAAATCACGACCCGCCCCCCCCAGTTATGGAGGTGACGTGCGATCGCGTAGCCGTCCCCGCCGTTGTTGCCCCCGCCGCAGAGCACGGCGGTTGAGGCTTGGTCGGGCGCCTTCCCGCAACTGTTCTCCAGCATGTCCAGAATCGCCGCGGTGGCGTTGATTGCGGCGTTCTCCATGAGCAGGAGGCTGGGCATGCCCAGCTCCTCGACCGCGAGCCGGTCCACACGGCGGGTCTGATCCCGTGTTAGACTGTTCATGTCCGCATATCCTTATCTTTTGCTGTAACAGCGTCGGCGTGCCGATCTGGCCCGTAGGATACAATGGAAGTAAACCACATCTCGAAAAACGATAATGAAAATCGACGTTAAAGATAGTAAGGGAGACAGCGCCTTCAACTTCTCGGTCGATCTGGGCGCGCCGCCCACCGTGGTGCGGCCCGACTCTGGCGACGGCAAGCCCGTCACCCTGGATTGGGACCGGGCCATGGATGACCAGAAGTACCTGCGTCACTGCCTGGTGTGCGGCTGCTCGGACATGTATGTCCACAAGGCCTTCCCGCAAGTGACCGGCTTCGCCTTGATCATCCTCGCCGCGGTAATCGCCAGCGTGCTCTTCGGTTTCGGGCAGATCTTGCTTGCTTTGATTGCATTGGGGGTGGTGCTCGTCATCGACCTGGCGATCTATCTGTTCGCTCCTCGGATCCTGACGTGTTACCGCTGCGGCAGCGATTATCGATCCATCAAGATCCGGCCGGGCCAGCCCAAATGGGACGCGGCGTTGGCGGAGCGTTATAAAGCGCAACGGATGATAGAGCGGGGGCGACGTTGAACCAGAAAACAAACGACCGGGCGCCGCTGGTCGTGTTCGGGGCGGGCGGGCACGGACGAGTGATCGCCGAAGCGGCTCGGTTGGCCGGGCGGCGGGTGCTGGGGTTCGTGGATGACCGCTCCACTCACGCCAACCCGGCCGGCGAAGGCGGCCCGCCCCTGCTGGCCGATGACGACCCGAGGCTCGGCCAAGCCGCGTTCATCGTTGCCATCGGCGACAACGCCGACCGTGAGGATGTCAGTCATCGGCTCGTCGAGCAGGGGCATCAACTCGCAACCGTCGTGCACCCGGCCGCGTTCGTCAGCCCGTCGGCCACCGTCAGCGCCGGCGTTTTCGTCGGCCCGCAAGCCGTCGTGCACGCCCACGCCGTCCTGGGGCACGGCGTCATCGTCAATTCCGCGGCCGTCGTCGAGCACGACAATACCGTCGGCCCTTTCTCCCACATCGCGCCCGGCGCCACGCTCGGCGGCAACGTCGGGGTCGGCTCGCGCACGCTCGTCGGGATCGGCGCCAATGTCCTGCCCCACACCCGCGTCGGCGACGCCTGCACCGTCGGAGCCGGCGCCGTGGTCACCCATGATGTTCCCGATGGCGAGACCGTCGTCGGCGTTCCCGCACGTCATCCGTAAAGAGGACCGCTCATGCCTTACGCCGCGGCAAGAGGGCTGGCATGGTTAATCGGGGGTTTTGGCGTATTCAACACGTTCATCGATCTCGCGTGGCCGGGTTTTGATGCAAACATCTGGTGGATCGATACGCGGCAACTGCCGCTGGGCGGATGGCTGGTCGCCGGTTTGAGCATTGGGCTCTTACATCCAAAATGCCGAAGGCCCGCGGGGGTCATCCTCATCGTCATCACGCTGAGCAACTGCATCGTCTTCTGGAAGCTTGCCGGGGCGGGAGTGATCCGCCCCGGGTGGCCGTTGCCGTGGTCGCTTGTTATTACCGCGGCGTTGCTGGTCATTGTGATCTGGAGCAAGTCTGACCGTCGGCCTGGCGCCCGATCGATGGCGGGATCGGCCGTGATCGCCGGCGCCGGCGCGGCTGTTTTCACCCTCGGCCTGATGTTCTTTTATGGACAGACCAGTTACCAGCGTTCAGCCGATGCGATCCTCGTGTTCGGTGCACGAACCTATTCAGACGGACGCCCCAGCCAAGCGCTGCATGACCGAGTTAAAACAGCTTGCGATCTTTATCAGAGTGGCTATGCCCCGATCCTCATCATGTCGGGTGGTCCGGGCGACGGCGCGGTCCATGAAACGGACGCCATGCGTAGCCTTGCGATCTCGTTGGGCGTCCCCGAGGGCGCCATTTTGATCGACGGACAAGGCGTCAACACCCGATCAACAATCCTGAATTCCCAACAATTGTTGGCGGATCGTCAAATGGACCGAATCCTGGCGGTCAGCCATTTTTATCATTTGGCGCGAATCAAGATGGCTTGCGATCGAGTCGGCCTGGAAGCGTATACGGTCCCGGCCCAAACGCCATCGACTCTCGTCAAGCTGCCCTGGTTCATGATTCGGGAAATGGCTGCGTTCTGGTTTTACTACCTGTCGCCTCCCACCAGCAACACCACCGCGTGACACGCGATCGCGCGGTTCTCACCGAGCGCATCGACGTGCTCGTGCGTTTTACCTTTGAGATTGACCCGATCGGGAGCGCAGCCGAGCAGCCGGGCGAGGTTGGCCTTGATTTCGGCTTTATGAAGGCTGAGTTTAGGCCGCTGCAGGATCACCGTCACGTCGAGGTTGCCGACCGCGTATCCCGCGATCGTCATCCGCCGTGTCGCCTCTTCCACAAAAACCCGTGAATCGGCGGCTTTCCACTTCGGATCGGTGTCCGGAAACAGCTGACCGATGTCGTCCTGCCCCAGGCCGCCCAGCACCGCGTCCGTCACGGCGTGGTACACCACATCGCCGTCGGAATGAGCATCGCAGCCGCGATCATGATCGAGCTTCACGCCGCCAACGATGAGGTCACGCCCCGGTTCGAGACGATGCAGATCAAATCCATGACCGATGCGGCAGTCTCTCACTTGAGCCCGTACTCCTTCAGCTTGCGATAGAGCGTCCGTTCACCGATGCCGAGCATCTTGGCGGCCTGTTCACGATTGCCGTTGGTGATCTTAAGCGCGTTGCGGATCGCTTGCTTCTCGATCTGGTCGAGGCTGAGGCCCGAGGCGTCGTAAGCCGCCGAACCGCTTTCGCCAACAGGGCCTCCCGATTCGGACCTCACCTCCGACGGCAGATGGCGCGGCTCGATCTTGTCGCCCTCGGCCACGACAACCATGTTCTGGCACACATTCATGAGTTGGCGCACATTCCCGGGCCAATCGAACTGCATCAACGCCATCTGGACATCCTCCGCGATCTGGGGGACGGGCCGGTCCATCTGGAAGGCGTAGTGCTGGATATAGTGCTGAACGAGCAAAGGGATGTCTTCGCGGCGCTCCCGCAACGCGGGCAGATGCAGCTCCACCCCCTTGATCCGGAAAAAAAGGTCTTCTCGGAACTTCTGCTCCTTGACCATGACCGACAGGTCACGGTTGGTCGCCGAAACCAGGCGGACATCGACGTGCCGGGTTTCGTTCGACCCGAGGCGGACCACCTCACCGCTCTGCAGCACACGGAGTAGCTTGGCCTGCATGGGAAGCGGCATGTCGCCAACTTCATCGAGGAAAAGCGTGCCGCCGTTGGCGTACTCGAAGCGGCCTTCGCGATCCTTCTCGGCGCCGGTGAACGCCCCGCGCACGTGGCCGAAAAGCTCATCCTCAAGAATCGATTCGCTCAGGCCGGCGCAATTGAGCGGAACGAACTGACGTCGGGCGCGCTTGGAATTATTGTGCAGGGCCTGGGCAATCAGCTCTTTACCCGTGCCGGACTCGCCGCTGATGAGGACGGGGATGTTGCTCGGGGCGATCTGCCGGAGCGTGGCGATGACATTGCGCATCGGCGCGGAGTTGCCGATGATCCCTTCAAAGCCAAACTGCTCGTCAACACGCTGACGCAGGTCGGTGTTCTGGGCCCGGAGAAAGACTGTTTCCAGCGCCCGCGTGCAGAGCGTGCGGAGCACGTCGAGGTCGAGGGGTTTTTCGATGAACTCGTAGGCGCCGCCCTTGATCGCCGACTTGGCGGTGGGGATATCGCCGTGAGCGGTGACCATGATCGTTTCGGCGTTGGGTTGATGCTGCCGCGCCGCGGCGAGCACCTTAAGGCCGTCCTCGTCGCCGTCCATCACCAGATCGGTGATCACCAGGTCGAACTGGCCGTGTCTGAGTTCATCCTCAGCCGCGGGCAGGTCATGAACGATGGTGCAGACGTGCCCCAGCCGGCGGAGGGCCTCGGCCATCACCTCGGCGTGTTCGGGCTCGTCATCGACGATCAGCAACTGGGCGGTCGGGATCTCGTTGGATTCGGTCATGGGTCGGCTCGCTCGCGGCGGCGCAAGGTCGGCAAGTATAATCATTGTGACATGGTTCATCCTTCCCGTCAGCCGGGCGACCCCCCGACCGCCGCCGCCGCGACGCGGGTGGGCTGCGTCAGCTACCTCAACGCCAAACCCCTGATCGACGGCCTCGAAGACGACGCGGCGGTCCGGGTCGCTTATGACGTCCCCGCCCGTCTGCTCGACGACCTCGAAAACGGAATGGCTGACATCGCCTTGTGCCCGGTGATTGATTACCACCGGTCGACGACGCCGCTGAAGATCATCCCCGTCGGCGGGATCGGCTGCAACGGCTCAACGCTCACGGTCCGCCTCTACAGCCGCGTGCCGATCGACGAGGTCACCGTCGTTCACGCCGACATGGACAGCCACACCAGCGTGGCGTTGCTGCAGGTTCTGATGCAGATCATTCACCGCCGACGCCCCAAGATGATCCATTACGATGCGCGGGAGCACACCGCTGACGGGAAACTGGTTCATGCCCCGGAGGCGATGCTGCTGATCGGCGATAAAGTGGTGACCGACTCACCCAAGGCCGTTGAATACCCGCACCAACTCGACCTCGGCCAGGCGTGGCGGGACGCCACCGGCCGGCCATTCGTGTTTGCCGTGTGGATGGCGAAAGAAAACGCCCTGGTCGATGCCGCCGCCAAGCGCCTCCAGCTGACGCGCGAACGGAACGCCCGGAGGATCGATGAGATTGTCGCGCGGTATGCATCCCGCCACGGCTGGCCGCAGGAACTGGCCGGCCGCTACCTCGGCGAAGTGCTGCGTTACCGAATCGGGCCGGCTGAGTTGGAGGCGATCAGTCACTTCTCGATGTGGTGTGAACGGTTGGGTTTAATCGAACGGATGCGCGAGATCAAGACGTCATGAGCCGACGCTGGAGCCAGTCTTTCGCTTGCTCGGCGTTAGAAGAACTGACCCGACAGTTGATGTTCGCCCCGCCGACTAAACGGGCGGAGCAATGCCGTCGGGCCGAAACGTTGCATGACGAAGTCGTAGACGACGCGACCTATCCGCTGGACTATCTGGCGTACCGGATCACTGGATACCGCCGGGAGGCTCGCGGCGAGGCGGGGGCGGAGTTGCTTGTCGGCCAGGCCGTCGCCGCGGACCTCCGTCTGATGATCGATGAACTGAGCCGATCGGCCGATGTTCCGCTGCTCGAACATGAATCCGCGGAAACAACCGAAGCTTTGGCCTCACGTCTGAATATCAGCGGCAAAACTATCAGCCGCTGGCGGCGGAACGGGCTGCGGTGGCGTTGGGTCCGTCCCGAACACGGCGGGCGACGGCAGATCGTGTTTCTGGACAGCGCGGTGAGACGGTATATCGCTTCACATCAGAGCCAGATCGAAAAGGCAACCGCCTTTTCGCAGATCCCGCCCGACGAGCGGATCAGGCTGCTCGAGCGAGCCCGGCGGATCGCGTTGTCGCGCGATGTCTCGCTGAACCAGACCGCCGCGCACCTGGCGCGCCGTTCCGGCCGGGCGCTGGAAACCATCCGCCTGCTGTTGGAGAAACATGATCGCGACCATCCGGAAGACGCCATCTTCATCGACCGCTCGGGCCCGCTCACCCCGCAGCAACGGCGTGTGATCGCGCGAGCCTACCGAATGGGCGTCGGCGTCGGGAAAATCGCCCGCCGGTTCCGCCGCACGAGATCGACGATCTATCGTGCGATCCACGATCGGCGCGCCGCCGCGGCGCGGAGGCTGCCTCTCACCTTTGTCGCCTCGCCGATCTTTGAGCGCGACGATGCGGATGAGGTGATCCTCCGCGCCGGCTTGAGCCCGTTCCCCGATGACCGGCCCGCCACGATGAGCCAGGCCCCGGTTGACGACTTACCTACGCCGCTTCAGTCCCTCTATCGCCAGCGCGTGATTGACGACGATCGGCAGCGATCACTGCTGGTGAGGTACAACTACCTCAAGTTCAAAGCCGCCAAGACCAGGGAGCAGTTCGACCGTTACGAACCCAAGGTGAATGAACTCAATGGGTTCGAAAAACTTCTGGAACAAGCCCGCGCGGTGCGTGACACGCTGATCCTGGCCAACCTGCCGCAGGTGCTTTCGATCGCCCGGCGGCATCTGGTCGGGAAACCGGATCGATCGCTCGACCGCCTGGTCGAATTGTTAGCCGACGGCAACGTCGCGGTCGCCGACGCGGTCGAGGCGTTCAACCCGTGGCGCGGCCAGAGTTTTTCTTCCTACCTGACGAACCGGCTGCTGAAACAGTTCGTGACCGAGCCGGATGCCGACGGCGCCCGGCGCCGCGCCCGACGCCGTCTGACCGAGCAGGAAGCGCTGGACCGTGTGATCGAGCGGGCTCGGCGGGCGGGCGTGGTCCTGCTGGACGAGGCGGGGTGAGCCTCCCCGCTACTCCCCGGCGTACTCGGCCGCGGACGTGCAGGTCTCACACACCCGAACGAGTTTGAGGATGGGCAGGTCCGGCGCGAGCCGGTCATAGATCCATTTCGCCAGCATCTCTGCGGTCGGATTTTCCAGTCCATCAATATCGTTGAGCAGGCGGTGATCAAGCGCGTCAACTATCGGAGCGGTGAGCACCTTGATCTCACCGAAATCGATGAGATAGCCCTTGTCGGGATCGACTTCGCCTTCGACGACGACGTCGACTTTGAACGAATGGCCGTGAAGCCGCCGACATTTGTGGCCCTCGGGGAACGTGGGCAACCAATGGGCGGCCTCGAAATCGATGGATTTTGTCAAACTGATCCGCATCGTCACACTTTACACCCCTCTGGCCGCCGGGTCCCAGATCAGCTTGTGCAGTTGCGTCTGAACCCTCACCGGCAGCCGGTCGGCGATCACCCACTCGGCCAGGTCACGGAGGGGGAGCCCCGGCGACCCCGCGATTTCCAGCCCGGGCTTCATCTCCGCCGTCGCGCTGAACAGCACCGCCTTCACCCGCGCGTCAAGCCGATGCGTCACGATCAGGTTCCGAGCCCATTCGTAATCCGCCCGGCCGCAAAGGACAAACTTCACCTCATCGTTGGCGTTGAGGTGCTCCAAGTTCGACCACAGATTACGGTCCGCTTCGTTGCTGCCGGGGGTTTTGATATCCATGATGCGGATCACCCGCGGATCGCACACGCTGATATCGCACGCCCCGCTGGTCTCGAGCAACACCGTTTTATGGGCGTCGCACAGCCGCTGCATGAGTTCGTGGACGCCTTTCTGCAACAACGGCTCACCGCCGGTGACTTCCACCAGGCCGCACCCGCCGGAGATGTGGTCCACTTCGTGAAGAATATCTTCGAGGCTCCGCGATCCGCCCTCATGAAACGCGTATTCGGTGTCGCAATACGCACACCGCAGGTGGCACCCTCTCAGCCGCACGAACACGCAGGGCAACCCCGCCCAGGTGCTCTCGCCCTGGATGGAATAAAAAATCTCATTGATTTTCAGCTTCGTCATGGCGCTTCGTGCAGCAACTCGGCGATGGTCTTGCCCAGCCGCGGGTGTCTGACGTCCGCCGCGATCTCGGCCAGCGGCTCAAGCACGAACCGACGTTCGTGCATCCGCGGGTGCGGGAGGGTCAAACCTTCATTGTCGTCGATCACCGCGTCGTCGTACAGCAGCAGGTCCAGATCGAGCGTGCGGGCCTCCCACCGCACCCTTCGGCGGCGCCCCTGCTCGGCCTCGATGCGGTGAAACTCAACTAGCAGGTCGCGTGGCCCAAGCGCCGTCTCCAACATCGCGGCGGCATTTAGATACGCCGATTGTCCGGCCGGTCCGCCGACGGGAGCGGTCTCGATCACCTGGCTGACCGCGACCAGTTCCGTCCCCGGCAGCCGACGCAGGGCCGCCACCGCGGCGTCGAGCGTCGCCGCACGATCCCCCAGATTGCTGCCCAGAGCGATGTAAGCGAAGGCCATTCAACGATTGTACGCCGATCCGCCTAAACTAACGCCATGACTGACGACCCATTCGAGACGCTGGGCGTCGAGCCGCGTTTTGATCTCGACGAAACCGACCTGCATCAACGATTCATCCGCGCCACGGCAGCCGCCCACCCCGACCGCTATCTCGATCCCTTGGAGCAAGCCGACGCCGCCGATCGGGCGTCGCAGATCAACCACGCCTATCGGGTGCTCAGCGACCCGGAGAGCCGGGCCAACGCCCTGCTCGCGACCCTCGGCGGGCCGGCCAAGGAAGACGATCCGTCGCTGCCCCCTGACCTGCTGATGGACATGATGGAGGTGCGGGAGGAGATGGAGGCCGCGATCGAAGCCAACGATTCGGCCGACCTCGAGCGTCTACGCAAGTGGGCCGAGGGACGACGCGCCGAACACCTCGACCGGATCGCCGCCCACTTTGGCGCCAACGATTTAGCTCAGGTCCGGCTCGAGCTTAACGCGATGCGGTACATCGAACGGATGCTCGAACAGATGCCGGCATGATCTTGGTGGAGCTCCACCGCAGATCGGGCAAGCCCCACCAGGCATATCTTTCAGCACCAGTCATTCACTGGGAGCGACTGCTGAATCGTCGACCAGCATCTCGGCGCGATAGCCCCCGATGTTTCTAAAGTAAACCAACAGCCCGACATAACAACCAAACATGACCAGCGGCAAGACGGCTACTTGAAGCAACGCCGTTTGTTTCGCTTCTTCCTCAACCTCGGTGACCTGACGGCGGAGGTCTTCAGGTAGTTCTTTCACTTTCGCCTGGTCAATGGGATCATAAACGCCAAGTACGCTGCGTTTAGGCTCACCAACAACCTGTGTGTATAGCGCGGGCTGCTCAGCATCGAGAACGTGCGACGTATGACGATCTTGAATCGCGCCCAGAAGCGGGGCGCCAAGGATACCCACCCCCAGCATTCCCACACCCGCGATAGCGTTGAGCGTCAACGCCCCGCCGCGCGGAAAGCGTTCCGCAACCAGACCGAGCGTCGTAGGCCAGAAGAATGTCTGGCCAATGCCGTACACCGTGGCCGCCGCGATAATGACCAGACCGTGAGCCGCGGACAGGAAAACCAAGCCTGCGGCAGCGAACAACGAACTGATCGCCAGCATACCCAGCGGATTCAGCAATTTGACGATCGGCCCACAGAACAGCCGCAGCACCACCATAATCGTCGCGGTGTAGATCAACACCCACCCGCCGTCAATGCCAAAGGTTTTGTTCATCACGGGAGACATCAGCGATTTGATCCATGCGTCGGTTCCCAGCTCCGTTGTCGCCAACAGAATCATGATCAGCATCAGAAACACAAACAGCGGACGGCCAAGCGATCGCGAATAAAACAGGAACACGCCGCACGTGACGATGATGGCGCCGCAGACAAGCCAGTAAGGCCATGCGAACACGCGGCCCAGTTCAGCAAAAACAAGGCCGCCGGCTATCAAGGCGCCAAGCGCTCCCATCTCCGCGAGCATGTCGCGATACGGCACTCCAACCGCAACACGCTCGTTGATCGGGAATCTGCAACGCAGCATCATCGCGCCGTAGACCAGCGTTGGGACAAGCAGCAACCCGACTTTCCACTGCCAGCCGATAGGCTCCTCACTCATGACGCCGACCACTCCGCCGGGGTTCATGGACAGCGTGAGCAACCCGCCGATGACAAGCCCCCCCGGCCAACCCGCATGGAGGATGTTGAGCCACTTTGTTTTGGCTTTGGGGAACAGCGTGGCCACGACGGGATTGATCACGGCCTCGACCGTGCCAGCCCCTAGCGCCGCAATGAAGTTGCCCCAGTACAAGGTCTGGTAACCCGTCGCGCCGATCGTCACAAACACCGATACGACATGACACACGAAAGCAAACGCCAGGGCCTTGCCGTAGCCGACCTTGTCGATCACCAGACTGAACAGCACGATGCTGATCGCAAAAGGCCAGATCCCCGCGCCCAGCACCTCCCCTTTCTGAGTCTGGCTCAGGTCAAACGCCGTCCCCCATTCATCTATCAGCATCAGGCGGATGATGAACGCGAACGACGTGGCGATCAATGCGATGAAGCAGGTTGCAAACAACCAACGTTGCCCCACTGGATGGGCAGCGGCGGGTGAAGCGGCGGCATTCGTCATTGATGAGTTCCGTGTTGAGGATAGTTTTTTTGAAATGCTAAAATACAGTCTCAATTTAGATCGGTTCACGAGGCTGTCAAACCCCACCGGTAATGATGTCAGCAGGGATGCACTGGTCAAGCAGTCGTTCGTATGGGGCAGTCCCACTTGTCGGACCGCGTCAACTAAGCCGCTGGCTTCCGTACGTATATGAACTTGGCAACCCGGGCCAATGGCTTAGCTCCTAAAAACCCAGAAAAACCGCCATCCCGACTCGTCCCGGCCGCTGGAGACGCCCAGCGAGTTGTTTCCTCACAAACTAACGCCATAATGCTCTGCTCGACACGACCCCCGCGGAACCCCCGCCTCGACTCAACCGGAGTGCGACATGACCGACTCGACCACCCTCGCCGGCCAACCGATCACCCTTGAAAACGGCAAGCTCCACGTCCCCAAGGTCCCCATCATCCCCTTCATCGAAGGGGACGGCACCGGCCCGGACATCTGGCGGGCCAGCCAGCTCGTCTTCGACGCCGCCGTCGAGAAGGCCTACGGCGGCGAACGCAAGATCGCCTGGACCGAGGTCCTCGCCGGCGAGAAGGCGTTCAACCAGACCGGCTCGTGGCTCCCCGACCAGACGCTTGAATCCTTCAAGACCTACCACGTGGGCATCAAGGGCCCGCTCACCACGCCCGTCGGCGGCGGGATCCGCTCTCTCAACGTCGCCCTCCGCCAGATCCTCGACCTCTACACCTGCCTCCGTCCCGTCCGCTGGTTCGAAGGCGTCCCCTCGCCCGTCAAGCGACCGGACCTGACCGACATGGTCATCTTCCGCGAGAACAGCGAAGACATCTACGCCGGCATCGAATTCGAGAACGGCACGGACGACTGCGAGACGTTCAAGAAGCTTTTCGCCGAGGCCTTCCCCGACCGTTTCAAGAAGGTTCGCTTCCCCGACACCGCCGGCATCGGCATCAAGCCGGTCTCCAAGGAGGGGACGACACGCCTGGTCAAGGCCGCCATCCAGTACGCCATCGACAACCAACGCGACAGCGTCACCCTGGTCCACAAGGGCAACATCATGAAGTTCACCGAGGGCGCCTTCCGCGACTGGGGGTACGAGTGCGCCAAGGAGCACTTCGGCGCCGTGGAAATCGACGATGGGCCCTGGTGCTCATTCAAGTCCCCCAAAACCGGCCAGGACATCGTCGTCAAAGACGTCATCGCCGACGCGATGCTCCAGCAGATCCTTACCCGCCCCGCCGAATACGACGTGATCGCCACGCTTAACCTCAACGGCGATTACATCTCCGACGCCCTGGCCGCCTGCGTCGGCGGGATCGGCATCGCGCCCGGCGGGAACATCAACTACGAGACCGGCCACGCGATCTTCGAGGCCACCCACGGCACCGCTCCCAAGTACGCCGGCCAAGACAAGGTCAACCCCGGCAGCGTCATCCTCTCCGGTGAGATGATGCTCCGTCACCTCGGCTGGACCGAGGCCGCCGACCTGATCATCAAGGGCATGAACGGCGCTATCGCCGCCAAGACCGTCACCTACGACTTCGAACGGCTGATGGACGGCGCGACACTGCTCAAGTGCAGCGCTTTCGGCGAGGCGGTCGTGAAACATATGGGGTAAACAATTTGAAGTAAATTCCCATGCCGATCTATGAAGTCACACAAACTGAGCTGTGTCCTATTCCAACGACGCGCTTTGCCGAAGCTGGGCTAACAGAAAGGAGAGACCTCCAACGGTTATTACGCAGCCAGATCGAGGTGATTTCGCCAGGAACACTGGTGATCGATGAAGAATTCGGCGAATGGGAAGACTCCCGTCGGCGAATCGATCTTCTAGGAGTGGATAAACAGGCCAACCTAGTAGTCGTGGAGTTGAAACGCACGGAAGATGGCGGCCATATGGAGCTACAAGCCATCCGTTATGCGGCGATGGTTTCAACCATGACGTTCAATGACGCTGTGGAAACCTATGCCTCATATCTCACCGCACGGGGCGAGAATATTGATGCCCAACAAGCATTACTGAATCACCTAGAATGGGAAGAACCCGAAGAAGATCGTTTTGCCCAGGATGTCCGTATCGTTTTGGCCTCTGCGGATTTCTCTCGAGAGATCACTTCGGCCGTTCTTTGGCTAAACGAAAGATCACTAGATATCAAATGTGTACGATTACAGCTATACCGCGATGGCGAACGGACCTTGCTCGATATTCAGCCGGTAATCCCATTGCCTGAAGCCGAGGAGTATCAAGTCCGAACCAAGGTCAAAGCACAGCGTGAGAAGGAAGGCAAAGCGACTAACTCCTTACGCCACGAACGCCGATACCGGTTCTGGGCAGACTTAATTTCTCAGTGCCAAGGCAAGACGAGTCTCCACGCCAACCTTAAACCTGGGATTTACAATTGGATTGGCACGGCCTCAGGAGTTCGAGGCCTTGGATTGCATTACAGCGTGAGACAGCATGATTCAGCTATTGAGTTGTACATCGATCGCGGCAAAGATGCCTCACACGAGAACCTAATTATTTTCAAATTCCTATCCAGTAAACGTACGCCAATCGAGACAGAATTCGGATATCCTTTGGAGTGGGAAGAATTGAGTGAAAAACGGGCATGTAGAGTCCGGTCCAGACTGCAAGAAGGCGGATGGCAGGATGAACCTACGACTTGGCAGGCTCTTCATGCAACTATGATTGAACGCATGATCCGTTTCGAATCTGTGCTTCGCCCCTATCTGGACCAAATCCAATCAATGGATTTTGCGAACCCTTGAAAACATTGATCGCGAATTCGATTGCGATCAAAGAAGGCTTACGAACGTTTTGAAGCGGAACCAGATAACAGCGGCGTCATTGGTTGTACAAGAGCTAGTTGAGTCAAAGTACGCCTTTTTAAGATAGGCTTGGGTTATAGCGATGCATACAGCACTGATTGTGCTCACGCCCGCGCGATCCACACCACGCTCGCGATCAGCGCCGCGACGATGATCCAGCACACCACGAAGCCGCCGACCGACATCGCGTTGGGCCGCAGCAGCTGAATCCCCGGGATCGGCAGCAGCCGCCGGACCGGGCGTGGCTCAACACCCTCGGGCAGTGTGCATCGCTGTTCGGGCTCAGGCTCGCCCGGGGCGACGGGGGTCGCGATCAGGGTGTAGTAGTTGTCCAGCTTCTCCTTGTCGGGCTTGGGCGTGAGCCAGCTGACCACAACCCCAAGCACGAGGCCGGTCGTCAGGTACATGATCATCTGCCAGGGCAGGTAGATCGTCGGCTCGCCGCCCTTCATAAGGATCAGCCGCAGGTCCTCAGCGAACGGGAGCGACCCGATCCAACCGATAAACCAGGCCTGCCCGGTCATCCAGAGCACCACGAACGCTCCGAGCGTTGCCGCCCACGCGCCGGCGGCTGTGGCGCCGCGCCAGACGACGCCCATCCAGAACGCGATGCCCATCATCGCTGAAATCTTCCAGAACAGCTCCAGCGCATCGAGGACCGAGTCGAACTGGAACGCCAGGAACACCCCCACGCCGACCACTCCTAACGCCGCGATACGGCCGACCTTGAGGTAGTGCCGTTTGTTCCGGCCGGGCGCAGCGACGCGGTAAATGTTCTCGGTAAACAACGCGCTGGACGAGATCATGAACGAGTCGCAGGAGCTCATAATCGAGGCGAGCAGCGCCGCCACGAACACGCCCAGCAGACCGGGCAGGATCGCGGGCAGGAAGTCGCGGGCCACGGCGCCGTAGATGTGGTCGGGGCTGATCTGCTGGCCGGCGAAATAGGCTACCGCCGCCAGGCCGGTCAACGTCCAGGCGACCGTGCAGACCCGTTTGACGAAGTTACCCGCAACCCAGCCGAACCGGCCGTCGAACTCGGTCCGACCGGCGGCGCAATTCCCCAGCGTGTGCGGCTGCGTCACGATGCCCACCAGCGCGTTGACCGCAATCACCAGGATGTAGAACACCCCGATCTCCGCCGGCGCCACCAGTGAAAACATGCTCTCGTCGTTGATCGTCTCGCGGAGCTTGTTCAAGCCGCCGACCGCGTCGAGCAACACTGGCAGCAGCATGAACGAGAACACCACGGTGAGCACGCTCTGGACGAAGTCGGTCACGATCGCCGCCCCGAGCCCGCCCGCGACGCCGTAGGCCACAAACAGCACGGTGATGATCGCGATCACCCAGGCCTCGTAATGGATCGCGTCCTCACCGGCGCCCGCCAGAGTCGCGGCGATCACCGCACCCGAGCCCTTGAGCATGGTGCCGATCTTGACCGAAAGGTCGAACATCCCCACGCAAGCGAACAGCATCGCCACCGACCGGCCAAACCGCGCCTCGAAGATATCTGCCGTGGTCACCGCCCGGAAACGACGCATCATCGGGGCGATCAGCCAGTAGAACGGCGTGCAGAACAGCCAGAGCCACTGATACCAGATGCCCGACAGCCCGACGCTATAGGTCTTGGCCGCGACAGACACGGCCTGATCGGAGTGCGTGCCCGTACCGAACGCGTGCGTCAGCATGAGCAGTTTGCCGAACCGCCGGGGCATGAAAAAGTCCTGGTCGCCATGGACCTTACGCGCCGTCCACACGCCCAGCAGCGTAATCCCAAGCAAATAAGCAATCAGCACGACAATGTCTGTGATCCCGAATCCGAACATGGATGAACCCCCAAACGTGTGAGCCCGTTGCCGAGATGATCTGTTCGGCAGACACTTCGAATATAGCGGATGGCCACGAAAATTGCCGGATCAATCCAGCCGGGAATAGCTTCAAGCGGTTTATAGACGACCCGCCCCTACCCATGTACAGTGCGTTCAGTAAAGCGGATTCAGGCACGCGGGCGACGAGGTACTCTCAGCGGCTTAGCTATGTTTCGATTCGGCTGCTTATTAGCGATGGTGATCGTGATCGCGATCCCGGTCGTCGCGGCGCAGTTCCTGCCTTGGTGGGGGACACTGCTGGTAATCGTGGGCGAGGCGGGGCTGCTGATCTTCGGAACGCCGAGGCTGATCAGGTTCGGGGCCAAGCGGCTGGCTAAACGGCTGTTCGAAGCCAAGTCGATCGTGCTGCGAGGCGCCGAGGTGCTGGTCCACGACGTGCAGGAAGTGCCCAAACCCGAATCAGACCCGATGTACGAGAACCACGAACCGGATGGCGAAGACGACGACCCGGATTGGCAGGCGTACGAAGCCGAGCGGGAAGCACAGGCCGCACGCTACGTGATGGTGGATTGCACCATCACGCCGCGAAACGCCACCGGCGTCATCCAGCACTGGGACCCCTCGGACCTTCAACTCTGCCCTTACGGCAAAAAGACTGGGTTCGACTGGAATCAAGCGGAAGACGATTCGACCGACGACGAAGACGAGGGCCACATCGTCGAGATGACCAGCGTCAGCGCGGACGGCGATGAGGCCGACGCCGATGACAAGTTCCAGGGGCCTCAGCGGCTACGGCTGGTGTTCGCATGCCCCGCGGACCTGATCGGACGGGCCAAACTGCGGTACTACTTTGTGTCCATCGGCGATCTACAACTGCCGTGAGCGCGGCCGACCGTTCCTCCTCTTGCCCCTCTAACCTGTCCGCCGCCGTCCGCGGTCAGACCCGCCGAACTGTTTTCCACACCACCGAGTCATCCTGCTCGCGCAGGTCACGATAGGTCGAAATCAGCGACCAACGGTCTTCGCCCGAAGCGTTCTCGTGAGAGCCGTGGACCAGCAGGTCGTGGAAGAACACCGCGTCGCCCGGGGTACATTCGAGCGAGATCGCCCGAGACTCGTCAAGGTCCTCGCGGCGGATCTGATCGCCAAAGCCGTGGCCGGTCTCGACGCTGGCCGCCGCCATCACCCGGGCGTGCGAGCCGGGGATGACGCGGAGGCAGCCGTTGTCGGCCCGCGCCTCGTCCAGCGCGATCCAGATCGACAGCTTGGGCGAACCCTTCCAGTAAAACCAGTCCTGATGCCAGGGCGAGCCGAAGCGCTTGCGGCCGTCTTTGAAGACCGCCTTGCAACTCAGAAAACCGACCTCCGGGCCAAGGATCGCATGAAGGATGGGGGTGATCCGTTCATCGGTCATCACCGGGTCCAGCGACGCCGGCATCTCGTTCTCCATCCAGACCCTCACGCCCGAGGGATCGTCCCACCCCTCGACGGCCAGGGCCCGCTTGGCGTCCGCCTTCCACCGCCGCACCTCATCGGGCGTGAAGAGGCCCGGGACGCAGCAATAGCCCTTGGATTGGTAGCGGTCGGCGATCTCTGCGGGGTTTTCCATCGGCGGGTTTCCTTGATTGATTTCTCGACAGGACTGAAAACATCCCGTTTCGGACGATTCCGCTATTTCGAGAAATTTAAGTTGTTTTAGCGATTTGTCGTTAGCTGATATAGAATTAAATGTCGCAGAAATCGTCATGAAGGTTTCTTTGCCCCAACCCGTTGACGCCTCGCCCATCCGATCGATCCCGCTGGTCGATTGCTTTGAGCGGCCTCACGGGCTGACGGCCGCGGCGTCGAGCCTGCCCGGCCACCTCATCCAGTTCACCATCCGCGGCGTCTGCGAACACGACGTCCAGGGCCGGCGACACACCCTTCGACGCGGCGAGATGATCTGGTTCCACAACGATGAAAGCGTCCATGTCTCCGTGCGACGCGGGCCCTGGCGGTTCTACACCCTCAACTTCACCGCGCCGTCTCTGCCCCCGCCGGGCGATGAAGCGCGGGTCTTCAAGGCGCCGGAACGGATCGAGAAAGACTTCGCCAGGCTGCACGATGCTTGGCGCGGGGAGCCGCCGGGCCTGGAGCGAACACTGCGTGTTCACGCCCTGACGAATGCGTTGTTGGCGCGGGTCTGCCGGGAGCGCCCGGTGATACAGACCGCCTTCAACGCCGCCTCCTCGGAAGCCGGGGTGTGGTGGGCCCTGGAGCATGAACTGCGGCGTGACCTCGCCCAGCCGATCTCGCTGTCAAAGATGACAGCGATGACCGGCAAGAGCGCCGCCACCCTCGCCCGGGCTTGCCGGGCCGCGACCGGCCTGCCGCCGATGCGGCGGATCAAGCAGGTCCGCCTCTCCCTGGCGCGTGGGTTGGTGCGTTTCGGGGATCAGCCGATCTCCCACATCGCCTATCGCGTGGGATATGACCGGGTCCACGAACTTTCCCGCGACTACCGCAAGGCTTTCCAGACGACCCCGACCGAGGACCGCCGTCTGGCAAATTAAGGTAAACTGTTGCCCATCGGGCGGGACCGTCTCTCTCCGCCCCGTTTTGCTAACCAGACCGAAGACTTGCGCAACAGGCCGGCGGTCGGAAGGAGCTTGGCGATGGCCAACGGCTTTGGAACCTCATCCCTCTCTACGCTCGGCTGCCTGGCCGACTTCGAATCCCGCTCCCTCTGCGCGGAGAACCCCACCGGCGAGAAAGGGCGCGGCGGGATGGCGGCGCCGACGACCGACCCGCAGACCGGCCGGCCCGGCGGCCCGGCGCGGGAGCTGGGGGCCGGCTGGAAGGTCCGGCCGAAAATCGATATCGAGCCCGGCCAGACCGTCGAGATCGCCGACATCGCCGGCCCCGGCTGGGTCCAGTCCATCTGGATGACCCCGGCCGGAGCGCCCTACCGCAATGTCATCCTTCGGTTCTACTGGGACGACCAGGAGCAACCCTCGGTGGAGTGCCCGATCGGCGACTTCTTCGCGTCGGCGTTCACCGCTTATGACGTCTTCGCCCAGATCAGCTCGCTGGCGGTGTGCGTCAATCCGGGCAACGCGTTCAACTGCTACTGGCAGATGCCTTTTCACAAGCGGTGCCGGGTCACGGTGGAGAACCGCGATCAGGACCAGACCCTGGTGCTGTTCTATCAGATCAACTACGCCCTGGGCGCGTTGCCGGAATCGATCGCGTACTTCCACGCCCAGTTCCGCCGCGTGAATCCCGTGCCGTACAAGCGGGTCTACACGATCCTCGACGGCGTGCAGGGGCGGGGGCATTACGCGGGCACGTACCTGGCGTGGGGCCTCAACAACAGCGGCTGGTGGGGGGAGGGCGAGATCAAGTTCTATCTCGACGGCGACGTCCCACCGGGCCAGAGCGTGGAGCAGGCCGCGGCCGAGCACGGCGGCGACCGCTTCCCAACCATCTGCGGCACCGGCACCGAGGACTATTTCTGCGGGTCCTACAACTTTGAAAACAAAGCGACCAAGCAATACCAGGAGTTCACCACGCCCTACGCCGGCGTGCCGCACATCGTGCGGCCCAACGGCGTGTACGACTCACAGATGCGGTTCAGCATGTACCGTTGGCACATCCCCGACCCGATCGCCTTCAAGAGCGATCTGGCGGCCACCATCCAGGCTCTGGGCTGGCGCTCAAAGGGCCGGTTCCTGCCGCTTCAGGACGACATCGCCTCGGTGGCGTACTGGTATCAAGCCCTGCCGACCGCGCCGTTCCCCCAGCTGCCCGACCGCGACGCGCTCGAGATCGTTTAAAACCATCCTTGGAAACCGTCAGTCGAGCCACGGCGCTTACCGCCTACGGATAACGACGGTGGACTCGCCTTCGACGAGCATGTGGTAGACCTGCTCGATATCCGAATCCCGCAGGCGGATGCACCCCATCGACGCCTGGGCTCCCACGGATTGAGGGTCGATGGTGCCGTGGATGCCATAGCCCTTGAGGTCGGCGGTCTGGTTGTCGGCGCCCTCGAGCGCGATCCAGTATTCGCCGATGGGGTTTTCCGGGTCGTCGGAAGCGTAATACTTGCCGGTGCGCGGGTTGGACCAGCCGGGGTTGGTCACCTTGCGGCCGGGCTCGACGAGCCATTTGCCCTCGGGCGTGGAATCAAACTCCCCCAGGCCGACGGGGTAGGACGTGATGTAAATCGGCTTGCCGTCCGGCCCTTCGAGGAAGAGGTCCATTCGGTAATCGTCTTTACTGACATGGGCGTGGAACGGCCCCTTGATCATCTTGATTTTCTGTCCGACGCGGAGCCGGTTCGCCTGGACCTTGTTGATCTGCTCGATGAACTGATACGGCACCTTGTAGGGCCGGGCGATGCGAAGCAGCAGGTCGCCGGGCTTGACGGTGTATTGCTCGACCAGGGGGTCGCCGGGCAGGACGTCGGGGGAGAAGATGAGTTTCTTGTTGACCGAGGCGAGGGTGTCGCGGATGGTGGCGGCGTCGGCGGGACTGAGGGCGGCGGCGTGCTCGAACAGCAGGTCGGAGAGGACCCGCCGGCCGTCGACCAGACGGCCGTCAGCGATGAAGTCCATCCCCTGCTGAAAACGGGCGTCGGGGCGAGCGGTGAAACGCGCGGAGCCGGTCGGCGGCGGCGGGGAGGCCTGGGCGACCCGCGGGGTCGGCGACACGGGCGCCGGATCGTCGGGCGGTTCCGTCGCGAGGGGTTGGCG
>JANQFR010000003.1 GCA_028277745.1 Phycisphaeraceae bacterium
ACATGAACGCCGAGTCACTCACGCAAACGATCAAACTGGGTGAAGCCGTCTATTGGAGCCGCAGCCGAAAGTGCCTCTGGCACAAGGGCGCAACAAGCGGCCTGGTGCAGCGCGTTCGCGAGATGCGGATCGATGACGACCAGGATTGCATCTGGCTGCGCGTGGACGTCCAGGGCGGGGCCAGTTGCCACGTGGGGTATCGCTCCTGTTTCTACCGGGCCGTGCCCGTTGGCAACCAGGCCGGCCACCCGCTGGAGTTCACGGAGACGCAGAAGGTGTTCGACCCTAAGGCGGTCTACGGCGACGCCCCCAATCCGACCCAGCTTTGAACCGACCGTGATCGAGCATCATCATCATGACGACAACACCGAAGACACCTTGCCACATTGTCGCCGGCCCGTTGGGAGTCGGCAAGACATCCGCGATCCTCAACTACCTCCGCCATCACGCGTCCCGCGAGCGTGTCGGCGTGCTGGTCAATGACTTCGGCCCCGTCGGGCTCGACAGCACAACGCTTCAGGCCGAGGCCCCGATGACCAAAGTGCTCAATGTGCCCGGCGGGTGCATCTGCTGCACGATGCTCGCGGAGCTTCCCCGGTGCATCCATCGGCTGGTCACCGAGCAGACACTGGATCGGCTGATCATTGAGCCCAGTGGCATGGCCTCGCCGGCGCAGGTGATCGACTTGCTTCGGGGGGCCCAGCGGGAACTGAACATCAGCTTGCAGCCCGCCATTGTGATGCTGAGCACAGTTGATTTCGACGAGGAAACGTTCGAGCAGAGGGCTTACTACCACATGTTCTGCGAGGCCGCCGACATCCTGGTCTTCAACCGATGTGATCAAGTCAGCGAGTCCAAGATCAAGCGTGCGCAACAATGGGCCGACAAGCTCGACCCGCCGAAGCTGCGCGTGTTCACCACCTCGCACGGGCAACTGCCTTCGGAGCTCTTTGACCTGCCTGTGGCAACGCCGCAGACGCACGAACCGGCTGCACGCGGTCATGACCATCACCGTCATCACCACCATCACGATCACTCCCACGATTCATCGGTGCACCCCGGGGGCTTTGTGCTCGACGCCGGGCGGAGCTTCGATGAGAAGGTTCTGCTGGTCAACCTCATGCGCGTCTGCCATCAGGGCATCGCCGAGAATCAGGTGCTTCGGCTCAAGGGGGTGTTTCATACTCACACCGGTTGGCAGTCCATCGAGATCGCCAACCGCGAGGTATCGTTCCGACCCTCAGCCCACCGTCGCGATAACCGTATGGAGTGGCTGACTCAACCCGGCGTCGTGGACCAGACGCGGATGCTCATGGAGATCGACCGCCCACTGGATTGGCGGGAGATCGCCCAGTCACTGAACGTTAATTGACATCCACTATGAATCAACCGAGGTGCGCCGCCATGTGTCGCGGGGCGTGCGGGGTGCTGTGGAGGCGGCTGATGCTCGCAAAAGCCGTTGTGACAGTGGGATATGTGCGCGTTGCTGACGACGTGATCGGCGTGTAAGAGAAGCCGGCATCGTGCTCGATACCGGCTTGAAACTCCCGGAGTCGAACGAGTTTCAAGCCTTGGGCCAAACGCAAATCGCCGCATTCACTCGCCTTGCGGGGTTAACGCGTAGCGAGCACGGGGTGGCAGGGTGAACGCCTTTGGCTCAAACATCTTCGGGCACGGTCGCCTCGACGAAAGCGGCGTTGCCGTGACATCGGGTTCCACTCTCGACGACCTCCAAGCCGGATCGTTCACAGTACTCCACAAGCTTGTTTGGGCCAATCAGACCGTAGAAGCTCGCCCCGCGGGCAGATCTCACAAGCCATCCGTCCTGGTAGTGCTCCGCTTTGCCGTTCTTGGACCAAGCCCTGAAGTGCGAGTTAGCAAACTGTGTCACGATGTATGCTTTGCCTCCTGGTTTCAGGACCGACGCTAGATTGCGCATTGCCTCAAGCCGTGTACGCGGGAGCGGTATAGCGGAAAGCACGTTGGTCAAGAGAACAACGTCATAGCATTTCGAGTCCCATTCAACATCGTCAATGCAGCGCACTCTGATGTTGGCCGCCTGAGACTCAGCAAGCGCCGCCAAGGAGTCGAATACTTCCCCACCAATAGAGTGCGGTCGGTTCACCTGCTGTGATGAATCAATCGCATCAACTCGGGCGATGTGATGGGCCAGTGGGATTGAGTAGCGGAGTTTCCCGCAGCCGTAGTCCAGTCCGGTGTATTCTGGCGAGAGAGAGCGAATCCAGTCCAAGACCCATTCGCTTGGCTGCAATGGGGACTTCGCGGCATTCTCTGAGCGTACGCACTCCCCTCTAACTCTGTAGTGCATTGAACTCCCCCGCAATCTCTTGGCGACGTTGCTGGTCGACCAGTATGGCCTGCACCTCATGATCGGCAGCCCTCCTGCAAGATGGCATGAGTAGCGCCGCCAAGAGCCAGAGGACAATGGCTGCGACCGCAAACCAGAGCGCCAAGTGCCACCCAACCACAAACAGCGATACGAGACCGAGAACAACGAGCATTACACTGCTTTCTATGCAAACCCAGAACCAGCCCCATTGGTCCAGAGCAGTACGGACAAGCTGGGCATCGATAGCCGGGCCCTCGAAACCGGCATACTTGTAGAAGACTCGGTACATCAGCCCTTTCTGGTCGGAGCGTGAGCCAAGGTCCAGTGTTGCAGGGTCGACATTCACGCCCTCGGCCAGTGGGATCAGGATGCGGTTTCGATCGAAGCATGCTCTGATGCAAAGAAGATCAGATATGCGATCGTGCAGCTTCACAATCCTTGAAAACAATGCAAGCGCCATTGGCACCACCACAAGCACAAGGTGGGTCACCTTCACTGGGCCGATGGAGACCTCCGTCTTGAAGCTCCTGACCAGATCCCAGACGGCAGGGGATTGCCATGCGATGATCGCGGTCCCGCCGATGCCAACCAAGACCGTGAAGAAGAATATTCGCTTCAGAATGTCCGAGTAATCATTCGGTTGGCCGAGGTGTTCGAGCATGGCAGACTCCGGTGTCGACGAATGCGTTAACCCGTTTAACTGCCGAGAGCGGTGAGAGTCTGAGAGTTTCTCGCGACTCGCGCTTGCGGCGGATGTTTTTGGTGGCCCCGTGGGTCTGGAGAGTTAGTCGAAGTGTCGGCCGCCCCGTCGTTCTCACCGGGACACAACGCTTGGCCGAGTAGCGAGTTGTGGTTAACAGACTCGTTCGACTCGGGCGCTCAAATAAAAAATACCGTAAGCCGCTTATTTGAAACGACTTACGGCTTGAACTCCCGCGGCTGGATTCGAACCAGCAACCAAGTGATTAACAGTCACCTACTCTACCGTTGAGCTACGCGGGATACACGTGGCCGAGCACCAAAGCGTAATCATTTGATCGGCGAAATCAAGCGGCGACCCCCAGAAGGACGGGACGTGCCGGTCGTGGGGCCCTAAGCCGGCAAACCGTCCCGGGGCGGGCCTGAGCACGCCGCCCCGGCCCGTCCGCCCCCGATACCCGGCCCCGAGCGGCGTGGTATACTATGGAATTAGCGCCTCACTCCCCTGACAGCCGGCCGGAAGGGACCGCCCATGGCGACCAGTTATGGTGCCCTGTGCACTGATTTCTATATCAACCAGAAACTTGCACTCAAGATGGATCTGCCTTCTGAACGGGAGACGGTCCTGCACTATTTCGACCGCATCCGCAAGGCCGAGCCCTCGATGACGCGGTTCCGGCGGTACGACGGGGAGCTGGCCCTCGAATCCTCCCGCAAGGATTCGGAGTATAAGTGGATGGCCCTCCGCCGGACCAGCATCCGCTCCGGCCACGTGAACCCGCCCTCCCTGAACACGGCCTACGCGTTTCACCGCATGGCCCTCGAAGTCAGCCCCCACTTCCTGAGCATCAGCCCGCTGGACGTCGACTACGTCGAGCTGATGTTCGGCTTCGATCTCGAGTGCTCCGACAATCACGATGAAGTTGTTTACGAAGCCTTGCTGGGCGACACGCCGCTGGGCTCGCTTTTGCGTGTGGAGGAAGGCAAGGTGCTGGACGTCCAGCCCGTCTTCGGCGCGACGCTGTCCCAAAGCGGCGACCTGCAGGCGTATTTCGAGGTCAAGACCCGCCAGAAGAGCCGGCGCGGCTCGGGGCGGGCCTACCGGGATGAGCCGATCAGCCTTTACCTGACCCTCCGCCAATACGGCCCGGTCGAGCAGCTTGAACAGCTCCTGACCATCTTTGAGACCTTGTCCGGCAAGTGCGAGGGGCTGGCCAACGACAAGCTGGTGCCCGACATCCTCACCCCGATCGCCCGGCACATCACCTCCAGCTCCGCCTGACCCGGACAGCCCCCCCGGACAGCCCGGGCCGGGTCCGCCCCCATTTATAATCTCACCCCGGCGGCGAACCCGCACGGCGATGGCTCGTATCACGAAATGTCGCCCACGGGCGTTGAACATTTAGGGCCCGACGTGGGGCCCTCCCAAGAAAGGTCTTTCATCCATGACTCAAGTCCACAGTGATCCCGCGCACGAACAGATCCAGCAGCTCGGCGAAGACATCAAGCAGGCCGCCGGCCCCTTCCAGCAGGCGGTCGAAAACGTCGGCCAAGTCATGGTCGGCCAGGAACAGCTGATCCACCGCATGCTGGTGGGCCTGCTGGCCAACGGGCACCTGCTCATCGAGGGCGTGCCTGGCCTCGCCAAGACCACCGCCGTCGCCTGCCTCGCCCGGTCCATCGACACCGGCTTCCAACGCATCCAGTTCACCCCCGACCTGCTCCCCGCCGACCTGATCGGCACCCAGGTCTACCGGCCCCAGACTCAGACCTTCGAGGTCCAGAAGGGACCGATCTTCTCCAACCTTATCCTCGCCGACGAGATCAACCGCGCCCCGGCCAAGGTCCAGTCCGCCCTCCTCGAGGCCATGCAGGAGCGGCAGGTCACCATCGGCCACGAAACCTTCAAGCTCGACCAGCCCTTCCTCGTCATGGCGACCCAGAACCCCATCGAACAGGAAGGCACCTACCAACTGCCCGAGGCCCAGGTCGACCGGTTCATGCTCAAGGTCGTCGTCGGCTACCCGACGCGCGAGCAGGAACGGCTCATCCTCGACCGGATGAGCAAGACCGACGCGACGATCGACCTCAAGGCGGTCCTGCACCCCAACGACATCATCGCGGCCCGGAAGCTGGTCGACGCGGTCTACGTCGACCACGCCATCAAGGACTACATCGTCGACCTGATCATGGCCACGCGCGATCCGCGCGCCTGCAAGGCGCCGGTGGACGGCCTGATCCAGTACGGCGGCTCGCCCCGCGCGACCATCGCCCTCACCCTCGCCGCCAAGGCCAACGCCTTCCTGCACGGCCGGGCTTACGTCGTCCCCCAGGACGTCAAGGACATGGCGCTCGACGTGCTGCGCCACCGCGTCCTGGTGACCTACGAGGCCGAGGCCGAGGACAAGACCAGTGAAGACGTGATCAAGACGCTGTTGGATTACATCCCCGTGCCCTGATGCCGAGTCACCGCGGCCGTCGGCCGCGGCTTTACAAAGAAGCCATGATTCCCACCGAAATCCTCAAACAGATCCGACGCATCGAGATCCGAACGTCGCACCTGGTCGACGACGTCCTCGCCGGCCAGTACCACTCGGCCTTCAAAGGCCGGGGCATGGCGTTCGAAGAGGTGCGGCCCTACACCCCCGGCGATGACGTGCGGGCCATCGACTGGAACGTCACCGCCCGCGCCGGCGACCCCTACGTCAAGCTCTTCCGGGAGGAGCGCGAGCTCTCGGTCATCCTCCTGGTCGACCTGTCCGCGTCGCAATCCATCGGCAGCGGCGAACAATCCAAGCGTGAGCTCGTCGCCGAACTCGGCGCCACGCTGGCCTACTCGGCCATCCGCAACCAGGACAAGGTCGGGCTCGTCGGCTTCACCAACGAGATCGAGAAGGTCGTCCCCGTGCGCAAGGGCTCGCGCCACGTGCTGCGCGTCATCCGGGAGCTGCTGTACTGCCAGCCAATCGGCCGCGGGACCGACATCGCCAAGGCCCTCGAGCACCTCAACCGGACCGTCAAACGCCGGTCGGTCGTCTTCCTGATCAGCGACTTCCAGGACGACGATTACGAGATCCCGCTGCGGATCGCCAAGCGGCGGCACGACGTGATCCCGATCGTGATCAACGACGACCGAGAGTTCGACCTGCCCAACGTCGGGCTAATCGAGTTGCTCGACGCGGAGACCGGCCGGACGGTGCTGGTCGACACGTCCAACGCCGAGCACCGCCGGCGGTTCGCCCGGCTGGCGAACCAGCGCGCCGCCGACCGGGACGCGCTGTTCAAGAAGCTCCGCATCGACCCCCTGCCGCTGCGCGCGGGCCAGGACTTCGTCGAACCGCTGCGACGCTATTTCGACAAACGGGAGGCGAGACAGATCCGATGAAACGGCTTGCTCTGATGGTTTCGTGCCTCGTCGCGGCGCCCGTCTTCGCCGCGGTCACGCAACACGGGCCCGTGACGGTGGAGGTCGACGTCGATCGGAAGACCGCTCAGGTCGCCGAGCCGATCACCCTGATCGCGACGCTGACGGCCGACCCCGGCGTCGCGATTCTCCTGCCGCCGCTCGAGGAAACCTGGGGCGGCCTGGACGTGATCGATGTGGAGGATGTCGCGGACCTGCCAATGGGTGACAAGCGCCAGTGGCGCCGCACGGTGGTGCTGGAGAGCCTGGTCTCTGGCGAGATTGAAGTCCCCGGCCTGACCGCCGCGTACACCGACCGCCGCTTCGCCAACGACCCGGTCGACGGCGAGATCGCGACCGAGCCGATCGCGCTCACCATCACCTCCGTGCTCGAGGGCGACGCCGACCCGACGCAGTTCCGCGACATCAAGGGCAAGGTCGAGCCCCCGACGCAGGAAGCGATCGGCTGGCTGTGGCCGACGGTGATCTCGACCGCGGCGGCGGGGCTGCTGGTGGTCGGCGGGCTGGCGTTGCGCCGGCGCGGCGCCGCGGCCCTGCGGCCGGACCAGCGCGCCCTCCGCGCGATCCAGGAACTGCTTGACGAACAGCCCGAGGTCCACGCCTTCTACCTGCGGCTGACCGGAATCGTCCGGGACTACATCGAGCAACGCTTCGCCATCCGGGCCCCGCGGCTCACGACGCCCGAGTTCCTCGAACACGCCAAGGCCTCGGCGATGCTGACTGACGAAGACAAGCGCAGCCTCCATACCTTCCTCACCGCGGCCGACATGGTCAAGTTCGCCCGGTACGAGCCCTCGTCGGCGCGGAACGATGAAGCGGTGACGACGGCCCGGGCCTTTATCGAACGCACCGCCGCCCAGCAGCCGAAAGGAGCCGCCGCGTGATCGACTTCCAGTTCCCCTGGCTCCTGCTGCTGCTCGTGGTCGTGCCGCTCCTGGCGTGGCGCATGTTCCAACGCCCCGCCGCCGCGATCACGTTCAGCGACACCGCCCCGCTCGCAGACATGAATCGGACGCTCAAGGCCCGCCTCCGCTGGCTGCCGGGCGCCCTGCGGCTGCTGGGCGTCGCGACGCTCATCATCGCCCTGGCCGGGCCCCGTGAGGGCCGGGCGCAGACCCGCATCGATTCCGAAGGGATCGCCATCCAACTCCTCGTCGACCGGTCCGGCTCCATGCGGGCGACCGACTTCACCCTCCAGGGCCAACCCGTCGACCGCCTCACCGCGATCAAGAATGTCGCCTCACGCTTCGTGCTCGGCGACGACGAGCTCGACGGCCGGCCCGCCGACCTCGTGGGCCTGGTCACCTTCGCCCGCTACGCCGACAATGCCAGCCCGCTCACCCTCGACCACCCCTACCTGGTCGACCAACTCGTGCGCACATCGATCGTGAACGACCGCTCCGAAGACGGCACCGCGATCGGCGACGCGATCGGCCTCGGCGTGGGGCGCCTGCGCGCCCTGGACGCCTCCCAGAACGGCAAGTCCGACTCGGTCAAGAGCAAGATCCTCATCCTGCTGACCGATGGCGAAAACAACGCGGGCGACCTGGACCCCTTGCAGGCCGCCGAGCTCGCCAAAGCCATGGGCGTCAAGGTCTACACCATCGGCGTAGGGACCCGCGGCCTGGCGACCGTGCCGGTGGCCGACCCGTTCACCGGCATGACGATCAACCGCCGCGTGCCCGTCAACATCGATGAGGACACCCTCACCGCCATCGCCGACGCCACCGGCGGCCAGTACTTCCGGGCGACCGACACCGACTCGCTCGAAGCGATCTACGCCGAGATCGACCAGCTCGAAAAAACCCGGATCGAGGAGCAGACGTTCGTGGACTACCGCCAGCTGGCGATCCAGCCGCTGCACGCCGGCTTCTTCAGCGTGCCGCCGCTGCTGCTGATCGGGTTCGGCCTGATCGTGGCGGAGCTCGTCCTCGCCCACACCTGGCTGCGGAGGGTCCCCTGATGCAAGACGTGATCATCAACCACCCCGCTTACGCCAACCTGCTGTGGATCGTCATCGCGGTCGCCGCGGTCATCGCGACCGGCTTCGCGCTGCGCCGGCGGGCGCTGGCCCAGTTCGTCAGCAGCAAGCTGCGGGGGCTGCTCGTGCCGACAGTCAGTCAGCGCAAACGCCGGGTCAAGGCGGTGCTGGCGGTCGCGGCCCTGGCGCTGGTGGTGCTGGCGTTGCTCGACATCCGCTGGGGCCGGCAGTGGCGCGAGGTCCCCCAATCAGGCGTGGAAGTGATGTTCGTGCTGGACGTATCGCGGTCGATGCTGGCCGACGACGCTTCGCCGACGCGGCTCGACCGGGCCAAGCAGTACATCCAGGACGTGATCGACCAGCTCGACGGCGACCGGGTCGGCCTGTTCGTGTTCGCCGGCCAGCCCCGGCAGAAGGTCCCGCTGACCAGCAACTACCATGACTTCCACCTGACCCTGTCAGAGGCCGGGCCGCACTCGGCCGCGCGGGGCGGGTCGCGTCTGGGCGACGCCATCCGCGCCGCCGCCGACGCGTTTGTTGACGCCACCCCCGACCACAAAGCGATCGTCGTCATCGCCGACGGCGAAGACCAGGAGTCCGACCCCGTCGAGGCCGCCCGGTCGGCTTATGAAGACAAAGGGATCCGCGTCTACACCGTCGGCCTGGGCGATATCGACCGCGGCGCCGCGATCCGCCTGGCGAACAACCAGGTCATCCAGCACCAGGGCGAAACCGTGATCACCCGGATGGACGGGCAGACCCTGGAGGCGGTCGCGCTGGCCGGCGGCGGCGCGTTTGTGCCGGCGGGCACGAGCTGGGTCAACATGGGCGATGTCTACCGCACCCACATCGGCGCGATCGCCGACCGCAACTTCGCCGACGCCAGGGCGCAGACCTGGACGCCGCGCTATCACTGGTTCGTCGCCGCGGCGCTCGCGCTGCTGCTGCTCGACGGATTCCTCAGCGACCGACGCAAGACCCGGCCCCGACGCGGCGCAACCGCGGCGGTCGCGCTGACGCTGGCCGCGGCGCCGACGATCGCGATGGCGCAGACGACGGCGCCCGAGCCGCCCCACGCGGCGTACAACGAGTCGGTCGAACTGTACCGGCAAGGCGACCTCGACCAATCCAGCGACAAGCTGAAAACCGCCCTGGACCGGGCCGACCCGGGCCTCGAAGCCCGGGCCCGCTTCAACCTCGGCAACGTCGCGTACAGCCGCGCCCTGCAAAACATGGAACAGGACAAAGCGGCCTCGATCGAACAGCTCAAGACCGCCATCACCCATTACCGCGACACCCTCCGGGTCGCTCCGTACGACTCCGACGCCCGGGCGAATATCGAACTCGCCCGCCGGCTGATGGACCAGCTCAAGGACGAACAGAAACAGGAGCAGGAGCAACAACAACAACAACAAGATCAGCAGCAGCAACAAGAGCAGCAAAACCAACCACAGCAACAGCAGCAACAACAAAACCAGCAGGACCAGAATCAGCAGGATCAGCAGGAGCAACCGCAACAGCAACAGGAGCAAGACCCGCAAAACGCCCAGCAGCCTCAGGACGCATCGGAAGGCCAACCCGATGAGCCGCGGGACGAGCAACAGCCGGAACAGGAACAGGATCAGGATCAGAAACCGGATCAAGGCGAACCCAACGACCCCGACGACGTGACCGAGGGCAAGGTCGAAGCCGGCGACACCGACGCGCAGCCGCAGGAGCGTGACGCGCAGGGCCAGCCGCTGGACGTGAGCGAGCAGGAATTGACCGAGGAAGAGGCCGCGAAGCTGTTGCAGGCGATCCGCGACAAGGAGCACCAACGGCGGATGGAGCAGCAGTACCTCGAAGCCCGCCGGCAGCGGCCCGTGGAGAAAGACTGGTGAGAACCATGAACACGCACATCATCCGTTACGTCTGGCTCGCGTTGGCCGTGGTGCTTTTCAGCGGCGCCGCCGCGGCGGCGAGCGTCTCGGCCCGGCTGTCGGGCAATGAAGCGTACGTCGGCATGCCGATCGCGCTGTACGTCACGATCGAGAACGCCGCGGCGCACCAGGCGCCAACGATCCCGCCGATCGACGGCGTCCGGGTCCGGGCCGCGGGCACGCCGTCGCGCAGCTCGCAGGTCACGATCGTCAACGGCCGCCGCAGCGAGTCGAACACCCTGACCTACGCGTTCGAGCTGACGCCGCTGCGCGACGGGACATTCACGGTCCCCGCGCTGAGCGTGGAGGCCGACGGGCGGGCGTTCGCCACGCGCCCGCTCACGTTCGCCGCCCAGACGTCCGAGGTCGGCGACACGCTGTTCGTCGAGGTTGTCGGCCAGCAAGACCGGGTGTACGTCGGCGAGGCGCTGCCGCTGAGCCTCCGGGTCTGGATCAAGCCTTATATGGATGCCGAACTGGGCATCGGCCTCAGTGAATCGGATATGTGGAGCCTGGTGAGTGACCGTTCGAGTTGGGGGCCGTTCACCGAAGCCCTCCAAGCGCTGGCTGCGCAGCGTCAACGCCCCGTCGGGCGTGAAGTGACACGTCCGGACGAAGACGGCGTGGAGCAGCGTTACTACCTCTACGAGATCGAGCACGAGATTTACCCCGACCGCCCCGGCGCGATCGAGGGGGGCGACGTCAGCGTGGTGCTGGCCTACCCGACGGGCCTGAAGACGAGCCGCGACTTCTTCGGCCGAAGCGGCGTCAACCTCGCCGGCGTACGGCCGGTGGTGGTGACCTCGGGCGTCGAGGGCGTGACCGCCCAGCCGATCCCGACCGCCGACCGCCCGGACACCTTCAAAGGCGCGGTCGGCCGGTACCTCGTGGCGGCCGAAGCGACGCCGAAGCAGATCAGCGCCGGCGACCCGATCACGCTGCGGATCGGCGTCAAGGGCGACGGCCGCATGGACCTGCTGCAGGCCCCGCCGCTGTCGCGCGTCGACGCGCTCACCGGCGACTTCCGCGTGCCCGACGACGCCCTCGCCGGCGTGGTGCGCGACGACGTGAAGCTGTTCACCACCAGCATCCGGCCGCTGCGCGAAGGGGTGGCCGAGATCCCGCCGATCCCGTTCTCCTATTTCGACCCGGAACAAGAACGGTTCGTGACGGTCTACACCGAGCCGATCCCGATCGAGGTCACCGCGGCGCGGGCGTTGGACATGTCGTCGATCGTGAGCGCCCAGCGGCCCGCGGCGCCGCGACGCGACCAGGACGACGCGGGCGCCACGGATGAGCCGGTGCTGCTGCACGCGAACTTCGCGCTCAGCGCCGACCAACTTGAACGGCGGAGCGGGGCCGGCGCCTGGACCGCGGCAGCGCTGGCGGTCGGGCCGGCGGTCTTCCTGCTGACATTGATCGTCCGCCGGCTGACCCATGGCGCCAACGACCCGGCGCGTTCGGCGGGCCGTGAAGCCGTCGCCGCGCTCAGCCGCGCGGCCGACACCGCGGCGATCAAGTCGGCCTTGATGACCTATTGCGCCCAACGCTTCGCCCTGCCGATCGGGATGACCCGCAACGAGGCGGTGGCCGCCCTTGGGAAACGGACCGCGCCGATGATCGTGGAAGACTGCAACGAGGTGCTGCTGCGTTGCGAGACCACGCAGTATGCGCCCAGCGGCGCGGTGAATATCCAGGAACTGGCGGCGAAGGCGGCTGCGTGCGTGGAAGAGATGGAGCGTGCGAAATGAGAAAGCTCATCGTGATGATCATCGCGGGATGTTTCGCCCTGCCGGCCGCGGCGATCGAGTTGACGGCGGACCAACGCGCTGCGCTGCTGGTCGAAGCGCAGCAGGCGTTTGACCACGGCGTGTCCCTGGAGGCCGACGACCCGGCCGGCGCCAAGGAGGCGTTCGCCCGGGCCGCGAACAAGTACGGCCTGCTGGCGGACACCGCCGACGCCGGCGGCGAGCTGATGTTCAACCTCGGCAACGCGCAGCTGCTCGCGGGGCGTGAGGCTGAAGCGCTGGCGAGCTTCAAACAGGCCGCGAAACTGCTGCCGGGCGACCGCCGCGTCGCGCGGCACCTGGCGTACACCCGGGCGCTGCTCGGCGGCGAGGACCATCAAACAGGCCGCTCGGCCTGGGCCACGGTGCGCGGCGGGATCGCGCAGGTCCCGATCGACATTCAGAAATGGACGACGGTCGCGGCGTGGAACGTCCTGTGGCTGTCGCTGGCGGGCGCCGTGATCTGCCAACGGGTCCGATGGCGCTGGACCGCCGCGCCGGCCGCGGTGGTGTGCGTGCTGGCGGGGGGCATGTGGCTGACGACGCTCTGGGGCGTGGGCGGGCCGCCGGAGGCGGTGGTGCTGCGCGACGGGGTGATCGCACGCAGCGGCGACGGCGAGGCATTTGCGCAGAAGGAAGGCGTGGTGCTGGACGCGGGGACGGAGACGCCGGTGGTGGCGCGCCGCGGGGCGTGGATCAAGGTGTCGCTGCCCAGCGGGGGCGAGGGCTGGATCCACGAGCGGGACGCCGCGCTGGTGGAGGGGTAGTCGATGGCGGCTTGATTCAAAGGCTTTTGATAGCCGGGCCGCTACGCGGCCCCGGGGCCAGGCGGGCGTAGCCCGCCGGCTATCGGTTTGTTCAACCCTTTGCCGAACACACCGCCGGGCTCACGCCGCGGCGGACGACTCGAGCTGGAACCGGCCGACCAGGCGCTGAAGCTGCTCGGCCTTGGAGCTGAGCTGGGCGGCGGCCGAAGCGGCCTGCTCCGCGCCCTGGGTGGACTGCTGGCTGACCGACGAGATCGTTTCGATGTTGCGGCTGATCTGCTCGCTGGCCGAGGATTGCTGCTCGGCGGCGGCGGCAATGGAGCGGATCATCTCCGCGACCGACTGGGCGCTGCGCACGATGGCCTCGAGGCTTTCCCCGGCCTCGGCGGCGCGGCCGACGCCGGCCTCGACCTGCTCGCCCCCCGCCTCCATCCGCGTCACCGCCTGGGTCGTCTCCTGCTGGATCGCGGTGATCGACTGGGCGATCTCTTCGGTCGCGCTGGTCGTGCGGTCGGCGAGCTTGCGGACCTCGTCGGCGACCACCGCGAAGCCCCGGCCGTGCTCGCCGGCGCGGGCGGCTTCGATCGCGGCGTTCAACGCCAGCAGATTCGTCTGATCGGCGATGTCGTTGATGACTTCGATGATCTGGCCGATCTGCTCGCCGCGCTGGCCCAGCTCCTTCACGGATTCGCTCGACGCCTCGACGGCGGAACGGATGGCGTTCATGTCCTGGATGGTCTGCTCGACCACCTGACCGCCGCGCTGGGCGGTGTCGCCCGACTCGGCCGCCGAGCCCGCCGCATCGCCGGACTTCTTGGCGACCTCCACCACCGACGCGGTCATCTGCTCGACGGCGGAGGACATCTGCGTCACCTGCTGGGTCTGCTGGTTCATCCCGGTCGCCATCTCTTCCGATGATGCGGCGATCTGCGTCGCGCCGCCGGCGACCTCGACCGACGCGCCGGCGACCTCGCTGACCACCTCGTGCAGCATGCCGACGAACCCGTCGAACTGCCGGCCAAGGTCGCCCACCTCGTCGCGCGACGTCAGGCCCACACGCTGCGTCAGGTCGTTGGTCCGCGTGATGTCGTCGATGCGCCTCACCAGCAGCCGGATCGGGCCGGCGGTGCTGCGGGTGATGAGCCAGCCCGCCAGGATGGCCAACCCGATCGCCACCGCGGTCACGACGATGCCGGTGAGCCGCATCGTCTGAAGACTCGAAGACGCTCGGGCCTCGGCCACCTCGGCCTCGTGCTGCATGTGGTCGCGGACCTGGTCGAGCACGCCCTGGGTCTGGTTGAGATGGACGTGGGTCTGATTCTTCAGGATGTCGAGCGCCTCGGCGCGCGCGGTCAGCTGGGACGCCTCGTCGGCGCCCGCCTGCTTGAGGACCTGATCGATCGTCGCCGCGGAGCGGTGCAGGTCGTGGTGCGGCTGCTTGAGCCGCTCCAGCAGCTCCGCCGCCGCCGGGTCCGACGCGACCAGCGCCTCGGCGTCCGGCCCGTGAAGCCACTTGCCGAGGCCGCACTGGTGGTCATCGAGCTCCACATCGACCCCGTTGCGATTTTCAATGAACGTGGCGTTCAGGGCATCGAGCCATTTGAGATGGTCGGCCTGCTTCTGGGTCACAAACTCCTCCCAACCCAGCATCTCCACCGCGTGGTGCTGCGCTTCAGACACTTGGTTGGTCATCCGGTATGACACCGCGGCCATGGCGACGATCAAGACGATGATGCAGGTGAATCCGAGGGACAGTTTCCGACCAATTGTGAACCGCATGGTTAAGCTCCCGAACCGCGCCAGTCCCGGCACGGCGGGTCGCCGGCCGGGTATATAAAGACAAAGAAGACCGATGGTCTCCACTGCCCGGTTTCATCGTCAATACGGTTAACCCGGTTCAACAAAAGCACTCAATCGATAACCCGGCCGGACCTGGCCGGGCCGGCCTGCTCACGGCGCCGGGGCGACCTGCCGCCGGCGTTTGAGCTGCGCCAACGCGTCACGCGTGGCGCGCGTGACGGGGTGGTCTGCGCCCAGCACGGCGGATCGGCCCTCCAGCGCCTGCCCGTAGAGGTCCGCCGCCTCGGCCAGGCGGCCTTGGGCGGCAAGGGCCTTGGCGCGGGTCTCCAGGGATTCGAGGGTATGGGGGTGGTCGTCGCCAAGGACCCGGCGGCGGGCGTCGAGCACACGCTGGGACAGCGCGTCGGCCCGGCCGAGGTTATTCATCGACAGGTCGACGTTCGCGAGCGTGTCGGCGGCGTGGAGCGTGTCGGGGTGCTCGCCGCCTAGCGCGGATTCGCGCACCTGAAGCACGTGCAGGACCAGCGGCAGCGCGTCGGGGTGGCGGCCCTGGCCGTGGTAGACCCTGGCCAGCGTCTCGATCGCGGTCAGGGTGCGCGGGTGCTGGTCGCCCAGCAGCTTCACCTGCTCCTGCATGGCCCGGAGGTTGATCGGCTCGGCGTCGTCATACCGCCCCATCGCGATGTACAGCCACGCCAAGCTGTTGAGGGTCAGCAGGGTGTTGGGGTGGGCCTCGCCCAGCTCCTCCCGGGCGGCCGCCAGCGCCGCGTCGAGCAGCGTCTCCGCCTCGTCGTACCGCCCCATGTCGCGCAGCAGCAGGCCGAGGTTGTTCATCGCGAGCACGGTGTCGGCGTGCCGCTCGCCCAGCCGTGCGCGGGTGTGATCGAGGAACTCGCGCCGCAGCGGCAGGGCCTGAGCGTATCGGCCGCGGACCCAGTACAGCCCGGCAAGGGCGTTCATGGTGTTGAGCGCCGCGCGGTGCTGGTCGCCGTAGATGGCGCGCTGCTTGGCGAGGCCCTCGGTGAGCAGGGGCTCGGCCTCGTCGTACCGGCCGATCGCGCGGTGCAGCTGGCCGAGGTTCACCATGATGTTGACGGTGGTCGGGTGGTCGGGGCCGAGCTGTTGGTGGCGGCGTGCGGTCTCGTACAACTCGGTCCATAGCGGCAGGGCCTCGGCGTAGCGGCCCTGCGCCCAGTAGAAGCCCGCGAGTTGGTTGATGGCGTTGAGCAGGTCGACGTTGTCCGGCTCAAGCTTCTCCCGCTTGATCTCGACCGCCTCGGCAAACAGCGGCTCGGCCTCGTCGAAACGGCCCTGCCCCTGATAGAGGGTCGCGAGGTTCAGCATGGTCGTCGCCGTGTCGACGTGGCCCTTGAGCACCTCCCGCTGGTTTTCCAGGGCCTTGGCCAGCGCCGACTCGGCCCTCTGGTCGTCGCCCATGAGGTGATACGTCCAGGCCATGTCGGCCACGGCCTGAAGCGTGGCGGGGTGATCGTCGCCCAGACGCTCCGACCGCGCGACGATCAGTTCTTTAAGGAACCGTTCGACCTGGCTGTATTCGCCCTGGCCCCGCAGGAGCTGGGCGTAGTTTTCCTGCCCCTTAAGCGTGGTGGGGTGATCGGGGCCGAGGACGTGCTGGGCGGCGGCGATGCCGCGGAGGAAGTGGTCCTTCGCGGCGTCGAAGTCGGCGGCGTCGCGATAGACCAGGGCCAGGTTGAGCATGGCGGCGATCGTGTCCGGGTCGTCGGGGCCCAGATGCTGCGCCCGCCAGTCCAGCACGTCGCGCCAGAGGGCGATGGCCTGGCCGTAGTCCGTCTCGGCGCGGCGGAGGGCGGCGAGCGCTTCGAGCGCATCGATGGTCCGGCGGTCGTCGGGGCCCAGCACCTGCCGATAGAGGTCGTAGGCCTTCTGAAGGTGGAACGCGGCGGCGGGGAACTCGCCGATCTGCCGGTAGGTGTTGCCGATGGTGATGCGGATGTTGGCCTCGGCCTCAGGACGATCGGCGAAGCGGTCGCCGATGCGTCGGGCCGCCTGGTCGAGGGCGTCGAGCATGGTGACGTTGCGGCCCCGCGCCAGGCGGGGGTCGATCGACGCGAGCATGTCCTCCTTGACGAACTGCTGCCCCAGCAGCGCGGTCTCCAGCTCGCGCTCGGCCCGGTCGCGCTGCTGCTCGGCCTGGACGTAGAGCATGGAGCTGATCACCACGCCCACGACGAGCACGACGAACACCGCCGCCGCGCCGATCACCAGCGCGCGGTTGCGCTGGGCGAACTTCTTCAACTGGTACGCCCGGCTGGGCGGGCGGGCCTCGATCGGATCGTTCCGCAGGTACCGCTCGAAATCCGTCGCGAACTCCAGGGGCGTCTGGTATCGACGGGTCTTGTCCTTTTCGAGCGCCTTGGCCACGATCGTCTCGACGTCGCCCTTGAGCACCCGGCTGACCTGCGACAGCGGCGCCGCGTCCTCCTCGCGGATGATGCGCACCGCTTCGTGGACCATCCGGTTGCGCAGGTCGTACGGCAGCCGGCCGGCGAGGAGCTGGTAGCACACCACGCCCAGGGCGTAGACGTCCGAACGGGTGTCCAGGTCGTTGGGGTCGCCGCCGGCCTGCTCGGGCGACATGTAGGGGACCGTGCCGACGAGCTGGCCCACGTCGGTCTGCATGGTGGCGGTCATGGTGTCGGCGTCGGTGGTGCGGGCAACGCCGAAGTCAAGCACCTTGGGCTGGCCCGTCGCGTCGACGAGGATGTTGCCCGGTTTGAGGTCGCGGTGGATGATGCCCTTGCTGTGAGCGTGCTGGAGGGCCTGGCAGATCTTGATGAACAGCTCGATGCGCTCGCGCGTGCCCAGCTGCTTGGCGCCGACGTATTTGGTGAGCGGCCGGCCGTGGACGTACTCCATCGCGAAGAACGGCTGCTCGACGTGGCCG
>JANQFR010000010.1 GCA_028277745.1 Phycisphaeraceae bacterium
AGCCGACGTGCGAGTTCTGTCAGCCACCGCTGTCGAGCCTCGCGCACGATCAGGTCGGGATCGGTTACGAGGCCGCCGCGTTGCTCGACCGGCTGATGCGGGGCGAACCGCCCCCGGCGGGCCCGACGCTGCTTCGGCCCCTGGGGATTGTCAGCCGCGCTTCGACCGACGTGCAGCAGACCGACGACCCGGCGTTGGCCGTGGCCCTGCGGTTCATCCGCGACCACATCGGTGACGGGATCACGCCCGCTGACGTCATTGCCCAGGCCCCCGCGTCGGCCCGCACGCTGCAGCGCCGCTTCCTCCGCCTGCGCGGCCACACGCTCGGCGTCGAATTGCGGCAGGCCCGCCTGCGCCGGGTCGAGCAACTGCTGCAGGCCCGAGACGCCCCGCTGGCCGAGATCGCCGGCGAGGCGGGCTACACCCACCTCTCTCAGATGTGCCGCGAGTTCAAGGCCGGCACGTCGATGACCCCTACGCAGTACCGCCGCCGTTTCCGGGCCGGTCGGCCGGTGGAGCCGGATGTTCAAACCGATGCGGGTCCGGACGGCTGAGCCTCGGCGTCCCGGCGCCCCCCGGGCCCAACGGACACGCCGTTGAGGTGGGGCGTCCGCGGATCGCGGGCCGCGTGGGGGACGGTCGACGGCCAGGTCAGTTCGATCCCCTGCTCGACCAGCAGGCCCTGAAATGCTTCGAGGCGCCCTGTGCTGCGGCGCACCGCGCGGGGGGGGAGGTCGTGGCGGAGACAGAACGCCGCCAGGAGGCCGGCCGCTTCGCCGATGTTCCATTCCACCGGGTGCAGGCGGTAGCAGCCGTTGGTGATGTGGGTGACGCCGATGTTCTTGCAGGCGGGCAGGAGGTTCTCCATGCGCCGGGGGATCAACGCCCCGAGGGGGATCTGGAACGGCAGCGAGTCGGTGTCGACGTAGTTATGGCCGGCGGTGTCGGGGTGCAGGTCGATGCGGTAACTGCCGACCCCGACCGAATCGTGGAAGTACTCGGCGGCCAGGCCCTCGGGCTGCTCGGGGCTCGGCCGGCCGGGCACGGCGGGCGTGCCTCCGCGGGCGGCGACGCCGACGTGGTTTTCGGTGACGGTGAACTCGGCAAGGACCCGGCGGGACTCGCGGATGTAGGGCGCCTTGGCGAGGCCATCGGGCGTGCCGACCAGGTCGGGCCGCAGGTACAGGCCGGGATAGCCGGCCCCGCCGTCCGGGCGGGGCGCCTCGGTTTGTAGCCAGTGAACCAGGCTGAGCGACAACTGCCGGGCCCGGTTGAGGTGGTGCGCGACTTCGTCGGCGGGTTTGTCGATGATGTTGCCCAGCCAGTAGTCGTTCTGGGGCCAGTTGACGATCGTCGCCTCGTGCACCGGATGCCGGCCATCGTAGTGGTCGCGCGCGATGATGCGGCGGTAGCGCCACAGCGATTCATAACCCGGCCGGCCCTCCAGTTCCTCGGGGAAGAGGACGCACTTGCGTCGCCCCAGTGTGAACGGGTTGGTCGCTTCCCAATCGAGCAGCGGCCCGGACCACGTCGGGGTCATCGCCGGGACGTAGGCCCGCCAGTGGGCGTACTCGGCGGGCTGCTCGGTCACGTGGCACACGCCCGGCGCGGGGTCGTATGCCAGGGGCAGGCACCAGGTCAGGGCCTGCACCGCGTCGGGATCGGCCGGCCCCGCCAGGGCGCTGGGCTCGCCGTGGTCGGCCTGGGACTCGGCCCCGCTGACGTATTCAGCGCCCGACAGCGCAAGCAGGTCGCCCAGTTCGCTCGCGTCGAGGACGTAGCGGGCGACGACCGTCTCCTGCTCGCCGCTGACAGCGTTGGCGAAGGTCACGCCGCGGATGTGATCGCCCAGGACGTCGCAGTTCACAGGCGTGCGCCGTGTCCGGAGGTCGAGCCGATTGGCCGCGGCATAAGGCAGGAGCATCGACTCGAGAACCCCCAGCGCGACCCTTGGCTCGCAGGCGACGCGCGAGACGTCGCACATGCCGGGATTAAGCCTCGCGTCGCGGCGGGCCGACGCACGCAGGGGGTAGTATTCACGATAGAACCGGCGCACGTGCTGGCGGAATCGGCGGTAACGCCGCGTGCATCCGAAGTGCTCGATCCACGGGTGCTCGTCGGGCGGGACCGCCTGCGACGTCAACTGCCCGCCGATCCAGTCCGTCTCTTCCGTCAGCACCACGCGATACCCCAGCGACGCCGCGGCCATGGCCGCGGCGCACCCGCCCACGCCGCCGCCGACGACCAGCACGTCCGTTTCATCCTTCCGTGTCACATTCATTCGTCAAGGCACTCCAATAAAACGCCAATCCTCTCCGACACGTTCTGAGAACGCGTGCGAGAAGCCGGTCCTGAGCGCAGCGAAGGTCCGGATCGCGTCGACAAAAAACATCCGGACCTTCGCTGCGCTCAGGACCGGCTTGATCACACGTGGGATAAGGAGATCGCGGCCATCTTTGATAACACGCCGGCTTCAGCGGGGTCAGTGAAATGTGTGCCGGTGCGGAAAAGTCGATACGGATTGACGGGAATACGCATCGGAAAGACCGGTCTCGGCGCCTGTTTCTTGTCCTGCCCCGGGTTATGCTGATGGCCCCAGGTTGTTCCGTTCAGCCATGCCCCATCGTCGCGTCATCCTGTTGGTCGAATCTTCCTCGGCGTATGGCCGCGGGTGCCTCCTGGGCGCCGCGCGTTACGCCCGTCTTCACGGACGTTGGACCTTCTGGCACGGGGCGCGGTCCATGCCTGACCGGAAGACCGTGGAGCACCTGTCCCGGTGGAAGGGCGACGGCGTCATCAGCCGGATCGATGACGCGCGGGTGCTCAAGGCGGTCCAGCAGCTCAACCTGCCGATCGTCGATACGCGCTGCGCGATCCGGACCCCGGGCATCCCCTCGATCACCGCCGACCCGACCGAGGTGGTGCGGATGGCCCTGGACCACCTGCGCTCCAAGGGGTACGGCCACATCGTGTACTGCGGCCTGCCGGGCGTGGATTTTTCCGACGCCCGCCAGCGTGCTTTCTGTCGGTTACACGACGCTCCCGGGGGCTCGGTCTTTCGGCATGAAACCCCCAAGCCCCGCGGCCAGACCGGCTCGGGCGTCGACGGCGGCGGCCTGGGAGCGGATGCGGCGCTGGTGCGCTGGCTGCGCAAGCTGCCCAGGCCGGTCGGGGTGATCGCTTCGCACGACCAGCGGGGCAAGCAGGTGCTGGAAGCCTGCGCCGCCGCGGGGCTGCGGGTCCCTTATGACGTGGGGGTGGTGGGGGTGGACAACGACGAGGTCGTGTGCGAGTTGGCGGACCCGCCACTGACGTCGGTCTCGCCTCACGCGGAGGCGGTGGGTTACGACGCCGCCCGGCTCCTCGACGTGATGATGAGTGGGGGGCACGTTGAGGAAGGGGAGCACCTGGTGGCGCCGCAGTACATCCGCCTGCGGACCTCGACGGACACGACGGTCGTTCAGGACGAGAACCTGACCGCCGCGATCAGTTACATCGACCGGCACATCGGCGAGGGGGTGAATGTCGCCGAGGTCGCCGAGCACACCGCGCTCTCACGATCCAGCCTGGAGCGGCGTTTCCGCGAGCACCTGGGATGCACCCCGCGCGAATTCATCCTTCAACGGCGCATCGACCGCATCCGGCGGCTGCTTCGGGAGCCGAACCTGAAGATCAGCGACATCGCGCATCGTTGCGGCTTCCGAACCACGAGCCACATGATCGCGCTGTTCCGCGCCCGGACCGGGCAAACGCCCAGCCAGTACCGCCGCGGGATGACGTGACCGCGACGCCTTTCACGCGACGCATTTACGACACGGAATTACGCATTTTCGGGCTTGTTCCCCACACGCCGCCGTGGTTTACTCCGAGGGTCCCATGTTGTTGCCGGCTCGGGTCGGGCGTCTTCGTTTCGTTCCATGTGCATGCGTTTCAAGTCTCTGGAGGCTCAGCCATGAAAACGCGACAGGATTGGGCGGCGGCCTGGATCATGACGGCGTTCGTCGTCGGGGTCGGCGCGGCGCACACCGCGAGGGCAAGCCTCATCGTGACCGAGGGGCAGAGCAACGCGGCGTGGACCGACACGCCGACCATCGAGGCGGGGCCGCTGACCCACGACAACGTCGAATACGTTTCGAGTTCGACGCTGCGATCCCAATCGTTCACCGTCGTCGAGGGCGGCCTGCTCGACAAGGTCGATCTCCAATACGCGACGCGGCTCAACGGCAACAACGGCCATCTCGACACGGTGACGGTCAGGCTGGTCGAGCTGGGGGAGAGCGGGCAGAGCGCTGCGGATCAGTACGCCAACCTGGACAACCTGTTCTCCACCGACCTGACGTTCGACATCACCCAGGCGAGCGACGGCCGGAAGGTGCTGACGATCGACTTCACCGGCGACGACGAGGTTATGCTCCAAGCAGATCGTGTCTACGCCCTGGAACTGCACGGCGGCGACGGTTCATTCGCGGTTGTCCGTGACAGTTCCCACGGCAACCCCTACAGCGGGGGCAAGTACTACATCGCCTCGTTCGACGCGCAAGCGGGCGCGTTTGGCGATCGCCGTTCTTACGGCTCGACCTTCAACCCGCCACGCGCCGGGTCGGACCTGTCCATGGCCTTATACGTCGTGATTCCCGAGCCGGCTGGGGCCGCGCTGCTGGGGATCGGCAGTTTCATGGTTTTTCAGCGCAAAAGAGTGGTTTTTTGACGGATCGGGTGTTTTATTGTCGCCGGTCCATCGCATTCAGACCGGCCGTGAGCAGAGTGATGATATCCCAAAAATTTGTATGAAACATTAAAAGTGCACTGATTTAATGTATTATGGGTTCGTGCTTTTTGTGCAGGTGTCAAGGTCCCGGTTCTGTGCCGGGACGGATCGTGAGGCAGCCGCAACGCGGAATCAGTGGGGCCGTCTGGCCTCAAATCGTGTCGTCCCTGATGGATTGGCGTTAATCAACGGTTGCTGAGAGACACTTCTTGTATGAACCCTTTATTGCGGAGGATCATGTCATGACCCGGATCGCCGCCGCCCGAACCGTCGCCTGCCTCGCCGCCGTTGGCCTGCTGACCGCCGCCCAGGCCGGGGCCGCGACCATCGCCAGCTACAACTTCACCAGCGACGAGTCGGACCAGGTCGGCGCCGCCAACCTGAGCGCGAGCAACGTGACCTGGCAAGCCAACCTGATCCACAATAGCAGCGGGGGACGATCCAACGTCAACGGCAACCTGTTCTTCCGTTCGGTCGCCGTCGCGGACAGCAAGGCCGCCAGCCTGGACAACGGCTCGGGGCTGGGCGACTACGTCAGCTTCACCGTCACGCCCGACGCCGGTTTCCAGTTCGAGTTTGACACGTTTGCGTTCAATTACGGCTACGACGCCGGCATCAGGGAAGATGTCGCCACCTCCGTAAGCTTCTTCGTGCAGGTGGTGATCGACGGCGTCGCGACCGAGGTCGGCTCGGTCTTCACGGATGTGCAGAACGTCGGCGACCCGCGTGACCAGTCGGCGCCCAACACCACCACACCGGCGATCGATCTGAGCGGGCTGGGCGTGATCGACTCGGCCGCCGAGTTCCGTATCTACCTCTTCGACGCCTCGAACAAAGACAGCGCCACGTTCTCCCGCCTGGATGATTTCGTCTTGAACGGGCAGGTCTCCGCGATCCCCGAGCCCGCGACTCTCGTATTAAGCGCTATCGGCCTGATGCTGATCCATCGCCGCCGCGGCGCTCGCCGAAGGAGCCCACGCACCGTATGAAAACGCATGAAAAATTGCCAGGACGGCACAGCCGCGCATCCGCCAAGGCGACACTCGCCCGCGGAGCTTTCCTCTGCGCCGCTGGCGGAGCCACCTGATCCCCTTCAAGGAACGGTCGGGGCCCGACGGAACTTTTCATCACATGATCCATCACAAAACAACATCTCCTCATTGGCATAAAGGCTTTACGCTGATCGAACTTTTGGTTGTGATGACGATCATTGCCCTGTTGATCGCGCTGCTGCTGCCGACGCTGCGGAAAGCGCGGGAGGCCGCCGAGGCCGCCACCTGCCTCAGCAACCTGCGTCAGCTCACCATCGGCAACGTCACCTACGCCTACGACCACGAAGGCTATGTCACGGCCAGTTCAAGGTCCGGGGGCGGCTGGCGGCACTGGATGGTCTACCTCAGCGGCCGACAGCCGGTCACCTGGAGCGGGACGGCGCGGACCACCGCCTACGTCCCCGCCGGGCCGGTCTATGGCTGCCCGTCTTTCGAGGTGTACGACATCAACGTCAAACGGAACATCTACGGCAATAACGAGCGCTACGCGTACGGCATGTACAGCCCCCGTCCCGAAGACCAAGACAAACGCGGTTGGGGCTTCGATGAGTACCTGGACAACGGCCAGAGCGGCTCTTCCGAGCGGGTCTGGTATTACCTCCTGCCCGACCGGGCGCCGGCGCCGGCCGACGTCGGCTGGCTGGCGGACGCCTCGACGGGGGTCAGGTACTGGGGCTGGCCCTGGTCTTTACGGACCGCGCTGCCCAGCGGCAACTGGAACCCTGACCAGGGCGACTATCGCAACGGCCGGCTCGACTGGGACGGCCGCATCCGGCTGATCCATAACGAGAGCGCCAACGTCTCGTATATGGACGGCCACGCCGAGCGTCAGCCCGCCGACGACCTGCACGATTCGGCCATGAACGTGCGCTACTTCCGTGATCAGGACGGCAATGGATTGACCTACCCATAGCCATGAGGTCTGCGCGCCCCACGGCGGGACGATTGCAGACGGCCAGCACCACCCGAGGCGGCTCCGGGGCCCGTGGGCCGGGCCCAACCGCCGCCGCTATTTCATCATCCAAGGAGTTGTTGACATGAAGTCATTCGGCGCCACGATCGTCTCGCTGCTGGCCGTGATGGCCGGGGCGGCCTCCAGCGCGGCGGACGCGGCCGACACGGTCGGGCTGATCGATGCGGAGAACCCGACCGCGGGCTGGTCGTTCGGGAACGGGCCGGAGTTCCCCGGGGCGACCGGGTCGTTGGACGCGGGGGCCGGGGACGACGAAGCGGGCGCGCTGGTCCTGACGGGCGACTTCTCGCAGGGCGGCGGCTACGTCCAGGCCAGCCGGAAGCTCGGCGATCTTTACCCGGACGCGCTCCGGATGCAGGTGCGCTCGCCCCACGACGACCTGCTGACGATGCGGATCATCGACGCCTCCGGGCAGTGCCACCAGATCAGGCTGCGGGTCAACCAGAACGACGCCTGGCAGAACGTCGAGTTTCCTTTGCGTCGGTTCTTCGAGCGGATGGGCAAGCCCGGGGCCGTGCCCGGCGTGGTGCGGTACGAGCATTGGGGCGGCGCGAAGGACGGCCGATGGCACGGCCCGGCCAAGTCGATCCATTTCCTGAGGCGTAAACGCAGCGGCGTCAACACGCCGATCCTTGCGTTACGCCAACTCACCGTGACGCAGTCGGCGCTGCCCGCCGAAAAGGCGCAGCGTGACGAGCCCGATTCGCTCAAGTGGGTCCCGCTCCTCGAACTGATCGAGGGCCAGAGTGAATGGAACTTCTTCAAAGGGCGCGAACTCAAGGGGTCGGACGGATCGTTCAAGCTGTTGGCCGCCGAGGAACTGCCCGGCGACGAGGCCAACACGCTGCCGAACGGGCACCTGCTCCGCATGACGGGCGATTTTACGGGGCCCGGGTACGTCGGCCTCTCCCGCGGCCTGTCCTGGGTGCAGGTCCGTTCGCTCGAAGCCCTGCAGCTCAAGCTGCGCACCAGCACCGCGACGAGTTTCACCGTGCGCATCGTGGACGCGACCGGGCAAACGTTCCAGCGGAAAAACATCAAGCTCAACAACGACGGCCGGTGGAACACGTACACATACGACATCCAGAAGCTCACGACATCCGAGGCGTGGGGCGGCGCTAACGACCGCAAGTGGCACGGCTCCCCGCGCGGCATCGTCCTGATGCTCAATCACCGGTCCGGCAACGAGGGCAAGCCCACGCTCGACATCGCCGATGTGCGGATCCAGGTCGCGGTGGGCTCAACGGTCGAGGCGCCCAGCTTCAAACACGGTTTCGAGGGCGCCGCCCCGACCGAGGGCTGGTCCCTGACCGGCGATGTGGCCGCCACCGACGCGGACCCGGCCGAGGGCGAGCGGGCGCTGCGCTTGTCGCGGGGCATCGATCAACTCGATCAGGTGACGCGCGCGACGGGCCCGGCGTTCGCGGCGCGGCCCGGCGCGTGGGACGTGCGCGCCGCGATGCGGTCGGCGCTGGAGTCGCCGGACAACTCGTTCCGCGGCGTGCTCCGGCTGCAGTGGCTCGACGGGTCGGGCAAGGCGGTCGACTCCGTCGTGTTGGCGGACCAGTTCGGGATCAACGACTGGGCCGCCGTGCGCAAGCGGGTCACCGCTCCGGCGCAAGCGGTCACCGGCCGGTTCCGCGTCGAGATGCTCAAGGCGCACGGCACGGTGGACATCGATGCGCTGGCGGCGTCGTTCGTCGCGGCCGGCTCGCACGAGGGCAAACGCATCGACCGGGCGCTGATCCGGCATGAGCGCCTGGGCAACCTGCTCTATCCCGGCGACGACCCGACGATGTCGATCGCCATTGAAGCCGTGCGCCCGCTGCCTGCCGAGCAACGCACCGTCCGCTACACGCTGCACGACTACTGGGGCAACGAGCAGGGTGCGGCCCGGACCGCGGCCCTCGAAGCCGACGGCCGCAACAAGGCCCGGCGGTTCGTGTACCGCGGGCAACTCGACCTGAGCGGGTTGCCGCTCGAGACCGGGCGGTACTACGAAGTCCGCATCGCGGTCCCCGAGGCCGACGGTGAAGCGTTCGAGGACTTCCGCTCGCTCGCGGTGCTCCCCGAAGCCCCGGCCAAGCAACACCCCTGGCAGGAGATCCCTTTCACCAGCCGCAACTGGGACAACCGGATCAAGGATTACATCCTGCTGTCGGACCGCCTCGGCCTGCGCACGGTGGGCCTGCGGGCCAACATCTCGGCCAAGCCCCCGTACAAGGCCGGGGTCGCGCAGTACAAGTTGGCGCGGGAGTTGGATATGGGCGTGGTGCTGAACAACGAGATCTGGAAGATCGAGCACCACCGCAAGGGGTATCAGGACTACACCGAAGAGGTGTTGCGCGAGGGCACCAGGAACCTGGTCGAGAAATACGCCATGGACGGCAACGCGATCATGACCCTCGGCAACGAGCCGCCCCTGATCGAGTCCCGCGTGCTGGAAGTCAAGGAGCCTTACCGCATCGTGTATGAGACGATCAAGTCGATCAACCCCAATATCACGGTCGTGGGCACGGCCATCGGCCCGCAGGACATGTACCTGAAGCACGGCATCGGGGCCCATAAAGATGTTTACGACATGCACACCTACGGCGACCCGGCCGCGATCCGAAAGATGATGGACCGGTACGAAACGCTGTTTGAGAAATACGGCCACCGAAAACCGATCTGGTCGACCGAGCTCGGCCTCAACAGCCAGGGCCTCACACGCCGGGTCGTGGCGAACAATATGATCCGCAAGTTCGCCAGCTTCTTCGCCAAGGGCGGGGAGAACGCCTCGTGGTTCACCATCTATTACCCTGATCCCAAAGCCAAGCTCCACGGCGGGTCCGAGGACAGTCACAACACCTTCGACGGGCGGTACCGCATCGCCAGCCCGCGCCTCGACGCGATCACCTACTACAACATGGTCAACGGGCTCCTCGATAAACGCTTCGTCGAAGAGAAACGCTACCCCGGCGACATCGAGGCGTACTTGTTCCGCGACGACGAAGGCCGATGCTTTCAGGTCTTGTATTCAGACCGTCAGGAATCCGACGTGATGTTGCCCCTGGAGGGCGTGGGCGCGGTCACCTTGCGGAGCATCGACGGCACCGTGTCGCGGCTCGACGCGGCGGGGGAGGGCGTCACGGTTCGCGTCGGGCCGGATGCGATCCTGCTGGAGTACGACAACGGCCCCGCCAAACTGCCCGACGCGTTGGACCCGGCCCAGATCACGTTGCACGCCCCTCCGAGCAAGATGATCCATGGCGGCAGCGTGGTCGTGGCCGTTGAGACTCCCGGGACGGCGGCCGTACAAGCGCCGCCGGGGTGGAAGGTCGAGCCGATGCAGGCGGACGGCGCGACGCAGCGCTTCCAAGTCACCGCGCCGGCGGAGACCAGCGCGCGCATCACGCCGATCGCCGTCTCGTCGAGCGACCCCGAGGGCCGCGTGCGCGGCCTGATCCACATGCTGATCCCCGTCACGGGCCAGATCACCGCAAAGATCATGCCGTTGCCGAAGGACATGCCCCAGGGACCGGGCGTTCGACTGACGATTCAGAACCGTGCCGACACGACCAAGGACATCACCTGGTCCGTCGACGTCGACGGCGAGGTCGTCATGCGCAGTGGACGGTTCAAGCTGGGCGCGATTGAATCACCTTCGGTCCGCATCGACGCCAGCCAGAGCGGCGAGGGCGGTTTACGCATCGCGCCGCAGGGGCGGGCGGTCATCGATCTGCCGATGCCTGACGTCGATCTGACCAAGCTCTACCAGGTCCGCGCAGCGGTGGAAGACGACCAGGGGCAGGGGATCTCTCAGCGCAGATGGATGGGCGGGTTCGCCACCGCGGTTCGGGCGGACACCCTCATCTCGATCGACGGCAAACTGGATGAACCCGGCTGGTCCGTGGTGGCGCCCACGGCGGTGGACGGCGACCACCATTTCCGGGTCATCAAGAAAGCCGAGGGCGTGTCCCGTACCGACGCCGATGACCTCACCGGGCATCTGCGGTTCCTCTGGGACGATCAGTACCTGTACATGGGCATTGAGGTGACCGACGATGTTCATGTCAGCGCCATCCCCGGCTATCCGGTCTGGCGTCAGGATGGTCTGCAGTTCATGTTCGCGCCGGGCCGGGGGGACCCGAGCATCTCCGGCAAGATCGACATCGGCCTCGGGCAGACCGTCGATGGCCCCCGGGCTTTCAGCTATCTCACGGCCGACCCCGCGCAGAAAACCGGGCCGATCGACGACGTCAAAATCGCGATCGTGCCTAACGGCCGCGGCCAGGGTGGGCGGACCTATGAGATCGCTCTGCCCTGGTCGAGACTCAGCCCCTTCAAACCCGGACTCGGTGAAAACATCGGCGTCACGGTCGCGTTCAACGAAGACGACGGGCCCGGACGCAGCAGTTTCCTATCCTGGTTCGGCGATGTGCAGACGAAACAGATCGACGGCACGGCCGACCTGCTGCTGACCAACGAACAGGGCGATTGGCCGGCGCCGCAGTAGCCGGCGGCGGCCGTGTCCGGATGACGTTCAGTCATAGCCGGGTGAAGATCCGGACCTTCGGCCGCCTGCGGCGTCCTCAGGACCGGCTTCAGGACCCGCTATATGGACGGAAGCGGTTCATTTGCGACGCCGAGTTGTGGTTCGACAAGCTCGCAGATGGTGTGGAGCAACACTTTGTGCGCCTCCTGGACCCGCGCCGTGCTGTTGCTCGGCACGATGATGTCGACATCGGCCAGGCCGATGCACCGGCCGCCCCCACGGCCGAGGAACGCGACCGTCTTGGCTTGAACGTTCTTCGCCGCGTTCAGCGCCCGCACGATGTTTTCACTGTCGCCGCTGGTGGAGAAGGCCATGAGCGTGTCGCCTTCCTGCCCGAAGGCGCACACCTGCCGAGCGAAGACGTCTTGGAAGGTGTAATCGTTGCCGATGGCGGTCAGGTCGCCGCCATGGACCGCCAGGCAGACGGCCGGGTAGGGGCGGCGATCACGGTTGAACCGGCAGACGAACTCGGTGGTGAGATGCGCGGCGTCGGCGGCGCTGCCCCCGTTGCCGCACGCCATGAGCTTGCGACCGTTCCGGAGCGAGCGCGCCAAATGGTCTGCCGCGGCGGTCACCTGGCGGTCGAACGCCTGCAGCGACGTCAAGACGCGTTTCGCCTCCTCGATGTTGCGCGACAGCAGCGAACTCATGCGTTCCTCTCCTCCAGGTAACGGACATAGTCCGTGACCGCTTCGGCGAGCGGCGTGAACGCGGCCCGATATCCCGCGTTCCGCAACCTGGCGGGCTCGGCTTGCGTGTAGTACTGATACCTGCGGCGTAACGCCTCGGGCATCTCGATGAACCGGATGTCGGGCTGCAGCCGCAGCGCATCGAATATCGCGGTCACGAGGTCTTTCCACGTGTGGGCTCGTCCGGTACCGCAGTTGAACAGGCCGCCGCCCGCTTGCTGTTCGGCGAAGAACAACGTCACCTTGGCCGCGTCTTTGACATAGATGAAATCGCGTTTCTGCTCACCGTCGGCATACCCGGGGTGGTGTGACCTGAACAGCGACGCCACACCGGTTTGTTTGACCTCGTGATAGGCCTTGTGAACCACCGATCGCATGTCGCCTTTGTGGTCTTCATATGGGCCGAAGACGTTGAAGTACTTGAGCCCGACAATGTGATCGAACAGGCCGTGCCTGAGGGCCCAGAGGTCGAACAGGTGCTTGGAGTAGCCGTACATGTTGAGCGGGCGCAACAACGGGGTCGTTGCATCGTCATCGCTGTACCCCAAGCCGCCGTCGCCATAGGTGGCCGCGCTGGACGCGTAAACGAACCGCGCCCCGGTCTCGAGGCACCACTCACAAAGCGTTCGCGTGTAGCGGTAGTTGTTTTGGAGTAGAAAATCCGCATCGCGCTCGGTGGTGGCGCTGCACGCGCCGAGATGGATGAGCGTTTCCACGCCCCGGAGTTGGCCGCTCGCGGTCCGAGTCAGAAACTCGTCCGGATCGAGGATGTCTTCGTAGCGCAGCCCGATCAGGTTCCGCCATTTCTCGTCGCTCCCCAGGCGATCGACGAGCAAGAGGTTGTCGTTGCCGCGGCCGTTGAGCGCCGCGGCAACGTTTCGCCCGATGAAGCCGGCCGCGCCGGTGATCACGGTCAACTTACTCATCCGCCCCATCTCCTTTCCCGTAGACCCTCACGATCTTGTCGATCGTGTTCGTGGTGGAGCGCCCACCCACAAGGTCCGCCAACACGACCCGACCGCCGTGGGCCTCCACCACATCGCGGCCGCTCACGTAATGAGCCCAGTCCTTTCCCTTGACGAGCACCTGCGGCAAGATCTCCGCAATCAGCCGCCGCGGCTCTTCATCATCAAAAACCACCACGTAATCCACCGCGCGCAGGGAGCCGAGCACGTACGCACGGTCTTCCTGCGCATGGATCGGCCGGTTGTCGCCCTTGTTCCGTTTCACCGAACGGTCGCTGTTCAAGCCAACAACCAGCGCGTCCCCCTGGTTGCGGGCAAACGTCAGGTATGTCACGTGCCCGCGGTGGAGGATGTCAAAGCAACCGTTGGTGAACACCAGTGACTTGCCTTCGGCGAGCAGGCGATCCCGCTCGGCGCGCATCTTTTCAGGCGACAAGATGTTGGGAGTGTCGATCGGCATGGGTTGTCCCTTGGGTCAGTCCAATTCAAGAACGCGCAGCACGGATTCGAGCTGGCTGTAGTCCGGGACGATGAGCATGGCGCCGGCACGGATCAGGCGCGACCGCTTGGCGGGGTTCAAGCCGAAACGCCTCACTTCATCGCTGGCCACGCCCACACAGACGCCGCCGCGCTTACGCGTCTCACGCATCTCCACGGGGCCGTCGCCGAAGGTCGCCAGTTCGTGGCCGCCCAGGTTGTGCTCACGGATGATCCGCTCCAGCACGAGCTTCTTCGCTTCGACATTGACGTCACCCACCGCGCCGAAAATCCGGCCCTCGAAGAGGTGCGCATACCCCATCGCCTCCGCCTCGGCGATCACGTCCTGCTCGTCGGTGCCGCTGGCCAGGTACAGCTTGATGCCGCGCTCATGCAGGGCGCCGAGCAGCTTGTCCGCATTCTTAAGCTGGAAGTCGGTCGGATCGAGTTCACCGCGTTGAAGCTTGACGATGCGGCCCTTGACCATCCTCAACAACGCTTCGTTATAGATCTGCTTGTAACCATGATCATCAAGGACTTGCTCTTCGGGCACGCACCCGAATCGCCTGACCAATTCAACGAGCCCCTGCATCTGCACCAGCGTCTGGATGCCGGTGGTCTTGTCGATGAAATCCTGGACCGCTTCGGTCACCTTCTCGTAGAGCCCGGGGTCGGCGGCGTCGAAGCGAGGCCCCAGCACCGCGCGCACCATCATCGGCTGCATGATCTGCTCCCACCCTTCGCGCAGGGCGGACAGCGTCCCGTCGTGATCGAAGATGACGTGCTGGATGCTCAAGGGCGCCGGCAGGTTCTCCACATGCTCGATCTCGGTTCCATCGAGGTAGCGGGCCCGTCGCGGGTCGGCCGCGAGTTCGGGCAGATAGACGTAGTCCGGGGCCTCGCCGGCAGCGCAGATCTCCGCCGGGGTGGCCGTGCCGGTGGTCTGGAGTTTACGTACGGTGACGGACGCCGCGATGTTGGCCAGCGTCGCCGCGGCCAGCGGATCGCAGCCGGCGCCGAGCGACGCCCCGAGCGACGCCGTGGCGGTATCGCCGGCCCCGACCGGGTCCGTCTGCTCGATGACCTGGATGCCGGGAACACAATGGGTCTGCTCCTGATCGGCCACGACGATGCCTTCGACGCCCCGCGTGAGAAAGACCGGCCTTCCCGTCCTCCGGCTTAACGCCCGCGCACACGCGCAGGCCCGAGACGCGGAGATGCGATCGCCGGGTTCTGATTCACCCGCGATCCGGTTGGCCTCTTTGGCGTTGAGCTTCAACACAGCGTTTGTGAACCGGTCCGCGTGGTCACGCGAATCGACAATGAACGTCGTTTGCGGGTAGGTCGCAATCAGATGATTCAGCTCTGTTATGAATCCGGGCGGACAGACACCATTGGTCAGTTGCTGATTGATAATGACAACATCAGCCTGCCTTGCCGCGGCGTCAAGGGCGTCCCGAAGCGCGTGCTCTGTCTCGTCATCAAGAACGTTAAACATCCCGAAGTCGAGGCGATGCGTTTCAGCGCCATCAACGTAGGGTTTGATATAGACAGGGGTCTGCCAGTCGTCGCCGGCTTCAAGCAGGCCGGCGACATCGGCGCCGCGCTCCACCAGCAAACGCCTAAGGGTCTCGCCAAACAAGTCCTGACCGACGACGCCCACCACACTGACGCGACGGACACCCAGATCGATGAGGTTGGCCGCCACGTTGCCGGCCCCGCCCAGCGTGTATCGCTGGGAGCGTACGCACCGGACGGGCAGCCCCGTCTCGAGCGACGTCGGCGGTGGCTCGGCATCGACCCGCCAGTAGGCGTCGAGGCAGAAGTCCCCGAACACCGCCAGCCGCACCTCGGTGACAGCCCCCAGCAACGCGGGGAGGTTGGGAAGGATCATGTGACTCATCTGTTATTACAATTTGAGCGTGTTATGACCCCCGGAATCTACTCTATTAGGCTTGATAAATGTCGGCAAAGTTCTTAATATGGCAATTAAGTTGTTATGTCATTTAACCGGCGGTCGCCGTTGCCCAAACACCAGTTGATTTCCGAATCCTTACGGGAGCAGATCGCCGCGGGGAAATTCGCCGCCTCCCGCCGCCTGCCCAGCGAGACGGCGTTGGCCCGGCGGTTCGGCGTGTCGCGGCCGACCGCAGCGCGTGCGTTGCGCGATCTGCAGGCCGAGGGCCTCGTCGAACGCCGGGTGGGAGCGGGTACGTTTGTCCGGGAGCCCGAACCGGCGTCCGCGACGCGAAGCTTGACCGTCGGGCTCTACGCGCCGGGGCTGGGCGATACGGAGGTGCTTGAACCCATCTGCAATGAGATCATGCGCGCGGGCCAGGAACAGAGTATGCGTCTGATCTGGCCTGAGGAGGAGAACGCCAAACCGAACCCCTGGCACGCCGAGGCCGCGTGTCGACGACTGATCGAGCAGGGCGTGGCCGGCGTGTTCTTCGCACCCCACGAACGGCTTCCGGAGCGTGAGACGCTCAACCGGCGTGTGGCGGAGCAGTTCCGGGCCGCCGGCGTGGCGGTGGTGTTGCTTGACCGCGACGTGTTTGAGTTCCCCGGCCGCAGTGATTTCGACTTGGTCAGCATCGATCACTTCCAGGCCGCCTTCACGCTGGCGGAGCACCTGATCGAACTGGGACGTCATCGCTTCTGTTTTATCGCCAAGCCGGGCTACCCCGGCACCACCGACCTGCGAATGGCCGGATGCCGGGAAGCGATTGCCCGGAAGGGAATCCCGCTCAAACGCGACTGGGCCCGGTTCGGCGATCCCACGGATGCATCATTCGTGCGGCGTATCTTTAAGCCGGCGCCCGATGTGATCATGTGCGCCAACGACCTGACCGCGGCGCTGCTGATTCAGACCTTAGCCCGCCTGGACATCCAGCCCCCGCCGAACGCCAGCATCGTCGGGTTTGACGACGTGAAATACGCTACGCTGCTATCCGTCCCTTTGACGACAATCCGCCAGCCATGCGCCGATCTCGCCCGCATTGCGGTGGACGTTTTGAGAGCAAGGATCGCGGACCCCGGCCTGCCGCCGCGTCAGGTGTTGCTCAAAGGTGAACTGATTGTAAGGAAATCTTCGGGCGCCCCCGCCTGACCGTTTGAAACGAAAGACCCGCATTCCATGTTAACGCCGTTTGATCCCGCCATGACACAACGCCGCGCCCGGCGTTTGTTGAACGATGTGCTCCGCCCCGCAGTGTTCAGTGATCTCGCACCGCTCGAAGTCGGGGCGTATCAATGCGCCGAACCGATCAGCTATGACCACGCTGTCAAACAACGCTTCACGCCGGTTGAATTGGGGTGGAGTTGGGGGCCGGTCTGGTCCACGGCGTGGTTCCGGCTTCGAGGCAAGGCGCCCGCCGGGCTGGGCGACGATTTCCGTGTCCTGTTCGATACGCGCACCGAAGCCCTGTGCTGGTGGGACGGCGCGCCTTACCAGGGCGTCGAACTTCACCGCCAGGACATCAAGCTCCCGTCGAGTGTGCGCGCCGGCGATGACATCGAACTGTTTATCGAAGCCGCGTGCAACCACATGCTGGGCGTCGCCAATGAATACGGCGACGTCGCCCGGATGGGGGAATTGCCGCATACGCAGTCGGGTCGCCTGCGTCAGGCGCACCTTGCCCGGCGCCACCCGGATCGCGCCGCGATCGTGGTGGAGTTGGAGATGCTGATCAATCTTGCCGACGTCCTGCCCGAAGGCACGCCGCGGCATCGGCGCGTGAATGAAGCGTTGCGCGACGTTATTACCGTGTTGCGGATCGATCAACTGGACGAAACGCTCCCCGCGGCGCGGGAGTTGATCCGTCAGGTGATGGCCACGCCCAACGCGGGCGACGCCAACACGGTCCATTGTGTCGGCAACGCGCACATCGACCTGGCCTGGCTCTGGCCGGTGCGTGAGACGAAGCGCAAAGCCTCGCGGACTTTTTCCACGGTCCTGCGCTACATGGAGCGCCACCCGGGCTATATCTTCATGCAGAGTCAGGCGCAGCTGTACGAGTGGGTGCGCCAGCAATACCCGGACCTGTTTGAACAGATCCGCGAGCGTGTGAAGGAAGGCCGCTGGGAGGTCGGAGGCGGGACATGGGTTGAACCCGATTGCAACCTTCCGTCCGGCGAATCGCTGGCGCGTCAGTTCCTCGTCGGCATCGGGTATTTCGCCAGGCATTTCGGCGTCGAACAAACGTATCTCTGGCAGCCCGATGTTTTCGGGTACTCCGCGGCCCTGCCGCAGCTGATGCGTCAGGCCGGGCTGGACGTGTTCTTTTCACAGAAGATCAGTTGGAGCCAGTACAACAAGTTCCCGCATCACTCGTTCCGCTGGGTCGGCATCGACGGCTCTTGCGTGGTGAGCCATTTTTTTCCGGCCGACACCTACATCGGCAACAACCTGCCGGAAGAGCTGCGCCACGGAGATACGAACTACCAGCAGTCCGGCCGGTGCCCCGCCTGGCTGCAGGCTTACGGCTGGGGGGACGGAGGCGGCGGGCCGACCGAGGCGATGATCGCCCGGGTCGATCGCCTGGCGGACTGCGCGGGGCTGCCCCGTGCGGAGCATAGCCGTGTCGATCATTTCGCCGCGGAGTTACTCAAACGCCAGGACGATCTGCCGGAATGGGTCGGCGAGCTCTACCTCGAACTGCACCGCGGCACTTACACCAGCCAGGCGTTCGCCAAGAAATTCAACCGTTTAGGGGAACGCTTGCTGCAGGATGTGGAGATCGCGCAGAGCCTGGGCGCCTTGGCCGGCCGGCCGCGGACCGATGATGAGGCCGTGAAGCTCGATACGCTGTGGAAGCTGCTCCTGCTCAATCAGTTCCATGACATCCTGCCGGGCTCGTCCATCGGATGGGTCTACGACGACGCGCGGCGTGACTACCAGACGATCATGGCGGGCGGTGAGGAATTGCTGGGGTTGACGTTGTCTTGGCCGGAAGGGTGGGGCGATCGCGGAGATGATGATTCACTGGCGGTGCTCAACACCGCGGGCAGCACCCGCTCCGCAGTGATCGAATTGCCCGACAATGTTACGTTCCCGTCGCTCCAGATGGGTGAAGCGATCGTCCCCACGCAGAGCGTCACCGGCTTCGGTGGCACGGAACGGAGGATCGCTCGTGTGACCGATCTTCCCGCGATGGCCGTGACCACGCTTACGCCCAGTCACACATCCGCCCCGTCGCCTGTAGGCTTGTCGATGGGAGACTTGTGGCTGGAGAACGAGCATCTCCGTGTTGAGTTCAACGAGTTGGGACAGGTTGTATCACTGATGCACAAGGCGACCGGCCGTGAGTCGATTGCCCCTGATCAAGTCGCTAACCAGCTCATGCTCTACGAAGACCTACCCGCCGATTTTGACGCATGGGACGTGGACCTGGGCGTCCAGGACAAGGGCGTCCCGGTCACGACGCGGACCGAGCATGTCGTCGTCGAGCGCGGCCCGGTCCGTGGGGCGATCGAGTTCCGGCGGCCGCTCGGCAAGGCCAGTCACATCGTGCAGCGTGTGCAACTGGCGGCGGGCGGCCGGTATGTGGAGTTTGCGACGCACGTGGACTGGCGCGAATCGCACCAGTGGCTGCGCGTTTTACACGCCATCGACGCCCACGCGGATTACGCGACGTACGAGATCCAATTTGGCTGTCTGCGTCGTCCGAATCATTTCAATACGTCATGGGACTACGCACGCTTCGAGGTCGCGGCCCAGCGGTGGATGGACCTGAGCGAACCCGGGTTTGGCGTGACGATGCTGAACGATTGTAAGTACGGCCACTCATGCCGCGGCAACGTGATGGGGTTGTCCCTGCTGCGGTCCACCAAGAGTCCCGACCCCAACGCCGACATGGGGCCGCATGAATTCCGCTACGCGCTGATGCCCCACGGCGGCTTCGATCCCGCGGACGCGGTCGCGACGGCCGAGTCGATGAACCAGCCGCCGCGTGTGTTGGCGCGTCCCGGCCATCCGGACAGGAAAACAATCGCTGAAGTCCCCGCCCGGTGCGGCGTGGTCATAGATACGATCAAGCCCGCTGAAGATGGCGATGGCTTGATCATGCGTCTGTATGAGTGCCGTGGTGCGCGAGCCGCATGTGACCTGAAAATTCATCCGGCGGTGACCAACGTTGAAGAGACGAACCTGCTCGAACAAACCTCCAACGTTCGCCGGCTTGACTGCGTCGGCGGCGCCGTACGGCTGAACCTGCGGCCGTTCCAGGTCCTGACCCTGCGGCTAAGGACCAATGCGTGAGCAGCCGGTGGTGGGGCATCGGCCAGATGCTGTCAACGGATTGAAGCGGGCGTAGCCTTGCTTACGGCTGCCGGCCGAAGACCTCGACGTCGGCGATGCGGGCCGTGCCGTCGGCGCCGGGGTCGGTGATCTCCAGCCGCAGGTATCGGGCCGACGCCGGGTCAAACTTGAGGTCGCTCAGGTCGGCTTCGTTGTCACTCAGGGCGTCGGCGACGGACCAATGCTCGCCGTCTTCGCTGAGCAGCACGCGGAAGGCCCGCGTGTTGAGCGACGGGTCCATCCCGGCCTGGCCAGCGTGACGAACCACGCAGCGACTGACCTCGAAGGGCTGGCCGAAGTCAAACACGAGCCATTGATCCGCCTCCCCCTCGGCTTGCCAGATAGTGCGTGGCGTACCGTCAATCACACGTTTTGCGTCCGCCGCGCCGTTCGCCGAGGTCACCTTAGTCTGCGCCAGCATCGACAGGTTGAACGGCAGGCCGTTGGCGCGGTTATACATGTTGAAATAGTGGTCGGCTCGTATGAACTCGACCTCGCCGGGGTAACGCTCCAGTAACTCACGGTACAACTCGAGGATGCGGTCCGGCTTCATGTTGTGCCAGACCGACATCTGGTAGGCAAGGAACAACGGCGACCGACGGTCCCAGGCATCGAGGCGTTCGGTGATCGACTCGTTGACGTGATTGTAAGTCCCGGCGTAGGGGATCTGGAGTTTCTCGAAGTAAAGCCGGCCGTTCTCGACGCTCGGCGCGACGTCGGGTGAATCACGGAAATTCTGCACGGTCAAGCCGTAGAGGCTCGGGCAGTGCCGCGCATAGGCGGCACGGTGCATGGGGGAGGCCTGGTCCCAGATGGTCACCACGCGGAGGCCCGAGCGTTGGAGGTAGCGTTCGGTCAATTCGGCGTAGCTGTTCATACGCTGCTGGTTGCGGAGCACCGGGCCGACTACGCCACCCTCTTCATTGAGGGTGTTGTATGGGATCAGGTATCCCATGCCCGACGGACCGGTGACAAACGCGTCGGCTGGCGTCGCCTGAGTGTAGTAATAGTTCATCATCACGGGCGCGACGTCGACCAGCCCGGGGGCGATGGTCCAGTTGAGCGCGACCTTGCCGCGCACGTCACGGGCCTGATCCCAGATCTTTCGCATCGCGCGCTGGACGTATTGGATGTTGTCCCCGTCGCTGATGTAGATGGCGATGTAGGCCTTGTTTTCAAGCTCGGGCATCGGCGGGACGGGCGGGATGCGGACCGCTTGGTTGATGCCGGCGAAGACGGTGGCGTTGAGGAAGTAATCGCTGGGGATCGTGCCGATGCCGTGCTTCGAGGCGGCCGAGATGCCCGAGCGTTCGGTGGTGTACCAGCCCAGGGCCACGGCGTTGCCGGCCTCCATGTCGGCGAAGAATCGGGCCAGGACCCGGTCTTCCTCGGGCTCACGCGGGTCGAGCCAGACCACGGCGCCGCCGACCGCGGCGACAAGGTCACGGGTGTGGTGCAGGTCGCCGTCGTCGGTCGGCCGGGCGCTGAGGATCACTCGGTGTTCGGCCTTAGGCCAGTACTGTCGGTAGAGGTACGCGTACAACTCGGCCGGCTCGGTGAACTTGAGGCGGGTCAGGTCGACGGCCACGGGTAACTCGATGCCGTGATTTCTCAGCCCGGCATAGACCTCCGGTGTCACGGGGATCGCACCCTCGATCCCCGCGACCGTGCCCGCGAGGTTACGGTAGTGCACGCTGGTCGATGGGTCGTACAACACCACGCCGGTCAACTCGTCAGCATACTTCGCGACCAATTCGTACCGGTCCTGCTCGTCGTAGGTCCGCCCTAAATCGAGTTCGGCCCATTCCGCCCAGGTCAGTTCGCCCTCATCGGTGTGGCTGTCCAGCAGCATGATGCGCGGCTGAGCCTTGTTCACGATCCCCTGCAAGGCGGAGAAGGTGATCTGCTCGTCGGGTGAAAGGGATTGAACCCGAATCGTATCGAGCTTCCGGGCCGGCGCCGCGAAAGTCGGCAACGCCTGGCCGGCGGGCCACACGATGCCTTTGGCGTGTTGCTTCACGCTGGTGGGGGCTGTGTCGGGGTTTGTGCGGTCCCCTTGAAGCATCGGGTCGGCTTGGCAGCCGCCAAGCAACAGGGTCGACAACAGAATGGGGGTGGCCCACACCTGTTTACCAAGATGGATGATCCTCATCGATCGGGTTCTCCTGAACAACTGATTTTCAGGTTTCCGCACTCGGACCGCAAAAATGGCGCGGCCGCCGAGGCAAACCCTACCTGTAAATCGGCCGCCCGCGTGCGCCGGCGCGTACGCCAAGCGGCATTCTTTTATACGATCAAGACGCAGATGGGCGCGGATTGATGCATTCGGAGGGGGAAATCGGGGAAATTTTTTGCGATTTAATCGACGCCCGGCATGCCAGAGACGGAGGTCGCGCGCGACACGGCCCGCTCCGGGACTGACCGAGAGACGGGCCGGTGATACGCATCGCGATCGGCGGAAGGCCAACGTCCGTGGGTTAGGTCACGCAAGATGGCTCACGACTCGGCCGCTCAGGGCAGGAGGATGATGTCGGCGACAGCGGTAGCCTGCTTGGACTGGACGTCGCCGAACCACGCCAGCCAGCCGTGGCGGCCCTCGCCATCGTCCTCGTTGATCGCCAGGTGCAGCCCGAGGTTCTCGCCGGGGATGACTCGGAACGGCTTGACCCGCTCCCACGGAATCGCGACTTCGTAGGTCCGGCCGCCCGTGCCGTCCTTATGCCGTGTGACGGCGACCATGAAGTCGTCGATGCGGCCGAGCGGGGCTCCGGGGTCTGCGTCGAGGTACACCTCTGACACCGGGCCTTCAGCGGTCAGGCCGATGCCGTAGTCATATTTGCCCGCCGGTTCCCGCTGGCTCCGGGCGGGGTCGATCAGCAGTTGGAGCCCGTCCTGTTGCCACATCGCGCGGGCGTTGCCGACCCATACATCATCGGTGACCACAACAGCCAGGTAGAGGTATTCGTCGTCCCACGCAACACGGATGGCGCCGGAAAGGTCCGCGTCACCCTTGATGTCCGGGCCCTGCCCCAGGCTGTAGACCATGTCGGGGCCTGCGATACTGCGTTCGGCTGTGGCCTGCCACACCGGCTCATCCAGCACGCCGTCGAGCGTCACGCGCGTCTCGCTCCGCCGCGCGGGGAGGAACCCGGCGACGAACCGCGACTGCTCCAGCCGGCGGCCGTCGCCTTCAACCACTAACGACGAGACCCGATAGATCGTCTTCGGGTCGGTGCTCGACAGCGGCACAACCACCTCGGCCGTGTCCATCGAGAGTACGGTTGCCTTGCCGTCGGCCGTAGCGGCAAAGTGCGCCCCGGTTTCGGTCACGTTGTTGGTGTTGAATTTTCCTTTCTGCTGGCGGACCTCGCCGTCCACCGACAGCGACCAATCGACAAGCTGGTTCTGCTGGCCGTTATTGCGGATGACCAGCCGGACTGCGGGCGCGCCCTCGTCGGTCGTGGCGGCATACAGCTGCGACTCGAGCCGTCCCTGCACCGGCAGCAGGTATCGCAGTTCCGCGGTGGCGGCCTCGCCGGTCTCGCGGCGGATCGCGATCGGGACATGCCGGGCGCGCGTCTCAAGCGGCGCCGCGACGGTGAACCGCACGCCGTTGTCGGTGGCCTCACGGGTCACGTCCCACATCGGCGGGGCCTCGATTGTCAGCGTATCAGGGGCGGCGTCGACGACGTGGAATACGACGGCGTTGCCCTGAACCGCCGCCGCGGGCGGATCGGCGACCACGATCCTTGGATCGGCCAGCGCATCAGGCAGGCTGGCGCCACCGACGCCCTGCAGGATGACCGGATCAGCGGTAAGGCGCAGGGTCAGGCCTTCGCCGCGGGTGTCAAACTCGCGGATGGCGCCGTCGAGGTAGGTGACGGTCACGGTGTCGAGGCCGCTGAGTGGGACGAACACGTCACGGTCGCCGCCGTCGGCCCAGAGCACTACGAGTTGGCGAGACTCGACATCCTCGAAGCGGACCGCATGGACGCCGTCATATTCGCGTTGCTCGGCGAAGTCCTTGATCGCGATCGCGTTGACCATGTTGTAGTAGGCGATTGCGTCGAGCCTCGGGCTGTGCACGCGGTAGCGGGCGTCGAAGGTGTTGTGGCTGTCACCCGCCGACCCCGACGACCGGCCGCTCGGATCGGGGTACTGGATGGTGAACCACGAGATGTTCTCGCCGCCCTCGGCGAAAAACAGGGCGAATTTGCGGATCAGTGTGTTGGCCACCGTGCGACGGGTCATGCCCTGACTGTTGAGCCCGATCTCGGTCGACCAGATCGGCTTGCGGTGTCCGTACTTTTCAAACAGCTCGTCGTAGCGATCGAACAGACGGGTAATGTTGTCGGGCGACTCGTAGGTATGGAAGTCGACGGCGTCGCACCATTGGTGGGCGCCCTCAACGAAGTAGTCTTCGATGGGGCCTATCGACGATCCAAGCACGAAGATGTCGGGGTCGATCTCCTTGACGGCTTCATACATGATGCGGTAGGCGGCGGTGTTGCGTCGGGCGTTCTCTTCGCCGCCGCGGGGCTCGTTGCCGAGGAAGATCATCATGTGGTCGCCGCCGTATTTCTCGATCATGCGGGCGACGCCCTTGCGCAGAACCTCTTCGGTGTAGTCCTGCCAGTTGTGTCGCTTGTGCTCGATCCAGCCGACCGGGGTGCCGAACAGCACGCCCATGTCGAGGTCGCGGATCATCTCCGCCAGCGGGGCGTGCGGCTTGTAGGGCGGCTTGGCCGACCAACCGCTCCACACGCCGGCGACCCGGACGCCCAGCCGATTCGTCAGCAGCACATACTCCCGGATGCGGTTGTCCCAGTTGCGGCTGGTGAAGGGGATCTCCCGCCAGGGGTACTGGTTGGCGACCGCTTCAGGGAGGATCGCGTACGATCGGAAGTCGCTGGCGACACCACCGTCGCGCCGGGGCAGCGATGCGTGGACCTCATAGTACCTTCCGATCTCGTTGGGATAGCCATCGAGGTCGAACGTGGTTTCATAGACCCAGAGGCCTTTATCGGTCTGCCCGTCTGGTTCGAGCTCGGCGGTGCGGGCTTGGCCCTGGTCGACGCCCCAGTAGTCGCGGACGACGTAGGTCGCGACCCGCTGTTCGCTCGTCAGCGGCTGGTGGGCCTGCACGCGCACGGAGAGGACGCGGTCGTCCTCGGGGTAGAGCAGGTTGCCCAGTCGTTCGTGGCGGATGACCCAGCGTTCGACCGGGTTGGCGTCGGGGTCCTCCTCGGCGAGGAACCGCGCGCGCAGCCCGTCGGCCTGGAAGGCGCCGGTCGCTTTGGACATGGTCAAGACGTAGCGCGCGCCGACGGTCCCACGGGGAAGGCTGACGGTTTCGGAGAGGGCCCGCCAGCCGTTGCGGCCGTACACGGTGGCCAGCGTGTGCCCGCGGAGGACCTGGCCCCTGGCGTCGAGGGCCTCGAACCGCACGTTCACCGCGAACGAGTTGTCGGGAGAGACGAGGTCACTGCGGATGGCGGCTTCGACCTGCCACAGGCCCGGGGCGGCGTTGAAAACGCGGGAGCGGGCGTAGGTCTTCACGTTCACGTTAGATTCAGTCCGCTCGATGAGCAGGGCGCCTTCACCGGCAAATGTTTCGGCGTCGGTGCGGGTCACGTCGCCGGCGATCTGCCATTCGGCCAGGGCGTCGGCCGCTTCGAAGTCGGCGACGAACTCCTCGGCGTTGCCGCCCGGCAGGTCGCCCTCTAACTCGACGGCGGCGATCTCGAAGCTTGGCTTACGATCCTTTGTCGACGATGGCCCGATCAGGATCGCCAAATACCTTGGTGCGCCGTGCCACTTGCGGTCCTTCGCTCCTCCCCAAGACTCGCGGCCGACGATCCGGTCAACCGGCACCTCGATCGTCTGCCACTTCCCGTCGGGCGTGAAGGCAAACCCGCCCGCCTGGTGAGTCTGGCCTGTCTCGTCGCCGACACGGAGGGAGAACCGTGTGACGTTGTCTGACCGCATGCGAAGACGAAGCGTCTCGAAGCTCCGCAACGGCTCGGCGTGCAGCGGGCGACGAACCTCGGCGTAAGCCCCGCCCCCGGTGAAGTCGGTGTCGAGGCGCAGGGCAACGCCGCCGTCGGGTCCACCGTCGGGCAGCACGGTCATCTCGCCTTTAGCTCCGGGGAACTCCTCGCCGAGCCCGCGCTGCCAACCACGCGCCATCGGCACGCGGCGCCAGGCGATCGTCGAGGTCGCCTCGGTCTTAAGCTCAGCCGGCTCGGCCTCCGCGCCGGCGACGTCCAGCCTCACATCACGGAGCCACAGGGTGCCGGTTCGCTTGTCGGCGGAGGGCCCGGCGAGGATGACGAAGCTTGTGACCGGCGAGTCGAGCTGACCGTTCTTCTCGTTTCCCCAATGCTGGTAGCCAGTGACGCCCCGCACCGCGTCGGGTGTGCCGCGGCGCTCGAAAAAACGTTGGACGGGGAAGACGATCCGCTGCCATTCGTTGCTGTCCTCGATGCGAAGACGGAACTGGTGGCACTCGCCGCCCGCCTCGACAAGCCGGAGCGCAACGGCCGATCGGCCCGGCGCGCGGACCTCAAAGGAGACAACGTTGACTTTCTGCCTGCCGGTGGAGCGGGCGGCTTGGACATACTTGCCGCCCTTATTGAAATCACCGTGCAAGCGTAGGGCCTGACCGTCGGCTGTGAGCTCGCCGACCGCCCCGGGGAACTCAGGCCCGTTGCCAAAAGCCCAGCCCTCAGCCGGATTAGTGGGATCGATCAGCGTCCGCGTCTCTGCGGCGGATACTGCGGTTGGGATGGTCAGCAGGCAAAGAGCGGCGATAAGAATCTTGCACATGACGAGCTCCACAGGAGTCTAAAGGCGTAACAAACAGGTAAGTCGCTAGTAGAATACCAAAAAAAAGTGTATAATTATCAGGGTCGCATAATAAAAATGTACTCACTGGGTGTATTCTGTCAGTACACAGCTGGTCTAGTGCATCATTTTCAAGACGTCTGAGTTCTTAAATGGCGAAATATCAAGATCTTGCGAATCAGATCGGAGAACGTATCCGGCACGGCGACTACCAGCTTCGTGGCTTCCCGTCGCACAGCGGCCTGGTCAGCGAACTTGGCGTCAACCCGCGCACCGTCAAGCGGGCGCTGACCAGTCTCGTCGAGCGAGGTGTCCTGGTCCGCAACAAGAACGGCCGGTTCGCCTTGCCCGATCGGCGGTGCAAGGCCAAGAACCTCGGCATGCTCATGCCCGCGTGGTCGTCGGACGTCATGACCCGCTGGTATCGCCAGATCGAGCACGGCTGCCGTTCCCGTGGGTGGTCTTTCCGGGCCGTGATGTACACGCACTGGCATGACCCGGCGATAACAGAGGGCTTGCGTCAGTTGGATGGGCTGTTCGCCCTCCCCTTGGGCGACGACATCCCGGTGGCTCTGCTCGAGCAGTTCGCTGACGCCCGGGCTCGCACCATCGTGCTCGAACAGGACGTCTCGGCTCACGGCGTGCCCTGCCTGCGCAACGACAACCCCGCATCCGTTCAGATGCTGATCAACCACCTGCGGCAACGCGGGGTGGCCCGCGTGCATTGCCTCAACGCCCAACCGCGCAACGCGGTCATCCGCGAACGGATCGCCGCGTGGCGCCTGTGGTCAGCGGCCCACGGTGTGCTGGGCGAACTCCAAGACGAGCCGGTCCCACTCTATGAACCCCAGGCGCCTGCCGCACGGGACCTCGCGCTCGACATGCTCGAACACATCGTCCAACCCGGCGAGGCGATCCTGGTGACCACCGGGCTTGCCGCGCTCGGTGTGCTGCGCGCCGCGATCGATCGCGGCCGTCGGCCCGGACACGATCTCCCCGTCTGCGCCGTCGAGGACTCCGGCGGTGACGCCTCGCTGTTCAACCCATCGCTGACCTGCCTCGTCGCCCCGGACGTCGAACCGTTGCTCCGGGTCGCGCTCGATTACATCGACGGCGGCGACTGGGTAGAGACTCAATTGCTACAACCGCCCGCCATGGCTCTTACGATCGGCGAATCCACCGGCGGGCCGACCGACGCTCACATCTTTTCAAAGGAGAACTGAATCATGTTAATGGCCCGACGATTCTCGATTTGCCTCACTCCCCTGCTTGCGGCCGCTCTCCTGGGGCCCGCCGCCGCGCACGCCAGCCTTGTGGCCTACGAGGGCTTTGAGTCTTACGCGCTGAACGCTACGGTCGAGGGCTTTGGGTCCGCGTCCGACCCCGGTTGGCAGGGCGCGTGGGGCGACATCGCCGGTTCGCCGCAGGACGTTACGATCGTAGACGCCGGGCTCAGCTACAGCGGCGGGACCGTCGTCGTCGATGGCGGGGACCGTGCCGTCCGTATCAGCGACAGCCTGGACGCCGTGTTGTTACGGGAGTTCGACAATGTCTCCGGCGGCGAGGTCTGGTTCAGCTTCCTTTACCAGCAAGGAACCGGCTCAGACTCCCAGGATTTCATCAATTTCTGGGTCAGTCACGACGGCGACCGTAACAACTCCGGCGGCATCGGTGACCATAGCACGAGCAACCGCCAGTTCTCTGTCCGCATCCGCAGCGCTTCGGACAAGTCTCCCGGTGTGGCCGGAACCTCGCCCGTCAAGGGACAGACCTACTTTCTGGTCGGCCGCTTCACCACCGAGGGCTCAACAGGTCCCGCCGGCGAATTCGACCAGCTCGAGATGTGGATCAATCCCACTTCCGCTGATCTGAACGCTGGCAATCGGGATGTCATTTCCGATCAGCGTTCCGTAACGAATGGCCCAATATCCTTCTTTGGTATCCGCTCTGTCGGCATCACCTCCGAGGATCAACACTTTTTCGATGAACTGCGGATCGGCGCCGACGCCGCCTCCGTCGTCCCGATCCCCGAAGCCGGTTCGCTTATCCTGATCGGAGTCGGCAGCGTCGTCCTGCTCAGGCGGGAAAGAACCTACACATGAAAAGCATCACGATTCGGGTCACGACCATGACTTCGCGGCATCATGGCGGCGCAGGCTTCACGCTGGTTGAGTTGATTGTGGTGATGGCGATAATCGCACTGCTGATGGCGTTACTGTTGCCGACGTTGAAGGCGGCCCGTCAAGCCGCCGCCGCCGCGGTCTGTATGAGCGGTGTTCGGCAGACGCATTTGATCATGATGACTTACTTCGCCGACTTCGGCGGCGTGATTCCTCAAGGTGCGTCGCAAGGTCTTGTCAACGGCACATGGCAAAGGGATTACTGGTATGAATTTTACGACAAGGGCCAGTACTTCTCCGTCCACAATGACAGTCTGCATTGCCCCAATGTCGAGGCCGGAAGATACGGCGTGTTCCGCAGCCACTCAACACAGCTGTTGAGCGGTGAGGTGAAGTTGTATCCTTACGGACTGCAAAGCGGTGTGAACACCTACGTGTTCTACAGCTTCCAGCTCGATCATTTAGCCCAACCCTCGACCTACAACATGGCGGCCGACACGGCGACCCGGGATGGGGGTACGACACTGCCCTTGACTTTCCCGGTGAAACTCGGGGGCCCGGTGTACCACTCGTTCTCGCGATACAACAGCGGCGGCCAGAAACACCAGATATGGCTGGCGCATCAGGGCCGAGCAAACATCGCTTTCGCCGACGGGCACGCCGTCGGCGCCGATGTCGATCAACTGCTCGCCGTCGGCAATTACAATCCCTCGCCCGTTTTGGATTACCACGGCATCGACGCATGGTGGGACGAGGATGGACAGGTCGTGAACATGTTCCCGTAGAAAGGCAGCCGGAACGCGGAACCGGTTCCCCCGCCGGGTTAGTCACGGGGCGGGCTCACGGCGCCGCGGCGTGGCGTCGCCATCGGATCAACGCCAGCCCGCCCAGGCCAAGCAGCACCAATGAACTGGGCTCGGGGACCGCCGGGTAGAACGTGATCCAGAAGGACCCCTTGTCAGACGCTTGCTGGATATTGATCTCCCCGCTCACCGACAGGGTCTCGCCCGCCGCAACCGGAGCCGCAAAACCGATATCCCAAACGCCATTCGAACCGGTGAACACGCTATTGGCGATGGAATGACTGGACGAGCCCATAGTTGAGACATCAAACCCGGGGACGCCTGAATTTTCATTGTCGGCCAGCTCGAAGTGGAAACCGGTCCATGCCTGCCCCGTGTTGTTCAATAAGTCTGCAGAGAAGTCGTAGGTGTTGAACTCGCCAACACTTTGATCCCATGTGACCCAGACCGTGACCGAGCCCAGGCCCGGCAAGCTGCCCGAGAAGGATACCTCGCTATCGAAACTCGACTCTTCATCTTTGAAGCTGTTGATCGTGCCCGAAGACACCCCAAAGAACGCGGCCTGCGCCGGGGCGGCGCCCAGCGCCGCAAGAACTGCGATCCCACATAGAAAACCTTTCACGAGCGGTTGGCTTTCGGTACGGGTGTCGTGAGCATCGATAGCCTCCGGGGAGCAACGCCGGTAGCGACGGCGATGCAGAACAAAGACGTCACCGATCCGGTCATGGTCATTCGTCTCTCTCTGAAAAGCGTGAGCAAAGCAACGGATCAAGCGGAAGCCGAGCGATCTGCAGCGGGGCGGCTGCGCCGACGCCCGAGCAGGCACAGCCCGCCCAACCCCAACAGCACCAGCGACGCGGGCTCGGGGATGACGGTCGCGGTCAGCGCGGTGCCGCTGAAGTTGGGGTCGTTGTAGTCGATGAAGAAATCGACGCCACCGAAGTTGATGATGCTGTCGTCGCCGACGTTGTCGAAGACCTGGTTGGTGGGGTAGCCGTTGGCGCCCCTCGTTTCGTAGTCGATCAGCACGAACGTGTCGCCGAACTCGAAAGTGGCGGTGTCGTCGAGGTCGAGCAGCAGATCGCGCGTACCGTCGCGGAAGCTGATGTCGGTGACATCGATCAGGCCGTTGAGCGGGTCGCCGCTGGCGTCTTCGGTCAGCTGGAAGGTGACGTCGGCGTGGGCGGCGGACAGGGTGGTGACGATGAATCGACGGGCCTCGATGGTGGCGTCGGCGCCGACGGTGAGCGAGCCGTCATTGCGGTAGGCGATGAAGAGCCCGTCTTCGATGTCGAGCGTGCCGTCGGTGATGGTGATCTCGCTGCTGGAGCCTGAGCCGAGGGTGGCGAAGAGGTCGTCCTCGATGTTGACGGTCCCGCCGTTGGTGATGTTAAGGACGCCGTGCCCGTCGCCGCTGCCGAGCATCAGGTCGCCGGCGCCGTTGCCGGTCGAGTCGCCGGTGACGGTCTGGACGATGTTGAGCGTCGAGCCGACGCCGTCGACGTTGATGACGCCGGTGGCGCTGCCGTCGTCGGCGTTGGTGCCGACGTCGGTCCGGCCGAGGGTGACGATGCCGCCGGTGTTGATGTTGAATTCGCCGTTGCCGTTGGTCTGAAAGCCGATGAAGGTGCGGAACGGGTCCGCGCCGTTGTTGGCAAACGCGAAGGTCGCCCCGCCCGTGACGTTGACGATGCCTTTCTGGTTGGGCTGGCTGCCGATGAAGAAGCGGCGGTCGGTGGTCGGGGCGAGGATGCGGAAAGTCGCGCCGTCCTTGACGTTGAGCACGCCCGCGGTAGAGCCGTTGAGGAAGATCGAGTCGTTGGCCTCGAAGAGCGTGCCGACGCCGGTGACCGTGATGTCGCTGTTGCCGGTGACGCTGACGTCGTTGGCGACCTTGACCGTGGCCCCGTTGGAAGCAAGGAACGAGGAGCCGTTGCCTGTGACACGGAGGAACTCCGTGTTGCTGATGCTCGCGCTGGAGCCGGTGACCTCCAGCGTGCCGGCGGCGACGGTGGTGATGCCGGAGTAGGTGTTGGCGCGGGTGAGCCTGAAGTTGCTGGCGGAGCCCGCGGCATCGACCGTCAGCCCCACGACGCTCGCGGCGCCATCGGCGATCGTGCCGTTGTAACTTATGTTGCCCGTGGCCGTCACCGTCGCATCGCCGCCGTTCGATGTCACGAGGCCGAAGCCACCCAGTAGACCAAGCTCGGCATCGAAGCCATTCAGGTCGAGCGTGCCATCGACAATTGCCTGTCGCGACCCGGTGGTTGCAGCGGCTTCGTTGCCAAAAACCAGGGTCGCCTTGTCCGCGACAACAATCCCATGTCCGCCAGTTAAAGTCACGTTTGTGGGTGTGAGGATGAAGTTCGATGCTGTGGTCCCGTTGCCGAAGATCAGACCGTTGGTTAACTGAAAGACGCTGCTGTTCAGATTGATCGTGTTCGCGCCGGATGTCGTCAGGCGGCCCCTGGTGCCGACAAAAGCGTTTGTCAGTGTCAGATCGCTTTCGAAGTTCAGCGTGCCACTTGAAGCATTACCCCCACTTAACTCGACCGAGGCTGAGCCCAGATTATTTGGTGACGTAACCGAGACCGTACCCGCGCTGATATTGACAAACCCGGTATAGCCAGACGCCACGTTGTTCCCGGTCAGGCGAAGCGTGCCGCGGCCCGTTTTGGTGAGTCCCCCGCTCCCCGTGAGGGCGCCGCCGAACGTGGTCGACGTGTTGTTGGCGACGTCCACCGTGAGGGTGTTCGCGCCCAGGGCCACAGTCCCGCTGCCGGATAGCGATCCGATGGTTTCGCTGCTGGCGAGGCTGAGCGTGCCGTTGGCGACGACGGCGCCCCCGTCGCGAATCGCGTTGCCGCCGCTGACGGTCAGCGTGCCGCTGGTGATCGTGGTGAGGCCGGTGTAGGTGTTGGCGCCGGAGAGGGTCTGGGTGCCGGTCCCGCTGTTGACGGTGACGCCGCCGGTGCCGCTGATGACGCCACTGAAGGTCGAGGCGCCCGAGCCCGCGAGCGTGAGGGTGTTCGCGCCGAGGGTCACGCCGCCGCTGCCGGATAGCGATCCGATGGTCTCGCTGCTGGCGAGGCTGAACGTGCCGTTGGTGACGACCGTGCTCGCGTCGCCGATCGCGCCGCCGCCGCTGGCCGAGAGCGTGCCGGAGGTGATCGTGGTGAGGCCGGAGTAGGTGTTGACGCTGGCGCCGAGCGTGCTGTTGAGGGTGTAGGTGTTGGCGCTGCCAACGTCGAAGGTCAGGCCGCCGGAGCCGGAGATAGCGCCGCTGTAACTGCCGGCCTCGGTGATGGTCAGGGTGCCGGTGTTGAGGAAGACGTCGCCGGCGCCGCTGAGCCCGCCGATGGTGTCGTCGGTGACGACTTCGAGGGTGGCGTTGGCGCCGACGGCGACGTCGGCGGTGTTGGCCAGGGTGTTGCCGCCGGCGTTGGCCAGCCGCAGCGTGTGGGTTCCGCCGAGGGTGGTGGCGCCGGTGTAGGTGTTGGCGCCGGAGAGGGTTTGCGTGCCCGAGCCGTTGAGGGTGAGGGCGCCGGCGCCGGAGATGACGCCGCCGAAGGTGGTGGTGCTTGAGCCGGCGATGGTGAGGGTGTTCGCGCCCAGGGTGACACTGCCGGTGCCGGCGAGCGACCCGATGGTCTCGCTGCTGGCGAGGTTGAGCGTGCCGTTGGCGATGACGGCGCCGGCGTCGTTGATCGCGCTGCCGCCGCTGACGGAAAGCGTGCTGGCGCCGCCGATGGTGGTGGGGCCGATGTAGGCGTTAACACCGCTGAGGGTCTGGGTACCCGAGCCGCTGAGCGTGAGTCCGCCGGAGCCGCCGATGCGGCCGCTGAAGGTCGTGGTGTCTGAGCCCGCGATCGTGAGGATGGTGCTCGCGCTCGTCATGGTGACGCTGCCGCTGCCGGCCAGCGATCCGATGGCTTCGCCGTCTGCCAGAAGGAGAAGGCCGTTGCTGTCGATGACCACCGCGCCCGCGTCGTTGATCGCGCTGCCGCCGCCGACGGTCAGCGTGCCGGAGGTGATCGTGGTGGGGCCGGTGTAGGTGTTGGCGCCGGTGAACCTTTGGTTGATGAACGCATTCCCGGGGGCGGCCCCGTCGTTGATGGTGACGCCGCCGGTGCCGCTGATGGCGCCGCTGAAGGTCGTGCTGTCCGAATCCGTGATCGTGAGGGTGTTTGCGCCCAGGGTCACGCTGCCGCTGCCGGCCAGCGATCCGATGGTCTCGCTGCTGGCGAGGTTGAACGTGCCGTTGGCGACGACCGCGCCCGAGTTGCGAATCGCGCTGCCGCCGCTGGCGGTCAGCGTGCCGGCGGTGATCGTGGTGGGGCCGGTGTAGGTGTTGGCGCCGGAGAGGGTCTGGTTGCCGGTCCCGCTGTTGACGGTGACGCCGCCGGTGCCGGAGATGACGCCGCCGAAGTTCGTGCTGCCCGAGCCCGCGATCGTGAGGGTGTTCGCGCCCAGGACCACGCTGCCGCTGCCGGCCAGGTTGCCGATGGTCTCGTTGCCGGCGAGGCTGAAGATGCCGTTGGCGATGACCGTGCCTGAGTCGTTGATCGCGCTGCCGCCGCTGACGGTCAGTATGCCGGAGGTGATCGTGGTGGGGCCGGTGTAGGTGTTGGCGCCGGAGAGGGTCTGGTTGCCGATCCCGCTGTTGATGGTGAGGCCGCCGGAGCCGCTGATCGCGCCGCTGAAGTTCGCGCTGCCCAAGCCGGCGATCGTGAGGGTGTTCGCGCCCAGGGTCACGTTGCCGCTGCCGGCCAGGTTGCCGATGGTCTCGTTGCTGGCGAGGTTGAACGTGCCGTTGGCGATGACCGCGCCCGAGTCGTTGATCGCGCTGCCGCCGCTGACGGAGAGCGTGCCGGCGGTGATCGTGGTGGGGCCGGTGTAGGTGTTGGCGCCGGAGAACGTCTGCGTGCCTGATCCGTTGATCGTGACCCCGGCGTTGCCGAAGCCGCTGATGTCGCCGCTGAAGGTCGTGCTGCCGGTGTTCGCGATCGTCAGCCTGTTCAAGCTCAGTGAGACATCGCCGCTGCCGGCCAGCGATCCGATGATTTCACCGCTCCCCAAAAAGAGTTCACCATTGCTGCCGACGACCACCGCGCCCGAGTTGCTGATCGCGCTGCCGCCGCTGACCTGCAGCGTGCCGGCGTTGATCGTGGTGACGCCGCTATACGTGTTGGCCCCCGTGAGCGCGAGAGTGCCGCTGCCCGCCTTGGTCAGGGACCCGTTGCCCTGGATGGACCCGGAGAAAGTGCTGTTGACGCCGTCGCCGCCGGTGGTCAGGGCGCTGCCGCTGTTCAGTTGCAGGATGCCCGAGCCGGACAACGCGTTGTTGACCTGGAACGTGCCGCCGGTGGTGGTGAACGTGCCCGCGCTGATCGACAGGCTGTTGACCTGGCCGCCGCCGGTAAGGTTGACCGTGCCGGCGCCGGTTTTGATCAGCGTCTGCGTGCCGGCGCTCAGCTCGCCGGCGAGGGTGAGCGTGCTGCCGGAGGCGACGCTCCAGTCGCCCTGGGCGAGCAGGGTGATGTCGCTGTTGATCCGGGCGTTGCCGTCCAGGACGGTGATGTCGCCGTTGACCAGCGACAGCGTGTTCGCGCCGGAGGACGCGTCCAGGTCGATCAGGTAATTCAGGTTGTTCAGGCTGGGATCGTTGCTCGGGTTGGCCATCACGGTGCTGCTGTCGAACGTGATCGACAGGACCGAACGGTCCCCGTTGAGATTGATGCGTCGCCGGGAGCTCGTCGCGGTGTCGTCAAACAGGAGGGTGTCGTCCGCGTCGGGGATGCCGCCTCCCGAGCCTACCTGCCAGTTGAAGTCCGTGCCGGAGGAGCCACCGTCGGCGGCATCCCAGTTGGGGCTGCCGGTGGAGCCGTCCCAGACGAACTCGGCGGTGTGGGCGGGGCCGGCCGACATCGCGGCGGCGAGCAGGGCCGCGGTCGAGGTGCGGATCACCAGGGGGGGTTGTTTGCGCGAGGGTGTCATTCGTGTCTTGCGGGTCATGGCAGTCCTCCCATACACATATTGCTCGTGTGGTTTCAGGTCGTGCTATTTGGTTGTGAGGTCCGTCGCCGGCCGAGCAGGCACAGCCCGCCCAGCCCCAGCAGCGCCAGCGACGCCGGCTCGGGGATCCCGGGGGGCAGCACCGGGTCCGTGTCCCCCTCCCAGTTCAACAGCACAGCGTCCAGGTCGGCCCACGAGACGAGCCCGTCGCCGGTGAAGTCGCCGCTGGCCCAGGAGATGTCGGCCAGCGAGTCGGTGAGGTTGTTCTTGAGCCAGTTGTCCACGACGATGTCGAGGTCGGACTGGTCGATGACCCCGTCGAGGTCCGCGTCGCCGAAGTACACGCGCTGGGCGTTGACCTCGGCCCCGTCGTACAGCACGGCGATGGCGGTGCCGTCGCCGAGGATGTGCCCCGCCACGGTGTCGAAGACGCCCGTGCGGGTGGGGGAGGCGCTGGAGGAGTTTTGGATGAGGCCCTGCTCGCTGTACAGCCCCAGGAACCCCAGGTCGGTGAGGGGGTCGCCGGTGTCTTCGGCGAGGAAGCGGACCTGGCCGGCGAGGGTGTAGTCCTCGTTGATAAAGACCTGGGTCAGGACGTCGTCACCGGATCCGCCGACCATGTCGGCCACACCGAAGGTCATGACGCCGGAGGCCGCCTGGGTGTAGGCGACGTTGATCTCGGTGGCGAAGGAACGGGAGAGGCTCGAGCCGGGGAAGGGGAAGACGACGTCGCGGGCGGTGCGGAGGGTGCCGCGGTTGGTGATCGTCGCGCCGGTGGTGGTCCCCTCGTCGATGCCGCCGTTGCCGGCGAGTTCGCCGCCGTCTTCGATGACCAGGTTGCCGTTGAGCAGCAGGCGGCCGACGTTGAAGTTGAAGAGGGAGTTGTTCCAGGTCGCCTCGACGTTGAGGGTGCCGTTGGTGTTGACGGTCGTCGTGCCCGTGCCGGTGGTGAGGCGGCCGCCGTTGGTGACGGTGACGGTGCCGGTCCCCGGAACGACGGTGGTGAGGGCCGACGCGCCGGACTGGTTCAGCGACGCGCTGGTCCCCGAGGTGCTGGCGGGGGCGCCGATGGTGAGGGTCGACGCGCCGGACTGGGTCAGCGACGCGCCGGTCCCGGTGACGGTGATCGAGGCGGTGCCGCCGCCCGTGCTCGAGGCGACCTCGATCGTGTTGGCGCTGAACGTGGTCGGGAGCCTGAAGAAGCCGGAATCGATCGTGAGTGACGCGGACGACGTCGAGCCCCCGAACTTCGCCAACCGCAGGGCCGCGCCGCTCTGGATCGTCGCGGACGCGCCGTTGCGCACGGTGACCTGGGCGGTGTTGACCCTGCCCCAATCCAGGGCCACGTTGCGGCTGGTGTTGGTGGTGAGGGTCGACCCGACGCCGTCGACGATCAGGGTGCCGTCGCCGTCGGTGCTGCTGAGGTTGTTGGCGACGTCAAGGAAGTGGGAGACCGTGAAGTCGGCCCCGGAGTTGATCTCGAAGGTGCTCCCGCCGTTGATGATGTAGAAGCCGGTAAAGTCGACGGTGCCGTTGTTGGAGGCGGTGAGCTTCTTGCCGTCGGCGAGGTTGAAGACGCCGTCGATGCGGTTGAGGTCGCCGCCGTTGACGTTGACGTCGCCGTTGGCGTTGAAGACGCCGCGGGTGTCGATGTTGAGGGTGGCGGTGCGGTTGAGGGTGGTGGCCCCGGCGCCGGTGGTGAACACGCCGTTGTTGGTGACGTTGACGGTGGTCGTGTTGGTACTGGTGCTGGAGGTACTGCCCAGGGTGAGCGCCACCCAGGACCTGTTGAACTGGGTCAGGGTGGAGCCCGCGCCGGTGACGTTGATCACGACGGCGCCCGCTTCGGATTCGGCGTTGCTGGCGCTGGCTTTGATGTCTTTGGCGGTGAAGGTGGCGCCGGACTCGACGCTGAGGGTCGTGGTGTTGCTGGCGCTGGCGAGTCGGCCCAGCCAGAGGAAGTTCGAGAAGTAGTCGGCGGTGGCGCCGTTGCGGACGGTCAGGTTGCCGTTGCCTAGGGAGCCGAGCTCGCTGATCGCATTATTCGTCGTGGCGCCGACGCTCAGCGACGACCCGACACCGTCCACGATGAAGGTGCCGTTGCCGCCGAGGCCGATGAGCAGGCCTCCGGGGGTGGCGAAGTCGGCCCCGGCGTTGATGTTGTAGGTGACGCTGGCGGTACTGATGCCAGTAGAGACGAAGTAGAAGAGGGTGTCGACGCTGGCGTCGAGGTCGTCGGGATCGTTGATGGTGTTGATGGCGCTGACCTGGGCGCCGTTGGTGGCCTCGAACGTGGTGCCGTCGGCGATGGAGAAGTTGTCTCTCTGGATGATGGCGGCGCCGCCGTCGACCAGGACGCCGCCGTTGGCGTAGAACGTGCTGGTGCCGGTGCTCGCGTTGAGGACGCCGCCGGACTCGACGGTGACCAGGCCGCTCACGGTGGTGGCGCCGGTGTTGTTGAACACGGCCGAGTTGGCGCCCGTGCCGGTCGTCCCGAACTTGAGCGACGTCACGGTGCTGGAGTTGACCGGCGACAAGCCGGTGAGGATGAAGTTGCCGGCCGGGGCGGCGAGGTCCAGGGCCCACGTGCCGACCCTGTTGTTATCACGGGTTGAGTGGGTGAGGCGGTAGTCGCCGGCGAGCAGGGGGTCGGGCAGGACATGGCCCGAGTCGAGATCATCCCCGAAGTCGATCCTTGCGTCGATGGTGGCGTTGCTGTCATCCCACACCCCCAACGAGCCATCGGTTTTAACAAAGTCGAGTCTGGGGTTGACGCCGACGGTGATGGTGTCGCCGGCGAGGTTGGTGCCGCCGACGCCGCTGTAGGTCTGGAAGAACAGGTCGTCCGTGTCGGCCTGGTTGCTGGGCAGGTTGAAGGTGAACTCGTGCTGGCCGCCGGCCGCCGCGATGTTGCCCTCGAACGAGAAATACGCCTGCTGGGCCCGGGCGGGCGAGGCCGCGAGCGCCATCGTGGCGGCTAACAGCGTGGCGGTTGAGAAGGCGTGGCCGCGCCGCAACGCTTGCTTTGTTTCAGATGGCAATCTCATTTCATTCTCCCTTTCGATATCGGGTGTCGGTACTTTCGCGCGGGCTGATGCGGGGCGTGCGATCGCCGCCGCCGCCCGAGCAGCGCCACCCCGCCCAGCCCCAGCAGCGCTAGCGACGCGGGCTCGGGGATGAGCACCACCCTGAGGTTGTCGAGGATCAGGTCCGATCCGATCGTGGATCTCAACTCGAACTTTGCGATATGCTCCGCGGCATTGCTCCCGCCCGAGGGCGCGGTGTAGGAGAAATTTGTCCAAGCCAAGTGTGGGCCGTCAAACACATCGGCGAACACCGCGTTGTCGTTCGAGTCGTAGGCGATGTAGAGAATATCTGACACCTTCAGGTAGTCGAAAGAGATCTCGCTCCACACTCCCCCCACGGCGGATATGGTGAAACTCAGGGTGGGGGTGTCGACGCCGTCTTCACGAATGTTGTTGATGATCCCGTTCTGGCCGCTGCCATTCCCAAGGCCGATTCTGTTGATGTTTTGCCCGCTGACGCCGGGGGAGAAAACGACGCCGTCATCCTTGTACCTCTCGCCTATGTCGGCCGTCTCCTCGGAGCCCCACCCGGTGCCGTTGAAGATCGCGAGCTGGTTGAGCGACTCGAAGTCGATCGTGAACACCTCCGCGGCGGACAGCGGTGCGGCGCCGATCCAAAGTAGTGCGGTCCAGAGTGCCGCGATCGATGCGGCGCTTTTCCGGAATAACACGTGGGGGATGGTCAGGGAGTTGGGTCGCATCTGTTTGAATCTTCTGTCTTGTTGGAGTGGGGTGTTGATTGAATGGCCGAGTGCTTGACGGTCACGGTGTTTCGCTTGGGTCGGGTCGACAAGGGTCGGTCGGAGCATCGACGGCTGGCGCGCGCGAACCAAGGCGGCAGACAGCATTTGATTTCCGACGCCGGCCCAGAAGCGCCAGCCCGCCCAGCCCCAGCAGCGCGAGCGAGCCCGGCTCGGGCACGATCGTGATGCGGATACCGTTGAACTTCGACGCGACCGACTGCGTCGCCCCGTCGTTGGTGATCGTGTAGTTCACCTCGGTGATCCCGGTGACGGTGCGGGTGAACGAGAACGCGTCGTTGTCCGGGTAGGGCCCGCCGGTGGTATTCAGGACCGCGCCGTCGAGCGCGTCGACATCCGCGTCGTAGCTGTACGTCACGCCGTTGTCACTCGTCGGGTCGTGGGACCAGATCTGGATCTCGTAGATCTCGTTGGGGTCCAAGCCCGAGATCGACATGCGGAACTCGGCGGATTCGTTGCCCTGGAAGAAGTCACGCAGCAGGTCGCCGTACGTGAACGGTCCGTTGTCGGCGATCGCGCCGCGGTCGCGTTCATCGAGCAACCCGCCGCTGACCAAGACGGTGATCCCGGACTGCGTGACGGCCGCGTTGTTGACCCACGGCGCTGCTTCAACGATCGGCGTGAAGCCGGTCTCCGTGGGCGACCCCGCGGCCGTGTTGGCGTCGAGGAGCACGACGGCGGCGTGCGCGAGGCCGGCGGGGAACATCAGCGTGGTCAGCACGGCGACGAGGCACATGGGGTTACGAAAGTTCATGTTCTGTTCTTTGTGGTTGAATGGCCTGCCTCGTGGTGAGGCTTGATGGTTTGCCGGGCAAAACGTTCGCCTGGCGACGGTCGATCCTGTACGCATGAGATCGGGGGGTCAGGCGTTCACGCCTCGCTTTCGATGCAGCAGGCACAACCCGCCGAGGCCCAGCAGCACCAGCGAGGCGGGCTCGGGAATGAGGACCACTTCCAGGGACAGCGCCGTTGCGCTGGCGTCGAGCCGCCACGCCAGGCCCTGCGCCGAGAGGTCCGGCAGGTTCACCGCGGCGAAGTCCACCTCGAGCCCGCCGAAGAAGTGGGAGACGACTTCGAAGGTGTCGCCGAGGTTGGGGGTGAAGCCGTCGATCAGCGTTACGTCGAGGGTCCCGTTCAGCCTGGAGGTGCCGCCGGCAAGCTCGATGTGGTCGTACTCCGTGCCCTGCGTGGTCCCGCCGATCTCGATCTCGAGGACCCCGTCGAGGTTGAGCGAGCCGAGGAGCAGCCCACCGGCCGAGGCGCCCGGGGCGAGGGTGGCCCCGGTATCGATCTGGACCGTGCCGTCGATGCTGCCGGTCCCGCCGAGCGTCGCGCCTGATTTGACGACGACCCCGCCGCTGCCCAGGGCCCAGCCGGTTGTGTTGTTGACCATCAGCGTGCCGGCCGTGACCGTGGTGCCGCCGGTGAAGGTGCTGGCGCCGGTGATGGTGAGCGTACCCGAGCCGGTCTTGGTCAGGGACCCGTTGCCCTGAATAGACCCGGAGAAGACGCCGCTGCCGCCGATGGTCAGGGCGCTGCTGTTGGTCAGGCGCATGGTGCCCGAGCCGGACAACGCGTTGTTGATTTGAAACGTGCCGCCGCCGATGATGACTGTGCCCGCGTTGACCGCGAGGTTGTTGACCTGGCCGCCGCCGGCGAGGTTGACCGTGCCGGCGCCGGTTTTGTTCAGCGTCCGTGTGCCGGCGCCTAGCGCGCCGTTGAGGGTGAGCGTGCTGCCGGAGGCGATGTCCCAGTCGCCCTCGGAGAGCAGGTCGACGTTGCTGTTGATCGTGTGGCTGCCGTTCAGAACGGTGATGTCACCGTCGCCCAGCGACAGGGTGTTGACGCCCGCCGTGGTGTCCAGCTGGTAGCTCTCGGCCCGGTCGAACGTCACCGCGGTCACCTCCCGGTCTCCTCTGAGGTCGACCACTAAGCGGTTGCTCGCGGCCAGGCCTCCGAACAGGACGGCGTCATTGGCGTCGGGGTAGTCGGTCGAATCGATCCCGGCCCAGTTGGTGTCGTCGGGGCCGCCACTGCCGGTCTCAAAGCCGTCCCAGTGGGATGAAAAGGCGGTGGTGGTGCCGTCCCACTCGATGGGGGCGCGCATCAGCAGGAACGCGTGCCACTGGCGCTCGATCTCGTTGAAACCGATGCCGGTGATCGAGCCGTCGTTGTTGATGGCGAGGGCGCGCTGGAGGTCCCAGTTGTCGGCCTCGTCGCCGATCAGGTTGTTGAGGTTACGCATGTTGCCGTTGACGTCGGAGATGAACGCGGCCACGCCGCCGAAACTTTTGCTTGAAAACCCGACGATCTGTCCGCTGTCGTTGATGTCGTAGGCGTAGCTATTCCTCCCGCCGAGGGTGCCCAGGTCGAACATCTCCCAGGTCCCGTTGACCTTGTAAGCCGCGAAGGCGTGGAATGCACCGCCGCCGGTCTTCGAGTTGCCGACGACCTGGTTGTTATTGTTGATCCCTTCGGCGTAGCTGAAGTCACCGTTGGTGATGGTGCCCAAGTCAACCATGGTCCCGTCGGCCTCCACCACCACGGCGTGTTCCTTGGGGAGGTTAGAGGCTGTCCTAGCGCCGGTTTGCGACGACCCGGCGATCAGGCCGTTCTCGTTGATCGCGTTGGCCCGGCTGTAGTTGCCGCCCTGGAGGGGCTGGATGATCGTGACGTTCTGCTGGGCGGAGCCGTCGGTCACGAAGCCGCGGCTGCTGTCCTTGACCCCGACGACCTGCCCGCTGTTGTTGATGTCTTCGCCGATGCCGCTGATGCCCAGATCGATCATGTTCCCGCTGGTGTCGGTGTAGAAGACCTGGCCGCCTGAATAGCCGGTGGTCTGGCCGAGGTCGTTGATGCCGTAGGCGCCGCTTTCCTGCCCGCTACTGAGAACGCCGAGGTCCGTCATGCCCTGGCCGTTGGGCCCGGTGATGAAACCATGGAAATTAAAGCTGGCATCGATCGCGGATAGCCCGGCGACCTGATTGAGGTTGTTGATCGCGTATCCGGCGCTATGCGTCGCGCCGCGGCCGCTCGGCGCCAACTCGCCCCCGGGCAGGAACCCAAGGTCGATGACGGTGTACATGGGCGCCGCGTTGGCGGCGCCGGCGGTCAGGATCGCGGCGGACAAAGCGGCGACTCTGTAGAACCCATTCAAGCACTTACGTTTCATCTTTCTCTCTTTCGTTGCAGATGGTTTTACCCAAAGCCATCACCGATCGAACTGCATTTGGATGACTGGAGCTTTGATTGAACGATGGTTTCTCATCTTCCACTGGAGGGGCTGGCGAAGGACCAACGCGTTACTGCGCTGGTTTCATCAAACGCGAACGCCGGGGCTATCGCGATTGCTCAGCTGAAGAACGCTATGTTGATGTTACGTTTCATGTTTTTTACTCATGTCTGTTTGTGTTGACTCTTATTTGAGTACTTCAACAAAACACGACCGCAAGTCATTTTGATATTTATCTGTTCGTCCCCCGCGGCTTGGTCCGTCTGTTCCGCCTGATGAACGCCAACCCTCCAAGCCCGAGCAGCGCCAGCGAGATCGGCTCGGGGACGACGGTGACCACGCCGAGCAGCACCGGATCGTTACCGGAGCCGACGTTGTCGAAGTACTGTGCCGTGAACGATGGGCCGACCCACTGGGTCACGCCGAAGTCGGTCACGGCGTAGATGCCGAAGTCGCCCAACGCGTCGGCGGAGGGCTCAAGCGTGTAATTGAACAGCGGCGAGCCGGGGGCGGTGGGGATCGTGGCCGGCGTCCCGAACGTAAAATCGGTCACCCCCACGTCGTTTCCGGGCTGGGGTCGGTTTGCGATGAAACTGTTCGTGCTGCCGAACACGGGGTTTGCCGGCGCGGTGACCGCGCCGATGGCCACCTGCCCGGTCGCGCCCGTGAGCGGCAGGACGCGAAACCGCACCGTGAAGCCGCCGAACTCTTTGTCGGGCGTGGCCGCGTCGTTGACCACGCTGAACGTGAGCGGGTCGCTGACCCGCCCGGGCAGAATCGTGGGCGGCGACGCGCTCGGCGCGCCCGCGTCCAGCGTCAATGCTGCGGCGTCGCCCGTCCACGCGAAGCCAAACGCCGTGATGAACGCCCCAACGAATGTCCAACTAATCTGTGGTCGCATCTTCCCTGCCTTTCGTGTTCAGCGGCGGCGTGCCGCGGTTTGAATCGCTTGACGCCCCCCGGCAGCGACGGCCGAGAAACAACGCGCCCAGCCCCAGCAGCACCAGCGACGCCGGATCGGGGATTGCGGTGAGTGACGCCTCGGCGAAGCCGAAGGTGCTCACTTCGCTGGCCTGCAACACGCCGTTCTCGAAAACCCGGACTTCAAACACGACGCCGGCGACCTGGATGAATCGCTCGGCGTCGCCGTCGCCGCCGAGCGTCTGGGCGTTGAGCGTCGCGGTGAGCTCGAAGATGCCGCCAATCACCTCATCGATGAGGACGGTGTTAGGCGCGGGGGTGGCGGACGGGCTCAGGTCGGCGCCGTTGAGCGTGGCGGTAATGCTGCCGGAGGTCACGCCGCCGGTTTCGAGCAGCGCGCCGGCGTCGCCGGAGACGTCGGCGGTGACGGTGATACCGGTGATCGTCAGCTCAAACTCCAGCCTCTCGTTGCCGATTTCGATGTCGACGTCGACGTTGACCACGGCGTTCGGCCCGTCGTAAGCGGCCCGGGCGAAGCGGGCGCCGCCGCCGCCATCGACGTCGGAGGCGGCGGAGACCAAGCCGTTGGGGTCGCCGGGGTCGCCGTTGATGCTTTCGGACAGCGCGTAGGGGGCCGGCGCGGCGCCCGAGACTTCGTACTCCGGGCCCGACTCCACGACCGCCGGCGGGCTTACGGTGTCGTCGGTCTGGATCCCCTGAAAGTCAAGGGCCCGGCTGCTGCCGACCACGACCAAGGCGGCGTCGGCCGCCGGAGCCGCGCCCAACACGAGGGCGCAGGCCAGGGCGGGAACGTGAAAGATTTTGGTCATATTCGAATCCACTGATCTTTCCTGTCAGACGGCCGCCGGACGCGACACCGCTGCGGCCCGGCATCGTTTTCACCGCCGGCGCGTTGCCCGCGGCGGACGAGTACCAACAGCCCGCCCAGGCCCAGCAGGGCGAGGGAGGTCGGCTCGGGGACGACGGTGGCGGTCAGCGCGAGGTCGCCGCCGCCGAGATCGGTGTCGTAGTCGATGAGGAACCGGTAGCCGCCGAAGGAGACGATGGCGTCGTCGGCGACGTTGTCGAAGAGCCCGCCGTCCCAGTTGGCGTAGTCGATCAAGGTGAACATGTCGCCGAGGCTGAGCACGACGCCGGAGTCGATGTCGATGTCCAGCAGGGCCGTCCCCCCGCCGAAGCGTAGGTGCCCGGTCTCGATGAGGCCGGACTCGATCGAGCCGGCGCCGTCGTCGCCGATGATGAAGCGCATCGTGGCGGTGTCGACGCTGGCGACGGTGAAACGGAGGCCGCTGTTCGAGCTCGGCCCGTTGCCGGGCGCTTCGATCAGTGCTCCACGCCCGACCTCGAGCGTGCCGTCGGCCGGGAAGCGCGTGCCGCTGGCCGCGTCATAATAGCCCCAGCCAACCCAGAGCCGGTCGTTGACGGTCAGCTTCGTGCCGTCGCCGGAGATGGAGAACACACCGGTCGCGATGCCGGTGCTGATGTACATGTCGTCATCGACGGTGACCGTCGATCCCTCGGTCACGGTCATCGAACCGTTACCCGCGAACGCACCGAGCTCGCCGCCGACCCACAGGTCTTCATCGACATCGACCTCGCTGCCGCCCGAGACGTTGAGCGTCCCGGTCCCTTCCTGGCCGACGTACAGCCACCGCGTGACGTGGAGCAGGCCCTGGTCCTCGACGTCGATGGTGACCACGGTGTTGGGGTCCTGGGCGGCGAAGAGGAATTCCGCTTTCAGCTCGGAGCCCACGCCGGTGATGTTGATGTCGACGGTGCTGTTGTCCTGCTGGGCGACGCGCATCCGACCGGCCAGCATGCGGCCGCCGCTCTCGATGTTCAGCGTCGCGTCGCCTTTTTCGCCCAGGTGGATCACGTCGTTGCCGGCGCCGGTGATGTCGAGCAGGCCGCCGCTGCGGACGTTGATGGTGGCCTGGCCGTCGGCGTTCTGGGTGGTGCGGAAGAAGGGGGCGTCAATGGTCTGGTCGAACGCAACCATCGTCGCGTTGTCCTCGACAGTGAGCGTGGCGGTGCCGCTGCCGCCCATGTAGAACCAGATCGAGTCGGCCGAGAACGACGAGCCGGCGCCGGTGACGATCAACTCGCCGACGCTGCCGGCGGCTTGGCCGATGGCGACCTCACCCACGTCCTCGGGGTCGCCGGGCAGGCGCTTGGTGAAGGCGGTCGCGCCGTCGGAGACGGTCAGCTTGCCGGTGCCGCCGCCGCCGATGCTTAGGTCGTTGTTGATCTCCAGCGAGCTGCCGGCTCCGGTGACCAGCCCGACGCCATTGCTGCCGGCGTTGGCGCCGAAGATCAGCAGCTTGCGATCGACCACGCTGGAGCCGGCGTTGATGGTCAGGGCGCCGGCACCGGTGTCGCCGACTCTCTTGGTGTTGAGGCCGCTGTTAATGGTCACGTCGCCGGTCTCGACGATGGCGGCGTGGACCGCCGGGGCCGTCATCGCGGCGAGAAGCGCGGCGGTGTGGTAGATAGTCTTACTCATCCTCATCGATCTGTCTCTTCTCATTTCCTATTGCTGTGTGGGGTGAAAGAACAAAGCTCGGCCGGCGTGCCGTCACCGGCGGCGCCGACGCGGCGCGGCGACCGCCGCGCCGAGGGCCAGCAGCACCAGCGACGCGGGCTCGGGGATGATGACGATCTCGATGATGCCACGGTCGTCGAATTGGGGAAGGAGGTCGCGCGTGAAGGGGATGTCGCTGAACGTCGAGCCGTCGAGGAGCGTGCCCGAGAGGAGGCCGGTGTCGGGGACGATGAGCCCCGGACCGATGGGCGAGCCGTCGAGGAAGAACGACGGGCCCCGCAGGATGATGCGGCCGTCGCCGTCGACGCCGAAGCCGACGCCGAGCGTCCCCACGCCGTTGGCGAACAGCTCTCCGCCGGAGATATCGATGGTGCCGCCCAAGTCGGCCTCAATGTCCTCGCCAAACGAGCCGCCACTTAGGTAGATCACGGCGTCGTCGTACGCCTCGACGTCATCGGCGACCGAGCCATCGAAGAAATTGATCACGGCGTTGCCCTGGGCGATCAGGTCGTTGAGGATCTCGGCCGTATTGACGGTGAGCTCCGCGGTGCCTCTGACTTCGACCGACTCGTTCACGACGCCGCCGTCGAAGACGGCCCGGCTGTTGCCGCGTACATTGACGTCTTCGCCCACCGAGCCGCCGCTCATCGTGAACTGGCTGTTGTTCCGCACATAGACTTCCTCGCCCACCGAGCCGCCGCTCAACGTGAACTCGCCGTTGCCCTCCACGTAAACGTCCTCGTCCACGGAGCCGCCGCTCATCGTGACCCGGCTGCTGTCGATCACGTAGATGTCGTCCTCGAAGGTCCCGCCGGTGATGTTGACGGTGCTGTTGTCCTCGGCGTCGAGGTCCTGGCGGAAGATGCCGCCGGAGATGTTGGCGATCGAGAAGTCGCGGACCTCCATGGCGGTGTCGCCGTTGATGCCGTCGTATGGGTCGTTGGGGTTGAAAGGCGGCTCGGGGTCGTCGATGTCGGCTCCGTCCTCGACGTTCAGGGTCGTCGGGTTGCCGTTCGCGTCGTCCTCGACCACCACCGGCACGGCCGAGACGGTGTTGAACGTGTTGTCGCCGCCGTTGTCGAACACCAGCACGGCGGACGCCGGGCCGGCGGCAAGCAGCACCGTGGCGGCGGAGCAGAGCGAAAGGGTCGTGAATGTGTTCATGAGTCGGTCTTTCTCTCAGGAGGTTGGGAACAGGGGGGGACGCTTGACGTTTCTCGAGCGCCTAGTGGTTAGGAAAGGGGAACAAGGGAAGACGGTTCGGGCGTGGCGACGGGCCGCCACCGGCCGAGCAGGCAGAGCCCGCCGAGGCCCAGCAGGGCCACCGACCCCGGCTCGGGGATCACGGTGGCGATCGCGAAAGGCAGCGGAGTGTTTTTCGAGAAGCCGCCGTGCCTGAGCACGTTGGTGAAGCGGTAGTAGTGAGCGTTGAACGATCCCGTGTCGACGCCCGGCAAGTTGTAAGCAAAGTGAGGACCATAGGAGCCGGAGTACGGCAAGCCCAATTGCATATTCACCGCGTTTGAAAAATCTCCCGCCAGCGTTTGATCGCCGAACCACGGCTGAGCCTGCACGATGTCGCTGACATCATCCGAGGCGCCGGGGTTGTTCTCGCCCCAGACGTATGAGACCTCGTACTCCACGTTGTCGACGGTGATGTTCACCGATTCGCTGGCGTAAACGATCGCCGCCTGCGCGGTCCCGCCAACGGCCAGGAGCACCGCGGCAAGCGCACAGAAGCCAACATTGCGGCGAACCAGACGGTTTGTTCGGAAGAACGTAAAAGTCAATTTGCACACTCCCTGCGTGAATAGGTTCCGTCGCCATGACGGAGGATTGGGTGGTAAGAGGAACGGTTAAAATCAATGCGTTGGTTTTCTTTTTGTTTCCCTACGCCCCCACAAGCCGCCGTGCTGCAACGCCGGTGAGGCGCCGTCTGGCGGCAGCCAGCCCCACCTTGGGGAGCTGACGACGGTTCAAGGGCAGAGGGCGTGGCCTGTCCGACGCACGGATCAATTCAGCCCACGTCCCGCCAGCACCTGAGCATCGGACGCCACCCCGCTCGGGCGCACGTGATGACTTCGATGACTCGCGGCAACGGGGCCGTTAAATCTGCGTCGGACTCGATCGTCAGTTCCCTCCTCAACAAGGTGGTTCACATTGGCTCGTTGGAGCGGTTCCGGTGAGGGGTGATGTGAACCCAAGGGGTGCAGTTCAGTAAAAAGCGGCCATTAGCGGAGTGGAGGCACTACCCTTGCTTGTTTGTTTCTTTTCTCTCCACATCTCTCCACAACTTGTCCTTATGAAACAGCACGTCATCTGTCAGGAGGCCAAGACAAGAAAGTTGACTAGGGTTTACCCCAATCAAAAGAGGGGAGGGGGAACTGTCCGTCATGTCGATGACGGCTCGCTTTTTCTCCGTTAACAAGGGAATGCTGAATCGCTCAATACATGGCAGCTCAGCCCGTGGCGATGCCGATGCCCAGAAAAACGGGGCCTCCCGGCATTCGCTTCCGTTATCGCTCAATTTTTTCGGAGGAACCCGCCCGTGCTGATCGCGGCAAGCTAAGGCGTGTACTTGGAGGTGTGGGTGCTCAGCAGGTGGCCCGCGGTGGCGTCCCAGAGCCGAAGCGTACCGTCATGGCTGACGGAGGCGAGCCGGTGGCCGTTGGGTCCCCAAGCGAGGTCGGTGATGAGCCCTGTATGCCCCTGAAGCGTCAGTGTCACTTGACCGTTTTCCCAGTCCCAGATACGGATCTCTCTGCTTTTCCCCACCGAAGCCAGGCGACGCCCGGTCGGGTGCCAGGCGAGCGCGCGAACGCTTGCGCGGTGGCCTTGGAATTCCAGGATCTTCTTCCGCTCGGCGATCGACCAGATCGAGATGACCCCACGGTTGCTTCCGGTTGCGAAGTGCGTGCTGTCCGGGTGCCAGGCGTGTTGGCGTTCCGAAAGGTGTCGGCTCTCCGTTTGGGACTCGAAGATGATTTGGTGGGAATCCGTCGACCAGAGGCTGACCTGGTTGCGGTCACCCGTGGCAAGGACGAAGCGGTCATCCGGACTCGAAGAAACCTGCCAGTATCTGTTTCCTGCAGCGCTCTGCTGGTAGGGGATTTTCTGTGTCGATTTTGCGGGCTTAACTTCCAGGCAGATCATCTCCCCCCGGCTTCCACAGAGCAGGAGCCTCCGATGGTGATTCATCCAGGCCATGCCGTTTGGCTTCATAGACCCCAGATCGAAAGGTCTTTGCCGGCCCTTCTTCTTTGGATCGAGAAAATGAACGTGGCGGTTTGAAACAACGGCCATGTCGAGGCTGACGGGGTTCCATGCATGAACTGAAGCCTGACCAAATGGACGGCTCGGGCTGATCCTTCTTTTCTCGCTGCCCGTGACGACATCGAAGACGATGATCGTTCCCTCTCTATCGGAACAGGCCAGGCTTGTGCTGTCGAGATTCCAATTCGCCAACAACAAGCCTTGGTCGTGTTCGAAAACAACCCGCGAAGCCTCCGGCAATCCCCTGCGCCAGATTACGGCCTCTCCTTGCGCATTTCCGACAACCACCGAATGCGCCTCTGCGCTCCAGGCGATCGCCGTAATGGGTGGGGAAAAAGAATCGACCAGTTCATCTTCACTCGCGACCAGATCGAGCCGCCAGATGTCTTCACGATTCTCGGCGAGATGGAGAACGACTTGGCCATCGGGGTTCCACACCAGGTGGCTGATGGCTCCTCCCCCTTGTGGGGCGGTATTGACGACCCTCTGACCGCCGGGCACTCCCCAGACCCGGACGACGCTGTCCTGGCTTCCGGTCGCGAGCCAGGTGCCGTCGTGTTGCCAGGCAAGCGCCGTCACCGTGGTGTTGTGCCCCTGATAGATTTCCGGCGGTTCCTCCAGACGATCGATCTCCCAGACAAAGACCTCTTTTGAATCACCGATCGCTGCGAAGTGTCGGCCGTTCGGGCTCCAGGCGATTTGCCTGAGCTCGGTGAACTGATGTCGTTGCTCGGTCAGGAGCCGCGGCTCCGCTCCGAACCGCCAAAGGCATATGCGCCCCGACGCGTCGAGCGAAGCAAGGCGTTCTCCCGAAGGCCCCCACGAGATGCTGAGGACAGGTTCGTCGCCGGGGAGGGTCGCGATCAACTCGGCGGTCCTGGGGTTCCAGAACTTCACCGCCCCGGACGCCCCCAGCGTTGCGATGGCCTTTTCATCCGGGCTCCATGCGGAAAAAAAGTGCTCTTCCCCATCTCGCATCCTCCGGCTCATGATACGGTTCAAGGTGTTGTAGATCGTGGTTCCCTTGGGGCCACTGGAAATAAAACTCTCGCCGTGCGGGGAAAAGTCGAGCGAGTTAATCCGTCCCGCGTGACCGAAATAGTGATCTTTAAGGTGGACTTGCGCGAAGAGGTAATACCACTCCCAATCGTGCATGCCCTCTCCCTCGTTATTGTGCGGATACCAGGAGATGAGCAAAGCCTGCGGGGACAGAGAACGTTTATTGCCGAACCGCTCCGCCATGGCGATCAGCCGCATGCTGGACGCGTAGGCCAATCGCTGATTGGCCCGGGCCCGTTGGTTGGCCAGGAATGCAGCCTCCATCGCCTGTTCACGGTGCTGCTCCGCCTCGCGCTTCGCACGTTGAGCCTCCACCAAGGCGCTGTCGGTTTTCTGCCTGAGTGTCGCTTCCCGATAGGCCCACAGCGGACCGCCGATGCCGAGGGTGAGCAACAACAGCACCGCGGTGAGCAGCAAGGCCGCGTGAGCCGGGCGTCGCCTGAACCAACTCAGGCCCCGTTCCACGGAGCCGGGAGGACGAGCCATAATCGGCCGGTGATCCAGCCAGGCTTCGAGGTCATTCGCCAGCGCCTCGGCCGAGTGATAGCGCTTCGCGGGGTCCTTCTCCAAACACTTGAGCACGATGGTGTCGAGATCGCGGCTGATGGACGCATCATGGCTGCGCGGCGAACGCGGCGCCGTCTCCCTTACCATCTGGAGCGTTTGCATCAGCGTCTCGCCCCGAAACGGGGGGACGCCCACGAGCAGTTCGTACAGGATAGCTCCGAGGCTGTATACGTCGGCGGCCGTCGTGATCTGTCCAAAACCAGATTCGGCCTGCTCAGGCGCCATGTACTGGGGAGTCCCCATGATCTGGCCCGACAGGGTTAAGGTGCTCTTCTGTTCGAGTCGGCAGGCTAACCCGAAGTCGCTGATGTGCGGCTGACCGTCCTCATCGAGAAGGATGTTGGCGGGTTTGAGGTCGCGGTGGATGATCCCTCGCTGATGCGCAGCCTGGACGGCACGAGCCACGGTCCGCATAAGCTGAACCGCTTTCTGTCGATCGACTGCGCCTTTGGCGATGAGGTCCCCCAGGGTACCCCCATGAATCAGCGCCATACTGTAATAGTCGTAGTGCGCGTGCTGATTGATCTCGTAGATCGGGACAATATTGGGATTCTTAAGCGTGGCGGCGGCTTCCGCCTCGACCTGGAAACGCTCGCGTTCCGCCGGAGAAGCCAGGGCGCTGCCGAGGATGATTTTGACCGCGACTTCTCGGTTCAAGCTGATCTGCCGCGCCCGGAACACCACGCCCACCGACCCTCTCCCGAGTTCTTCTAGAAGCTCGTATTCTTCGCCGAGATAGCGGATGGAGCCGCCGAGTTCATTGAAGACCCGGTCGTCCTCGGCTAGATCGCGCGCCAGTGCCGTACGTTCTTCTTTTAAAGTTTCATAACGATCAGGGTTTAGCCGATCGTCCGGCGTATCGTTAACCCGGAGCAGACTATCGACGCGAGAACGAAGCTCTTCGTCTGAGCCGCACGCCTCTGCCAGAAAACGAGCCCGTTCCTTTATGTCCTCGATATCGAGGGCCTGTAGAAACAGCTCTTTTTCGTGCGCGGCCTGGAGCGGAGATGACTTACTACTCATGCTCATAACTACATACGACCAGTTTCTAGCTCGTTTTTTTGCATAGAACCTAGACACACCGGTCGCAAAATTGATCCGCGGCGTCCCTCAGCCAAGCCATCGATCACTCCGTAAGACGCTGGGTTAACCACGCCCGGGCATAGGCCCATTGGCGCGTCACGGTGCGGGTGGAAACGCCGCGTAACTCGGCGATCTCATCAAGCGTTAACCCTACGAAAAACCTCAGCTTGACCAATTCGGCGCTGTCCGGGTCAACCTTCGCCAATTTATCCACGGCCTCGTCGATCGCGATGAGTTGATCTTCGTCGGTGGGCGCCGCGATTGCCGCTTCCGCCTGCTCCCAATCGATGCGCTGGTGGTTCCCTCCGCGTTTGATTCGTTGTTTGTAGCGGATCCGATCGATGAGGATGCGCCGCATCGCCTCGGCCGCCGCGACGAAAAATTGGTTGCAATTCGCCCAACGCGGGCCATCCCCTTCCTGACTGAGACGCATATACGCTTCGTGCACTAGCGCCGTTCCGGAAATCGTTTGCCCCGGGGTCTGCTGCGTCATCCGGTTCCTGGCCAGCCGACGCAGTTCGTCGTAGACCTGCGGCAGCAAGGTCTCCGTACTGTGGCGGACAGACAACCCTTCGGATCTGTTCTCATACATGCACAACACAATACAACTTCCCGCACCAACCGGAAAAATCGACCGCCCGGTCGTACCTGAGGTGCGTGGAACATCGACCGCCGAATAAATTAAAAATAGAACTTTAAATTCCATAACAACTAAGGAGAAAAGTTAGCCCGTTGGGAGGTGACGCGCTCAACGGGACGACACGCAAGAGATGGTGCTGCAATGATCTACGTCTGCTGGACGAGATCGATGCCTACACATTCCCGCCATGAGGACCGAGCTACCCGATCGGATCGAAGGCCTCAATTACACCATAAGAAGGCCCTTCGACGTGCTCGCCGAAGGGTCTCTTTCTGAAAAGATCAAATTGGCGGGATACCAGTTGGGCTTTTTCCTGTCCAGATCGGCCCCTGGAGCCTTGAGACACGAATCCCGGGGACTAGCCAAGGCGGCGGCGTTTCCGAATGAGGCTGTCCGTCGTTCTCAGCGTGTGCACAAGTCAGCCTCTGCTTCTTCCGCGATCCGACGTGCCTTGAACTCCCGTCCCCAATCCTGCATCGCTGAGAGAATAAGTTCGAGTGAGCGCCCGTAATCCGTAACCTCGTACTCCACCCGGGGCGGGACCTCCGCAAAAACATGCCGCGAAAGGACACCATCCGCTTCGAGTTCGCGGAGTTGGAGCGTGATCATTCGCTCGGTAGCGTTTGGCGTGAGTCGCTTCAACTCGCCGAAACGCTTGCGGCCTGCGAGCAGATGACAGATGAGGATCGGCTTCCAGCGCCCACCAATGACGCTCAGCGTCGCTTCCACATCGCAGCCGGTCTTCCAGTTGTACTTCCGTGTCATCGGTGACTCCGAGCGATTTAAGAATTTTAATACTTACATTTTTGTGGGTACTTGTCAATAACGCACACTAGGCATACATTCCCGTTTCCAATAAGCCACTCACCGCTCCGAAATCTCAAACCTCACGCGCTACCACGGAAAGCCCCGATGACCGATCCTTACAAAACGCTTAAGACCAAACGCGATGGAGCGGTCCTCACTGTTACCTTCGACTTCCCGCCGGTCAATGTGCAGGGCCAAGAGATGCTCGCCGACCTCAACGGGCTTGCCATGAGGCTTGAGCGAGATCGCGACACCAAGGTCATGATCTTCCAGTCAGCCCACCCGGAGATCTGGGTTTGCCACTATGACACGCATCTCCTCAAAGAGATGACCACCGAGCCGGTTTCCCGCGAAGAAGCCGAGTTGCTCGATCTTCAGCGGGTCCTGGAGCGGATCAGCAAACTGCCTCAGGCGACGATCGCAAAGATCGAGGGCTTCGCCCGTGGCGGCGGGCACGAGCTCGCGCTCGCCTGTGATATGCGCTTTGCCGCCCGCGGCAAGGCGAAGTTCATGCAGATGGAAGTCGGCATGGGCATTCTTCCCTGCGGCGGCGGCTCGTCGCGCATGGCGCGTCAGGTCGGCCTCGGCAGGGCGCTGGAGATCATCCTCAGTGCCCGCGACTTCGACGCGGACGAAGCAGAGGCGTATGGCGCCATCAACAAAGCGCTCGACGCAGACAAGATCGGCGAATACGTCGATACACTCGCAAAGCGGATCGCGCAGTTCCCCGCAGATTCGATCAATGCCTGCAAGCAGGCCGTGTACGAGTCCATTGACCGGCCGATCGTCGAGGCGCTCAAGGCCGAGGCGTACTGGCTCTTCCAAGCGACCAGCAAGACCCCGGCGGTAAAGCGTTTCGCGGCAGCTGACGAATCTGGCTTTCAAAACGATATCAAGAACCAGCGGAACTTCCAGGATGCGATGATGGCGATTCAGGAGATCCAGTAACCGGCATGTCGCCGCTTTAGCTTTTAAGATCGAACCGCCCAACACAGGAGTCCCAAACCATGAAAGCAATGCTCATCAACGCTTATGGCGAGGACGCTGTATTCGAGCCCGCCGAGGTCGACACGCCCGAGTTGAAGCCCGGACACGTCCGTGTAAAGATCGCGGCTTCCAGCGTCAACACCGTGGACACGATGATCCGCAAGCTGGGCAAGGATCTCTCGCTCTCGCCGGACACGCCAGCAATCCTCGGTATGGACTTCGCGGGAACGATTGAAGCGGTCGGTGAAGCCGTAGACGGATATTCGGTCGGCGACGAGGTTTATGGCTGTGCGGGCGGGCTCGCTGACCTGCCCGGGACGCTTGCCGAGTTCATCGTCGCAGACACCAGGCTCGTCGCGAAGAAGCCAAAGAATGTTTCGATGCGTGAGGCCGCGGCCTTGCCACTCGTGGCGATCACCGCCTACGAGGGGCTCACCCGCGCGGGCATCAAGAGCGGCCAGAAAGTCCTTGTGCACGGCGGTTCAGGCGGCGTCGGGCACGTCGCCCTCCAACTCGCCAAGCATTTCGGGGCAGAGGTTTACTCCACCGGCGGCGGCGACGTGCAGTTGGCCCTGATCGAACAACTCGGCGCCACCCCCATCAACTACAAGACCGAATCCGTCGAGCAGTACGTCGAACGCCACACCGGCGGCGTGGGGTTCGATCTGATCTTTGACTCCGTTGGCGGTGCGAACATACTGAACTCGTTCTCCGCCGCCGCACTCAACGGACAGATCGCGTCAACGGTCTCCCTGTGTGAGCTCGACCTCTCCGCTGCGCACTTCAAGGGCCTCTCGCTCCACGTCGTGTTCATGCTCATTCCGATGCTGCACAACGTCGGACGCGAAGCACATGGAGAAATCCTGAGCGAGATAGCCAGCATTGTAGAATCTGGCGGCCTCACGCCCATCCTCGATGAATCACGGTTCTCGCTTGACCAAGCCGGGGAGGCGCATGCCCGCTTGGAGAGTGGAAAAGGTATGGGCAAGGTGGTTGTTGAAAACTGATGCAGCAACCTCCGCACACCGGACGGACGTGTCGTCAACCTGTCGTCTGCTGCGCAGGCTCCCATGAACATCCAGGCGCGGAAAGGTCGTGCAAGCCTATCGGACAACGCGGTATACGCGCGGAGCAAGCTGGCGGGGTATGTTGTTGGGGCCCGGAAACACCGCGACCCCAAACGTAAGCCCTGCAATAGGGGGCGTTTGGGGTCGGATGGGGTCAATCGAAGTGACAGGACATCAGTTGAACTTTTTGTCGCCGGAGGGTCAACCTTGCTCCCCGATACGGTCTGCGTCATCCGGGAGCTGTCGTCGATTGCCTGATGACCGATGACGTTGGTGGATGGAGGCGGGTTTGCCTTGGAAGCCCGCACGGCCTCGTCCACAAACCGTGCGGGCTTTTGACGCCTTGCGTTGGCGAGTGTGGTGCTACTGACCCCGGCGGCGAATCGTCTGGACATCACAACGAACGCGAGCTTCTTGCCCGTAGGTGTCCAGACTGTTTTGCAGAAGAAATCCGTCGCCACCAGCACATTGGCATGGGAGGAGATGAACACCCGCCAGGGCGTGACCACACCACGTGGCGCGTGGCGATTGGGGTCAGGAAGAACCCCTTCTTCGATCAACACCCTCCGCACCGAGGTGCGACTCGCTGGAACAGCTAGCTTCTTCAACTCACCGAATAATCGTCGTGTGTCTCAGCTGGTGTTCTCCTTGGCTAATCTCAGGATCAGCGACCTGATGCAGCCCGTGCCCTTCCTCGATCTGCCTGTCTTACCGGGCGTCCGTCTCTTGGCTTCTTCGCGCACCCACCTTCGGTAGGTCTTGACGGTGGCGATATGCATGAGATCATCAACCCGATGCCCCAACTCCGACCTAACCTGAAGCAGCCGTGGGCGTTCTGTGGGGAGAGGATTACGCGGTTCCAAGGCACGCGTGTCCTCATCAGCTTGACTAGGGCCTTGAGCAGCCTGATCTTGGTGTCTCGGCGCGTGGACCAGGCCTCGGTGTAGAGCGCAAACAGGGTGACAATCCAACGGGTCGGCATTGGTTTAGATCCTTCCTTCCGGGGCCGATTGGGTGTGCTCTACATTTTGGCCCGGGTCCGTAGGGCAGCCAGGTTCCGCGGTTTCGCGGTTACGTATTGTGCTTGTTCAGGGCGTGCCCGAATGCCATCGCCCCGGGTGCCTACCCATCCAGCATCGCCCGGGGCCGGCGGCATCGAAGGACAGCTCTGCCCCGGCGAAGACCGCTGGCACAGCGCAGATTTCCAAGCCGACGACGTGCTCATCTTCCCCAGCTATACCGCCCACAAAGCCCTTCCAAGCAAAACTCACGACCGCGTGCGGTTGTCTTTCGATGGTCGCTATCAGCCCGCCGACCTACCGATCGATCTAAGTTCGCTAAAATCCCACCGCAACCTGATTTGGTAACAGGTCTACGCCGTCTGGCTCGCGGACGATCCGCTGCGTTACTACTGGCGCGACGCTTCGCCCGAACTTTCCGGATGGAACGATCGTCTCAACCAGCTTGGGCAACGTATCTGCTAGAGCCAAACCCCGAACCTACCCACTAACCACACGCCACAATTGGATTCGTATTGAAACCTAAGTTCATGCGTTCATCTACAATGTTGGTAATGTCCACCCCCACCACTTTCACTAAACTCGCTAAACACAGGAAAGTCGCCGGAACCTCAACTCGCCGTGCGCGTCAAAAGGGCGAGGAGCATCCCGACATCTTCCATAACACCGGCTTAATTTACTTCTGGGTCATCAACGACGGGACCGACCGTGAACGGCTCCGGCAATGCGCCGATCGGCTTAAAACCCAGGGCATCGCCGCAGTCGTTCTCCATCCTCGCAGCGGATTGCGCGTGCCCTACGGCTCGGACGAGTGGTTTGAGTTGACCGCCTGGCTGGTTGAGCGATGCGAAGCCCGCGGGCTGCAGGTCTGGCTGTACGACGAAGATCCCTTCCCCAGCGGTAACGCCGGGGGAAGGGTGGTCGCCGCCCACCCGGCGTGGGCGGCTCGTCAGATCACCTGCCATACGTTTGACCCCGCGGACAACGCGGCCGCCTCCGAAGGCGACGGTACCCGTGTGTTCCGTTTCCCGCTCGAGCCGTTGCTGTGGTGCGGCCTGATCGATCCCGCCACCGCAGACGCCCATACGGACCTGACCTCGCATGTAGGCGTGCTCCGCGAGGCATGGACGGTCCTCGAAGAATGGGACAGCCGGCACTACTACCCTCAGACCCCGCGGTACGCTTGCCCCCGCGCGTGGACCAAACAACCGACCCACGCCATACGTGTGCCCGATGACCTCGGTGGCCTCAAACTCGTCGCGTTCGTGGCCGAGCCCGTGTCTTCCGGGCACTGGGGCCACCTGGCCGACACCCTCAACGCCGAAGCCACCCGAGCGTTTGTGCGACTGACGCACCAGCGCTACGCGGACACGCTCGGCGACCGCTTAGGCAACACCATCCCCGCCATCTTTACCGACGAGGCCAAGCCCGCCGGGGCCGTGCCCTATACCCCCGGGCTCTTCGAGTCGTTCGAGCAGTCCTTCGGCTACGCCCTGGCTCCCCGGCTCGCTCACCTCTTCGCCACCGGAGAGCAGCCCAGTCAGATGCGTACCCGCATCGACTTCCGCCGCTGGGTCGCGAAGCGGTTTCAGGATTCATGGATCCAACCGGTCCGCGCATGGTGCGAGGCCCACCGCCTTCACCTCGTCGGCCACTTCAGCCCGGAAGACGACCCCGTTGAGCAGGCCGCCTCGCTGGGCAACCTCATGCCCATCCACAAGCAGTTAGCCATGCCCGGCATCGATCTAATCATCCCCGCAGTCGGCGACGACCAGCACGCCATACTCAACATCGGCATCATTGGTGCGCGTTCAGTCTGCGACCAACAGCATCGCCCGGGCGTGCTCAGCGAATCGCTCGCCTGTTCCGGCATCCGCCCCAATCACCGCGTCGCTCGGCGAGTCTTGGCCTGGCAAACCGTCATGGGTCTGACCAGCCCGGTGATCCACGCCGCGTACGAATCGATGGAAGGTAACCGCGCGATCGACGCCCCGCCGGACTGGGGACCGATGACCGATGATTGGCCTCAGATGTGCCAACTCGGCGTCGATCTTCAACCGATGCAGCTCGTCTTGGGAAGATCGCGGCAGGTCGCACCGGTTGCGGTCGTCTGGCCGATCCGCTCTTACCTCGCGTTGGGTGTCGGTAACCCACAGCACGACTTACCCCTCCGCCAGGAACTCCTCGACCTGATGACGCTATTGCTCGATGCGCAGGTCGGTTTCCATTTTGTGGACGAGGCGGACCTCGCCGAAGCAGATTTGAGCGAGGGTTTGGTCGCCGTTGGAGCGGCCCGCTATTCGCATCTGATCGTCCCGCCCGCGTTGATCCTGCACCAGGCCACCATCGACCAGCTTCGGGAGGCCGCCCAGCGGGGCGTCGATGTCCGAGGTATCGGCCAAGCCCCGACGTACGCCGACCGCGACAAGCATATGGACCGCGTCAACCTGGACTGGCCACAACACGCGGTGGGCATGCCCGCGCTCGAAGCCTTGCCCCGTGTCGTACAACTCGGCAGCCCCCCAGCCAATGTCCGAGCCACCGCGTGGTCGCATAACCAGGGCACGACGGTATTCCTTACCCAGTTAAACCAGACCACGATCGATCTCGAAGTTGACGGCCAAACGCTGCAACTCAAGCCCGGCGACGTCTGGAGCCGACCGCCCCACGGCGCATGGACTCGGTGCTTCGAAGGCCTCCAGGACAAACCCCCTGACCCAACCTCATCCTGATGCCCAGGTGGGTGGGCAAACCAACATGAACACGACATCCATTCAACCCCTCCGCATCTGACACGTCGGCAACTGGTGCGCTCACGAGGGCGACCGCTTCCGCGAGTCAACCTTCAAGGCCTCGAGCAAGGATTTCAGGGTCGTGAACTCCACGCTCGATTATGTTCGGTCGAACTTCTTCTACGTCCTCTCAAGCACCCAACAAGTCGCCGCATCCTCATGACGGTGAAGGCGGTTTCGTGGAAGAAGGCGCAACCGTTCACCGCGGGGAGCCGCCGCATCGAAGCCGGGCCCGACGTCGGAAAAGTCTGGGCGTTCACCCACGTCACGTGGACACGCCTCAGCCTGCTTAACGTCACGCCCCTGTCTCGCGAGCGCGCCCGAGAACCTGCTGGTGCCCCGCGAGGTGGTGGCGAAGGATAACCCATAACGTGATCGAAGCGAGCAGTTACTCCCCGCGCCCACAATCAAGGACCGCAGATACGATCAAAGCGCGAAGTCTTGTAGGGCACGTAGTGCAGCGCCACCTGCGCCGTGCCCGGGTCCACGCCGGCTCGGAGCAGGGAGAGACACAAACGGGCGATGCCCTTGATGTCCTCATAAACCATGGGCGAGTCGGCCAACTCCGCCAACGCGGTGTCGTCACTGTTCCCAGCAAAAACGATCGCGCCCGGCGGCACTGCGATGCCCGCGTCACGCATCGCGCCGGCAAACACCACCCCGTCGGACGCGGAGGGCGCAAAGAACGCGGTCGGCCGTTGGCCCCTGGGCATCGAGAGCACGCGGTCGGCGGCGAGTTGGCCGATGCGGGCCTGGGCGACGTTGGTCTCAAAATGGGCCATCGCCAAATCCAGCGACAGGCCGGCGTCGGCGTATGCGTAGCGAAACCCCCGGTAGCAGCGGTCCAGCCACCCGCCGGAGACCCGGCCCCAGCCAAAGAAACCGATACGCTGGTGCCCCGCCGCCAGCAGCGCCTGCGTGGCGTGTTGAGCCATGGACTGCGCATCCGTAGCGACCAGGGAGCAGCCCCGCATCGGCGCAGCGGGATCTCCCGTAACCGTGCCGAACAACACGCACGGCACCCCGATGCCCTCAAACTTCCGCAGCGCGTCTTGCGGGACCACGCCAGCCAACAACAAGCCATCGACGTCGTAAGCCAAGGCCCGCACACGCTTGACCACAGCGTTAGGATCGTCATCTCGGACCGTAACCAGTTCCACCTTGGCCGCGCATTGCGAGGTGCGCTCGGTGATCGCCTGCACGTGGCGGAAGAGAATCATGTTCGACGATTGATTCACGACAAACACCATCGCGTACCGCCGACCCGCGGAGCCGTCCTCGGTTTTTCGGCCGCCGCCGCGACGCTGATAGTTCATGCGCTTGCTCAGCGCCGCGATACGCAGGCGCGTCTGCTCATTCACCTGCGGGTGCTCGGCCAGAGCCATCGACACCGTGGCGACCGACACTTCCGCCGCTTCGGCGATGTCCCGCAAAGTTGTTCGGCTCTGCTTCTGCATATCAACCTCGCCAACCAGCCCGGATCATCAAGGCTACACCATCACGACTCGTCGGAGAAACCAACACTCATAAGCTTGAATCCATATTTGAAATTTCAAATTAAAACTCCGCAGAATCAGCAAGTTTTCTTCGTGATATGCACATTATAACGGGAAAACACTTGACAGCATGCCCCATGATCAAGTAGTATTACATCAGATTTTGTTTGAAATTTCAAATAAAATCTTGAAATTTAGCGGGCAAGAGAATCCACCCATGAATTCATGCCGCCGTTGTTACATGGTGCTTCTGTCATCGTTGGCGGCGGCGGTGCTGACGATACCGGTGGCCGCAGCTTCCGAAGAGGAGGCCTATGTCATCCCCGAGGGCGGCGCCCGCGTGGTCGCGGCGGAGCAAGCCCCTGAGCGGGTCGTCGAGGCCGCCAAGACGCTGGCCGCGTACCTGCATCGCATGCAGGGCGGCAAGTTCGAGTTAGTCCGCGGCGGCGATGCCGTGGGGGCTGGGGATTCTGAGGGCGCGATCCTCGTGGGGTTGGTCGAGCATCATCCCACGGCTGAGGCGCTCCCCGCCCCAAAACGCGAGATCACCGCGGGCGAGCAGTACGTGATCCGCAGCGACCGCGACGGGGTGCAACTCCTTGGCCGCAGCGCGTTGGCCGTGGAGCACGCGGTATGGGACCTGCTGCACCGCTTGGGCCATCGCCAATTCTTCCCCGGAGCCAACTGGGAGATTGTCCCCGAGTGGCCGGACCTCCGCATCGACATCAATGTGGTGGAAGAGCCTGACTACGCCACGCGACGCATCTGGTACACCTACTACACTTGGAAAGAGAATAAACCCGATTATCACGCCTGGGTCGCACGCAACCGCTTGGGCGGCGGTTTCGAGCTCAACACCGGGCACGTCTATGGACGCATCATTCGCGAGCGGCGAGCCCACTTCGACGCGCACCCCGAGTACCTCGCGCTACTGGACGGGAAGCGGGTCAGCCCCGATGACGAAACCGCAAAGTTCTGCATCTCCAACCCGGCGCTGCGCAAGTTGATCGCTGAGTGGGCGCTGGACTTTTTTGCCAATCGCCCCCAAGCCGGGAGCGTGTCGGTTGACCCCAGCGACGGTGGGGGGTGGTGCGAATGTGAGCCCTGCGTCGCCATCGGCAGCCCGAGTGATCGGGTCCTGCGGCTGGCCAACGAGGTGGCTGAAGCGCTGGCGGGGCCCTGCCCCGACAAATACGTGGCGACCTACGCATACAACCACTACGCCACGCCGCCGACCCGCGTCACCGCCCACCCCCGGGTCATCATCAACGCAGCCACGGCGTTCCTCAAAGACATCACCGTCGATGAGGTCATCGGCGGCTGGAAGAAAGCCGGCGTCCAGCAGTTTGGCATCCGCGGCTACTTCAGCATCATCCACTGGGACCAGGACCTCCCGGGCGCTGCCCGCTCGAGCAATCACGACTACCTGGCCGACGCGATCACAGGCTACTACAACAAGGGCGCGTTGTTTTACACCGCCGAATCTAGCGAAAACTTCGGTCCCAACGGGCTGGGCTATTACCTCGCCGCGCGGATGATGTGGGACGTCAATGAAGCCCAGGTCATTGATGAGTTGGCTGACGACTTCTTTGAAAAAGCCTTTGGCGAAGCCCGCGCGCCCATGGAGCGGTTTTACAAGCTCATCACCGTCACCAACGAGCGTCGGCCCAAGATGTCGAGCGACTTGATCGGCCGGATGTACCGCCTGCTCAACGAAGCGCAAACCCTCACCGGCGACCCCGCCGTGCTCCGCCGCCTCGATGACCTGATCCTCTACACCCGGTACGTCGAACTCTACGCCGACCTTGAAGCCGCGGCCTCCAAACACCGGCAGGACGCCTTCCGCGAACTCATCCGCCACGCCTACCGGGCCAGGCGGTCGATGATGGTCCACAGCCTCGCCATCTACCGGTCGTTCAACCGCCGCCACCGCCACCGCGGCGTATCAGTGCCCGGCGAGGCCCACTGGCTCAAGCCCGAAGCCCAAAACCCCTGGAAAACCAGCGCCTCCTGGACACGGGAAGAGCTCGACGGCTTCGTCACCGCGGGGATCGAGCGACAAGCGTTGTTGGACTTTGAACCCCGCGAGTTCACCACCGACCTCGTGCCCGCAACACCCCTCGGGCTGGGGCCAACCCCCAACCTGACCGACGCCGACACCAGCCGCGGCGAACACGACATCTACTGCTGGTTCAACGAGCCGGGCCAGATCACCCTCGATGTCACCGGCGGGCTCATCGCCTCCTACCGCGACCGCGGCCCCGCCACCTTCACGCTCACCTACGTGCCGCCAAGTGTGGATGAGATGAACCCCGAGCGGCAGACCGATCGCGCCCAGACCGAGCCCGACGGCGTGCAGCGCACCGTCCAACTCAAGACCACCCACACCGGCCTCCACCGGCTGACCATCAGCGATCGGATGGACCAGACCCAGGTGACATGGCGCACCGACCTGCCCCGGGTCAAATCGCTGGCCCGCGCCACGGACCTCCGCCAAAGGGGCCGACGGCGGGGCGTGTTTTACGTCCCCAAGGGCACACCCGAAGTCGCCGGTTTCGCCAACCTCCGGCCCGACAACGTCACCCTCGCCGACGCCGCGGGCAATGTCCTCCACACCTTCAAGACCGGCCCCCATCACTTCAAGGTCATCGTGCCGGAGGGGAAGGACGGCCAGGTCTGGCAACTCCGCAACCTAGCGGGGCAACTCGAGTTGATGACCGTCCCCCCCTACCTCGCCGACTCCCCCGCAAACCTGCTGCTGCCCCGCGAAGTCGTCGAGGCCGACACGCCGTAACCGCGATTGCAGGCGTCGTACCCCCCACTGCACCACCACCCGCGAGTTGATCACCATGCCCCTCTCATGCAAAGACCGCAAAGCCATTTTGTTCGCCTTGACCTTGGCCGCCACCGCGCTCGCGACTCCGAAGCCCGCCCACGGGGCCGAGCCCGTGACACTGGTCAAAGAAGGCAAAGCGGTAGCGACGCTCTACGTCTCCGGCGAGCTCTTCGATGAACCGTTCAAGGTGCCGACGCTTCGCACCATCGCCCGTGACGTCGATCGCGAGAAGCTCGCACGATCGGTCGCGGTGGCGGACCTGAACTACCACCTCAAGGTCATGAGTGGGGCCACGCTGCCGGTGGTCATCACCGACGACCCGGCGCAAGTCAAGCAACCGGCGGTGGTAATCGGTCAACTCGCCACCCGCATGGGTGCTAAACCAAACGCGGTGTCTCCTTCACTAGAAACGTTCCGGCTCATCGCCGGGGACGGGCTCCTGCTCGTCGGCGGCGAGAGCGATATCGCCGCCCGCCACGGCGTGTATTCCTTGCTCCGCAAACTCGGGTGCGAATGGGTGATGCCCGGCAAGATTGGCGAGGTGCTCCCCGAGCGAAAGACCATCGCGATCGAACCGATGGACTTAAGCGACACGCCCGACTTCGAGTTCCGCTCGCTGTGGTATCGCGGCTACCCGAACCGTACGGACGCCGAGTTCCAGCGGTTCTATCAGTGGATGTGGCGGCAGCAGGGACGCGAGCGTTTCGGTCACCCGCTCTTCGGTGCGGCCGGTCACATGTGGGACGCATTGATTCGCCGCAATCAAGCGGTGTTCGATGCCAACCCAGAGATGCTGGCCCTGGTGCGCAAAGGGGATGGCACGCTGGTGCGTGAAGGCCCGCAGTTGGAGTCGGTCGACCCCCGCGTGGTGGACCTGTTCGTGGAACACATCCAGAACGCCTATGAGGCCAACATCGCCGCGGGCAAGTGGACCACCGACACCGCCGCGGGTTTCTCCGTTGGGCCAGCCGACGGCATGGGTTACTCGGTCTCGGCCGAGGCGCTGGCGGCGTCGGCGGGACGCATCGACCCGGTCGTTGGCGAGCTCGACCGTACTGACGAGTGTGTCCTTCTCGCCAACCGCGTGCTCGAGCGGGTGACCAAGCAATACCCCAATGCCCACGTTGGCTATTACACCTATTCGACCCACGCTGACTACCCGCTGCGATACAAGCCGCACCCAAACCTCATCCAGATCCTGGCCCCGATCAACTACTCGCGGTACCACAGCCTGCTCGATCCCAACAGCAAGACCCAGGCGATCTACCGCGATATCCTCCAGCCGTGGTTTGACCTCTCGGCCGAGCAGGGCAATGTGATCTGGTACCGTGGCTATAACTGGAACCTCGCCGAGAACTTCCTGCCGTATACCAAGGTCCGCATCTGGGGCGAGGAACTGCCGTGGTACCACGAACACGGCGTGATCGGCATGGATGTCGAGGCGACCAAGCAGTGGGCCACGCTCGCCGCGTCGGACTACGTTTTCATGCGGTTGGCGTGGGACACGGACCAAGACTGGCGCGATCTGCTCAGAGATTTCTGCAACGCGGCCTACGGCCCGGCGGCAGAACCTATGCTCGCCTACCACCTCCGGTTGATCGACCAGCAGCACGGCGCCGGGCAGGAAGCAGGTTCGTACCACGCGCTCCACCTTATCTACGACGATGCCTTCATCACCGCTGCCCGAGCCGACTTCAAGCAGGCCCGTTCGCTCGCCGCCACCGAGGAACAACACCAGCGCATCCAACATTCGGCCTGGAGCATCGACGCCCTCGAACTCTACCTGGCTTACCACGCCGCCACGCTCGCGTTCGACTTCGAACTGGCCGCCGAGCGACTCCAGGCGCTCTACGACCACTGGAACGAGGTCTACGCGGTCAACCCCGACCTGGTCGCCAGCGAAGCCCCGCAGTATTTCAACCGCTTCCTCAAGCGCTTCGTCGAGCAGGCCAAGCGCTACTCCACCGGTGAGAACCGCGTTGTCGCCCGCCTGCCCGATGAGCTCAAGACAATGTTCGACCCCAACGACGCCGGGCACCGGATGAACTTTTTCGAGCCCTCGCTCAACGACGACGGATACCTCCGCACCAAGACGTACTCCACCACGTGGGATGCGCAGGGCCTGGTCGGCCTGCGCGACGGTGCGGTGTGGTACCGCTTCGCCTTCGACCTCCCGGACGACACCGCGGGGCAGCCGTTAGGCCTGTTTATCGGCAGCGTCGAAGATTTGGCCGAGGTCTGGCTCAACGGCGAGCACTGCGGCGTATCGGGACGTGGCTTCTCATTCCCATTCACGTTCGACCTGACCGACGCGGCGAAGCCCGGCGAAAA
>JANQFR010000053.1 GCA_028277745.1 Phycisphaeraceae bacterium
TGGCCGGGCGGTTGATGACCACCCGGTCTGCCGCAAGTGCCGGTTCGACCTCACGGGCGTCTACCCCGGCGCAGCCGCTTGCCCCGAGTGCGGCGCCGATCTGGAGGCGGCGTCCGCGGTGCGTATCGGCAACCGCCGCCCCCGTCCCCTGCTCACCCTTGGCGGCGTCTTGACCCTGACGACCGTTGTCCTCGCGGTCTGGATTGCGTGGGGGTCGATCGGCCCGGCGGCCTGGCAGCAGCTCAAGCCGGTGTGGTGGCTCCGCGTCGAGGCCGCCAACCACGGCAGCGTCTCGTCGGTCGCCGCCCTTGATGAGCTGATGTGGCGGATCAAAACCAATACGATCGCGCGGCGTCATATCGGAAAGGTCGTCGACGATGCGCTGGCGGTGCAGGCCGACGATACGGTTCCATGGGAGCCGAAATGGGGCGAATTGATCGAAACCGCACGGGCCTGGCTGCAACTATCTGACGCCCAGTGGGATGCGTATCTATCCACCGCGGCGGAAAAAGCGTTCGAGCTGGAGTTGCGGCCCCGCATCCGGGCGGATGATCCGCTGCCATATCGTTTGGTGCAAAACCCCGCCCGGGTCGGCGAGGCTGATTTGGCTGTCCACATCTACTTCAGTGGGCTCTGGTTCGGCGATCAGGGCGTCGGTGGTCAAAGCTACGTGGGAGCTGTTTTGTCCGCTACGACCGTCGATTACTTTCATCGGGCCATTACCTCCATCTCCCCTTACTGGCCCGGGCCCGGCGTCTATGAGCTTCTTGTGGTGCTTGATGTCGGCGTCTATACGAAACGCACGATCAACCCAACCATCACTCGTTTCCAGACTACCTTTAAAAGAAGGCTGGAGGTGGTGGGGGCCGACGCATTCAGCGCACGTCCCGTGCATGACCCTGTGTTGGAACAGGCGGTGCGTAATGCTTTGCATCTGGAGCCGATTGTCAACGATCGTATGAGCGCGGGCATGTCGCAAGTGACAGGTGAGATCACCATCCATCAGACGCCGGTCGATCTGGCATTCGATGTGATTGTGCGGAGGGGCGATAGAGAGTGGTATCTCGGCAGCATCTTCAGGTCTGTCGGTCAAGGCATGACGCGCCATGACTACGGAAACATTATTTATGATTTTGATGCGACACACGTGGACCTGATCCTCCGCCCCAGCCGGGACGTGGCGGTGATAACGGTCGATATCTTCGAGTACTGGGGAAGCGAGATCGTATTCGAGGATGTTAAGTTGCAACAACGGTAGCGGTCATCCGATGTTCACCCTTCCCCCATCCTTTTGGCCGGACTGAGCGCGGGGCGGGTCCCGCCGCTAAACTGGTTTCTACGAAACGTATGCCGGGGCGATAGAGAACACATGGCCGAACGTCCCCTGATCTGCGGCTTCAGCTACGGCAAGAACCTGGTCGACCTCGACTATCCGGTTGTCGAGGCGATCCGGTCGGTGTTGCCGATCTGCGACCGCTACGTGTTCCGCGTGGGGAAGTGCGACGACGGCACGCGGGAGATGATCGCCTCCATCAGCCCGAAGATCGAGGTGGTCGACAGCGTCTGGCCCGAGACGATGACGGGGGGCGACTTCTTCCGGATCGAGGGGCAGAAGGCGATGGACGCCGCCGCCGCCACGGGCGCGGCCTGGGGGCTGCACCAGTTCTGCGACGAGGCGTACCACGAGGACGACCTGCCCAAGCTCCGCGCGGCGTGCGAGGCCTACGCCGACGATGATGAGGTCAAGGCCCTGCTCGTGCGGGTGCTGAACTTCGTGTACGACTACCGCTCGATCGACCCGTGGATGTACCGCAAGGTCTGCCGGGCGTACAAGCTCGACGGCTCGTTGGAGCTGTACGGCGATGGCTGTGGGCCGGGCATCCGCAAGGACCTGCTGGCGGCCGACCCGAGTGGGTTCCACGCTGGGGGGCGCAACAACCACTACCTCGACAAGCACCACCTCGGCGGGCACGTGCGCTGGGCCAAGGGGCCGGGCGACCGCGGCCGGCCGGCGCGGGTGTTTCACTATGCGTGGGTCAAAGACCCCGACACCATGCGCCAGAAGATCGACGTCATGGAGGATCAGTACTGGGGCGATCTGCCCAAGGCCGAGCGGAAGAAAAAGTCGCAGCAGAAGTTTCAGCGTTTCATGACCAAGTACAACGCGCTGCGCAACTTCACCGACGAGCACCCCGGTTCGATGCGCGACCGGGTCGCCGCGTTCCCGCCCCTCAAGCCCCGCCGCAACCGCTGGCTGAGCCTGCGGTTCTACCAGGAGTGCGCCAAGCACGGGGTCAAGCTCTGAGAAAGCCGTTTAACCACGGAGATCACAGAGGGCACGGAGAAAGCCATAAGGAAATGAAAGCAGATTGCATGACAGTTGGCCTTGGGCTGGATTGATGGCAGGTGGACCGGAAAAGATGAGAGGACAAGTCGTTTAGCCCCGGCTCGCAGGGCCGGGATCGCCTTGTCTTCTCTGTGAACTCTGCGTGCTCTGTGGTTCATTCCGGATAGCTCCCCTACTTGCTGTGGTGTTAAAATGCCCAGCCGAACGCACCGCCCTGGACGAGAACCGCCATCGCCGACGCTCACAAACCAACCCGCCTCTGGAGCAATCCCGTTCTCTCCGTCGTTGCGCCGTGCTACAACGAAGAAGCGGTCCTGCCCGACTTTGTTGAACGGGTCGCCGCCGCGTGTGATGCGTTGGACCAGCCTTACGAGATCGTGCTGGTCAACGACGGCTCGACCGACCGGACGTGGGAGGTGATGTACGGTTTGGCGCAATCCCGGCCGGGGCTGATCCTGGTGAATCTGTCCCGTAATCACGGCCACCAGTTGGCGCTTTCCGCTGGGTTGAGCGTTTCGCGAGGGCAGCGGGTGCTGACCATCGACGCCGACCTGCAGGACCCGCCGGAGCTGCTGCCCGAGTTGATGCAGGCGATGGACGACGGCGCCGACGTGGCGTACGCCCGCCGGCGCGAGCGCCCCGGCGACGGGAGGGCGAAGCGCATCGCCTGCAACGTCTTCTACCGTCTGTTGCGGATGCTGACCGATGTCGACGTCCCCCTGGACGCGGGCGACTTCCGGCTGATGAACCGGCGTGTGGTCGACCTGCTGAACCGGATGCCCGAGCGTCGCCGGTTCCTCCGCGGCATGTCGGCGTGGGTCGGGTTCAAGCAGGCGCCGGTCTATTACGACCGCGACGCCCGGGCCGCCGGCGAGACGAAGTATCCGTTCTTCAAGCTCATGCGGCTGGCGCTGGACGGGGTCACCAGCCTGTCGGTCAAGCCGCTGGCGATGGCGAGCTATCTCGGCGTGATCGGCGTGGGGCTGGGCTTCCTGCTGATCCTCTATATCGTGCTGTCGCTGATCATCCGGCCCGGGCAGACGCCCACCGGCTGGGCCAGCCTGATGGCGGTGCTCGTGATCTTCTCGAGCCTGCAATTGATCGTGCTGGGCATCATGGGCGATTACCTGGGCCAGATCTACGAACAGACCCGGGGCCGGCCGGTGTTCGTGATCGACGAGGTGGTGCGTGGGGCGGCGGCCGGGCCGGCGGGCGGCGCCCGCGAGGCGTCGGCATGACCCCGCCCTCCGGCCACGAGCCCCGCCCCGCCAGCCCCGCGGCGCAGTGGATCACGCGGTTGGAAACGCAGCGCATCGTGATGGGCCTGCTGGCGATCGCCGCCGTCGCCTCGGCCGTCATCAGCATCTTCTTCCGCCACAACGACTTCGCCTGGCACTACCGTATCGGCCAGGGCGCGCTCAAGGGCATGGCCTACGCCAACGCCGAGGGCCAGCCGTTCGGCGAGCACTACCCCCTGGGCCGGGTGCTGATCAACGCGTTGATCGCGCTGCCGCCCTACACCTTGTCGCGGGCGCTGGTCTGGGCGCTGGGCGTGGTTTGCATCGGCGTCGCGCTGCGGGCGTGGCATCGGATGGCGAACGTCGGGCTGCCGGTCCGCCGGGAGGTGGCGTTGAGTGCGGGGTTGCTGGCGGTGTTGTTCACGCTGCCGATCGTGTTCCGCGACCTGGACGACTGCGGCCTGCAGCTGATCCTCATGGCCCTGATCGGCCTGGCCGGGATGGACCTGGCCGCCGGCCGGAGCTGGCGGTCGGGACTCTGGCTGGCGCTGGCGGTCACGTACAAGACGACCCCGCTGCTGTTTCTGGGCTACCTGATCTATAAACGGCGCTGGAAGGAGCCGCTATGGATGATCGGCTTTGCGCTGCTGTTCAACCTCGCGGCGCCGGCGCTCTATTTCGGTTGGGACGCGACGCTTGAAGCGCATCAGAAATTTTTTAATCAGGCGGCCGCGGCGATGCAGATCAAAGACCCCTCGGCCAACCCGGTCGAGCCGTCGAAGCACCAGAACCTGGGGCTGAAGCCCGCGCTGGCGCGCTACCTGATGACGTTCCCGCCGGAGCATCCGCTGTTCATCGCGCAGAAAGGGCAGAAAGACGAAAATCAGCAACTGCTGGTTCCCGTGGAGGAGATCGAGCCCGCGATGGGGTTTGTTCAGTTCCTCGACCTGCCGCCGGAGACCGCCAACCGCGTGGTGACGGGGCTGCTGCTGCTGCTGGCGGGCGTCCTGGCGTGGCGGTTCCGACGGAGCATGGGGAGGCTGGACAAAAAGACAGGCGCGGACACCCGGCGAGACATCTCGGCGGAGTGGGCGGCGGTGGCGTTGCTGTGTGCGCTGCTGTCGCCGCTGTGCTGGTCGCACCACATGGTGCTGTTGATGCCGAGCCTGTTCCTGGTCATCCGGGCGGGGCTGGTCTGGCCGAACCCGTGGTATCGCGATGCCCTGATGTGGCTGGCGATCGCGACGACGATCCCGCTGCGGGAGCTGGTGGGGCGCCACGTGTCGGTGATCTATCTTTCCTATAACGCCATGACCGTCGGCTCGTTAATCCTGATGGGGCTGGCGCTGACGCTGCCGCGGACGGTCGAGGCCGCCGACCGCAAGGCGGGCAAACACGGGACGGGCCCCACGGGCAAACCGTCCGCGGCAAGCCCCGGGCAAACCGGTCTATAATGCCCGGCTCCGCCGGACCCGCCCCCAGCCATGCCGACCCACGACCACATCCGCAACTTCTGCATCATCGCCCACATCGACCACGGAAAGTCGACCCTCGCCGATCGTATGCTCCAGGGCACCGGCGCGATGAACGAACGCAATCAGCGCGAGCAGACCCTCGACGACATGGACCTCGAACGCGAGCGCGGCATCACCATCAAGGCGTCGGCCGTCTCCGTGGAGCACGCCTACGACGGCAAGACTTATGAGCTGAACTTCATCGACACGCCCGGCCACGTCGACTTCCATTACGAGGTCAGCCGGGCGATGGCCGCGTGCGAGGGCGCCCTGCTGGTCGTCGACGCCACCCAGGGCGTCGAGGCCCAGACCGTTGCGAATCTTTATAAAGCGGTCGACGCCGACCTGGAGCTGATCCCGGTCATTAACAAGATCGACCTGCCCTCGGCCGAGCCGGAGGAGCGGGCGCTGCAGGTCGAATCGGTTCTAGGGCTCGACGCAAACGACTGCGTGTTCACCTCCGCCAAAACCGGCCAGGGGGTCAACGAATTGCTCGACGCGATCTGCCAGCGGTTCCCGCCGCCCAAGGGCGACTCTCAGGCCAAGACGCAGGCCCTGATCTTCGACGCCAAGTACGACGATTACCGCGGCGTGATCGTTTACTTCCGTGTGATGAACGGCACGCTCCGGAAGGGCGACCGCATCCTCATGATGGGCGTGGCCCGGACGTATCAGGTCACCGAACTGGGCAAGTTCCGTCCCAAGATGACGGCGACGAACGAACCGTTCGAGGCGGGCGACGTCGGTTACATGGTCGCTTCGATCAAGACGCTCGAAGACGTCAACATCGGCGACACGATCACCCTTGACACCGACCGCGCCGACAAACCCCTGCCCGGCTACCAGGAGCCGGCGCCCATGGTGTTCTGTGATTTCTACCCGTCGGGCGACACCCAGTTCGATGAGCTGCGCGAGGCGATCGCCAAGCTCCACGTCAACGACGCCTCGTTCAGCTTCGAGCCCACCTCGTCCGAGGCCCTGGGTTCGGGCTTCCGTTGCGGGTTCCTGGGCATGCTCCACATGGACATCATCCAGGAGCGGCTGGAGCGCGAGAGCGACGTCTCGCTGGTGCAGACCGCACCGACGGTGACCTACGAGGTCGCCCTCAACGCCGCCGGTGGGAAAGAGGTCCTGCACATCACCAACCCTGCCGAACTGCCCGACCCGTCGAAGATCGCCGAGATCCGCGAGCCGATCGTCGCCGCCGAGATCATCACCCCCAACGCGTCGATCGGCGACATCATGAAGCTCTGCGAACAGCGCCGCGGCGTGTACAAGAGCCAGAAGTTCCTCGCCGACGATCGGCAGATCCTCGAATACGACCTGCCGCTGGCCGAGATCATTTACGACTTCTTCGACAAGCTCAAGTCCATCACCTCCGGTTACGGCACGATGGACTACCACGTCACCGGGTTCCATAAAGACCAGCTGGTCAAGATGGACATCCTCGTTAACGGCTCGAAGGTCGATGCGCTGTCGGTGATCGTCCACCGCGACAAAGCCGAGTTCCGAGGCCGCGCGTTGCTCAAGCGCCTCAAGAACGAGATCGATCGCCACTTGTTTGAGATCCCTCTCCAGGCCGCCATCGGCGGCAAGATCATCGCCCGCGAGACGATCAAGAGCGTTGGCAAGAACGTCACCGCCAAGTGCTACGGCGGCGACGTCACCCGCAAGCGCAAGCTTCTCGAAAAACAGAAGAAGGGCAAAGAGCGCATGAAGCGGATCGGCACCGTCGATATCCCACAGGAAGCGTTCATGGCCGTGCTGGATACGGGGGAGTAAGAGACGATATCATCGTCTAGCGACGGCTAGCCAGAGCCAGATAGACGCTGCACGTCCCTCCGCGTTTACACGGCAACCCGATTCGCAGGACAATGCTAAACGAACTGGGGGGAAGTTTTCTCCCGTCCATCTATTGTCTCCATCTCGCCGCCGCTATTTATATTATGCGCTTTGACCACAGTGCTCAGCGGCCTTGGGACCTGCGCCGTGTTCCCGTTAAAATCCAGATTCGATGCGCACCGACTTCTCCTGCGGCGTAGTCCCCGTCCACACGGCCGATGATGGCAGGCGGCGTTTTCTGTTGATCCGGCACCGGGCCGGGCACTGGGGCTTCCCGAAGGGCCACCCCGAGCCCGGCGAGTCGCCCGCCGAGGCGGCCGTCCGAGAACTCGCGGAAGAAACGGGCGTCACCCGTGTTGAACTGGTTGGCGAACCGTTCGAGGAACGGTACGCCTTTACCTCTAAGAAAGGGAAGCCGGTGGCCAAGACGGTGGCGTATTTCATCGGCCTGGTGGGAGACGACGCCGTGACGGTGCAACCTGAGGAGGTGCAGGATTACGCGTGGGGTGACGCGGCGCAAACCCTCGAACGGCTCACGTTCGACGAGGGGCGTCAACTTTTTTTGCGGGTCTTGGAGCAACTGAACATGCAGCCGCCGAGTGATGCTCCAACGCCTTGAGGTCGGTCTGTAACGATCAGGTCATCTCCTAAACCGGCGGAAGCTGGATAAATCCTCCGTCGGCGCTTGTCACGTGGGATTTTGAATCGTCCACTTGCCGACGCTGATGTCGATAACGCGTCGTTAATCGACAAAAGCCTTCGCAGACCGAACTCAAGTTGAGGGTTCGGCGCGACGATGCAGAAAATGTTGATCCCCAGGCTGAGCACCGTCAGACCGCGGCTCGGCCAGATTTGTGAAAGGCCACGGGTTGCGTCGACCCGGCTCAGCAAGTTTCAAGGTCCGTTTTCGAGGAGAGTTTAGCAATGTCGGCACGTAAAACTATGGCCAAGGGCTTCACCCTGGTCGAAATCCTGATCGTCGTGGTGATCCTCGGCATCCTCGCCGCGATCGTCATCCCGCAGTTCACCAGAGCTTCGGAGACCGCCCGGGCGTCGAGCCTCCAGAGCCAGCTGCAGACCATCCGCAGCCAGCTTGAGCTGTACCAGGTCCAGCACAACGGCGTTTATCCCACCCTGACGACCAACTGGGATGACCTGACCACCGCGGGCGCGGACGGCTACGGCCCCTACCTGCAAAAGGCGCCGGTCAACCCCTTCACCGACGGCACTGGCGTCAATACTGACGCTTCCGAAAGCTGGCAGTACATTCAGGGTACCGGCGAGATCAAGGCGGTCCTTCCCTCAGATGTGTGGGACGACATCGAGGTGCTCGGTCTGGGCACTTCGTCCAACAACACCGACTTTGTGCTGCAAACAGCTAGCGGCGGTTGAACCCGCCCAAAGATCGTATCTTCAAAGCAGCCGCGGCGTGAACGCCGCGGCTGCTTATTTATCTGGCGGCCTGTCGCGTAAGCGTCCATATAACCGGACCTCTTCCGCGACATTCTTCCGTCGAGGCATTAAGCCGCCTCAGTCGCGGGTCCATCTAGCCGATGTTCACTGCGTTACCCCACCGGCGCCGCCGGTTTGTTGTCACGAAAGGACCGTCGTATGCGTTCTTTGCGGTATCTCAACACGGTGCTCACCCTGATCGCGATCCTGCTCACGCTCAACCTGTTCACCATGTGGTCGGTCGGCGTGGGCGGCGAAGCGGCGTCCCTCAGCTCCACGGCCCACGCCCAGGGGACGGCCAACGCGGCGCAGCAACGCCAGAACATCGTCGATCAGCTCAAGCTCGTGAACGTGAATATCAATCAGCTCAACCAGACCCTCACCAGCGGCCGGGTCCGCGTATCGATCGAGGCCGGGCGAGGGGAGTGAACCCACTCATCCCGCTCTCTCGCCGACGGGCAAGAGGATGGATCATGAAACGAACGATTGCGTCACGCGACCATGTGCCGGGCTTCACCTTGATCGAGGTGCTGATCGTGGTGGCGGTGGTCGGCATCGCCGGGGCGGTCATCGTCCCGCAGATGCTGACCTCAGGCACGCTGGGCGTGCAGGCCGCCGCACGGCACGTCATCGCCGACATGCTCTTTGCACAGAATGACGCGATCGCCAAACAGAAGACCCGGAAAATCATCTTCGACGCTGCCGCCGACAGCTACAAGCTGGTTGACGAAAACGGTGGCGTGCTGAACGTTGATTGGAAGGGCGCGGCAGGAACGGGCAACTACGTCGTCAGCTTCGCGGACGACCGCCGTTTCGAGGGCGTGACAATCAAGAATGTCGACTTTGGAAGCGGGTCTCAGGAACTGGTGTTCGACGATCTGGGCGCCCCCACGACGGGAGGTACGGTTGACATCGAGTTCAAGCAGTTCAGATACCGCATCACCGTGGCCGAGTTCACTGGCCGGGTGACGGTGCAAAAGCTTTAAGGAGAGCGTTTTCGTGTTCGGAGGCATCCAAAAAAAGAATAACCGGCGGCCGATCGGCATCGCTCTGGGCGGGCGCAGCATCACGATGGTGCAGCTCGAACGGAACGCGGACGGTTACAGCGCCATCGATGCGCTTCGATCCGCCCTGCCCGATGACCTGCCGATCAACGGCCCCGAGTATCACACGGTCGTCGCCAAAGAGATCCTGCAGATGCTTAATCAGAGCAGCTTCGCCGGCCGGGAGGTGGTGAGCTGCCTGCCGCCGGCGGCGATTCATTACAAGAACCTCCGCATGCCGAAGATGCCCGCCGACGAGATGGCGGCCGCGGTGCAGTGGGAGGCCGACGAACGCCGGCCGTTTGGCTCGGAAGACGTTACGACCCAGCACCTCCACGTCGGCGAAGTCCGCCAGGGCGATGAGACGCGTCAGGAAGTGATCATGATGGCGTCGCCCGTCTCGTTCATCGAGTCGCATATCAAGATGCTCAGCGGTTGCGGGCTGCGTCCGACGGCCCTGGATGTAGCTCCGGCGGCGCTGGCTCGGTGCCTTGCGGGCCGCGTCAATGGGGCCGACCCGGCGCCGGATGAGACCCGAGTGATCGTGGACATAGGCGAGACCTGTTCACAGGTGCTCATCGTCCGGGGCGGGCGTCTCGTGTTTCTCAAGACCATCGACATCAGCGGCGTGATCTTCAACCAGGCGGTCGCCGACAAACTCAAGACCACGGGTGTGGAAGCGGAAGAACTGCGCCGCCGGCCGCCGTCGGACGATAGCGGCCCGGACAATATCCTCCGTGCGGTGTTTGAAGCGCTGCGTCCGGTCGTGGGCGACCTGGCCCGGGAACTGGGGTTGTGTCTGAGGTACTACGGCGTGACGTTCCGTGGTCCGCGCCCCGAGCAAGCGATGTTTGTGGGCGAGGAGTCGGATGGGCCGTGGTACAACGCGGAGTTCAGCGAAACCGCGGGCATCGACGTCCACGCGGTCGATCCGCTGAGTCTGGTCGATCTTTCGAAGATCGCTCATCCGCCGTCTGACGCCGTCCCGCGCGGCGCCTGGGCGACCGCGATGGGGCTGTCGATGCGCCACGAACCCAATCGCTTGAGGAAGGCGGCTGCGGCATGAATGAAGTCAACTTCCTTCCGTTGTCGTTTATGAACAAGCAGGCCTGCCGCCAGCGCGTGATGCGGCAGGCGCTGCTGGTCGCCTGCCTGGCCGCCGTGCTGATCGTCTGGGCGATGGTCCAGATGGGCCAGACCAGCCGGCTCCATCACTACGCGGTGACCCTGGAGCGCGAGGTCCAGGCCGCGAAGCAGGAAAAAAACGAGATCAGCAAGCTCAAGTCCGAACACGCGCTGTTGATCCATCAGGTCAAGATCCAGCAGGAACTCGCTCAGCCGATCAGCCACACCCAGGTGATCGGGCTGCTCGCCGAGGCGTTGGACCCGGCCATCGGCGTTACCGGCCTGAACATGATCACCCGCCGGCCGCCTCCGCGGACCCAATCGCAGTCCGATCAGCACGCCAAGATGGACGCCAAGCAGCGGGCCGAGTACGACAAACGGCGGCGTCAGCAGGCGGACCTGATCACGATCGAGTTCGAGGGCATCGCGCCTGACGATATGGCGATCGCCAATCTCGTGGCGAGGCTGAGTGAGAGCCAGGTGTTCGACGGCGTCCAGATGCACTTCACCCGCATGATCGAGCGGGACGGGGTCATCGGCCGCAAGTTCCGCCTCAGCACGAAAGTCCGGCTTAACCGGAACTTTCAACCCATATCTGAGGAGGTGGCGGATGCCCATTGAACGAGACCAGCTTAAAACGCTGGCGATCATCGGCGTGCTCTTCGTATTGTTCGCGGCGGCCATCTGGCTCCCGGGCCACTTCACGCGGCAATCGCTCGAACGTCGGATCGATGCGGCCCGTCACGCGCTGGGCGTCATGCCCGACCAGGGCGCCGGCCTTAGCGAATGGTACGCTCAGGTGATCGATCTGCGGGAGCAGGTCCGCGGCGCCCAACGTTACGTGCCCGAAAAGGATGAATTGGCCCAGGTGCTCCGGGGCCTGACCGCGGCGATGCAGCAGCACCAGGTCACGCATCCCGAATTGACGACCCGCGATGTACAGCATTTCGCCAACTACAGCCTGATCCCTGCGAATGTCCAGTTCTCGGCGCCGTTCCCGCAGGTGTTCGGCGTGCTCGATGAGATCGAGGCCATGCCCCGGCTCATCCGGATCGATCGCCTGGATATCGAAAGCAACCCACAGCGTTCTGACATGCCGCTGGCAGTCACCATGGAGTTGAGCACGTTCTTCTCCAAGAGCCAGGCCCCGAAGGAGCTCCGGTGATGAATCGAGAGAAGCTTGAGGCGATCTGGCGGAAGCTGACCGCCGACAAAAAGAAGTTCGGCATCATGGTTGTGCTCCTGGCGGTCGGCCTGCTGATGTGGGGGCGGCTCCTGCTCAGGCAGGTTCCGCGCACCGCCACCGCCGTCCCCGATCGGGTGCAGGTCGTCACCACCCTCCCCAACAAGACGTCGGCACACCCTGTGAAAAAAACCGTCGACGCCTGGGAAACCGTCACCTACAGACCGCCCGGCTCCACGCCCCGTAACCTCTTTCAATATGACCCCAGACCCTACAAACGGACCACAATGGAGGTTGATGGGGTCGATATCGCAAAGTTACCGGAAGAAGCGTCCGATGAAGCTTTCAGAATCGCCGCGGTGCGTAAGGCCGCAGCGGGTTTAACGCTTCAGAGCGTTATGAAAAACCAGGTCCCCCACGCGATCATCAACGGGCAGCTCGTGAAGTCCGGTGAGCGTATTGAAGGTTTCGAAATCGTTCAGATCGCGGACCGGACCGTGTTGCTGAAGAAAGACGGGATCGTCGTTCGCATCGGCATGTAAGCATCCATAGTGGCGAGGCTTCGCTTAAGGAGTAGAGGAATGGCCGTTCGTAAGACAAGCTACTGGTTGAGCGTTTTTTTTTGCTCCTTGGGTAGTGTTTGTGCCGGTCCGGTGATGCAGGCCGCGGCGCAAGACCTGGGGAACCAGGCAAGCGACGCAACCCCGATCAATCTTTTCGATGAATCCGACAACAGCGATGACCTGCCCAACGGGCAGACCGTTGAGGTCGGTTCGTTTGGCGAGATCGACCTGCACGTCAAGGAGCTTGATCTCACCAAGGTCCTGCGGCTCCTGAGCCTCCAGAGCCAGCGGAACATCATCGCCTCACGTAACGTGGTCGGCACGGTTTCCGCCGACCTCTACAGCGTTGATTTCTACGAGGCCCTCGACGCGATCCTTACCACCAACGGCTTTGGGTACCGCGAGAAGGGCAACTTCATCTACGTCTACACCGCCGACGAACTGCGGGAGCTCGAGACCGCCGAGAAGGCGGTGGTCACGCAGATCTACCGCCTCAACTACCTCTCGGCCGCGGACGCCTCGGCGTTCGTCAGCCCGCTGCTCTCCGGCGCCGGCTCGATCGCCGTCTCCGCCGCCGTCAACGCGGGCATCACGCCGAGTCTCGGCGACAACGGCGCCAATACGTTCTCCAGCCAGGGCACCCTCGTCATCCGCGACTACCCCGAGAACGTCGAGCAGATCCTCCAGGTCCTCGAAGAACTCGACGTCCGCCCCCGCCAGGTCCTGATCGAGGCCACCATCCTGGAATCCAAGCTGACCGACATCAACGAGTTCGGCGTCGACTTCTCCGTCGTGGCCAACTTTGACTTCGACCAGTTCACCAACCCGCTCAGCGTCGTCGACAACCTCATCAACGGAAGCGTGCAGGGCAACGGTGAAGCCATCCAGTCGACGGTCGGCAACACCGCCAAGGCCGGCGGGTTCAAGCTCGGCATCACCAACGACAACGCCTCGGTCTTCCTCCGGGCGCTGGACCAGGTCACCGACACCACGGTGATCGCCAACCCCAAACTCCTGGTTCTCAACCGCCAGCGGGCCGAGTTGCTCGTCGGCGGCCGGCTGGGCTACCTGTCCACCACCGCGACCGAGACGTCGACCACCCAGACCGTTGAGTTCCTTGACGTCGGCACGCAGTTGACGGTCCGGCCGTTCATCAGCGCCGACGACTTCATCCGTCTCGAGCTCAAGCCCTCGTTGTCGAGCGGCGAGATCCGCACCCTGGCGGACCAGATCGTCCCCGAAGAAACCACGCAGGAGCTGACGACCAACGTCATCGTCCGCTCGGCTCAGACGGTCATCCTCGGCGGTCTGTTCCAGGAAACCACGACCGTCGACCGTACGCAGGTCCCCGGCGCGGGTGACATCCCCATCCTGGGCGCCGCGTTCCAAGGCGTGGACGACAACACCGACCGCAGCGAAGTCATCTTCCTGATCAAGCCGACCATCGTACGCGATCAACTCCTGGCCGAGGCGGCCCGGTCCGCCGAGGAAAGCATCCGCCTGGCGCAGATCGGCGCTAAGAAGGGCCTGCTGCCCTGGTCCAGGGTCAAGATGACCAACGCCAACCTCAAGGACGCCTACCAGGCGCTGGAAGCCGGCGACGTCAAGAAGGCCAAGTGGCACACCGACGTGGCCCTGTACCTGAACCCGCAGAACGTCGACGCCCTCCGTCTCAAGCAGGAGATCACCGGCCAGAAGCTGTGGTTCGAGAGCGATAGCATTCTCGAAGACGCTATGGACTCGATGATCATGGATCAGATGGAGCAGCAGACCGTCGCTGAGGACGAAGCGTTCCTGGCCGAGCAGAAGAAGATCGAAGAAAACGTCGTTCCCGGGCTGGAGCAGATCGACGCCCAGACGACCGACAGCCAGAACGTGCCTCAGGCGCCTGCGCCGGTCATCGGCCACGCCGACGAATACGGCCCAGGCGGTTTCGGTGAAGAGGTCAACACCGTCAATCAGGTCAACGGCCAGAATGACGATGTAGACAGCCCCTTCCTCGGACAGGACCTTTCGGGTCAGACCCAACAGATCTACGGCCCCGACGGCCCCGAGAACGTCGAGCCTCAGACCCACGCCAAGGTGGTGGTCGACCGCGGTTTCACGCCCGGGAAGACCGACGCGGTGAGTGAGGCGGCGATCGACCAGGCCGACCAGGCTGACGATCAAGATGCTCAGCGGGCCTTCGAGCGTGAGTTGGAAGCCATGCAGTCCCAGCCCGCGGCGCCCCACTCCGCCGAAGACGCCAAGCCCGCCGCCGACGCTAAGCCGGCCGAGGGCCAGACCATGACCGAGGCCGAGGCCGACGCGTGGCTTGAAAGTCAGACGCCCCCGGCCGGCGACGCCCAGGACACCGAGCCGGCGCCCGCCCCCGCCGGGGTCGCCGAAGTCGACACCCAGCCGGTTTCCGACGCCCAAAACAGCGACCCGGAGACGCTGAACTTCGACGAGATGTTTGAAGGCGTCGAGCCGACGGTGGAAATCGTTGAACTCCCGGCGGATCCGGGTCAGGAAAACGACTCGGCGGCGAACATCTTCGACGCGATTGAAACGGTCCTGCCCGGCGACGAGGCGGTCGCCACGGGCGAGGGACAGACGTCAGACCAGGCCGCGGAGGTCGATACGACCAACAACGCCGACAGTGAATAACGGGCGGGGCGGCGGGGCCGACCCGCCGCCCAACCTGCCTTGAACCAGGGATTATCTGCTCATGCATCGCAACATCCAACGGACGGTCCTCAGCCTGTCAGCGGCGGCGCTCTGCGTGTCGACGCTGACCGGCTGCATGCGCGGCAAAACCCATCAGGAATGGGTCAATAAAGCCAACGATCGCTGGCACGACGCCCGCGCTCAGCTCCTGCTACCTCAGGCGCAACAGGCGTTTGACACCGGCGACCTCGATCAGGCCCAGCATACGGTGAACGAAGCGCTGCTCATCGATGAGGACAACGCTCAGTTCCACCTTCTCAACGGCCGGATCGCGCTGGAGCGCGGCAAGCTCGAACGCGCGTATCACCTGTTCAACCAGGCCATCCAGCACGACGCGAAATACCCCGCGGCATATTACTTCCAGGGCATCGTCTACCAGCGATGGTCGCGCGACGAAGCCGCCCTGGAGTGCTACCAGAAAGCTTACGAGCTCAAGTCCGACACCGTGGATTACCTGCTCGCCGTCTGCGAGATGCTCATTAATCTCGACCGACAAAGCGAGGCGGTTGCGCTGCTGGAAGACAAGCTGGACTATTTCGATCAAAGCGCGGGCCTCCGCACGGCGCTGGGCCACCTTCATGTAATGAACGGCGACTATGCCGAGGCGGTTCGGAATTTCAAGGAAGGGACGCTGCTCGATCCGGAGAACCCTAAGATCCAGGAGGAGCTGGCCCTCGCCCAGTACGCCGCCAAGGACGCGAAAGGCGCGGCCGCTACGCTCAAGAGCCTGTTGCGCCAGCCGGGGATGGCCCAGCGTTATGATCTGCACACCGTTCTCGCCAAGTCTTACCTGCAACAAGGCCGCGACCGCGACGCGCGGAAGGTCTATCTGGACCTGACCCGGAAAGACAGAACCAACGCGGCCCACTGGATCGCGTTGGGCGAACTGTCGTGGAAGAAAGGCGACCTGCCCGCGACGCTGACCGCCGCCCGGCGTGCGGTGAATCTCGATCCACAGAACCATCAGGGCTATCTGCTGTCGGGCATGGTCTGGCAGAAGCAAGGCCGATTGGAGCAAGCGTTGCGGAGCTTTGACCGGGCCGCGGAACTGGCTCCGGACGACGCGGTCCCCCTGATCCTCCGGGGGGTTGCGTTGCAGCGTAACGGCCGTTCCGCCGCGGCGGCTGAGGCGTACACCGAAGCGTTGCGGCGTCAGCCCGATGATCCGCGGGCGTTACGGCTCCTGCAAAGCGTCGCCCCAACCACGAACTGAGGCGGCATACACTCACTCACGGGCCCTGAAGGCGGGTGATTACCGGAGGCCGAACGTGTCATCATTCAAATGGGCGAGCCTGAGCCTGGCGATCATCAGTTCGCTGGTCTTTGCGTCCATCCTTGCCAGCGTGGTGGTGATGACCTGGACCGCGGACGAGTTGATCCCGCTCGCCGCCGCCGCCGCCATGGCGGGTCTGCTGGTGGGGGTCGTGCATTGGCTGTTGGTTGATCGCTACGCCCAGCATCAGCGCAAGCTGGTGGCCTACCTCGACGCGTTGCATTCCACGGCCGACGCCCCGGCGCCTAAGCTGAGCTACGGCTTGAACGAGATCGCCGACGCCTCGCTGCGCGTCCTGGATGAAACGCGCCGCCGCGCTGACGAGTTGACCCGTACGCGCCGGGAGATCGAGATCCAGCTGCGTATCGCCGAAGCGGAGCGTCGCCATCTCGAAGCGATCCTCAACAGTATGGCCGACGCGGTGATCGTGACGGACGCGTTCAACGAGATCGCGCTGGCCAATCAGGCGGCGGCCAGCGTCCTGGGCTTCCACCTTCAGCAGGCGATGCGTCAGCCGATTGATCAGGTGCTCACGTATCCCGATCTGGTCAAGCTCATCAAAGACACGCGCGAGGGCGGCAACGCGGCGTTGCGGCGGCATGTCGAGCAGCAGATCGCCGATGATCACCGCAGCGCCGTGTACGACGTCACGCTCGCGTGCGTCGGGGCGGAGCACGGCGACGCGTCGGAGGCCGGCTCGGGCGTCGTGACCATCCTCCGCGACATCACCAAGGAGAAAGAGATCGCCGAGATGAAAAGCGATTTCGTCTCGAACGTCTCCCACGAGTTGCGGACCCCGTTATCGAGCATCAAGGCGTATATGGAGATGCTCATCGATGGCGAGGCCCAGGACGAGCAGAGCCGCACCGAGTTCTACAACGTGATCCAGGGCGAAGCCAACCGCCTTTCCCGGTTGATCGACAATATCCTGAACATTAACCGGATCGAGTCCGGCATCATCAAGGTCCAGCGCGAACACGTCGCGCTGCCGTCGGTGATCAAGGAGGCGGTGGACATCCTTCAACCGCAGGCCCGGGGCAAGGAGATCGATCTCATCGAGGTGCCGTCGCCTCTGTATTTTCAGGTCTTCGCCGATCGGGACATGATCCTGCAGGTGGCGCTGAACCTGATCGGCAATGCGATCAAATACACCCCCGGCGGGGGACAGGTGACGGTCGCGCTGCATGTGGATGAGCACGGCCAACTCGCGACCGTCACGGTGAGCGACACCGGCATCGGCATCCCCGAACAGGACCTGCCGCACGTGTTCGACAAGTTTTATCGGGTCAACGACCATAAAAAAGTCGCCAAGGGTACGGGCTTGGGGCTCAACCTGGTCAAACACGTGATCGAGACCGTTCACGGCGGCGAAGTCGGCGTGACCAGCCAAACCGGCAAGGGCAGCACATTTACGTTCGCCCTCCCGATTGCCGAAAACGGATAAAGCCCGACGTTTCCGCACGGGATGGTTTGGGGCCGCGCGACCGCCCGCCTCAAAACCGCCCGCCCGAACGCGCCGGATGACATTGGCCGAACGTTATCGGCCGCACACGCCGGAGCCCGTGACGCATGAACGATCCGCCGCTCATCCTGGTGATCGATGACGAAGCCCACATCCTTCACGTGGTGACATTGAAACTGCAGCATGCGGGATACCGTGTCATCACCGCGGAAGACGGCGAGGAAGGGCTCGCCGCCGCGCTGGAGCACCGGCCCGATCTGATCCTTACCGACTATCAGATGCCGTTCATGACCGGGCTCGAGTTGTGCGTCAAGCTCAAGGAATACGAACAGACCCGCGCCACGCCGGCGCTGATGCTGACCGCACGCGGGTTCAGCCTGGATCAGGAAAACGTGGATCAGACCAATATCGTCGGCGTTCTGACCAAGCCCTTCAGCCCGCGTGAGGTGCTGGCCCGCGTTCAGGAATTGATCGTTGATCCTCCCGTTGCGCAGGAGTCCAAGGTGGCGCCGTGATTGTTCCCCGGACCCAACCCGCCGCCCAGCCGGCGTTGTCGCCTCGGCTGAGTGATCGCCTCGCGTCGCTGGGCGTCACGGTGCTGTCGGTGACGGCGGACGGGCGGGCGACGCCGGTGGGGGCGTGTCGATGGATTGAACAACTGCTGATCGCTTCTCCGGTTTTTCGCGCGATGATCATCGAGCGATGGAAAGACTTCGATGAGTCGTTGGGGCAGGCGCTGCTGCTCTGGCCGGGCCTGTCGGTCGCGCCGCTGCCGACCGGCCGTCGCCGCCGCGCCGCGGCGGAGCGTTTTCAAAAGCGCCGGCTGATCGCGTTGTTCCTGCATAACGAGTTGACGCACGCCGAGCAGTTCCAGGCGGTTTGTGACGCCGCCGGAGTCGACCGCCAGGCCGCGTCGGCGAAGCTGGACCCACGGCAATGCGTCACGCCTGAAGAAGCGGGTCGGCTGGCGGCCATGCTCATGTGGATGCAGGAAGACGCCACCGAGATCGACCGTCGGCTCAGCGAATTGAGAGGCCTCAGCGCCGAGCTGTCCGAGTCGTACGAAGAACTCAGCCTGCTCTATAAGCTGTCCAACCACATGACGGTCAACCAGGAACCCAGGCGGTTCCTGGAAACCGCGGTGCGCGAGCTGAACCAGGTCTCGGGGTTGAGCTGGCTGGTCCTGCGGCTGATCGACAACGAGCCCCGGCTCGAGGCCCTCGCGGGAGCGGTGTTCGCTTCGGGGGCCATGACCCTCACGGATGACCAGGCCCGTGACGTCGGCGGCGAGCTGATCCGCCGGTTGCCTGTCGACGGCCAGCCGCTCATCGCCGACGACGCCTCCGTCCTCGGGATCGACCAGCTGCACAACGCCGCCCGGAGCCTCCTCGCCACCCCCGTTCACTTCGAAGGACGCACCCTTGGGGTGCTCTACGGCGGCGACAAGATCGACGGCTCGCACATCAGCAGCGTCGACTCCAAGCTCTGCCACTCCCTGGCCGGCAACCTGTCGATCTTCCTCGCCAACACCATGCTCTACGACGACATGCAGTCGATGTTCCTCGGCACGCTGCATGCCCTGACCAACGCCATCGACGCCAAGGACTCCTACACCCACGGCCACTCGGAGCGGGTGGCGTTGATGTCGCGGATGCTCGCCCAGCACGCCGGGTTCGAACCGATGCTGATCGAACGCATCTACATCAGCGGCCTCGTCCATGACGTGGGCAAGATCGGCGTCCCCGAATCGGTGCTCTGCAAACCGGGGAAACTGACCGATGAAGAGTTCAGCCTGATCAAGATGCACCCCGAGATCGGCGCCCGCATCATCGAAGACATCCGGCAGATGCAGGACCTGGTGCCCGGCGTGCTTCACCACCACGAGCGCTGGGACGGCCGCGGCTACCCGCACGGCCTGGCCGGGCAAAGCATCCCCCTCATGGGGCGGGTGATCGGCCTGGCCGACGCGTTCGACGCGATGAGCTCCAACCGCACCTACCGCAGGGCTCTCGAACTCCCCGACGTGCTCGAGGAAATCACCCGCTGCGCCGGCCAGCAGTTCGACCCGGACCTGGTCGACGCGTTCCAGTCGCTCGATTTCGAACCGTTCTTTGACCTGATCGAAAAGCACCAGCACCAGCACCAACAGACGGCGACCGGCGCCGAAGCGAGGCCCGACCGATGAAGATTCATCATGAAGACTATGACCAGCTTACCGTGATCAAAATCAAGGGTGATCTGATCTCGGACGAGACCGACCGACTCCGGCGGATCGCGGTCGAACGGATGGACGAGCGCATCCGCGATTTCGTGCTCGACCTATCGGAGATGGAGTTCGTCGATTCAAAAGGCCTGGAAACATTGATCTGGCTGCAGGACCAGTCCGCCGACCGGCTGGGTCAGATCCGCCTGGCGGCGTGCCAGGAGACCGTGCTGAAGATCCTTGAGATTACCCGCCTCGCGTCGCGGTTTGACTGTCACGACGAGATCGACGCAGCGGTCAAGAGCCTGAGGTGAAACCATGAGTAGAGACCCGGCGACCGCCGCCGTACGCAGCACCAGCCGCCCCCTGCGGGTGGGCGACCTGCTGCTCGACAACAACATCATCACGCAGGACCAGATCGAAAAAGCGCTGGCCTATCAGAAAGACCGCGGCCACAACAAGCTGCTGGGCGAGGTCCTGGTCGAGCTGGGGTTCGTTACCCCCGAGCAGGTGATGGAGGTCCTGGCCGAGGCCTATGACGTGCCGTTTGCGCGGGTCAGCCCGAAGATCGCCGACCCGAAGGTGATCGAGACCCTGCCGCGCGAGTTCCTCGAGAAGAACACGGTCCTGCCCCTGTTCGTGATCGGCGGCAAGCTGACGCTGGCGGTGCACGAGCCGGCCAACGTGTTCCTGGTTGAAGAGGTGGAGCGGCTCACCGGCCTCCAGGTCCAGGTGGTCGCCGCGACCGTCAAGGACATCGAGTCGACCATCCAGGCGTACCTGCCCAACGCCAACATTTTTGTGATCGATGACCTGGTCGAGGACCTCCGCGAGGACGAGCTGAGCCTGGTCGAGCGCCAGATCGCCGACCTCTCCGACGCCGAGGGCGCCGCCACGGATTCGCCGGTGATCAAGCTGGTCAACTACCTGATCTACAGCGCGGTGCACGACGGCGCCAGCGACATCCACATCGAGCCCGGAGACAACGCGCTGCGGGTGCGCAACCGCGTCGACGGCCGGCTTTACAACAAGATGACCCCGCCCCACCAGATGCTGCCGGCGGTCGTCAGCCGGATCAAGATCATGGCCGGCCTGGACATCTCCGAACGCCGCATGCCCCAGGACGGCGGCATCACTGTCATGATCGACAAGCGCCAGATCGACCTGCGCGTCTCGACCATGCCCGGCAAGTTCGGCGAAAAAGTCGTCATCCGCATCATCGACACCCGCAATGCCATGGCCAGCCTCGAGAAGCTCGGCTTCTCTTACAAGATGCTTGAATCGTTCCGCACCATGATCCGCCAGCCCAACGGCGTGCTCCTGGTCACCGGCCCCACCGGCAGCGGCAAATCCACCACCCTCTACGCGGCGCTGAACGAGATCAACGACGAATCGGTCAACATCTCGACCGTCGAAGACCCGGTCGAGTACTCCGTCAACGGCATCAACCAGTTCCAGGTCCATGAAAAAGCCGGGTTCACCTTCGCCGGCGCCCTCCGCTCCCTGCTGCGGCAGGACCCCGACATCGTGATGCTCGGCGAGATCCGCGACCAGGAGACCGCCCGCATCGCCACTCAGGCCGCCCTCACCGGCCACCTCGTGCTCTCGACCCTGCACACCAACGACGCGCCCTCCGCCGTCACCCGGCTGTTCAATATCGGCGTCGAGCCCTACCTCGTTGCCGCCTCGATCCGAGGCGCGCTCGCCCAGCGGCTCGTCCGCAAGATCTGCACCCACTGCAAGGACGAGGTCGATATGACCCCCCAGCAGAAACGCACCCTCGAGCGGATGGGCGACGCGGGCCAGGACATCGAAACGCTCTATCAGGGCACGGGCTGCGCCAAGTGCCGCAACACCGGCTTCGCCGGCCGCATCGGCATCTACGAACTCTACGTACCGACCGACGAGGCGCTCGACGCGATCTGCCGCGGCGCCGGGCTCCAGGAGCTGCGCCGGCTCGCCGCTCAGCAGGACGATTACCAGACGCTGCGCGAAGACGGGCTCGAGAAGGTCAAGGCGGGGCTGACCACCCTGGAAGAGCTCTTCACCGCGACCGCCGCTTAGCCGAAAACCTCAGGACCCGCCATGATCCAGTTCACTTACAAAGTGCGAGACCACGCCGGAGACCTGGCGACCGGCAACATCGCGGCCGCCTCCGCGGAGGAAGCGGCGCAGATGCTCCGCAGCGAGGGCAAGTTCATCGTCAAGATCGAACAGGCCAAGCGCGCCGCCGCCGCCGCGATCGAGTCCAAGGCCCAGGCCGTCCAGGGCGGGATCGGCGGGCGAGTGAAACGGCGCGACGTCATCACCTTCGCCCACCAGATGGCGGTCATGATCGACACCGGCGTGCCCATCTCCGAGGCCCTGGAATGCGCCGCCGAGCAGATCAACAGTGAGGCGTTCCAGGCCGTGATCAAGGACGTTACCGAGCAGGTCCACGCCGGCGGCGCGCTCTCGCTGGCCTTAAGCCAGCACCCGAAGGTCTTCCCCCCGGTGATGGTCAGCCTGATCCAGGCCAGCGAGGCGTCCGGCACGATGGGCAAGATGCTCGACCGGGTCTCCACCTACATGCAGAAAGAAGCCGCCACCGTTAAGAAAATCCGCGGCGCCCTGACCTATCCCGCGGTCATGCTGTTGATGGTGATCGGCGTCACGGTTTTCCTGCTCACTTTCGTGCTGCCCCGGTTCGCCGGCATCTACACCTCCAAGGGCGCGGCCCTGCCCCTGCCGACGCAGGCGCTCATGACCCTCAGCGACACGCTGACCCACTTCTGGTACGGATGGACGGCCGGGCTGGTGCTGCTCATCGTCGGTTTCATGGTGGGCCGTCGCACCCTCGCCGGGCGACGCCTCCTCGATCGGCTCAAGCTCAGCCTGCCGGTCATCGGCCCGCTGTTCCGCAAGCTCTATATCACCCGCAGCTGCCGCACCATGGGCACCATGATCGACGCCGGCGTGCCGATCCTTGACATGGTCGCCATCGTCCGTGCCGTCACCGCCAACGTGTACTTCGAAGACCTGTGGGACAACGTCGACGAAAAGCTCCGCCAGGGCTCGCAGCTATCCGACGGCCTGCTCGGCTCGCCGCTGATCCCCCGGTCGGTCTGTCAGATGATCTTCTCCGGCGAAAAAGCCGGCCGACTGGGCTCGATCATGGAACGCATCGCGGAGTTCACCGAAGACGAATTCGACGACGCGGTGAAGAACGCCACCCAGTTCATCGAGCCGGCCATGATCACCGTCATGGGCCTGATCATCGGCTTCGTCGCCATCTCCATGCTCCTGCCGATCTTCAACGTCGGCAAGGTGGTCAGCGGATAGCCAAAAGCCCCACATGCGCATGTGGGGCTCCGCCGCTCCCTGACACCTGCGTTTTTCTTGTGATGTGTCTCACACGTCCAACTCCTCCGCCTCCTCCGCCCGCTCCATGATGAACTGGAAGCGGGCCGCGGGGTCCTTGCCCATCAGCTCGTTCATCACCCGGTCCGCCTCGAGGCCGTCGGCGATCTCGACCCGCAGCAGCCGGCGGGTCTTGGGGTTGAGCGTCGTCTCCCACAGCGTCTTGGGCATCATCTCGCCCAGGCCCTTGAACCGGGTGATCTCCACCTTGGCCTTGCCGTTGGCGTGCTCTTTGAGGATGCGGTCGCGGTCGGCTTCGTCGGTCGCCCAGTGGGTGGCCTGGCCGATGTCGACGCGGAACAACGGGGGCGCCGCGATGAAGACCTTGCCCTCCTCCATCAGCCCGCGCAGGTGGCGGAAGAAGAACGTGAGCAGGAGGGTGGTGATGTGGTGCCCGTCGCTGTCGGCGTCGGCGAGCAGGATGATCCGCTGGTAACGCAGCTTGGAGAGGTCGAAGTCCTTGCCCACCCCGCAGCCCATGGCGACGACCAGGTCGGCCAGCTCCTTGTTCTCGATCACCTTTTTAAGCGTGGCCGACTCGGTGTTGAGCACCTTGCCGCGGAGCGGGAGGATCGCCTGGGTGGCGCGGTCGCGGCCCTGCTTGGCCGAGCCGCCGGCGGAGTCGCCCTCGACGATGAACAGCTCCGAGTCGACCCGGGTCTTGCTCGTGCAGTCGCTGAGCTTGCCCGGGAGCATCACACGCGACGTGGCGGTCTTGCGCGAGATGCTGGCGCTGGCGGCGCGCGAGGCTTCCCGGGCCCGGGCGGCGAGGATGATGCGGGCGACGATCGCCTCGGCCTGGCTTCGGTTGTGGTTGAGCCAGTGCTCCAGTTGGGGCCGCACCGTGTTGTCGACCATCGCCTGACACTCGGGGTTGTTCAGCCGGTCCTTGGTCTGGCCCTGGAACTGCGGGTCGGCGATGAACACCGACAGCACGCCGGTGAGGCCCTCGCGGATGTCTTCGTGGGTGAGCTTGACCCCGCGGGGCGTGAGGTTGTGGGTCTCGATGAAGTTGCGGATCGCCTTGGTGACGCCGGCGCGGAACCCGTTCTCGTGCGACCCGCCCGACGCGGTGGGGATGCCGTTGACGTACGACTTGATGAACTCGTCGGTCGACTCGGTCCACTGGAAGACGATCTCGATCCGCCCGCCGTTGTCTTTCTCGAGCGTGAACGGCGGGTCGTTGATCGGCTTGGCGTGCCGCTGGACGAGGATGTAGGCCAGGTAATCGACGATGCCGTTTTGGTGCTGGAACGTGTCCTTCCTGCCGGCGGTCTGGTCGTCGAAGGTGAGCTTGAGTCCCTTGTGGATGAAGGAGCTGATCTCGAGCCGCTGGCGGATGGTGTCGGGGTTGTAGTCGGTCTTGGGGAAGATCTGCGGGTCGGGGTGGAAGGTGATGGTGGTGCCGGCCCCGCGCACGGCGCCGGGCTTTTTCTTCAGCTTGGTCGTGGGCTTGCCGCGGGCGAACGACATCTCGAACTGTTTGCCGTCGCGTTTGACGACCGCGGTGAGCCGGGTCGACAGGGCGTTGACGACCGACGCGCCGACGCCGTGGAGCCCGCCGGAGGTCTTGTAGTTGTCGCCGTCGAACTTCCCGCCGGCGTGCAGGGTGGTGAGGATGATTTCGAGGCCGGACTTTTTGGTCTTGCGGTCGATGTCGACGGGGATGCCCCGGCCGTTGTCCGAGACGGTGACGGTGGAGCCGTCCTTGTGGAGCGTGACGTGGACCTCCGAGGCGTGGCCGTTCATGGCCTCGTCGATCGAGTTGTCGAGGACCTCCCAGACCAGGTGGTGCAGGCCCGCCGCGCCGACGCCGCCGATATACATGCCGGGGCGCTTGCGGACGGGGTCGAGGCCTTCGAGAACGGTCAGGTCTTTGGTGGTGTAGGTCGCGGTCATGCGTCGTCCTTGACGATCGGGTCAAGGACAATTCTACACCACACCGTGGGCGTTCACCGCGATGCGCTGACCCGGCCGAAGCCGGTGAGCGTCAGCGTGACCGGCCCGCCCTGGGCGGCGTTGTTGAGCCGGGACAGGCTGACCTTGTTGTAGCTGCGTTTGCCGTTGGGCATCGTGAAATCGATCTCGACCATGGTCGGGATCGTCAACTTTTCATGGCGGAGCGTCTCGGAGTCGTTTTCCGCGATGACGCCGTAGCCCAGGTCCCGCCCCAGGCCCTCGCCGTAGACCACCACGTCCACCACCTTGCCGCCGGTGCGGTTGACCACGGTGTACGAGACGGGCCGGACGGGCGGCGCCGCGGCCTCCGCGCTCTCCACCGCGCCGCCGCAGCCGGTCAGGCCCGGCAGCACGCACGACACGCCAAACAAGACGAACCACGCCCGGAGCATCCACGGCATGACGGATTCCTCCCAATGAACGGTTCGCGAAGCCCCGCATACGTATGCGGGGCAGCGTCGCACAAAGCCAATGTGCGATCCACAATCACTGTCTTTTCTACTTTCGGGCGAATCCTCGGGCGGGATAAGCCCGATCACGCCTCTTCAAGGAGAATGGGAGGCGGCAATTCTTCTTGAACAATTCGATTGATCTTGCCGTTTTTCTGGATCTCCACCCCCTTGCCGCCCCGCCCGGTGGTTTTGTACTTGACGGTGCTGATCGTCTTGCGGGCGCCGCGGTTGGTCTCGACGGTCAGGACGTCGCGGTCGCCCAGCGAGGCCTTGAACCCCAGCAGGCGGTCGTCCTTGGCCAGCTTGATCAGCAGCACGCCCTTGCCCGGGCCGGAGAGGTAGTTGACCTCGGCGGCGGGGCAGACGACCGCCCGGCAGTTATAGGACGCGGCCAGCACCGTCTCGTCGCCGTGGACCTTCTCGACGCCCACCACGGTCACGCCCGCCTTCGGCCGCGCGTAACGCCGGCCGGCGCGCGTGCTCGGCTCGACGAACGGCTCGAGGCCGAACCGCAACGCGAAGCCGTCGCTCGTCGCCGCGAACGCGTGCGTCGCCGGGCAGTAGTCCGACCCCTCATCCTCTTTGATGTCGCCCACCGCACGGGGGTCCATGCTGAACGCGGCGACGATCTTCTCCCCGTCCTTGAGCTTGAACAGCTTCTGGATCGGCTCGCCGTAGCCCGTGGTCGCGGGGATGTCGATGACCCGCGCGGTGTAGCAGACCCCGAGGTTGGAGAAGAACGCGATCGCCGCCCGGGTCGAGCCGGCCTCGCAGGCGAGGACCGAATCCCCCTCACGCAGCCGCGTCGCCATCGGGTCCTTGATCTCCTTCTGACGCTTCACCCAACCGTCGCGGGTGATCAGCACGTGGTTGTCCTCCGCGATGATGAAGTCTTCCGCCGAGAACTCCGGCTCCTCGACCCCGCCGACGATCACGGTCTTGCGCCGGTTCTCGGGCCGCTTGCCGTAGGTGTCGAGGATCGCGGTGATCTCCTCCCGGACGATGCCCCACCGGCCGGTCGCCTCCTCCTCCTTGAGCAGTTTGCGGATCTGCCGGGCCCGCTTGTTCTTGTCCTTCAGCTCATCCCGCACGAGGTTGATTTCGAGCTTGGCCAGCCGGTAAAGCTTCAGCTCGAGGATCGCGTCGGTCTGCACCTCGTCGAGCTGACTGAACTTGGCCATGATCTTCCGCGCCGCGTCGGCCTTGCCGTCGGACCGGCGGATGATCCGGATGATCTCATCCAGCGCATCAAAGACGATCGCGAAACCTTCGAGGATGTGGATGCGCTTCTCCAGCGCCGCCAGCTCGTGCTCGAGCCGACGGGTGACCACATCCAGCCGGAAGTGCAGGAAGTGCCAGATGATCTGCCGCAGCCCCAGCCGATCGGGGGCGCCGACCTCGGGGTTCTCCGTCGGGACCAGGCACGTGAGGTTGACGTTGAAGTTGGTCTGCAGCGGGGTGTGCTTGTAAAGATACGCGAGGACCTTCTGCTCGTCGGCGTCCTTCTTAAGCTCGAGGTCGATGCGCACGTCTTCGGTGCTGACGTCGGTGACGTCGAGGATCATCGGCATCTTGCGCGAGAGCACGATCTCGGCGATGCGTTCGACCAGCGCCGCCTTGTTGACGCCGTAGGGCACGGACGTGATGTGCAGGATCTTGGTGGAGCGGGTGGCGGGGCCCAGCTCGTGGGTCGCGCGGAGCTTGATCGCGCCCTGGCCGGTCTTGTAGATCTCGCGCAGCTCCTCCTTGGTGTTGAGGACCTGCGCGCCGGTTGGGAAGTCGGGGCCCTGCACCGCGTCGTTGGCGACGAGCTGGTAGTCCTTGACCTCGGGGTCGTCGAGCATCTTGAGGCAGGCCTTGCACAGCTCGGCGAGGTTGTGGGGGGGGATGTTGGTCGCCATGCCCACCGCGATCCCGGCGGCGCCGTTGAGCAGGAGGTTGGGCAGCTTCGACGGCAGGACGACCGGCTCGGACTTGGTGCCGTCGTAGTTGGGCCGGAAGTGGACGGTGTCGGCGCCGATGTCGTCGAGCAGCTCCGCCGCCGCGGGCGCGAGGCGGCACTCGGTGTAGCGGTACGCCGCCGGCGGGTCGCCGTCCATCGACCCGAAGTTGCCCACCCCCTCGACCAGCGGCAGGCGCATGACCCATGGCTGGGCCATACGCACCAGGGCGTCGTAGATCGCGCCGTCGCCGTGGGGGTGGTACGAGCCCATCACCGTGCCGCAGACCGTGGCCGACTTGCGGGGCTTGGCGTCGGCGGTCAGCCGCTGCTGGCCCATCGTGTACAGGATCCGGCGCTGCACCGGCTTGAGCCCGTCGCGCACGTCCGGCAGAGCCCGGGAGGTGATGACCGACAACGCGTAGTTGAGGTAGCGGCTCTGCGCCGCTTCGTGCAGGGTGACCCGGTCGATCCCCGGGTCGGCCGACGCGTCGCCGTTGGAAGGCGCGTCGAACAGCGATGTGTCGGTGTCTTTCTTGCGGCTGCGGCGCTTGGCCAACGGGTGGGCCCTCCATGGCTCACGGCGGAATGACGGGAAAAACGCAGTGTATCGCAAGAAGAAGCCCCATGCTTCCGCATGGGGCGTAAACAACATCCCCGTTAGCCCCGGGCTCCGCCCGGGGTTTTACACGCGCCACCCCGGGCGGAGCCCGGGGCTAACGCGGCGCCCGTCAGACCGCCACCGGCTCGTACCAGTGCGCGGGCAGGATGTCGCGCTGCTGCTCCAGCAGGTCTTCGATCAGCGCATCGGTGTCGCCGATCGAGTTGGTCAGCGGGTCGACCAGCAGCGCCCGGCGGAGCAGGGCCCGGTCGCCGTCGTGCACCGCCATCGCGGTGAGCGTGTGCGTGTCGAGGATGGTCTCGCACATCGAGCGGACGCCGACCGGCATCTCCCCCACCGGGTGCGGCCGCGGGCCGGACATGTCCACGTCGCAGTACAGCTCGAGGAACGCGTCGTCGGCCATGTTCGTCACCGCGCCGCGGTTGAGCGTGTTGATGAAGAACCGTTTGCCCAGCCCGGCCCACATGTTCTCGATGACGTCCGTCGCCGGGTCCGGGCCGAACTCGGTGTCGAACTCGGCGATGTCGGCCTTGTCGTCGAGGTAATCATCGACGCGTTGCCAGACGTCGGCGGTCCACTTCAGCCGGTCGGGGACCTCAAAGAGTTTCAGCGGCGGGACCGCGTCGCGGTCGGTCGTGCGGTGAGGCTGATAGAAGCGCACGTACTCCTTCGTGTGGCCCAGCACCGTCGGCAGGTAACCCAGCCCCTCGTACAGCTCGATGGCGATCGCGTTGTTGAGGTAGCCCTTCGAGTGGCTCTTGCCCCCCTGCGCCTGCCGGTTGGCGTCGCCCTCGGCGTCGGCGCGGACGGCGGCGATGATGTCGGGCAACACATCGCGCCCGTCGTACTCGGCCTTGAGCAGCCACGTGAAATGGTTGGGGCCCGCGGTCAGCAGCGTGAACTTCTCGTCGTTGGGCACGCCCGCCCGGTGGGCGTAGCCCTTGCGCAGGCCGTACTGCGCGTCGCACAGCGCGAACGACTTGAGCTGCGGGAAGTAGCGTTGGACCCCGATCCCGTGCACGGCCGTGGGGTTGATGTAGTTGACGACCCAGGCGTCGGGGCACAGCTCCTCGATGTCGCGGCAGGCGTCGAGGATCACCGGGAACTCACGCATGGTGCGGAACACCCCGCCGGGGCCGATCGTGTCGCCCGAGCACATGCGGATGCCGTACTTGGCCGACGTCTCGCAGTCGACTCCGCGGTAGTGGGCGTTGTTGACCGCGAAGCTGAGCACCACGAAGTCGGCGCCCGCGAGCACGTCGCGCCGGTCGGTCGAGGCCTCAAGGGTCAGCGGGGCGTTGTTGTGGGCGATCACCTTCTCCGCCAGCCGCTTCATCTTGTCCAGCCGGTCGGCGTCGATGTCGACCAGCGCCAGCGTGCCGGTGCGCAGGTGCGGGGAGTGAACCATCTGCCAGATCGCCTTGCGCCCGAAAAACAGGCTGCCGGCGCCGAGGATGACGACTTTGGGGTGAGACATCGAACAGGCCTTTCCATAAAGCAGGATCAAAATCCAAGACCTGTATCATGCTGTCATTAGTCGGTCGATTCCATGGAAAATCGGCCTTAGAAACTATAAAATATTGATTCCATGGCCAAACGGCACCCCCATCAGCGCCCGGCGTCGCCCCGGACGGCGTTGCCGTTCCGGGTGCGGACGCTCGGGCGGGTCGAGCCGCGGGAGCGGTATCACTCCACACTGGGCACCTACCACGACGACGCGATGCTGACGGTGTGCCTCTCGGGCGCCGGGCGTTACCTGCACCGCGGCGTCGCCGCGCCGGTCGGGCCCGGGACGGTCGGCCTGGTGCTGCCGGTGGGCGACCCCGGCATCCTGATGACCGACCCGGACGACCCGTATGACCACCTGTACTGCCGGTTCGCGGGCGGCGAGGCCCTGCGGATCGCCCACCGCGTCGTCGCCCGCCGCGACGGCCGGCGGTTCTTCACCCACCCCGCCTGGCAGGACGTCTCGCAGGTGCTGCTGCGTGCGCTGACATGGGGCCGGATCCACAGCACGGTGCGGCAGGGCGACCGGATGACCCGCCCCGACGCCGCGCTGGCCGAAGCGCTCACCCTGCTCGATGCGCCGGAGCCTTCCGCCGTCCCCGCCCTCACCGCCGAGCGGCTGCGGGCCTACATCGACGACCACCTGGCCGACCCCGCCGACCTCGCCGCCGCGGCCGCGTTCTTCGGCGTCAGCAAGCCCCACCTCTGCCGCGTGGCGAAAAAACAGCTCGGCACGACCCTCCAACGCGCCTGGCAGGCCGCCAAGATGGACTGGGCCCGCGTCCTGCTCGCCGAGCCGAGCCTCAGCATCGGCGAGGTCGCCCGCCGCGTGGGCTACCGCGACCCGTTCTACTTCTCCAACGTCTTCAAACGCCAGGTCGGGCAAAGCCCCACCGGCTACCGCCGCGCCCGCCTGCGCGCGATACACTCCCCGGCATGACCCGCGTACTCGGCATCGACCCCGGCCTCCGCCTCACCGGCTACGGTTTCGTCGACATCGTCGACGGTCGGCTCGAGCCCCGGCTCGTCGAGGCCGGCGTCATCAAGCTCGACGGCAGCACCCCGATCCAGAGCCGCGTCGCCCAACTCCACCGCGACCTGACCGACCTCATCGATGAGTTCAAACCCGACGAGCTGGCGGTCGAGAAACTCTACGCCCACTACGCCCACCCCCGCACCGCCATCATCATGGCCCACGCCCGCGGCGTCATCCTCCTCGCCGGCCAGACCCGGGGCTTGCGCATCGTCGACCTGCCCTCCACCGAGGTCAAGAAAGCCGTCACCGGCCACGGCCACGCCAGCAAGCAGCAGATCCAGCTCGCTGTTCAGAGCCAGTGCAAACTCCCCGAGCCCCCCACCCCCCCCGACGTCGCCGACGCCATCGCCATCGCCCTCTGCCACGCCCGACGGCTCGCGGTGGAGCGGTTGTAAACACATCCCGTTTGCCCCGGGCCCCGCCCGGGGTTTCCACACGCGCCCCCGGGCGGAGCCCGGGGCTAACGGTTTTTTCTGCGCCTCTGCGGTTCATTTTCTGTTCTAATCTCAATCGACTTGAACCCCTTACCCCAAGCCATCCTGATCGACCTCGATGACACGATCCTCGACTCGACCGATAGTTCCACCCGGGTCTGGCGGTCGGCCGCGGCCCGGTTCGCGCATGAAATCGGCCGGTCGCCGCATGAGATCAACGCCGCCATCGACCGGGCCCGCGACGCATACTGGTCCGACCCCGACCGCAACGCCGCCGGCCGGCTCAACCTTTACCGGGCCCGGATCGATGTCGTCCGCATGGCGCTTCAGGAACTCGGCCAAGATCACGACGGCCTGGCCGAGCGGTTCGCTGACGACTACACCCGCCGCCGCGTCGACGCGATGCAGCCGTTCCCCGGCGCCATCGAGACGATCAAACACCTCCGCCACAAGGGCGTCAAACTCGGGCTCATCAGCAACGGCCACGGCCCGTCCCAACGCGAAAAAGTCACCCGCTTCGGGCTCGACCGCCTGTTCGACGCCGTGCTGATCGAGGGCGAGTTCGGCATGGGCAAGCCCGACGCGCGCGTGTTCGAGCACATGCTCGACACCCTCGGCGTCGACGCGCAAGACGCCTGGATGGTCGGCGACAACCTCGACTGGGAAGTCGAGGCGCCCCAGCGTCTCGGGATGAAAGCGATCTGGGTCGACTGGCAGGGCCGGGGCCTGCCGCCCGATGCGCCGGCCGAGCCCGATCGCATTATCCGCTCGCTGTCGGAACTGATCTGACGCCGATAGCCCCGCGGCGAAACGGCGGTCAAGTTGTACAGGCCAAACTGAAACGCTCTTAGCCGGGCCGCTACGCGGCCCCGGACCAGGCGGGCGTAGCCTGCCGGCTAAAGCGTGCGCGCTGAAGACACGCTAACGCGGCAGCAGTTGGCGGGCGGCGTCCTGCGGGTCGGGGTCGTTGCAGATCGCGGAGCTGGCCGCCAGGCCCCGGGCGCCGGCGGCGTAGAGCTGTTCGGCGTTGGCCGGCGTGACCCCGCCGATGGCCAGGTGGGGGGTGTGGGGGTGCGCGCCGCGGAAGGCGCGGAGGTAGGCGGGGCCGGCGATGTCGGGCTTGTTGTCGACGGTCGCGGTGGGGAACATCGGCCCGAGGCCGCAGTAGTCCGCGCCGCCGCGCACCGCGGCGTGGGCCTGGTCGAGGTTGGCCGTGCTGATCCCGATCAGCAGCCGCCGGCCGACCAGCCTGCGGGCGTCGGTCAGGGGCAGGTCATGCTGGCCGAGGTGGACCCCGTCGGCGCCCGCGGCCAGGGCGACGTCGGGTCGGTCGTTGACGATCACCGCTGCGCCGCGCGGCCGGGCAATGTCGATCACCTCTTTCACCCGTCGCATCAGCGGGCCCGCGTCGAGGTCTTTCTCCCGCACCTGCACGCAGTCGACCCCGCCGGCGATTGCGCCGTCAAGCACCTCGCGCCACGGGTGATGGCAGAGCGATTCGGTCAGCAGCAGGCACAGCCGCCATTGTTGGGCTCGCCCGGTCCCCAGCGCGGCGTGGAGCCGGCGCTCCGCCTCGTATCCCCGGTAACGCAGCTGCTCGACACGGGGCGCCAGCACGCCGTGGGCGGTCGGCTTGAGGTATTCCTCGATCGCGCGGAGCGCTTCGCCCAGCCGCTTGCCCGCCGCGGCCGCGACGTCGAACGCCGAGCCGCGCGCCCCTTCCGCCTCGGTCGAGATCGACGTCCCCACGTCGCCGGGCGTGTCGCGGTGCAGCTCGAGCCCGTCGACGCCCGACAGCGTTTCGGCCAGGTCGTGGCGGAGCTGCTTGAGGTCGGCGCTGAGCGCCGCGTCGTCGAGCAGGAACCGGGCCGCCTCCTCCATCACCCGCAACGCTTCGCGGGCGCGGTTGGCGTTGGCGTCGATGATGCGCAGCGGGTCAGCCATCGTCCTGCGCCGTTTTGGCGCGTTCCTCTTCGAGGTCGGAGTCGATCATCGTCTGCTCGGGGTGGTGTTTGCCGTAGATGAAGTAGAGGTTGCGCACGTAGATCACCCACCCCAGGCTCTGGCCCAGCACGCCGACGATGTCTTTGCGCCAGACGAAGTAGATCAGCAGCATCGACGCGCCCGACAGGGCCAGCCACCAGAACGCGGTGGGGATCACCGACTTGCGCCGGCGTTCGGTGGCGACCCACTGCACAACCATGCGCCCGGCAAACAGGAGCTGGCCGACGAAGCCCAGCAGCACCCACCACGCGGTGGCGGGGCTGGAGATGTTGAACAGCTTCATGATCAGGCGCGATCCGAAGCCGCGCTGCTGACGCTCAGCGTACACCTGGTCGAAATAGGTTTGCGGCTCAAGGAATCGCCACTCGCCATCGTCCGCCTTCGCACGGATGACGACTTTGCCCTCGTGCTCGACCAGCTCGGCGTCGGCGTAGCCGGTGGGCGTGGGGTGGACCGGGATGCGGTCCGCCGCGCGCACGAGGAAAAACACCGCGACCACCGCGATCAGCAGCGCGATGACGAACACGATGATGAACACGTTACGGCTGCGCTGGGTCATGGTTCGGCGGTCACCGGGGCGGCGGCGGAATCGCGGTAGCGCGACTTCATCCAACGGAACGCGAAACAATCGATCAGGCCCGACCACGCGCGTTTGCTGACCCCCAGGCCGTACTTGGTCTGGCCGGCGGTGCGGGGGTGGTGGCGGACCGGGGTCTCAACGATCACCGCCCCGAGGATGCGGGCGTAGGCGGGCAGGAAGCGGTGGGCGCCTTTGAACTGCAGGGGCAGCCGCCTGGCGAGGTCGGCCTTGACCACGCGGGCCGAGCAGCCGGTGTCGCGGGTCGGGTCGCCGACGATCCACGCCCGGGCCTTGCGGCCGATGACCGAGGTCACCCGGCGGATCGCGTGGTCGCGGCGGTTGGCTGAGCGGTCGCCCTGCACGAAATCGGCGTCCTGGTCCTTGAGCATCGCGAGCATGGCCGGCAGGTCGGCCGGGTCGTTCTGCAGGTCGGCGTCGAGGGTGGCGATGTAGGCCCCGCGCGCGTGTTGGATCCCCGCGTGCATCGCCGCCGACTGGCCCATCGGCCGGTCACGGTGCAGGACGACCAGCCAGGGATGCCGGGCTTGTAGGTCCCGCAGCCGTTCGAGTGTGGCGTCGGACGAGCCGTCGTCAACGACGATCAGCTCCGCGTCCACCCCCCGGCCGCGCACGGTCTGGTCGACCTGTTCGACCAACGGGCCGACGTTGTCCTGCTCGTCGAGCGCGGGCACGACGATCGAGAGCTCGGGTTGCGGGATCGGCTGGTCCATAACAAGTCGAGGCGGGCATTGTAGCGAGCCGCCGCGGGCGAACCGGCGCTCAACGACAGATCGTCCCGCCCCTTCCCATCTGCCATCTGCCATCAACCATCTGCTATGGACCCCTCACGGCGCCGGGGTGTCGTGCTCGACGATGGGGACATGGGTCCGCCGCAGCGCGAGGCTGAGCGAGTGGAGCTCCCCGACGGGGACGAAGCCCTCGATCGTGGGCTGGTCCATGGGCGTGAGCAGGAACGCGGGGACCGCCGGGTCGAGCCGTTCGAGCTGGTCGGCGCCGATCGTGCGGAGGGGGCGCTGGGCATACAGGCGCAGGCGCGGATCGGCCGGGGCCGGGCCAAGCTGATAAACCGGCGCACCTTCCGTGAGGCGGTCGAGCTTGACGGCGTCGGCCTTGATCGGGCTGATGCACAGCGGGCCGCGGGTGAAGGGGACGATGACCATCACGAACGCGGCGAGCACCCACGCCGCCCAGACGATCAGCGTCCGCCCGGGGTGTTGCTCGACCGCAAACCGCAGGCTCAGACCGGTCAGCAACAGCAGCACCGCCGCGGCGCCCGCCCAATAGGTCCAGTGCATCGGGGCGACCATCGGGTTCGGCAGAAACCCGTGCGTCGCCATCGCGTCCTGGAACATCAGCCCCGCCGGCAGGGCGAGCGACACCGCGAAAAACATCCCCAACTGCGGCCACCGCAGCGCCCGCCACAACCGGGCGTGGCGGCCCTCGCTGGACAGGTCAGACAACTGGCGAAACAGCTGACCGGTCAGCACCGCCATCACCGGCAGCAGGATCAGCACGTCCGACACGCCCGGCCCGGTCGGCGGGGTGAGCAGCACCAGCACGCCGACGATGACGAACCAGCCCCAGCCCAGGAACATACGCGACCGCGCGCCGGTGGACGACGTGCTGAACGGCTGGAGCAGCGCCGCGACCAGCCAGAGCGTCCAGGGCATGGCGGCGGCGAGCAGCAGCACCGTGACCCGCCCCCCGTACTCGGCGTGGGCCCAGTAGTCGTCGGCCGGGTGGCCATGAACAAACGGATCGAAAAAGCCCGACCACGCCTGCGGGTCCATCTCGTGGACGTGGACCGCCCACGGGATGAGCATCAGCCCCGCCAGCAGCAGGGCCGCGATCAGGCCCAGGGCGTGGCTGATCCGGTGAGGACACAGCAGCAGGATCAACAGGATCGGCGCCAGGGTCCACGCCGCCGCGATCGGCCCGGCGCAGAGCACCGCCAGGCCGATGCTCAGCCCGCACAGCCCCCAGCCGATCCCCTGGCGGATCACCGGCGCCGACGGACGCAGCGGCCGGATCGCCCACAACGCCGCCGCGATCGCGAACATCACAAACCCCAGCTGGGCGGCGTCGCCCGTGCCCAGCCGGGCGTCGTAGAGGAACACCGGGTTGGCCAGGCACACCAGGGCCGCGAACAGCCCCGTCTTGAGCGTGCCGATGGAATAGCCCGCCCAGAACACCGACGCCACGGTGAGCAGCGCCAGGCCGACCGAGACCAGCCGGGCGTCGAACACCGCCTCGTCGGCGGTCGCCAGCGGCGGGTCGGGCAGGTCGGGGTCCAGGGTGAAGGCGATCATGTGCAGCCAGGTCACCCCCGGCGCCGAGCGGGGCTGGGGCTGGCCGTTGACCCGGGGCATCAGCGGGTCGAGGCTCAGGGTGTCGAGCGGGGCGGCGTACAGGTGGCGCCAGGTCTCGATCGAGCGGGCGATCTCCTCCGCCTCGCGGGGGTCGATCACGTCGCCGCGGTGCAGGTCGATCAGCAGCGGCGTCGCCGCCACGCACAGCAGGGCCAGCACCGTCAGCCACGCGGAGAACCCGCCCCGGCGCCGGGGCGGCTCGGTGCGCTGGGCCGTGCGCCGGCCCGGGGCCGGCGTGGTCGACGCGGGGGCCGTCGCGGGCGCAGACGGCTCGTCCGCCAGGTCATAGGTGGGTTCGGGCGACGAGATGGACGGTTGTTGAACCATGCGCTTGCGAGACTCCGCCGCCGCATCCGCCCCCGGATCCATATATTTCATCCGTTCCCGCCCCACCGGTCAATCCATCGCCGCCCGGACCGATAAAACGCGTTGACGGGCGGCCGGAACCCGTTCGTTTCATCGATCACTTTAGCCGGCGGGCTACGCCCGCCTGGTCCAGGGCCGCGTAGCGGCCCGGCTATCGCCTGCGCAAAAGGACGCGTCATGGGATCTTCTCCGACCCATCTGCCATTACCCATCTCACATCCGCCATCCGCTCCGCTCACGTCGCCCGGGCGCTCAGGGCGTGTTCCAGGTGCTTGAGGTGGGCCCGGATCCGCTGCTTGCGGCCGCCGTCGAGATCGCGGTGGCCGAATCGGATCTCATAAAAGATCTCGGTGAGGGCCACGACCGGATCGAACCGCAGCGGGTTGGCCTCGGCCAGCTCCTGGGCGAAGGAGAAGGGCGATTGCCAGGACGGGCGGACGTAGCCGTTGCGTTCGAGCATCTCCAACATGGTGAGGTAGAAGCTGAGCTTGCGGGTCAGCCCGCGGCGTTGGGCGCGGGGCAGGGTCTGCAACTGAAGCGCCACGAGGCGTCGTCGGCGCAGGATCAGCAGCCGGACCAGCGACGCGATCGCCAGCCCGAGAAAAATCAGCACGATGCCCGCCGCGGTGTAGCCCAGCCGGTCCAGCCGCCAGGTCTGGGGCAGGTCGCGGAAGAAGGTGACGATCTGCCCGATCACGCTGCGGCGGTCGGCGGCGGCGTAGCTGATCGACTCGTTGAGGTGCGTCAGCACCGCTTCACGGGTCCGCTGGTCGTAGGCGACCACGGACTTGATCCACGCGAACTCGATGTGTTCGTAAAGCTCGCGGATCGACGTCAGCCAGGTGCGCGGGTTGCGGTGCTGGGCGTTGACCTCGTCGGGGGGCGTGGCGTCCAGGGTGATCCAGCCGTGCTCGGGGCCGAGATTGATCTCGGCCCAGGCGTGGGCGTGGGACTGGCGGACGACGTAGTAGCCGCCGATGTGGTTGTACTCGCTGGCGCGGTAGCCGGTGACGACGCGGCTCTGCATGCCGATGCTGCGCGTGAGCGCGGCGAGGCCGGAGGCGAACAACTCGCAGTGGCCTTCCTTGAGGCTGAAGAGGAACTGAATAGTGGGGTCGTCGCTCTTGGCGGTGGCGGGGTTTTCCAGGGAGTAGGCGTAGTGGTTGCGCAGGTGATCGGCCAGGGCGCGGGCGATCCGGTCGTCGTCGGGGGTGTAGAGGGCTTCGGGGTCGCGTTGGAGGCCGGCCTCGTCGAGGATCGACTGGGCGAGCTTGGCGACCCGTTTGGACTGGACGGGCCAGCCGCGGGCGTACTCCCGGGCCGGGTCGAACCGCGGGGGCGGGGGCGGAGGCTTGTCGTCCGGTCCGCGGCGGGGGCCGTAACGGCGGTGGCGCGACCGCTCGACCGGCGGGAACACGGTCACATACGCCTCCTCCAGGTGGTCGGGCGGATTCAGCGGCCACGCGAAGCTGTAGATCACCGCCCCGGTCACCGCCTCGTTGGTCTGGAGGATCTGATCGTAAGGGTTGAAGATCCCCTGGTGCAGGTTGTCGCTCACGATCATCGTGGGCGGGAGCACGGCGAAGAGCGTGCGGTGCCCGGTCTGGCGGAGGGTGGCGGTGGCGTGGAGCTGGGGGGTGTCGGGGGCCAGCTCGACCAGTTCGTAGCCCTCGTCGCCGATGGTGATATGCCGGTCGTCCTTGGCGACCCGCACGCCGCGGGTCCAGGTGCTGTTCTCACGCCGGTACTGATCGAGGGCGGCGCCGCGGAGCAGCAGCGGCATGTTCTCGCCGCCGATCACCTTGTCGTGCATCGAGAGGCTCAGGTTCAGCACCGGCTCCTTGGCGCCCTCGCCCGGCGGGCCGGCGCGGAGGTTGATCTCGTTGGAGAAGCCGCTGCGCGGCGGCAGGACCGAGGCGCCGTAACGGTCGGCGAGCTGGCTGTCCTCCGACCGCGGCATCACCACGAACACCGCCACCGCCACCGCCCCACAGATCAGCCCCAGGCCCAGGGCCGTGAACCGGAAGTGCCACTTGTGCCGCCGGCCCACCACCGACTTGGGCCGCACCACCTGCTCGGGAATCAGCGCCGCCTTGCGGTTCTGCTCCAGCACGTGGTCGCTGGTCGACTTGAGGTGGAACAGCAGCAGCGTCACCAGCGACAGCACGCAATACGCCGCCAGCAGCGCGCCGTAGATCATGCTCACGCTCAGCACGCTCGCGCCGATCATCAACAGCAGGCTCAGCACCAACAACTGCCCGTACTCGCGGTTGCTCTTGCGGGTGTAGAGCAACAAGATCTGCAGCCACATGGTGAAGTGCCCCATGGCCACGATCACGTGTCCCTCCTGCCAGTAGAGGTCGAACACGAGCCACAGCACCGCCACCATCGACCCGAGGTTGATCATCCACCGCGGCAGCGGCCGGCCCTTGGGGCCCTCGGTGACGTACCACGACAACGCGCCGATCGCGCCGGCCATCAGCAGCAGGCCCGGGTTGCGCTCCGCCATGCAGAACGCCACGATGCCCAGCATCACCTGGGCGAACACGAACCGTCGGAAGAGGAAGATCAGCCGCATCGTTAACGCAACGCCCCCTCATGTTGGCGGGGGTCCTGGTCATACGCCGCCGCGAGCGCCTCGCGCCGCGAGCCGGCGGGCGCGGCCCGGCGGAGCATCGCCGACGCCTCCGCCGGCGTCTCCGCCACGTAACGCTCCATCTCCGCCGCGCCCAGCACGGTCGCGGCGCGGCTCTTGCCGCTGCGCAGCGGCGGGGGCCCGCCGTGGCCGGGGTGGACGATTACCGACGGCTCGGCCGGCAACGCC
>JANQFR010000084.1 GCA_028277745.1 Phycisphaeraceae bacterium
GGGCCGGATGTCGCCGCGTTCACGCCGGTGCTGCTTGAGCCGACGCACCCACGCCGGGCTCACCGAGTACTTCTGGGCCACCGCCTTGGTCCCCAGCCCCGCGTCGCAGTCGTCGATCACCCGTTGCCGCAAATCCATCGAATACGCCATGGCAGACCTCCTTGTCTGGGGGGACCATGTCATAACCGATTCCCAACGATGGCGCTAGCTCAATAGTTGGAACGCTCTAGCCGGCGGGCTACGCCCCCCCCTGGACCAGGGCCGCGTAGCGGCCCGGCTAGCGCGAATGTCGAATGGGCTTCACGTTCGTTTCAGAACTGGTAGACCTCTTCGGCCTCGGGCATGTTCCCGGTTTGCGGGTCGCGTTGCAGCCGGAGCATCCGCTGTTTTTCCCAGTAGAAGGCGTAGCTGGCCAGGGTGTATTCGCGCACGGCCTGGTCGGGATGCAGGGCTGCGCCCTCCTTGGAAAGCCCTTCGGGCCAGGGGGTGGTCAGCAGCCGCCACACGGCCCGGGCGTCGATCGGTCCGCCGTCGGCGGCATGGCCGGTGTCGTTCAAGGCGTCGGCGAGCATCCGCTCGGCGCGGTCGCACGCGTCCCAGAACGCGCGGTCCGGCCCATCCTCGGGCAGGCCGAACATCGTCATGTAGCGCTGGCGCATCGCCGTCTGATGCCGGCCGTGAGCGTTGGCGGCGTCGCGGCAGACCATGCCCGAGACATGGACCGACCCCGCGGCGTTCTGCTCGTAGACGTCCATGTGGCAATAGCTGGTCTTTTCGATCGCCGCGGCCCGCTTGGCCCGGTCGTAAACCACGATGTTGCACCCGCCCCAGAACGAGCGGTATCGGCCGAGGAACGCCACCGCCCCCGGGGCGTCTTCCGTTTCGTGCAGCATCATCTGAAGCGGCGAGAGCGGGAACAACTCGTCGGGCTCCGTATCCAGGTGCAGCCCGCTGCCCACACCGGAATAGACCAGCGGCGGCCGGTCCAGCCCGCGCGGGGCCGGCCTGGGCTCGAATCCGGCCAAGGGATCATCCACGTTCTTGAAGTGCGTCTCGCCCAGCGTCGAGTCGGCCAGGTACACGACCCGGCACCGCTCGGTCGTCGGCGTCGGCTGCGCGCCGCGCGCCAGCGTCTGTTGTTCCTGCCAACCCCGGAACGCCATATACGGATTCAGGCTCCGCAGCACCGCCAGGTCCTCGGCTGACATGCCCGTCCGATCCTGCACGGCCTGGTCGCGCTGCCGGACGTAATCGACCCACCGCGTCGACTCGGGATACCGGGCCGGGTCGGGGGTCCGGGTCATGCGTTCCTGGTGAAAAGCCGTGACGCCCGCCAGGAGGCGGCGACGATCCAGGGCCGGCGCGTCGGCCGCGGTGCGGTCGATCAGGACATCGGGCGTCCACCCGGCGCGGGTCAGCCGCGCGGCCTCGGCTTCGCCGTCGGCCCGGGCGTCGGGCCGCTTGGGGAACAGGGATTCAAATTCGTAGGCGGTGGCCATCGGTCAAGGTCCCGGCGTCGCTCCGCCGCGACGCGTGAAGAAGATGAAGCATCATACAATATGTCACGTGTCATATTCCAGCGAGTCTTAACGCCGGGTTTCGGCCATGTCGTGAGGGACCAGCATGTTCTCAGGGGAATTCGCCAGGTAAGGGGGCGTGTTCAGCAGGACCGGCCGGGTCTTGCTCACGTGTTCGACCGTCCACAACGCCGAGCGGTCGGGCCCCGTCGGCAGGGCGTGACCCCCGCCGTCCAACACCCGGGGCGCGTCCCACGATGGGGCTTTGATCGTGAGCAGGATGTTGTGATCGATCAGGACCTCATCGGTTTGCGGGGGCACGTAGAAATAGCCGGGGGTGAAGTACTCGAGCATGGGCGCCTGGGCTTCGGACTGCTCCCACACGGCCCGCACCGCCGGCTCAAACGTGGGGGTATAGGTGCGCTGCCCCGACTTGATCTCGACGCGGTGATGCCCCGGGCTGAGTTCGAGCGTCACCTGCTGGAGGCTGCGGTCGGGCTTGCCCCGGAAGGCCGGCTGCTGCGCGAACACGACCTTGCCGTGCGGGTCGGTGACCTTGATTTCATCGAAGTAGTTGGGGCCGCCCTGGCCGTCCTGGATGCCGATGGTGATCGACGGCTGGTCCTCGATGTAGATATGCCAGACGCTCGGGCCGGACATCGCGCCGAGCCACTGCTGCGGCTTGGGCTTGCGGTTGGGGTAGAGCGGGACGAGGTCCGGGGAGAACGTCGGGATGGCGTCGAGCATCGGGCCGTACGCCTCGAGGTCCTGCTCGAAGAGCGCCAAGACTTCGTCGCGGGTGAAGTCGTCGTGCCCGGTCATCCAGTGGGCCGAGCCGTTGCGGACCTCGCCGGGGACCCACTGCTTCCAGACCCGTTGATGGGTGGCGGGCCCGAAGCGACCCATCCGGGTCATGAACCCCCAGAACTGCATGATCTGCCGATCGCGCGTCCGCCAGACGAAATCGAGCAGGCGCCCGACGCGCTGCTTGATCGCTTCCTCGCGTTGAGCGATCTGCGGATCGGTCTTCTTGGGCAGGTTCATCGCGTCGTCCGCCTGCTTGAACAGCACGACGGTGTGGAGGTAGGCGGCCATGTCTTCGAGCCGGCGCTGCACCGCCGGCGACTCGGACCGGCCGGCGTCGAGGGCCTGCCGCATCATGACCAGCCAGCGCGCGAGGTTGGTGTCGGTCAACCGTCCGCCGGCGGGGGTGTCCCAGAAATCGAAGAGCCGCCGCATCGGCTCGGCCGCCCCGCCGAAGGCCACGTCGAAGTACTCCTGATAAATCGCGTCGGCGTCGACGTCGACGTCCCACAGGAGCTTGCGGGCCAGGTGCATCGCCGGGCCGTAACGCGCCCAGCTCGCCTGCGATTGGGCGTTGAGGATCGGCATCTTCCATTGACGATGGAAGTGCGGGATGGCCTCGCGGATGTAGTCCAGCGTGACGGTCGCTTGGGCGGGCATGCCGTAGTCCCACTCGTACACGCCGAAGTATTCATAGACGCCCAGTTGCTTCGCGCCCATGGCGATCCAGCCGTCGATCAGCTCGGCGTAGCTGAGCCCGGAGCGGTTGAACGCCAGCGCGATCGACGGCACGACGTTCGGTTCGAGCCGGACCTTCTCGGGCGGCAGGTTGTGGGGCGGGTAGATCAGGATGCCGACCCAGGCGTCGGGGTGCGTCTCGCGGATCCCCCGCGCGACATGGTTGGCCAGGTGCAGCGCCTGGTCGGTCGCGTTGCCCAGCGCCTGGCAAGACTCGCACATGCACGGGGCCGACCCGTCGTTGGGGTCCATCGACACCATCCGCTCGTGGGGGTTCTTGGCCTTGGCCTCGGTGAGCAGCGCGATGCGGTCGGCCAGCACCAGCTCCGCCAGCTCCGGGTTGGACCGGCACCAGTTGCGGCTCGAGGCGCTGCCGGGCTTGTCGTTGAGCACTTCACGCTCTCCCTTCTCGTTCATCCGGGCCCACTCGGGGTGCTGGTCGAACGCCTCGCGGTGCCGCAGGTAGGTGTGGTAGTAGCTGTGCCCGGAGCGGTAGCGGAACGCGCTGTTCTGGCGGGTGGCCCGATTGAACTGCTCGTAAGCCGCGTTGATTCGACGTAGCGAGCCGTCCGGCGAGTGCCCCACGCCCAGGCCGTTGGCGAACCAGATGCGGCGGAGGACGAAATCCGGCTCGACCAGCGCGGGGCCGTCGGCGATCCGCACCCCCACGCCTTCCGGAATCACCGTCCACGCCTCGGCCGGCGTGAGGAAGCGGCAGCCCATCCGCTCCAGCAGGTCGAACATCCCGTGCTGGACAGCCAGGACGCTGTTGCCGACGACCGCGACGGCGTCCGGCCCGCTCTTGATGAGGTAGCCCTCGACGTCCAGCTCGCCCAGCGACGTCCGGTCCTGCCCGGAAACCGACGGCGGGGCCGGCGCGTCGGGGTCGGCGACCGCCAGCCAGATACCGCCCCCGGCTGCGGGGCCCTCGGCGACCGCCCACGGGCGGGTGTCGATCCGGGTGAGGAAGCCGGCCAACTCTTCGGCAAGGCGGGCGACCTGCGCGTCGCCTTCGGGGGCGATGTGGATCACCGCCGGCCCGTGGTATGCCATGGCGGCGGGCGCCGGCGCGGCGGGCATGAGGAATACCAGGAGGGACAGGGCCGCGAGGATGGAACGGGGAGTGGTCTTTTTCATGGATGGCTGATCGGGGGTGGTCACCGCTTGCGGCCGGCGTCGGGCTCGGCCGGGGCGAGTCGGTCAAAGTGCAGGCGGCGGAAGGGCAGGCTGTGTCGGGCGGGGGTGACGCCCTCACGGCTGATCATGGCCCGAAGCAGCTGCGTGGCGAAACGGCATTGGGCTTCGAGGTCGATATCGATCCGCGGGCAGCCGCTGAGCCCGGAGTCGGCGAGGTCTTTGAGCTGCGAGGGATCGCTCGAGGTGATCAACCGGTCGGCGGGGATCTCGACGCCCCGCTCGCGCATCGCGGAGAGGAACCGGGCGGCGCCTGAGGCCGAGGGGATGAGCCATCCGGCCGGCAGCGGGTCGATCCGGGTGAAGTGGTCCGCGGCGCGGGTGCCGACCTCGGCGGTCGGTCCCCCGCGAAGGTCAGGGGACAGGTCGGGGTCAACCGGCAACCCATTGTTAAGCAGAGCGAGCCGGTATCCGTCGCGCCACCCCGCGTTCCAGCCGCCGCGGGGGCAGGCGCCCGCCACGAACCCGATGCGTCGTTGCCCGGCGGCGATCAGCGCTTGGGTCGCGGTTTGTCCCATCTCCAGGGTCGGGTCGCCGAGGATGTGCGCGCGGGACGGGTCGTGCGTCGGTTCGCCGATGGGGGCCCCGAACGCGAGGCACGGCAGCCCGAGCGGCTCCATCTGCCGGAGGGTCTCGCAGTAAATCTCGTCGCCGCACAGCGCCACCGCGTCGAACCGGTTGGCGATCCTGGACGCGTCTTCGGCCTGGGTCAGGGCGTCCGCGTCGCACAGTTCGAGGCGCAGGCCGACGTCGGCGGCGAACCGGGCGAGCAACTCGGTGCGGGCGGCGCGATAATCGCCCTGGTCGCCGCACAACACGAAGGCGACGCGGTTGCGGGCCCGGCCCGGGCGAGGCTTGGGCGCGGCGCGGCGGCGCGGCTGATAGTTCAGCCGGTCGCTGATCGCCAGCACCCGTTCGCGGGTCCGCCTGCTGGCGTCGGCGTGGCCCGACAGGGCCTTGGACACCGCGCTGACCGACAGGTCGGCCTCACGGGCGATATCTTTGAGGGTGACGTGTTGCGTCATGTCGAATATATTAGTTTTCTGATTACATATTTTAATCCATTAAGAAAATTTTTTCAGAAAATTTTAGAAAATATATGGATGTTTTTGAAATGATTTTCTGCCTCCCGGCCTCGGGTCCATGCAAGCCCCGGCCAACTGACAGGAGACGGCGAAGATGAGCGTCCCCGGCCCGCGTCCGAACATTCTCTTTGTCCTCAGCGACCAATTGCGGCGAGACGCGTTGGGCTGTTACGGCGACCCCGATGCGCGGACGCCTCACCTCGACGCCATGGCTGCGCAGGGGGTCCGGTTCGACGCCGCCTGCAGCACCTACCCGGTCTGTGTGCCGTACCGGTTCACGCTCATGACCGGGCACTACGCGCACAGCCGTCAGGTGCCGGCGATTTTCTGGCGCCTCTCGCCGAGCGAGCGCACGCTGGCCGATGCGTTCAATGACGCGGGGTATCAGACGGCCTACATCGGCAAGTGGCACCTGGGCGGCGGTCTCGGCACGCGGGTCATGAAGACGCCCGTGCCGCGCGATCTTCAGGGGCGATGGCAGACCTTCGCCGGCTTTGAGCTGCGAAACAATTACTTCGACAACGTCTACTTCGAGAACGACGACCCGACGCCGATACCGATCGCGGGCTACCAGACCGATGGGCTCTTTGACCGGCTCGATCATTTCCTGAGCCATCAGCGCCGGGATGATCGGCCGTTCGCGGCCGTGCTCTCGGTCGAGGCCCCGCACCCCAGGTTCGAGGCTCCGCCGGACCTCGAGGCCCAGTGGCGTCAGCGTGAGATCCGCCTGCCGCCCAACTACCTGGCGGATGACCCCGCCGCCGCGCGCGCCTTCGAGGCTTGCGCGGCGCCGCCCCGTTCGCCGGACCCCCAGCGCGTCCTGCGTCACCGCAAAACCTATTACGCGATGGTCGAGAACCTCGACCAGAACGTGGGCCGCATGATGCGGCGGCTGGGCGAGCTCGGGCTCGAACGCGACACCATCGTGGTGTTCACCGCCGACCATGGCGAGCTCGGCGGGAGCCACAACCTGACCGACAAGCAGTTTCCTTATGAAGAGAGCGTCGGGACGCCGCTGATCGTGTGCGGGGCGGCTTGCGGCGTCGCGACGGGTCGGCGGGTGGCGGCGCCCACCTGCACCGAAGACCTGTTCCCCACGCTGCTGGACCTGGCGGGCGTCGCTGCGGACGCGTCGCTCCCGGGCCGGAGCCTGGCGCCGCTGATCCGGGGCGAGGCCGAGTCGCTGGACCGCGACGGCGTGATGCTGCAGTTCGTCGGGGAGATGCGGGCGAACCTGCCGTTTTATGAGCGGCCCTGGCGCGCGATGCGGAGCGAGCGGTACAAGTACACCGTCATCGGCGGGCAGGCGACCGGGCTGCAGCCGTGGCAGCTCTTCGATCTGGGCGAAGACCCATATGAGCTCCATGACCTGATCGACGACCCGGCTTATCGCGCGGTCGCCGCGGACCTGCACGCCCGATTGGCCCGGCGGATGCACGAGACCGGCGATGATGCGTGGCTCGCGGCCGCCTGGGGACAGCCGGACCAGAACCGCTCGCCCGTTCTCCCCCACGAGCACGAGGAGTAGCGCTTGGTCGCAGATCGTGTCGCGCACACCCCGCGAGCGGTTCGGGTTCAGCCCCCGGCCGGGCGAAACACCTGCGACCAGAATCGGGCGTACTGATCCCACTTCATGAAGTTGACGCCCCAGTGCGGGCTGGCGCCGGTGGTCCACACGCTGCTACGCCCGCCGCCGACGCGGCGCTCCGCCAGCAGGGGATACCAGCGGTTGCCGTGCCGGATCTCCGCGATGACCCGTCCGCCCTCTGACGCCGCCGTTTCGTTGAAACCCAGCAGCGGCGGGATCGTGGAAAAGTCGATGCCGCGGACGAACGGATGGTCCGGTTCGACCACCCGCACCTCAAACGACGCGGTCGATTCGATCAGGTCGTCCCCCGCGACGCAGTCGACGGCCAACACGCGGTCGTCGGTGTCTTTCTGCCACCGCGACCGGCCCCACGCGCCCCAGCCCTGGTGGCCCGAGAAGCTGAACCAGCCGCCGTTCATGTGGAAGTGGCCCCCCGCCTTGATCCAATCGCGGATCAGGTCCAGCCGGTCCGGGTAGGTCAGCGTCGGGGCCGAGAACTGGTTGTAGAAAAACGACGGGTCCAGGTGCAGCGATTGGGTCTCGACGTCCCCGAAGATCACCGTCGTCGCCCACGCCAGGCGCTCATCGAACGCCTCGGGCGACATCTGGTACATCTCCCATGACGGATTGGAGATCACCTCGGCGCCGGGGATCCGTTCGATCGCCTCGACCAGGTATCGGGCGTAGTTGAGGACCCTGAAGTCCTTGATCGAGGCTTTAAACGCCGATTCGCGGAACTGGTCGCCCTGATGGGCGCACCAGTTGCCGACGTGCCAAACGCGGAGGGGGCCGGAGGTCATGAGTTTGATCCTTGGAGCATGTTAGCTTGACTTGACTTGTCTTGTGCTTGTTGAGCGTTCGCGGCACTCTTCGGCATGCCTGCCCCAGGGTTACGCGCTTTGATCCGCGTGGCGTTCGTGGTCGCCCTGCAAGCCTTCAAAGCATCGCGACCAGCGGCTGCCGTCGGTCTGCATCCAGACGTCCGAGGGCTCGATGACCAGCGTCTGGCTGGGCAGCGCCGCTCGGGCGGGGGTGAGGTTGAGGTTGGTGAGGAGCGTGGTGACGTTTGAGCCGCGGCGCCAGGCGGTGCAACGCAGGTTGCGGGGCGCCTTGTCGATCTCGATAAGCCGGGGCAGGTCGGCCGCCGCTTCCCGGCTCAGCGGGTCGAGGCGCCAGCCGGGGCGCAGGGGCGCCGCGGCGTCGCCGGTGTCGAGAAACGTGGGCGGTTGCCCCAGGCTCCGAACGTTCACTCCCGCGGCGGCGGCGGTCTCGAGTTGCTCCCGCGTCGCCTGATGAAGGATCAACGCCGGGGCGACCACCACGTGCGTGTAGCGGGCCGCGCCGATCGTGATGGACCCGGGGGCGATTTCGGCGTCGGCCAGGTCGGCCTCATCCACGAAGTGGAACCCGACGTGGGCGTCCAGCAGCAGCGTCATCAGGTCCATCAGTTCCTGCCGCAGCCGGACCGGCTCTTGAGTGTCGCGCACGCCCATGGCTTGGTACGAACGGATGGGCCAGACCACCGCGACCGGCGCGACCTGGCGGGCTTGCCGCACCACCTGCTGCATCGGCTCGAGGTCGACGCCCAGTTGGCAGAGCATGGGCCAGTCGTCGATGGCGGGTCCCCAGTCCGGCGGCGCGTCGATGGCGCGGTAGCCTTCCATGGATTCGTAGGCGGCGTGGACGACCGGGCTGGTCATGCCCATCATGGTCTGCCACGCCAGCACCCGCCGGGCGATCCGGTGATCCGGCTCGACGCCCGAGCAGGCCAGCGATTCGCTGAGCACCCCCGGGCGTTGCCGCTGGTCGCAGACGGAGCGCGCGGCGATGACGCCGATGTTGAGGATCGGGTGTTCGTCGTCGCCCACCGCCGGGATGATCAAGTCGATCCCGGGCAGGTCGAGCCGCTGGTGCATCGGCATGAGATTCCCCAGCGAAGCGGCCTGCTCGACCGGGTCGTCTTCGGGGCTCAGGTGGCCGACCATGTGGAGCCGGTGGTCGCGGCACCAACGCGAGACGGGCGTGAGCCACGCCTCCTCGAAGCGTTGGGCGATCCACTGGCGGAAGTCGATGCGCGTCCGCATCTGGCCCGGGTCCTGGTTGCATGAGAAGAGGTGGGACAGCCTCGGCGCCAGGGCGTAGCCGAACGTGTTCTCGAACGACTCGAACAGGCCCGGCGTGAACGGCGTCTGGCCGAAGGGCTTGGCTTCGTCGGTGAAGATCGCGGGCACGCTCCGGCCGAGCCGGTCGCCGAGGACCTGGGCGTAACGCTCGTGGGTCACGCGCAGGAACGCCCGCGTGGCGTGCGGGTTGAGGGTGTCGGCCAGGTAATCCCAGTGATCGGTCTTGACCGGCCGGGCGGTGAACGCCACCAGTTGACGGCCGGCCAGGTCCTCGGGCGCGGGGATCATGTAAGTGGGGCGGTGGGTCCACGCGCGGGGGCAGTGGTAGCGCGGCGTCTGCGGGTAATAGTGCCGGCTGTCCCATTGCTCCAGGACCGTCCAGGTTTCGCGGACCACCCCGACCTGCCGGCTCAGGTCTTCGCCGAGCCCGGTCGCCGGGTCGACCACGCCGCACCACAGGAGCTGTTCGAGCGGGAAGCGGAACATCGCCGGCCCGTCGCCGGTCCGGCTCTGGGTCGCGGGGTCGTAGACATAACGCACGATTTCCCGGGCGTGGAACTCGGGGTGCTGGGCGACCACCTGCCCCCCCGCGCTGCCGCTGGGGAACGGGTCTTCGTCGTAGAGCCAGACCTGGATCCCGCGCTCCTCGCACAGGTCGGTCAACCATCGGATCAGCTCGAACCACCCCTCCGAGCCGTACGGCACGAGAAGGCCGCTGCGCGGGTGGAGCACGATCGCCGCGACGCCGCGGGCCCGGAATCGATCCGCCATCCGCACCAGACGCGGGCGGTCGGTGCCGTCGTTGATGACCCAGAAGTAAATCAGCCCGGTGGTATGAAACATGCCCGGATGATCAGGGTCGCCCGGAGAGGCCGCAAGGTCAAGCGGCGAGGTGTTGATCAAAGCCATTCGGTGTTTTCCGATTCCGATGACAAGCGTCCGCCTACGCCACGCGGCGGGCGGCATAAGAAAAGTGCGCCCCCCGTCAGTAAGGGTGCCAGAGGCAGCCGCCGAGGTCGCACGGTTTGCTGAGGTCCGATTGGGGGATGGGGTGGCCGCTGGCCTGCCGCCATTCATTCTGTGGGTTATTGAAAGCGGGGTTGCCCCCCGCTTTCATAAAGACGGTGTGTCCGTCGCTGAAGAGCAGGTTCATCCCCACGCCGTTGTGCCGGCCTTGATCCAGCGTGTTGGCCTCGAAATGGCCCGGCGAAAAGTTGCTCGGCCCGTTGGTCTCGATCCCCATCATGTGCGTGCCCGGGCTGACGACCTGTTCCAGACGCAGCGGCCCCCATTTTTCCCAAGAAGTGCCATCATCCTCATTGAACACGTTATTGAGGCTGTAGGAGAAGCTGATGCTGCTCCCTTCATGAATCCCCGTTCCCTTGGCGGGGCAGGCTTTGCGCTCAAAAGTCTGGCTCCACACATCCGACGCGGCGAGATACCCCTCCAGAGGTCCGTCGACTTCACTGAGAAACGTCGGGGGCACATAGCCGGCATGATCCGCGACATACGCGAAGGTGGCCACGCCCATCTGACGCAGGGAGCTGCCGCAGCTGATCTGCCTGCTTACGTCGCGCGCGGCCTGGAGCGCCGGCAGCAGGACCGAGACCAAGAGCGCGACGATGGAAATGACCACCAGCAGCTCAACAAGCGTGAAGCCGATGGTCCGGGCGGCGCACGGCGGGCGGCTGGCTCCGGATCGGGGTCGGGGGGTGGTTTGAGACACGCGGAGGCTTCCTTATCGGTGCGTCAACGAGGGACAAGCAGGTCGTTCCGCAAGCCAAGGCAGCCCGGAAGGTCGATGCGACGAACCGCGCCGCCCGGCGCGGCCATGGGGGCTGACACGCGCCCCCTCTAGGGGCGGGCGACAAGCAGGTACGCCCCGGCGCCGACCAGGAACAGCGACATCGGTTCGGGGATCACGGTCCCGGTGATCTCGAAGTTCAGGTCCCGGACGCCGTCGCCCGTGGCGGTGTACGACGTCTCCCAGTTGTTGTTCGACGTATGGATCATGAACGCATCGGTCGTCCCGCCGTAGCTGGCGTTGGCCAGGGGCGTGATGTTGCTCGGGGGGGCCGTGCCGGTGAGGAAGTAGTTGGCTCCCGCGTCGTTGGCGTCGAGCGTGAGCAGGTAATTCACGCCCTCCTCGAGTTCAACATCGATGTCGACCGCCACCAGCTCGGTCACGTTGACGCTGGTGAGGGCCGGGATAACGGTCGACGCGATCACGCTGCCGTCTTCGTTGCGGATGCTCAGGGTGAGGTCGACCTCGCCCCCCGTCGCGGACCGCCGTATTTCAAACTTGACCTGATCGACGTCGACGCGCGCGCCGTCGGGGACCACGGCGTCGGAGATCGAAAAGAACTGGCCGTAGGAGACCGAGCTGTTGAGGACGGTGTTGAGGGCCGAGGTCACCCCGAGCCCCGGGCCGGTGATCACGTTGGCCCCGGCGGCGTCGTCGGCCAGCGCGAACCAGCCGTTCTGGTTGGAGTCGACGAACGCGCCGCCGTTGGGGCTGAACCGGGTCGTGTTGGCCGGATCAGCCCGACGGTCGCTGATGCGGGTGGGGCTCGAGGTCGGGCTGCGGCCGATCTGGACGTTGGCGCCCAGGGTGTTGACGCTGGTCACCAGGTGGTAGACCTGCCCGGCGACGAGGTTAGCGTCGGAGGTGAAGGCGAACAGTTGCGGGACGGTGGTGCCGTTGAGGGCGACGTTGGTCGCGGAGGCCAGGAACGGGCCGAACGGGTTGCCGGCCCCGTCATCGGCCTTGATGCCGATGTTGATGGTCGACCCCGCGCCGCCGACGTAACGCTGGTAGACGCTGCGGACGGTCTGGTTTTCAAAGGCGGTAAAACGTGCGGAAAAGGTGTCGTCGAGCGAGTTGAGGGTGGTCGGGACGGAAAAGTTCCACCCCATGCCGGGGCCGAAGACGCCCGTCTCGCCGACGTTGTAGGTCGGCGCCGCCCAGGCGGCGGTGCAGGCGAGAGCGAGCGTGAAGCCGACGGCGGCTCGGGTGATGGATTGCGGCACGGTTATCCTCCAATAAGAAATATGAAAACAAGCAAGCGGCGAGAACGTTTCCATGGCGGCGGTGGGTTACGGGGAGGCGGCTGACCCGGCGGTCGACTCCCGGACGATCAGTTTCGGCGTGAGCTCGACCTGTCGGGGCGCCCGGTCCGGGTCCGCGCCGCTCATCTGCTCCATCAGCATCTCGACGGCGATGCGGCCCGCGTCGTCGGCGGGGTTGTGCGCGGTGGTCAACGGCAGCAGCGGGCTGGCCGACAGGACGCTGCCGTCGTACCCGGCGACCGCGATGTCGCTCGGGATATCCCACCCGTCGCGCCGGAGCACGCCCCCGATGCCGTGTGCGATGATGTCGCCCACGGCCGCCACCGCGTCCACCTCCCCCCGTCGGGCGTCGAAAAACGCGTGGATCTCGCGCTGCCCCGCGTCGCTCCAGCAGCCCTGAGGCGCCGCCTCGACCGACAGGCTCAGCAGCTCGGCGGGGGGCAGCCCCGCCTCACGCATCACGCTCTGGATGCCGGCGATACGTTGCTCGACCACCCAGCACAGGTGAGCGAACTGGGCGATGCAGACCCGCCGCCGGCCCAGCGACAGCAGGTGCTCGGCGATCATGCGCCCCCCGGCGAAGTGGTCGATGCTCACATCGTCGATCGGCAGGCCCAGGCGCCGGGCCGCGTCGTAGGTCGCCACCGCCAGGCCGCGCCGCTTCATCTCCAGCAGGTGCTCGTGCCGGCCGTACTCGGTGGGGATGCACAGAACGCCGTCCGCCCCCCGGTCTTCCAGCCAGCACAGGTTCGACGCCTCGATCTGCGCGTCGTTGGGCGAATAGGTCGCCAGCGTGTAATAGCCCCGGCTCCGCGCCTGGAACTCGAAGCTCTCAAACGTCCGCGTGACCGGATCGATGTTCACGCCGTTGAGCGCCACCCCCAGCGTCATGCTCCGGCCCTTGGCCAGGCTCTTCGCGTTGAGGTTCGGGCGGTAACCGAGCTTCTCGATCGCCCGGCGAACCGCCTGCCGGGTGGCCTGGGAGGCAAAACAATCCGGGCGGTTGTTCAGCACGCTCGAGACGGTCGAACGCGACACCCCGGCCGCTTCCGCGACTTCCTGCATGCTCGGCCGCTTATTCGGCTTTTCCCGGGTTTTCGAGGGGTGTCTGATTTCCATAAAATCTTATTTTTAAATTATTTAATATCGTATTGGCTCAGCCTACGCCCTTCATATGAAGCGCGTGATATGGCGCGGTTTAGTTATGCTACCATCCGGTCCGGGCTCATACAAGGCAAAAATGACCGACAAGAGCGTGCGGCTCTCCCCGCACGGGCTGAGGCCGCCTATCCGGCAGGCCCTCCCGGGCGGTCGCGGTCATTCCTGGATGGTGTTGTCGCGGGCGCCGCCGGGCAGGACGCGCTCCATCGGCTCCACCGCGGGGGCGACGCGCTCGAGGCGCGGGCCCTGGAAGATGAACGCCGGGAGGATGATGCCGCCGAGCCCCGCCTCATTGATTTTGCCCCGCCGGATGACCTGCAGGGCGAGGTGGTTGGCCTCGCCCGGCTTGACCCACTCGGTGAGGTCGAAGACGTCGGGCGCGATGTATCCGGTTTTCGCGCCCACGTATTGGCCGTTGAGGTAGACGTGCACGGTGTCTTCGACACCCCCGACGAGCAGGCCGACCCCCTCGCCGTCTCCGATCGTGTCGACGGTGAAGCGGTCGAAGTACCAGACGCCGCCGTCCCGGTACGTGCCCAGGCCCTGGGCGTCCCAGGTCGAACGATAGGTCTGGGTTTTAAGCAGCTTGTCGGTGTTCATGGCCGGCTCGTAGAAGCCCATGAGCTGCCCCGCGTTTTCGGGGTCCAGCAGCGTCGGCAGCTCGTCGGGCAGCTGATGCACGATCCGGTATTCCCCGGTCGCGTACTGGTTGGCCTGGTCGAGGAACGGCTTGTAGAACCATCGGCGGAGATAGTGCTCGCCGTAGCGCGAGACGAGGTTGGGGTTGGTCTCGAGCAAACGCCCCCAGTGATCGAGCATCGCGTCGTAATGCTCCGCGGCGGCGGGGTAATCGGCGTCGTGCATGGCGTCGAGCATCGCGTGGTAGTGCTCGAGCATGTAGACCGATTGGCCGAACCACGCCACGTTCCGCTGATGCGCCGGGGTCGACGCCGCCGACGCCGCCTCTTCGAGCAGGGCCTTGGCGCGCTCGAGGAACGCCCGGTCGAGCACGAGGGCGACGGTCGGGAACGAGCCCGACTCGATCCCCGCCTCGGTCTGCGTCCGGTCGAGCATCAGGTAGTAGCGGACCATCACGTCCGACGCGTCGCCGAACACCGCGTCGCAGTATTCGCGGAGCAGGGCCTGCCAGTCGGCGTCGATGTCCCAGCCCATGCGCGCCATGATGTAGTTGTGCGGGCCGAGGATGCTCCAGGCCTTGTCCTGCTCATTGTTGTGGCCGATCACGCCCATGGCGTGGTAGTAGGGCAGGTCTTCCCCCCAGATGCGGGCCTTGGTGTAGGGGAACAGGTTCTCGGCGAGGTTCCAGTTGTAGCCGTAGAACCACAGCGGGTTGCCCTGTGTTTCGTGGAGCTTTTTCCACTGTTCGAGGATGCCGCGGTAGTAGTTGCGGGAGTAGCTGTTGCGGTCGAGGAGGCTGTGGTAGCGCGAGTAGGTGATGTCGGCGAAGTGGGCGACGAATCGGGGATCGGGCTGATGCCGCATCGGGTAGTCGGCGTGGACCGAGTAGATGTAGAACCCGAGCTTGAGGTTCGGGAACTCCTCGGCGACCGCTTCCAGGACGCGGTTGGCGTAGAGGATCAGCACATCGGTCTCGTCGGGGGCGCCGGTGATCGGGTCGGTCCGGCCGGGCGAGGCGGCGAACGTCTCGACCGACTCGGAGTACCCGCCGCCGTCGTTGGGGCCGATGCTCATGGCGATCTCGGCGTCCTTGGGCAGGTTGCGGCGCTCGAAGTGCCGGCGGATGTAGCGGACGGTGAGGTCGACGACGCCGGGGTGGGTGGGCTCGAGCTGGGCCCGCCCCGGGGCGAACGTGCCGTCGGGCTGGCGGATCTGGGCCAGCATCGAGGGGTCGTTTTTGAATTCGTCCTTGAAGACCGACAGCATCGAGGCCCACATGTGCCCGCCCTGGAGGAAGTCGGGGTGCTGGGCGAAGCGGTGATGCGTTTGGCCGAGCCGGCGGTTCCACTGGGCCAGCTGTTCGTGCTCTTCCTTCGTGACCAGGTGCGGCCCGCCGCTGTACCACGGGGTGCGGACCTTGAACGCCGGCGCCTTGGCGACGTCCATCGGCTCAACGGTCAGGGTCTCGACCGTGGGGATCACCTCGCCGTCGGGCGAGGGCATGAACCAGAAGCAGCCCAGGCCGCTGAGCCAGTGGTACATCGCGTGGCTGGCCGCGACGTCCGACTCGCCGCCGAAGAGGACCACGCCGTCGTCGCGCACGATCAGCCGGAACGCGTCGCCGGTCTTGGTGGCGTGCTGGGGCTCCGCGCCAAGAGCCACGGCCAGGTCGCCGAAGACCAGCGCGGGGGCGGTCACGTCGTCCGGCTCGTCGGTCACGACCACCTCGAAGCTCGCCCCGGTCATCTGTTCGAGGTGATAGATCAGGTCGTTGATGGCGTGCCTGCGCGTCACGGCGTTGAGGTAAGGCGCTCTTTCCTCGGCGGGCAGGCCGTGCAGCTGCGCTCCGGTGAGGGGCGCGAACTCGATCGGCTGGCTGATGTAGATCCTGGCTTTCGCGTCCCCGTCGGCGGCGAGCACCGCCGGCTCGGCGTGGGCGGGGGTGATGGACATCGGCTGAACCAAGGCGAGCAACAGCGCCATCAGTTTCACCGCCGCGGTCAACCGGTAGCCGTGCCTGCAACGGCGGGGTGACGGGGCGAAGGGGAGGCTGTCCATGGTCTGCTGCTCCTGGGGTTGAGGGTCTGGGGGAAGGTATTCATGGGGCGGGCATGCGCGGCTTCCGGCTACGTCGACCGCCCGGCCCTGCGGCCGACGCGAAGTCATGCGCCATCGTTCGTCTCACACCCGCCGTCGGCGGGACGCGTTTGGTCCGCGCCGTGTTCCGTCGTTGGGCCATCAGTCCTTTAACGCGGTCAACCCGCTCCCTGACGGCCGCGGCTCGTCGGGCCCCTCCGCGAGTTTGAGCCGCCGCTCCGCCGGGCCGACGGTCGAGGCGCGGCGGATCAATTTCGGAATGAAAACCGCCCGGCGGGGGCTCGCCGTGGAGCCTGGGCCCGTCTTGATCCGCTCGACCAGCGTGTCGCACGCCGCGACCCCCATCTCCTCGACGGGGAGCTGGATGGAGCTCAGCGGCAGCACCGGCTGGTTCCCGAAGCTGTGGCTGTCGTGCCCGATCACCGCGATGTCCCCCGGGATCGAGAGCCCCATCTCCAGCAGCAGGCCGGCGACGGCCATGGCGAGGCTGTCGCCCGTCGCGAGCACGCCGTCAAACGCGCCCCGGCGGTCTTCGAGCAGCCCCCGGATAAACGCAAACCCCTCGGCGGTCAGGCTGTCGAGCGGTTGTATCTCATACGGCACCTCCATCCGCTTGGGACGCGACAGGCCCGCCTCCTCGATCGCGTCGAGCATCCCCGCCACCCGGCGCTCCACCACGTGGCACGTGTGGAACCCGTCGGCGATCAGGAACCGGGTCCGGCCCAGGGCGATGAGGTGTTCGACCTGCATCCGGCCGCCGCGGTAATGGTCGCAGTTCACGCTCGCGATGTCGAAGTCCAGCTGGCCCTGGCCGTCGACCGCGACGACCGGGAAGCCGCTGTCGGCCAGGCGGCGGATCTCGGGGTGCTTGCCCTCCTCGGAGGGCATGACCGCCAGGCCGTCCACGCCCAGGTCGAAGAACCACCGGGCGAGGCTGTCTTCGATGTCGGCGCTGTTGGGATTGAAGGCCAGCACGGTCGTGTAGCCGCACTGCCGTGCGCGCCGCTCGAAAGCCATCGTCAGACGCGTGGCGCTCTCGACGTCCTCGCCGGTGTTGATCATGCCCAGCATCGAGGACTTGCCGCTCACCAGGCCCCGGGCGGTCAGGCTCGGGCGGTAGCCCAGCCGGTCGACGGCTTCGAGCACGCGGCGGCGGACCTCCTCCGAGGCGTAACAGTCGGACCGCTGGTTGACGATCCCCGAGACGGTCGATCGCGCCACCCCGCAGGCTTCGGCGATATCGCGGAGCGTGACTCGGCCCGAAGGCTTCGTGCGGGGCTTGGGAGGATTGCGGCGGGGCATGGGCGGCTCACAAGAAAAGAGGTTTGCGGCTAACTATATGACACGTTACATTGCTGGGTCATGCAGGTCAATCGGAATCGCTCCATCCAGCAGCATTTTGAGCGGATCGCCCGCCTTCATCGCCCGGCCCACCGGTTTGCCGGCACGGACGCCGACGATTGGCGGCGGTGGGCGTCCGACCTGCGGCCCCAGGTGCTCGCGACGCTGGGAAACCTGCCGCCGCGCGTGCCGCCCAACCCGCAGGTGATCGTCGAATGGGAAGCCGACGGGCTGTTGAAACAGAAGGTCTGCTTCGATGTTGAGGAGGGCCTGTCGGTGTTCGGGCTGATCTTCCGCCCGCCCGACCGCTCGGGCCCGCTGCCGGCGATCCTGTGTTGTCACGGCCACGGCCCCTACGGCAAGGATGCGGTCATGGGCGACAGGGGCTGCCCGCAACGCGCAGCACATATCCAGGAGCTCAATTACGACTACGGGCTGCAGATGGCCCGGGCGGGCTTCGTCACCATGGCCATCGACTGGCGGGGCTTCGGCGAGCGGAACGATCGGCTTGCCCCATTTTTCCACCAGAGCGACGATAAACGCGACCTGTGCAACCTCCACTTCCTGCGGGCCGCGATGATGGGCCAGACGATGCTGGGCCTGAACCTGCACGACGCGGCATGCGCCCTGGACCTGCTCTGCGAGCAACCTTTCGTGGATGCGGATCGGCTGGGGGTGATGGGGCTGAGCCTGGGCGGGACGATGGCGACCTGGATCGCGCTGAGCGATGAGCGGATCAAGGCGGCGGATGTCATCGGCTACGCCGACCGTTTCGCCGACTTCGCCATGCGCGACAACAACTTCTGCGGAAGCCAGATGACCCCCGGCCTCTTCGCCCTGTGCGACGTGCCGGACCTTCAGGGCCTGATTGCGCCCCGGCCGCTGCTGATCGAGATCGCGGTCCACGACCGGTGCTTTGCGATCGACTCGGCGATGAGCTGCTTCCGGGCGCTGCAGACGATTTACGCCGCGGCGGGCGCGGACGACAGGCTCGAACTCGACCTTTTCGAGGGCGGCCACGCGTGGGGCGGCCGAAAAAGCGATGAGTTTTTCCGTAAAAACTTATAAATAATAATTTTATAAATTATTTGATTCGCCTCGGCGGATTGTTGCAACCTTCCATATAGAAGGTTATATTAAGACGCATCGAGGGCATCGCGACCGGCCGGAATGGACGCGGGTATGGCGGCTTCAAGACGATATGCGGTGGTGGGGACGGGGATCCGCGGGCTGATGTTCGCGCGCATGCTGATCGACCCTCAGACCCGGCGGCGGGGGGGCGACCTGGTGGGGCTGGTGGATGTCAACCGCAAGCGGGTCCGGGGGTTCTGCGAGTGCCTGGGCGAATCCGTCCCGGGCTTCGGCTCGCTGGCCGAGCTTTGCGGCTCGACGGATGTCGATGGCGTGATCATCGCCTCCCCCGACGACACGCACGCGTCGCTGATCGCCGAGGCGTTCGACCTGGGGTTGGAGGTGGTGGCCGAGAAACCGATGGCGACGACGCGCGAGGGGGTCGCGCAGATCCTCGAGGCCGAGCGCCGGGCGGGCCGGCGGCTGCGGGTCGGGTTCAACATGCGGTTCATGCCCGTTGCGCAGAAGCTCAAGGCTCTGCTGCTCGAGGGGGTGATCGGCGAGGTGGTTTCGGGGTCGATGGATTGGATGGTCGACCGCACGCACGGGATGGATTACTTCCGGCGGTGGCATTCGCAGATGAGCCGGTCCGGCGGGCTGCTCGTGCATAAGGCGTCGCATCATTTCGACCTGCTCAACTGGTTCGTGGATGATCGGCCGGCGGCCGTGTCGGCGATGGGCTCGCTTCAGAGCTTCGGGCCCCGCGGCCCGTACCGCGGCGAGCGTTGCTCGACCTGCCCGCATACGGGCGTCTGCGAGGGCGCGATGCCTTCGACGCTTCTGGCGGCGGCCAGCGGTCAGGATGACGCCGAGGGCTCGCAGCTCCGCAAGCTTTATTACGACGCCGAGCATGAAGACGGCTACATCCGCGATCGCTGCGTGTTCCGGCCGGACATCGATATCTACGACAACATGTCGGTCTTGATCCGCTACGCGGCGGGGGCGCAGATCGCCTACAGCCTCAACGCGGCGAACCCTTACGAAGGTTTTGTACTGAGCCTGGTGGGGCGCGAAGGGCGGATCGAGGCGCACGTCGTGTTTCACGAGACCCGGCCGGCGGGGATGCCCGACGTGCAGAGCGTGCGGGTGGTCCTGGGCCGGGCGCGGGGCGGGGCGCGTTTGCGGATCGAGGACATGCCGATCGAGACGGAGGTCCACGACGGGGCGGACGGGCCGATGATGCGCCGGCTGCTGCTGGGAGAAGAGATGGGCGACGCGCTGGGCCAGGAGGCGGGCTCGGCGGAGGGGGCGCGCAGCGCGCTGATCGGCATCTGCGCCAACGAATCGATCGCCGCGAAGCGGGAGGTGGCGGTTCCGGATGTGGCGGCGCCGGCGGCCGCGGTGGGGGTGGGCCGATGACAGAGACGATCGCCAAACCCAGACGCGTGACCCTGGCCGACGTCGCCAAGCGGGCCGGCGTGTCGGTCAGCACGGTTTCGGCGGTGCTGGGCGATCGCCCGCATTGCTACGCCTCGCAAGCCACGCGGCAGGCCGTGTTCGATGCCGCCGACGCCATGGGCTATCGGCCGAATCTGCTGGCCCGCGGCCTGCGGAGCGAAAGCACCCGGACCGTCGGGCTGATGCTCCCGGTGCTGGACCGCGGCGCGGTCGCGGGCGGCAAGCTCCAGAGCCTGGAGGACACGGCCTGGACGTCGGACTACCGGCTGATCATCGCGACGTATAAAAACGACGCGGCCCGGCTGCGTCAGGGCGTTGAGGAATGCCTCGGCCGGCACGTGGACGGTATCGTCTTCTGGGGGGTCGACCAGGACCACGCGCACGTCGTGGACGAGGCCCGCCGGGCGGGCGTGGCGGTCGTGACGGTCGAGGCCGAGGCGCCGATCAACGCCCCGGACGTGGCGGTCGACCGCGAGGCGGGCACGTACCTGACCATGCGTCATCTTCTGGAGCTCGGCCGCCGTCCGGCGTTGCTGTTCACCATGCACGACTGCCTCAGCGGCCGGCGGAAGGTGGAGGGTGTCCGGCGCGCGGCGGGCGAGTTCGGCCGGGACCTGGACGATTTCCTGGTGCTTGAAGTCCCCCAGCCGGTCGGGTCCGCTTCGGCGGCCGGCGCGGAGATGGCGGCCCGGCTGCTGGAACAACGTGAGGCGTACGACGCGGTGCTGACGTTTTCCGACGATGTGGCCGCGGGCGTGGTCGCGACGTTTTCCGCGGCGGGGGTGCGCGTCCCGCACGACGTCGCGGTGGCGGGTTTCGACGGATCGTACGCGCCCGAGGCGATGGTCATCCCGATCACCACGGTCGAGCAGCCGCGGGGGATCGGGGCGCCGGTTTTCGATCTGTTGCTGGATCAGATGGCGGGCGGGCCGGCCGGGGCGGACCGCAGCGTCATGTTGGAGCCCCGCCTGTGTGTGCGGGAGTCCACCGTCGCGGGCGCCGGCCTCGGTGCGCCGGGCCGCGACATCTAAACCTTTTTTATTTTTTTAATGAGGACCTGAGTCATGAAGTACATCATCGATCCCGACGCGACCTCTTCCGGCCGGAAGGCCGCCGCGGCGGGCGCCGCCGTGATCCGCCAGACCATCCGCGAGCGCGGCGAAGCCAATATCGTGGTGGGGACGGGCGCGAGCCAGTTCGCGTTGCTCGAGGCCCTGATCGCCGAACCCGACGTGCGCTGGGACAAGGTGACCACCTTCCACCTCGATGAATATGTGGGGATCTCGATCAGCCACCCCGCCAGCTTCCGCAAGTACCTCTGGGAACGCTTCCAGTCGAAGCTGCCCCTGCCCCTCAAGGCGTTTCATTACCTCGATGGCGAAGACGACGCCGCGGCCGAGGCCCGGCGGGTCGGGGGCCTGATCCAGGATCACCCGATCGACCTGGCGTTCGTGGGGATCGGCGAGAACGGCCACCTCGCGTTCAACGATCCCCCGGCGGATTTCGAGACCGAGGAGCCGTACCTGGTGGTCGATCTCGACGCGGACTGCCGCCAGCAGCAGTTCGGCGAGGGCTGGTTCGAGACGCTCGACGCCGTGCCGACCCAGGCGATCTCGATGAGCATCAGGCAGGTGATGAAGAGCCGGGTGTTGATCACCACCGTGCCGGACGAGCGTAAGGCCAAGGCCGTCAAGGCCAGCCTTGAAGGGCCGGTGACCAACACCGTGCCCGCGTCGATCCTGCAGGAGCACGATCATTGCACCATCTATCTGGACGCGGCCGCGGCCTCGTTGCTTGAAGACGCCACGAAAGCGGCCGCGCTGTGAACGTCCCGCCGACGGGCTACGTGGACCTGCAGGTTAACGGCTATGGCGGCGTCGACTTCAACAGCGACGACCTGACCGCCGAGGGTTTGCACGCCGCCTGCCTGGCGATGCAGCGCGACGGCGTGGCGGCGGCGCTGGCGACCGTGATCACCGACACCGTGGAGCGCATGACTCACCGCCTGCAACGCCTGGCGGACCTGCGCGAGCGGGACGGGCTGGCGCGGTCGATCCTCGTTGGCCTGCATATCGAGGGCCCGTTCATCAGCCCCGAGCCGGGGTTTGTGGGGGCGCACCCGCGCGACGCGGTGCGCCCGGCCGATCATGAGGTGATGCAGCGGCTGCTCGACGCCGCTGGCGGGCTCACGCGCATCGTCACGCTGGCGCCCGAGGCCGACCCCGGCCAGCGCGTGACCCGCCGCCTCGTCGAGCAGGGCGTCCTCGTGTCCGCCGGGCACAGCAACGCGTCGCTTGACCAACTCGACGCCGCTATCGACGCCGGGCTCAGCATGTGGACGCACCTGGGCAACGGCTGCCCGATGCAGCTGCATCGCCACGACAACCCGATCCAACGCGCGCTGGCCCGCGCCGATCGTCTCTGGCTGTGCTTCATCGCCGACGGGGTGCACGTCGATTTCCCGGCACTGGGCAACTACCTGCGGCTGGGGGGGGACCGGGCGATCGTGGTGACCGACGCGATGGCCGCCGCGGGGTTGGGCCCGGGCCGTCATCGGATCGCCCGCTGGGAGCTGGACGTCGGCGACGACCTGGCGGTGTGGGCGCCCGACCGCAGCCACCTGGTCGGTTCGGCGATGACCATGGCCCGCGCGCGGATTCACCTGAGCGAGCGTCTCGGCCTCACCGACGAGAGGATCGCGGCGTTGACCCGTGACCACGCCCTGGCGGCGCTGCGGTCGTCGGGTCATCCGGACCTTCGGCCGCCTGCAGCGTCGTCAGGACCGGCTTCTCGCGACTCGGCCTAGTCCGTTTTGATTTGGATGCTGCTGCCGGGCGGGGTTAAGTCGACGATGCGTTCATAAACCTTGCCGTCGACGGTCGCGGTGATGCGGTATTCGCCGAGAAAACCCCGGAGGCTGGCGACGCCCTGCGCATCGGTCTTGATGGATTCGCGGGTCCGCCACTGGTCGAGCACGAGGTCGCGGTACGCTTTGCCGTTTGGCCGCAGCTTCCAGTCCCGGTTGTACCACGCGGCGTTCTTCTTCCACATGGCGCCCTGCCAATAGCCCCAGGCGATGATGCCGTCGACGTCGGGGTGGCTGAAAAGCGTGATGAGGAAGTCGCGGGTGTAGTCGGCCTGAATGGCGACCTGTTCAGGATCGTTCCAGTTGGCGGAGACGTCGAACTCGGTCACGCGGAGCGACAGGTCCCGGCCGGCGTCCCGCCCGGCCTGGGCGAACGCGTCCAGGCGGCGGTACAGCTCCTCCGGGCCGGTGAGGTTGGTCATATCGAAGTGGCACATGAACCCGACGCCGTGGAACGGGGCGTCCTGTTCGAGCAGCCACTTCACCCATTCGAGGTAGCGTCCCATCTGAAACCCGCCGCGCGGCATGACGCCGCCCTCGTTGACGAAGATCTTGGCGTGGGGCGTGTGCTCCTGATACTTCGCCAGTTCTTCGAGATGCAGCTCCTTGCCGCCGTGCGGGAGCTTCAGGACCTCGCCGTAGTCTCGCCAGACCTTGCTGAACGCGAAGGGGTGGTTGATCGCGTCCCAGCTGTGAACCTGCTGGTTGACCTGGGGCATGGTCAAAAGGGCGTCGAGCCAGTCGAGGATGACCCGGCGTTGCTCCTTGGGGTTGTGGAGCATGTCCTGCCGCTGGAAGGGCATGCTGCTGTAGGCGTGCCAGATCGGCGTGTGGCCGTGGACGTAGAAGCCGTTTTCGTAGGCCCACTGCGTTGAGGCGAGGGTGTTGGCGGCATTGTGGCGCTTGCCCCACAGGCCGCGCCAGGCCTCCCACTTGTACCCGCCGATCGTGGCGGTGTTGAACAGTTCGAAGAAGGTTTCGCGGCTGCGTTTCAGGTCATCGTCCGAATAGTTCTTCCGTTTGAAGCCTCGCGCCTCGGGGTGGAGGACGCTGCCGAACTTGAAGGCGTGGCGGGTCAACTCGACCTCGACCTGCGCGTCGGGGACGGGCTCGCCGCGGCCATCAACCACGGTGACGGTCAGGTCGCCCTTACGGTGCTGTTCGATCCGCCTGGCGGCGGCGGCCCGCCACGGCGCGTCGGCTTCCCGGCCGGGGTAGCTGTAGTCGAACCGGGTGGTGGGCAGGTCGGCCAGCTCGACCGCCCGGCCGTAGTAGATGACGGCGGGCTCGGCGAACTGGAGCACCTGGGTCGGCCCGCCGCAGAAGAATTCGAGCGACCATTCGTCGGCGTCGGCGCCGCGGTTGAACCGGATCGGAAACCAGTACTGGGTCCAGTCGGGCGCCGGGGCGAGCTTCGAGTGCTTGCCGCGGATCGTGGCGAAGTTCTTGCCCGGGCCCTTGACGTTCGCCCAGAGCGAGACGGTGTTGGCTTCCCGGCTGCCGCCCGAGCGGACCCACAGGCTCACCAGCATGACGTCCCCTTTGCCGACGTCACGGATGTTGCGCCATCCCCAGTTGGCGGACCAGGGGTGGGCGGTGCTGCGGCTCACGTCGATCTCGAAAGCGGCGTCGGCGCCGGCCGGCGCGTCGGGGGTGGCCGCCAGGTCCAGGGGGCGCAGTTGCATCCGGTCGTGTTGGGCGCCGAACTTGCGGACGCGTTGGATCGCCGCGTCCCCCTTGAGGCCGAGCACAAACTCGCCGCCGCCCAGACCCTTTTCGTCAAGCTCCCGAGCCAGGGATCGGTAATAGCCGGCGGCCCGGTCGAAGTTGGGTTGGACCGGCGGGGCGTCCCCCTGGGGCTCAGAAGACTCGGGGGTCGTTTCCGAGGGGCCGACGTCGAGCAGCTGAATGTCTTTGAGGTAAAGGCCCTTCTCCGCTCCTTTGGCCAAGTTGTGGACCTCGATCCGCAACTCGGAGCCGGGCGCGTCGAAGGTCGCGGCGGCCTGCTTCCACTCATTCTTGGAGTTGGGCAACTCGAGCGCAGGGATCTGGGATTTGGGAAACTTGATGACCCCGCGGCCGGCGTCTGGCGTGAGGTAGGTGATGGAAAAGTGGTACCGCCGATGGGGTTGCAGCTTGATCGGTTTCCAGAGGCGGAGCATCAGCGAGGGCTTGCCGTCGAGGTTGACGATGCCGAAGCTTGGGGTCTGGGTGACCGGGTCGGGCGCCACGCTGACGACGCCCGCGGTGCTGCCGTGCCAGGGCTTGGCGTTCCAGGGATTGGGCGTCTTCCCGGTGGTTTCGACGGCCTTGCCGTTTTCAAAACGGACTGTCCACGGCTTCATCTTCCCGGGATCGCCGTAGATGAGGTTCTTGGCGGGTTGGGCGTAAGCCGAGCAAGCGGTCGTACACAAGAGGAATACAGGCAGATAAAAGCAACGGCGGATCATGAACGGCTTCCTTTCAGGCGGGCAGACAAGCGGGCGTGCGCCGCCGGCAGTTGGGTTCAAGGTTCATCCCTTCGAAGCGCGGCGTGGGTCGCCAGTCGGCTGATCTCGCGCGGGGTCAGGGCACGGTGGTAAAGACGAATGTCGCTGAGCGAGCCGCGGAACCCCCCGCGCCCCAGCCCGCCTTCCGCCGAGTGCCGGGGGATGACGTAGCCGGGCATTGTTTGCTGGTCGACCAATTCCCCATCGACATAGAGCTGATGGACGCCGTGCGAGAAGACCGCGGCGACCGCGCGCCAGACGTCCCCCACGGGCCAGTCCACGGTCAGCGTCGCGCGCGCATGGTTTCCCGCCACGGTGCGGAACACCAGCTCCCCGTCCCGCACCGCCAGCTCAAACCCGCCGAACCCGCCCCCCTCGGCGAAGATCACGCCGCCGTTCATATCGGTCTTGACCCATCCCGCGATCGTGCGAGCGTCGAACGCTTCGCGCATGAATCCCTTGTAACCCGAGCTCGTCTTGCCGCGGAGCACGACCCGGCTCCTGTCGCCGTGGAACGTCATGGCGTCACGCCCCTCGATCGGCTCGAACGTCACCCCGTCGGGTTCGACGATACGGTCCTTGCCGGAACGATCGATCAGTTGCTGGCCTTGCACGTCCAGGTGCAGCAACAGGCCGGCCCCCAGGTCCTCGCCATCGCCCGCCATCAGCATGATCGCGTCGTCCTTGTCGGGGTGAACGCGGTATCCCTCTCCGCCGGTGACCCGGAACGCCGCCTGTATGCTTTCGCGTTGCACATGGGGAAAAACGGTCGCCTGCGCTTCGGGCTGGCCGGCAGGGATGCGCACCGTGTAGGTTCCGTGATCGAACACGTCGTCTCCGGCCACGCTGGACTCGGAAAGGGCGATGCGCACCGCCAGGTCGTCGGCCGCGGGCCTGCTGAGCCGCACGATCAGGCGGTTCGCCCGATCCGCCGAGGCTTGAAACGGCTCGGCGACTTCCAGCCAGGCGTACGGGCCGGTCGGTTCGTGGGCGACCTGCCCGCGATACAACGCCAAGGCGCGCCGCCGGCCGCGCGGGGTCGCCTGGCCCACCGCCAGGCGAGATTCACGGCCGTGATCGAACTGCCGCACCGCTAGGGGATGCGGGCTTTGACTGTCGATTTGATCGTCTGCCGCGACGACCGACACGCTGCTGTTGTCGTTGACGATCCAGGGGCGCATCGGCTTGGAGCGCGGGCCGATCGAATTAAAGACCGCGCCCAGCACCTCGGTCTGACCGCCGTTGAGCGTCACAAGGTACGGGCCGTGCCATTCGCCGAATTTGGCGCCGAGCACCACGACCCGGCCGCCATCGTTGACCAGGTGCGGGAACGCCCCCTCGACGTTCAGGTGGCGGAACCACGCGTTCTGCCCGGTGATGACCACGTAGGGGTGACGCACCATCTCGTATGCGCTGGTGCCCAGCCCGCCGACGGCGCCCTCGAAAAACACGTCGCCGCGCCCCGAGTTGCGGTAAGGCCCGGCGACCGAGTCCCGGATCACCAGCGCCTTGTCCGAGGCGTTGTCGTAGACCCAGCCGCAATGGGAGACGTTCAGCCGCTCGATCCACGTCGCCTCGTGTGTCGGGGTCTCGATCCGCAGCACCGGCTTGTCTCGCCCCAACCCGCCGGCGGGGCGCAGCCCGACCCGGTTGTTCACGCCGATGCCGCCCGGCGCCGCGCCGATCAGCCGGCGGACGCCGCCCCGCAGGATGAGGGTGTCGCTCACGGCATACGACCCGGGCAGGTAAACCGTGCTCGCCCCCGAGTCGATCGCGGCCTGAATCGCGGCGGTGTCGTCGCCCTGGGCTTGCCCATCGACGATCGCCCACGTCGAGGGGTCATCATCCGGCGGCGCCGGCGCATCGCGGATCGGCAGGTTCAATGACCGGGTCGGCGGGTCGCTCCCCAGGGTGAGCACCCCGCTGCTGACGAACTCATCGACACGATCCCCGGCCACCTGCTCCCCGTTGCTGTCGATCGCCACGCCGTAGCCGTCGATCTCGATGTTTCGGGCAAACAACAGGCCGCCCTGATTGATGATCGCCGCCCGGTCGGGCGACCCGCCGCGCAGCCGGCTGTCCAGCAGCACGACTTGGGCGTGCTTGCCCCGCCCGATGACCGCGGGCGCTTGATTGTCGCTGACGAGTCTCCGGATCGTGACCGGCTTGTCCGCACTCAGGAGCCCCGCGGTCCGCTGCCCTTGCAGCTCGATGTCCTCAAGCACGTACATGATCTTTCGGGAGCGCATCGCGACGCCGGTGTCGAAGCCGACGACCCGCACCCGACGGACGCGGGCGATCCCGGATAGTTCGCCCGGCATCTCGAGCCCCGTGTGGCCCCGCTTCTGCGGATCGGTCGAGCGGATCGTCAGGTCTTCGATGTAGCCGGTGTTGTTGTTGTGATACCGGACCCCGACCGCGCCGGGGTTATCCCGGCCCACCTCGACCGTCAAGCCGGACACGACATTGTTGAATGAGATGTTCGACGCGAACCGTCCCAGCCCGGCGAACGTGATGACCGGCCGCGGTTTCCGCCGGTCGCCGAACCCCGGCGAAGCCTCGGCCAGGCGGATCACGGTCCGCCCGGACCCGTCGCCGATGACGTGCATGTGCTGGGGCTTGCCCGGGCCGAAATCCAGCGTGTCGCGGACGAGGTATACGCCTTGCGGGAAGTAAATCTCGATCGGGCGCCGGTCCTGCGGACGCTGGTTGCGGAACCGGGCCCACGCGTCGCGGAACGCCCGTTGTAGGGCGGCGGTGCTGTCCCTTCGGCCGGTAGGGTCTGCGCGATAGGGCGGCCGGGTGACATTGAAGCGGTCCGAATCGGGCGCGGGCTCGGCCCTGGGATCGATAGACGCGTGATCGGGCGCCTCGGCCCCGGGCGTGAGCGTCATCGTGTCGATCTCAAACCGCCCCGCGGCTTCGTACAACCCCGGCGACAGCTTGATGGTCAGCGTCCCGTCGGGCGCCTCGAAGGTTTTCGATTGGAGATGCCAGCGGCCGTGGGTCCTGGGATGCAGGACCTGGTAGCCGATCGCCCGGCGTCCCTCGCCCTCGAACTTGACCAGGACCTTGGCGGTGTGTTTCGGCGGAGCGGCGTCTTGCAGGTCCAGCACGCGTGCGGACAGCGCCAGGGTCATCGGCCCGTCGGCCCAGCCGGCGGCGTCGATCCGGTAATGCCGCACCGTCGTCCCCGCGGCCTGCCGTTGCAGGCGTAAGATCGTCCGCCCCTCGCTCACCGCCCACCCCCCGCCGCCCCACCCGGCTTCGCCGGCGCAGGTCTCCACCCACCCGTCCAACGGCGTGGGACGATCCGGGGCGACAGGGCCGCCCGAAGAAGCCGCGGCCGTGAACAGAGCAAAAGCACAAGCGCCTATCGATGCCAGCATGCGTTTCATACAACCCACTCAAAAGACGGCTTGCACACCGCCGATCGTTTCACGGGGTCGTCCCGACAAAGCGGGCCAACTCGCCATTGCGGCCGGTGGACATATCCTGAACCTCTTCAAGGCCCACCGAGGCGCCGTGCCCGTCGCCAAACACGAAGTTCGCGCCGGAGCCGGCGTGCGCATCCGCGCCCCAGAAGCCGCTCCGCCAGGGCCAGGGGAACGCCGAGCTTTCCGGGTCGACCGGCAGCGTGGGGTTGTCTCCGCCGCCCGCGATGGAGAGCCATTGGTAATTGGAGAATTTTTGAACGCCCGAGTGCCACGCTGTGACCCCGCCCATGTCTCCGAACCAGAAGACATCCGAATTCAGAAGGCTGTACCGCAGCTCCTGGGCGGAGGGCTGGTTCAGGAACTGTTGGCGTCCGCCCAGCCGGTCGTTGAGGCCGTAGCTGTAGTCGTTCTGCCCCAGGCTGCCGTACCGCCTCGGGACAATCGCGTTGTTGGCCAACGGACAGTTCAGGGCGGAGTTGACGGGCGACCCGCTGTGCCTGACCCACAGGCCCTCGGTTTTTTGATACCACCAGTTATCCGAGAACTGCCAGTAGTACCGCGACGCGGTCTGCCCGGAGGGCGGGGTCGAAGGCGGGCCGCTCCACGCGTACCCGTTGTGGGGCAGCACCCCGTTGTGTTCGGTGGCGTAGACCGTGCCCCAGATCCCGATCTGGCGGAGGTTGTTCTTGCACACCGCGTTCCGCGCCGCGTCACGCGCGTCCTTCAACACCGGCAGCAGCAGGGCGATCAGGAGAGCGATGATGCTGATCACGACGAGCAATTCAATCAACGTAAAACCATTGTTTTTGATTTTCATGTTGAACCTCAGGCCGGGGTGAGGTGGGGATGAACGCTTGACCATCGCGTCAGAACGGATGAGATTCAATCAGCCGCCCGATCCTCATCGCCTGCGACGGGGGAAGACGCAGAGGCACCCGACCGCCACGAGCGCCAGCGACGTCGGCTCGGGGACGACCACGCCCACGGCGGCGACATCAAAGGTGCTGCCGTTGGTCGTGACGCGGAAGCCGGTGACCGTGGAGAGGTCGCCCGTGCCGGTGAAATCGCTCAGCCTGAAAGACTCGCCCGTCCGGTCGCGGTTGTTCAGGTTCCCGCCGCTCTCCCGCTTCAGATCAACTTGTTTGCTGAATGTGTTCTGGAACTCGCCCGACCCGATATTCAGCGCGTACGAGCCGACCAGGGCATTAGATGCGTCGATCAGCCGGAGCGTGATCGATTCGCTCGCCTTGCCGTCGCGGATGATGAAGAGCAGTTCATCGGGCGCCAACGTCCTGCCGTATTGGAAGTTGGTGTTGGCCCCGACATTCAGCACGCCGGTCCCGTAGTTGAGGCCGAGCACCGCGGCTTCGTCGCTGCCCGGGTCCGCGGCGTTCTGCCCCCAGACCCGTTCCGGATTCCCGGGGAAGGTCACGCCCGTGATCGACTCCAGGTCCGCGTACGTCACGCCGTCGACGGTGATGGACGTGATCGTCGCGTTGGTGTTCAGATCGCCTGCGGGCGACGGGTTGATCGTGACGTCGGTGACGGGAAGGACCGCGGCGTACGAGTGCGTCGCCACGGCCGCCGCACAGATCAGGGCCGAAACGAGGTGCGGGCGCCAGCAGGCGGGGCGATGGGTTGCCGGGAACATGAGAAGACCTCCATTTAAAAGATGAGAAAAGAACAAGGATCCGCTATCGCGAGACGAGACGGCATGACAGGCCTGTGGTCAGGCGGGTGTTCGAGGCCGCGGATCCTTTTCACGGGGCGCCGCGACGGATTCTCCACCCATCCGGCTGTAAGGCACGGCCGTGCTGGGCAGACGCCTCGTGACGTCATCGAGTTTGGCGACCAGCATGTCCACGGCCTTGTGGCCCACGGCCTGCATGGGGACTTTCATCGTGCTCACCTTGGGGCCCAGGTCGCTGAACGACCGCGCGTCGTGAAACGCCACGATCGACAGGTCCGTGGGGATGCGCCAACCGATCGACATCCCGGCCAGCGCCACAAAGCCCGCCTCGCCGGTGGCCGCCGTGATCACCGCGGTGGGCTGTTCCGCGGCCAGCACCCGCCGCCAGTCTTCCACCGCATGAAAGTCCGAGCGGCGCGTCAAATCGGCGCGTTGCAGGGGAGCCAACCCGCTTTCCCTCATCGCGTCGAGGTAGCCGGCTTCACGAGCCACGGCGCTGTAATGCCCCGCCGGGCGGGCGATGTCCGCGGGTTCGCCCCGCTGCATCGGGATCAGCAGGATCCGGCGGTGCCCCAGCCCGATCAACTCCTGCGTCGCCCGGTAAGCCGCCCCGTAGTCGTCCGGGTACACGCAGTCGAATTCCGACTTGGTGTTCACCCAGATGACCGGCAACGCCAGTTGCTGCAGCGACTTGATGACCGGCGGCGGGATCTCGTCCGAAAGGTGAACGATTAAGCCGTCCACGCAATGCTCCCGCAGCAGCTTGGGGGCGGATTCAGGATCGGCCAGGTCCTCGATCCGCGCTTCGCAGTAGGTCATGTGCAGGTCGTGCCGGGCCAGGGCGTGGCTCACGCCTTTGTTCAGGTTGAACTGCAGGTGGCTCACATCACTCCGCGTCAGCATCCCCACGTGCCCGAACCGACGGGTGCGCGTGGCGGCGGCGGCGCTGTTGCGGCGATAGCCCATGTCATCCGCGAGCTTTTGAATCTCCTGAACGCGGCGGGCCGTGCTGGACCACGTCTGCTTCGTGGTTCCGTTCAACGCCCGCGCCACCGTCATGCGCGAGACGCCTGCTTTCTGTGCGATTTGATCGAGAGTGACCGCCATGTAAAATGTGCTCGATACCAAATTGTTATCGAGCGCATTATGGCCGCCCGGCGCGGATCTGTCAAGCATGCTCATTACATATCCTCTTTAAGCCCATTCTCCCGCCGATCGGCGGCGCCCGCCCAGGCTCCAGATGGCCGCGGCACGCCTGCCTATGATGCCCGGTGATCAAAAGGCACCCAGCGAGGCGTTGCGATGGACAGGTTTGAACACAGGACCGTGGTGGTGACCGGCGGCAGCAGCGGCATGGGGCTGGAGACGGCCCGCCTGCTGCTGCGGGAAAAGGCCCGCGTGGTGGTGACCGGCCGCAACGAGGGGAAACTCGATGCCGCGGCCAGTGACTTGCTGGCGACCGACGGGGGCGTCGACGCGGATCGGTTGCTTGCCGTGGCCAGCGATACGTCGGATCTGAGTCAGATCGATCATGTGGTCGATCGGGTGAAAGAGCGTTTCGGCGAAGTGGATGGGCTGTTCGCCAACGCCGGGATCGGGATCTTCAAGCCGATCCCGGACCTCACCGAGGCGGATTGCGATCAACTGGTCAATATCAACTTCAAGGGCCTGTTCTTCACGGTCCAGAAGTTTCTGCCCCTGATGCGTCGTCCGGCCGGCGGTGAGGATCGCGACCGATCGATCCTGCTGAATTCATCCTGGACCGCCCACCGCGGCCTGCTCGGGGCGCACCTGTATTCGGCCACCAAGGCGGGCGTTCAGAGCATGGCCCGCACAATGGCGCACGAACTGTCGGCGGAGGGGATTCGCGTCAACTCGATCAGCCCGGGCTACATCCGAACGCCGATCGTTGAAGCCATCGGGATGACGCAGGATGACGTGGATGCGCGTTCCCCTGAAGTTCCATTGGAGCGCTGGGGGAATCCCGAGGAGATCGCCACCGTGGCGGCCTTCCTGCTCTCCTCGGACGCGTCTTATGTGACCGGCCAGGACATCCTGGTGGACGGCGGCCTGGTCGGCGCGCACAAGTCCGCCGCGGGAGAGGTCGTGTAAGCCGGCGGCCCGTGGGGGCAGCCGCCCCGCATCACAAAGCAAAGATCAACCCAGGCCTGCTCAAGGCGTGGGTTATTTCCTATGCCGACCTTCGTCGACAGATTGTGTCGGGCGTCTACCCGCCCGGAGCGCGTCTGCCGACGTGGGATCGGATGGAAAAGCAGTTCGGCGTCCGCCGGCCGACGCTGACCCGGGCCCTGGCGCGGCTCAAAAGGGAAGGGTTTGTTTACGCCTCCAGCACCCGGGGCACCTTTGTGGCGGAGCGTCCGCCTCATCTTCATCGGTATGCCCTGGTGTTCGCCTCTTCGCCCGACCAGGTCGGCGAATTCGGGTGGAACCGCTTCTGGGGCGCCCTGGCGGATGAAGCGGTGGCGATCACTCAGTCGCAGGTCCGCCATGTGCAGGCGTTTTACGGGGTCACCGGTCAGCCCGACAGCGAGGGGTACCGTCAACTCGAAGCGGACGTCCGGGCGAACCGGGTGGCCGGGCTCGTGGTGGTGGGCACGCAGCCGTTGATGAATCTGCCGATCGTGACCGAGGCGAACGTGCCGAAGGCCGCGATCTGGGCGGGGGAACAGGTCGCGGGCATCCCGTCGGTCCATCTGGATCAACAGTCGTTTGTGGATCGCTCCCTCGATTGGCTCAAGCAGCGCGGCCGGCTTGATGCGGCGGTGCTGTCGAACAACACGGCGCCCTTCGAGATGTTCCGTGAAGGCGTTGCGCGTCGCGGCATGACCAGCAAGCCGTTCTGGTTCCTGACCGCCGACGCCCAACACCCCCAGACCGCGCACAATATCGTGCGTTTGTTAATGGACCCGGACAACGCCCGGCGTCCCGACGCGCTGGTCGTTGCGGATGACAACCTGGTGGAGGATGCGCTGGCCGGCCTGATCTCCGCGGGCGTGCGGGCGCCTCAGGACATTCATGTCGTCACGCACTGTAACTGGCCCTGGCCGGTCCGCAGTTCGGTCCCCACCCAACGTCTGGGTTTCGATGCGCGACAGGTGCTGGGGCGCTGTCTGGAGTTGATCGACGAGCAACGGTCCGGCGGCCGGCCGGGGCCCGTTCATCTGCTCCCGGCCGTGTTCGAGGACGAGGTGACCGCCGGGGTTCCCGGGCGGTGACGACGGTGTCGTTGGAGGTCGTCATCGGTTTGAATTTTTGAGTGAGATTTTCCCAATGCGAGAAGCGATCCAATCGAATCTGTGATCAAGCCGGTCCTGAGCGCAGCGAAGGTCCGGATCGAGTCGGCGCGAAAGACATCCGGACCTTCGCTCCGCTCAGGACCGGCTTCTCACACACGCTCTTAGACGTAGACGTTCATAGCTTTTCTGGTTCAGAACACGTGTTTTCAATCGAATCCTTTTCACGCCAATGGAGGCTTTGCCATGGAGAATTCAATCCGTCTGTCAGTCATCGTTGCGGCGCTCGCTCTCGCCACGCCTGGGGGCGCGACATACGCGGAAGTCTGGACCGACGCCTCGGGCGTTGATTCCCGATGGAACAACGCGGGGAACTGGGATACCGATGTCCCTAACAACAATTCGGAAACAGCGATCTTCCAGACGAAAGGCGCGTTGAACAACCCCACGTGGATCCCGGGCGACCCCAACGTGATCGTCAAGGGCATTCAGTTTGAGGACGGCGGCTGGAACATCGACAGCTCCAAGTTCATCGAGGTGCACTCGACCGGCATCGATTTCAACAGCGGGTCCGGCACGGTCACGATCCAGGCCAACGGTGATATCAAGCTCAAGAACAACCAGACCTGGACGGTCGCGGCCGGCAACACGTTGATCGTCAACAAGGATGTCCGTCTGGATGACAGCTCGAACCGGACGATGACCAAGAACGGCGACGGCACGCTCGTAATCAACCGGTTTGACCCCAACTCGGCGAACAGCCACAAAGTCACGGTCTCCGCCGGCACGATGCGCGTCAAGAACGGCTCCACGGTCAAGGGGGCGTTTACCGTGAATGCGGGCGGCGCGCTGGCCGGCTCGTTCTCCCTGAGCAGCGACGCGTCTTTGGACATCAACGGCGTGCTTTCCCCGAGTCCTGATGACAGCAATGACGGCGTCGGCACGATCACTTCCAACCGCGCGGTGAACATCAACGCGGGCGGCGTGTTCGCCGCCGACCTGGACGCCGCGGGCGTTTCCGACCTGCTCGAGGTGGGCGACGGCAAAACGCTGACCCTCGACGCCGCGTCGGTCCTTGATCTCAACGACCTGGGCGGCGCGTTCGACGGCTCCACTTACACCATCGCCACCTACGGCGCAGGATTCTTAACCGGGACGTTCGGCACGGTGAACGGCTTGGGCGGCGGCTACCAGGTCATCTACGGCAGCGAAGCGATCACGCTCGAGCTGATCCCCGAGCCCGCTTCGCTGGCGCTGCTGATGGTGGGTGGCTTGTTGGCGGTCGGGGGGCGTCGCGGGAGGTTCGTTGCGTAAGGCCCCAGCGGCGATGCGGAACCTATCCGGACCTTCGCTTTGCTCAGGTCCGGCTTGATGGTGGGATTGCCGGTCGGATTGGCTGCGTCTGTGGGCGCTCGCTATCTTTGGGTCATGAATCATCGCCGCATCCAACGACCGCACATCATCGTCACGATCGCGGACGACCATCGTTATGACGCGCTCTCGGCGCTGGGCGACCCGCTCAACCGCACGGCGCACCTGGACCGCCTGATCGAGCGGGGCACGTGTTACCGCCGGGCGTACATCCCCGGGTCGCCGCACGGCGCCGTCTGTGCGCCCAGCCGGGCGCAGCTTCACACGGGGTTGACGCAGTTCCGCACGACGGACGCGCTGTGCTCCCCCGACGACCAGTCGCCGCACCCGGCGCTCGGCGGGCTGCTCCGCGACGCGGGTTACCACACCGTCGGCGTGGGCAAGTGGCACAACTCGGACCCGGCTTTCCGACGGAGCTTCGAGTTCGGCCGCGGGGTGTTTCACGGCGGGATGTCCAGCCACTTCTGCGTCGGCAATGTGGACTATGTGCCCGACACCGCCGGCGAAAAGCGCAACAACGATCTCGCGGGCCATTCGACCGATCTGTTCACCCGCTCGGCGATCGGGGCGATCGAGGATTACCAGCGGTCGAACGACGAGCGGCCGCTGTTTCTCTACGTCGGCTACACCGCGCCGCACGACCCGCGCGACACCTACTGGCGATACCGCCGGCAATACCCCCTGAGCGACACGCCCCTGCCGGCGTCGTTCATGCCCGAGCACCCGTTCGACACCGGGACGCTGAGGATCCGTGACGAGTTGCTCGCCGAGTTCCCGCGCACCGAGGAGGAGGTCCGCCAGCACAACGCCGATTACGCCGCGATCCTCCACCACATGGACGACGGGATCGGCCGCCTGCACGCCGCGGCCGCGGACGCGGGGTTCACCGCGCAGAACACCCTCTTTATCCACACCGCCGATCACGGCCTGGCCGTCGGCCGGCACGGGCTGATGGGCAAGCAGAGCCTGTACGATCACAGCATGCGTCCCCCGCTGATCGTCGCGGGGCCGGGCTTCGAGCGCGGGGTCGATGACGATCGGCTCTGCTACATGCAGGACCTGTTCCTGACCCTGCTGGAGGCCGCGGGCGTGGACGCGCCCGGCCCGTGCGATTTTGTCAGCCTCCGCTCGACCGCCCGCCGAAGCCATGTGGGGGCGGCGTACAGCGATCTGATGCGCATGGTTCGAGACGGCCGGCATAAGGTCATCCGCACCCACGCCCGGGGGCAATGGCACACGCAGTTGTTCGACCTCGCCGACGACCCGCACGAGTTGAACAACCTGGCGCAACGTCCCGAGGCGCGGCCGATCCTCGCGGAACTGGGCGCCGCCATGGCGGACTGGCAGCGCTGGGCGGGCGATCCCGCCGAGGGGTTCGCGGACGCGGCCCTGCCCGTCGGCGAATCGTGAGTTCCAGATAAAGTCGGAAGCCGGCCCTTGCTTCCTCGGGGCGAGGATATTATCTTGCAACCGTGCCAGGAGTGTTCACATGCAAATCTGCGACATCCACATCTTGATGATGAAGAAGCCGAAATGCTTCCGTCTCATCAACGGCTCTGCCGAGCCGGTCGCGGGTGATGTGCACCTCAACTACTGGTAACTCCCAGTTCACATTGAGGCTGACCCCACCCGCTTGATCCCGAGCGGGTTGTTCTGTTGTCTGCCTGTCCCACGCATCCGTGGTCCAACAGCAAGCCGTTCGGAAGCCTGAATTTCCCGAACCCACGCTTTTCATTGGACTATTCTGATGCTCTGGACTCATAAATATCGCATGCTCTGGCGCCAGATGGCGGGGCATCGGCTTCGTTACGGCGCCGCGTTGTTGGCTTTGGGGGTGGCGATCGGCCTGACGTTCGTGGTGCCGCTGATCATCGGCGTGACGATCGACCACGGGCTGCGCGGCAAACCGATCGAACGGCCCTGGCTGGCTTCGATCGTCACCCCGGAAACCCTGCGTAACGGCCTGTGGCAGCTGGGCCTGCTGATCGTCGCCCTGACCGCGGCGGCGGCGGTGTTCATGCACCTCGAAGGCGTTCTGGCCAGCCGGGCGTCCGAGTCGATCGTGCGCCGGTTGCGTGACACGCTCTTTGACCGTTTGCAGCACCTGACCTGCCGATACCACGACCAGGCCGAGACCGGCGACCTCGTGCAGCGCTGCACGTCGGACGTGGAAACCACCCGGTCGTTTCTCGCGACCCAGGTGATCGAAATCGTCCGCGCCTCGGCTAACCTGCTGATCGCGCTGCCGGTGCTGTTCTGGCTGAACTGGCGGCTGGCGATCGTTTCGACCTGCGTGCTGCCGTTGATCGTGGGCTTCGCGCTGGTCTTCTTCCGGATCGTGCAGTCGACCTTCAAGGCCATGGACGAGGCGGAAGGCGCGCTGACCGCGCGGCTGCAGGAGAACCTGACCAACATCCGGGTGGTCCGGGCCTTCGCCCGGCAAGCGTTCGAGCAGGAAAAGTTCGACGTCCGCAACGCCGATCACCGCCGCAAGCATTGGAAGCTGTATCAGGTGTTTTCGGTGTACTGGTCGGTCTCGGACTTCCTGGTGTTCATCCAGATGGGCCTGGCGCTGATCTTCGGGGCCGCGTTCGTGGCGGGCGGGACGATCCCCGTCGGCGAGCTGGTCACGTTCTGGCTGTACGTCGGCATCATGGTCTGGCCGGTCCGGCAGATGGGCAGGACGCTGTCGGAGCTGGGCAAGGCGCTGGTCGCGTTGCAGCGCATCGACGAGGTGCTCTCGGCCCCGGTGGAGCAGGACGCGCCGGACCCGCCGGCGGGCCTGCCCGACCGGCTGGAGGGCCGCCTGGCTTTCCGCGGCGTGACTTTCGGCCACCAGGACGACCAGGCGGTTCTGCATGACCTGTCGTTCGAGGCCGAGCCCGGCCAGACGCTGGCGATCCTCGGGCCGTCGGGCAGCGGCAAATCGACGATCGTGAACCTGCTGCTGCGGTTTTATGACGCGGAGGCCGGCGTGATCGAGATCGATGGCTACGACCTGAGCCGGCTGCCGCGGAAGTACGTGCGGTCGCAGATCGGCGCGGTGATGCAGGAGCCGTTTCTTTACTCCAAGTCGCTGCGTGACAACCTGAAGCTCGGCCGGCACGAGGCGCCGGACGAGGACATGATCGACGTGGCGAATTCCGCGGCGGTGCACGACGCGATCGAGCAGTTCGACGACGGGTACGACACCCTGGTCGGCGAGCGCGGCGTGACCCTCTCGGGCGGGCAGCGGCAGCGGGTGGCGATCGCCCGGGCGTTGCTCCAGGACAAGCCGGTGATGGTGCTCGACGACGCGTTTTCCGCGGTGGACACCCGGACCGAAGCGATGATCGTCAACTTCCTGCGCCGGCGTAAAGGCCGGGCCACCACGATCCTGATCGCGCACCGGCTGTCGACCCTGATGCACGCCGACCGCATCATCGTGCTGGATCACGGCCGCGTGACGCAGCAAGGCACGCACGAAGAACTGCTGCGGACCGAGGGCTTGTACCAACGGCTCTGGCATATCCAGACCGATCTCGAAGACGATTTGAAACAGGAAATGGCCGCCGTCTGAGCGCGAACCGCGCGGCGGCGATGATCGAAGGAACAGCAAATGTCTCAAGCAACTTCATTCGAGGACGAACACGTCGTCCATTCACGTTTTGATCTGGCGTTGTGGCGCAAGATCCTGGCGTTCGGCCGGCCGTACCTGGGGCTGTTCGCCGCGCTCGCGGGGGTGGCGGTGCTGGTCGCGGGCTGTGAAGTCGCGCTGCCGCTGCTGGTCGGCTCGGTGATCGATCACGTCGCCGAGCACGGCGTGAACTCGACCATCTGGCCCTACGCCGTGGGCTTCCTGGCGTTGTCCGTCGGTTTCGCGGTGTTGATCTTCACGTTCATCGGCCTGGCGGGGCGGTTGTCGATCGCGATCTGTTACGACATCCGCGAGGCGTCGTTTCGCCACCTCCAGCAACTGCATTTCGGCTACTACGATCAGCGCGCCGTGGGCTGGCTGATGGCCCGGCTGACCAGCGACTGCAACCTGTTGTCGCGCATTATGGGCTGGTCGTTGCTGGACGTGGTCTGGGGCGTCTGCATGCTGGTGGGGATCACCGTGGCGATGCTGATCCTGAACTGGAAGCTGGCGCTGGCGGTGCTGGTGGTTGTGCCGCCGCTGGTGCTGGTCTGCCGCTGGTTCCAGTGGAGGCTGCTGTTCTCTTCGCGCAAGGTGCGGAAGGCGAACTCACACCTCACCGCCGGCTTCAACGAATCGATCCAGGGCGTCAAGACCACCAAGTCGCTGGTCCGTGAGGCCCGCAACCTCGAGGAGTTCCAGGAGCTGTCGGACACGATGTTCCTCGACTCGATGCGCAACGCGGTCTATGCCGCGGCGTTCTGGCCGGTGCTGCTGACGATCTGCTCGGCGGCCACGGGCGTCGTCCTCTGGTACGGCGGGCTCAACGTGATGGCCGGGACGCTCACGGTCGGGCAGTTGGTCATGTTCATCGGTCTGGCGACCGAGTTCTCCAACCCGATCCAGGAGATGTCGCGGACGGTCACGATGATCCTGGGCGCCCAGGCCTCGGCCGAGCGGATCCAGCAGGTCCTGGAGCACGAGCCGGCGATCCGGGATTCCGACGACGTGCGGCAGCGCATCGCGGGGCGCCGTGACCATCCCGCCGACGCCGCGGAAGACGGCATGCCCGCGACCATCCGCAACGTGCGTTTCGAGGACGTCGGCTTCGCTTACAAGCCCGGTCAGCCCGTCCTCAGCGACTGCTCGCTGACCGCGGAGGCGGGCCAGACCATCGCGCTGGTCGGCCCGACCGGGGGGGGCAAGTCGACCATCGTCTCGCTGCTCTGCCGTTTCTATGAGCCGCAGGAAGGCCGCATCCTGATCGACGGGACCGAGTACCGGCAGCGCTCGCTGGCGTGGTATCAGTCCCAGCTGGGCATCGTGCTGCAGACGCCGCAGCTCTTCAATGACACCATCCGCGAGAACATCCGCTACGGCCGGCTCGACGCCTCGGACGAGCAGGTCGTCGAAGCCGCGCGGCTGGTGAACGCCGACGGCTTCATCGCCGACCTCGCCGATGGCTACGACACCAAGGTGGGAGAGGGCGGCAACCAGCTCTCCACCGGGCAGAAGCAGTTGATCGCCTTAGCCCGCGCGGTCCTGTCCGATCCGCAGATTTTCGTGATGGACGAAGCCACGTCGAGTGTGGATACCGAAACCGAAAAGCTGATCCAGTCCGCGGTCGACCAGGTCCTGCAAGGCCGGATCGCGTTTGTTATTGCCCACCGACTCTCGACGGTCAAAAACGCCGATCAGATCCTGGTCATCGACGACGGACGGATCGTCGAACGCGGCACGCACCACGAGCTGATCGCCCGGGAAGGGCGTTACTTCAGCCTGTACACCAACCAGTTCACCGAGGAGCACGAGGCCCGGATCCTTGCGGCGAGAGACTGAGCCCGGCGAACAAGTCGGCCGGCTGACGATTGGCAACGCCGGGGTGAAAGCCGCGTGCATCAGTTGCCGTCGGGATGCTATGCTTTCACCTCGCACCCCACGTGATTCAGAGAACCGAACGGCATCGCCTGTTCTCCGAGACACCCGTCACAAGCGCTGCATGGCGTCACGTGAGGTTATGCTTGGTCGGCTGGTTTGAAAGCCGAGGAAATCCACCATGCGATTCCAGAATCAGGTTATTGTGGTGACCGGCGGGGCGCAGGGCATCGGCGCTGCGTGCGCCTCATTGTTTCACGACGAGGGCGCGTCGGTCGCGATCCTCGACGTCAACGATGCGGAAGGCCGCGCGTTGGCCGACCGCCTGGGCGACCGGGCGTTGTACGCCACCTGCGACGTGAGCGATGAGTCGGCGGTGATCTCGGCGGTGGGTGCGGCGGAGCAGGCGTTCGGCGGGGTGGACCTGCTCGTGTGTGCGGCGGGCGTCCAACGCTACTCCAATGCCGTGGACACGACCGAGCAGGAGTGGGATCTGGTGCTGGGGGTGAACCTCAAGGGCTGTTTTTTCGCCGCCAAGCACGTGATCCCGTCGATGCGGCGGCGCGGCCGGGGCGTGATCGTGAATGTCGCCAGCGTCAACGCGTTTCACTGCCAGCGCAACACTTTGCCCTACGCCACGAGCAAGGCGGCGCTGCTCGGGCTGACCCGCAGCATCGCGGCGGACTTTGCGCCGCAGGTGCGCTGCGTCGCGGTTTGCCCGGGCACGGTCGACACGCCGATGCTGCACCACGCATTGGACGGGTTTGAGAACGCCGAGGCGGTGATGGAGGAGATCAACCGCATCGCCCTCGCCGGCCGCGTGGCCGACCCGATGGAGATCGCTAAACTCGCGGCGTACCTGTGCAGCCGGGACGCTGATTTCATCACCGGCCAGGCCGTGCGGATCGACGGCGGGCTGGGCATCGTCCTGGGAGGGACGGACTAAAACCATGAAGATCACCGATATCGAAGCCACCACCGTCACCGTCCCGCTCGAAGCGCCGATCCGCCACTCGGTCGGCTGCCACTGGGGTCGGTTTGTCCGCACCGTCGTTGAGGTCAAGACCGATGAGGGCCTCAGCGGCTGGGGCGAGATGGGCGGGGGCGGCGAGTCCGCGAAGCAGTCCATCGAAGCTCTGAAGCAATACCTCGTCGGGCACGACCCGATGAACCTCCAGCAGATGTTCTGGAAGATCTGCAACCCCACCGGCTCGCTCTACAACAACCGTACGCAGATGCACGCCGCCCTGGAGTTCGCCTGCATCGACCTGGTCGGCAAGAAGCTGGGCGTACGCGCCTGCGACCTGCTCGGCGGCGCGCTGCGGGAGACGATCCCGTTCATCTCGTATCTTTTCTTCCGAGGGATCAATGAAGAGACCGGCGCCGGCGGCGAAGAGACGCCGCAGCAGATGGTCGCCCACTGCCGCGACCTGGCGGACCGGCACGGCTTCAAGACCCACAAGCTCAAGGGCGGGCTGTTTTCCCCCGATCACGAGGCCGACGTGGTGCTGGCCCTCGCCGAGGCGTTCCCGGACGATGGCTTGCGCATCGATCCCAACGCGTCGTGGTCGGTCGAAACCGGGGCGCGGATCGGCCGGCGGCTGCGCGACGTCCGCCTCGAGTACCTCGAAGACCCGTGCTGGGGGCTCGAGGGCACGCGCCGGCTCCGCGGCATGACCGACCACGCCATCGCCACCAACATGAGCGTTATCAACTTCGAGCAGCTCGCCTCGAACGTCCGCGACCCGGCGTTCGACGTGATCCTCCTCGACACCACCTTCTGGGGCGGGCTCAGGCAGGCGTGGATGGCGGGGATCATCTGCGAGAAGATGCAGCTCAACGCCGCGGTCCACAGCTCGGGCGAGCTTGGCATCCAGCTCGCCACGATGCTGCACCTGACCGCGGCGCTGCCCAACCTCTCTTACGCCACCGATGCGCATTACCACCACCTGACCGACGACATCCTCGTCGGCGGGAAGATGGAATACGTCGACGGCTGCATCGACGTGCCCAGCGCGCCTGGCCTGGGGGTCGAGGTCGATCGCGACAAGCTCGCGCAGTACGCCGAGCTGTACCGACAACTCGGCGGTTACCCCTACGACCGCGACCCCGAACGCCCGGGTTGGTTTGCCGTCTGGCCCGAACGCAACCACGCGCCGTTCCGTGAAACGCCTCCCGATTAATAGGGATGCGTGTGCCGCCTCCAAGCCCCGCATGCGCATGCGGGGCTCCGGCGCTGTTAACGCCTGTGTTTCTTGATGCGCGCGGTCAACCCACCAGCCAGAGCCACCCCGCGGCGATGATCAGTGTGACCAGCGTCACCGGCACGCCGACGCGGGCGTGCGTCCACACGTCGATCCGGACCCCGCCCTGACGCGCCGCTTCGACCACGACGATGTTCGCGACGCTGCCCACGATGATCAGGTTACCCGCCAGCGTGCTGCTCAGCGCCAGCAGGGCGCCGACGTCCTGCCCCTGCGACAGCGGCAGCAGCAGCATCACCGCGGGGACGTTCGAGACGAGGTTGCTCAGCACGGCAGTCGCGACGAACAGCGTGGCCGGTTGCTCCAGCGAGACGCCCGCGGCCTCGGTCTTGTTGACCACCCAGTCCATCCCGCCGGTCATCTGGAACGCCTCGTTGACGATGAACAGGCAGATGAACAGCATGATCAGGTGCCAGTCGATCAGGCCCGTCATCTTGCGGGAGTGAAACGTGCGGCTCAGCAGCAGCACCCCGGCCGCCACCAGCGCGACGATCTCCCGCGGCCAGGGCGTCGCGACGAACGCCGCCAGCAGCAGGATGACGACGATCAATCCCTTGAGCGTCTGCCAGCGGTCGAACGATTCTTCGACGTCGGGCAGCGGCTCGGCGTCGCGCCGCCATTTCCCACGGTACAGCCCGGCGATGGTCAGCCAGATCACCGCTGACCCCATCACGACCGGCGGCAGCGCGGTGAGCAGGTATCCGTTGAACGAGACGTTCAGCGCCTCGCCGATCAGGATGTTCTGCGGGTTGCCGATGAGCGTCGCGGCGCTGCCGACGTTGGCGCTGCACGCCAACGCGAGGAGGTAGGGGACGGGGTTGAGCTGCCTGCCGACGCACAGCCGCAGCAGCAGCGGGGCCATGACCAGGCAGACGACGTCGTTGGTCAGCGCGGCGCTGAGCAGCCCGGCCAACCCGATTACCAGCGCCAGCAGCGCCGGCGGCGACAGGTCCGCCGCGACGACCCGCCGCGTGATCCACCCGTAAAACCCGCCGAGCTGGAACTGGGCGGACACGACCATCAGGCCAAAGAGCAGGCCTATCGTGGGGATGTCGACCGACTCGAGCGCCTGCTTCTCGCCGATCCCGCCCCCGGCCAGCAGGAGGATCGCGCCCAGCAGCGCGACGCCGGTGCGGTCGACGCGCAGCCCCGGGATGCCGCCCAGCAGCATGCCCAGGTAAACCGCGATGAAAACAATCGTGACGAACGCCGTCATGAGGGAGGCGCCTTGGTTGGATGATCGATCCGCGCGCGCTTCACCTTATCAGGATGCGTCTCGGGCATGGCGACCGCGAGGATCAGCAGCGCCAGCACCGCCAGCCCGGTCAGCACCGCGTACGAGAACCCGTAGCCGTAGGCCCCGGCCAGCACCTCCCCGAGCCACGAGCCGAACGAGGCGCCCAGCCCCTGGATCGTGATGACCACGCCCGAGGCGAAGTTGAACACCCCCGTGCCGCGGGTCACGTCGGCCACGACCAGGATGACCATCACGCCGTAGACCCCCGCCCCGATCCCGTCGAGGATCTGCCCGGCCAGGACGGGGATCGGGCTGGAAACCTGCGAAAACAGCAGCCCGCGCAGGGGCAGCACCGCGAAGCCGATCAGCAGGAACCGCTTGCGCCCCCAGGCGTCGGCCCGCAGGCCGATCAGCGCCGCCACGCCGATCATGACGAACTGGGCGATGATGATGCAGCCCGACATGTACAGCGTCGCCAGTTCCTCGTGATGCTTGGCGAGCTTCTGGCCCGCGAGCGGCAGCATCGACGCGTTGGCGAGGTGAAACAAGCCGACGCAGGCCATGAATATCAGCAGCCGGCGGTTGGTGAAGACGCTCTTCCACTCGGATTTCCCGGGGGTTGCCGCTTGATCGCCGCGGGGCTCGACCTTCGCCAGCCCGCCGCGCGCGACGTCGTGATCGATGCGCCGCTCGGGGATCAGCAGGACCATGACCGCGGCGCCGGTGGCCAGCGTCGCCACCACCATGAAGACGGCCCCGCTCAATGCGAAGTAGCTCAGCAGCCCGATGGAGACCGCGGCGAACAAGTTGCCCGCGTGGTTGAAGGCCTGGTTCGAGCCGGTCTGCCGCGTCAGCCCGGCCGGCCCGACGATCCCGAGGGTGATGGCCGCGATCGCAGGCGGGATCACCGCGGCGCTGAACCCGATCAAGGCGCACGCGACCAGCACCGTGGGGGCCTGGGGCGCCAGCGGGGGAACCAGGATGCACGCCCCGATCACGAGCGCGGCCGTGGCCGTGAGATACCGCTTGAAACGCGTGTGGTCGATCAGCCAGCCCGAGGGCGTCTGCGCGATGACCGTCGCCAGGTTCAGGGTGAGCAGGACCAGCCCGATCGAGGATTCGTTCCAGTGGGCGGTGCTGATCAGGTAAGTGGCGAGGAACGGGCCGACCCCATCGCTCACGTCCGCGGCCATGAAGTTCAGCCAGTTCAGCCGATGCTCACGTCCGGGCCGGGTTGCCTGAGTGGGAGAACTACGCATGAATGTCGATGTACTTGTCCAGATTGACCGGGCGTCAACGCCTCCTCTGATTCGGTAAGCCCGGGCGTGAGGCGACACTAAACGGAAAATGTGCGTTTTTCGTGAGTTTATCGGTCTTGGTGAGGCCCGGCGAGCATCGCTGGGACCGGCGAGTTGTGTCTTTAAGCCGATCTGTTTTTACGGTTTTTATGCGCGGCGTATAGTGTGGGTGATGAGCGGTTCGGTGAAACGCCTGTCGGTGTCGGCGCACCTGCGTCGTCGGCGTTGGCGCGCACGAGCGGCGTGGGCGGCGGGCGTGCTGCTGCTGGCGGGGCTGGGGTGGGCGGATCATACGGGCCGGCTGGTGTATCCGGGGTCGGACGTGCAGCGGTTTGACGGGCGGGCGATGCGCGTGGTGCGGGTGGTGGACGGCGACACGCTGGACGTGGCGGCCAACGGGCGGCGGTCGTCGGTGACGCGGGTGCGGTTGTGGGGGGTGGACACGCCGGAGACGGCCCGCCCCACCGAGGGCCGGCCGGCCGAGGCGTGGGCCGCGGAGGCGGCGGCGCTGACCTGGGAGCTCGCCCAGGGCCAGGTCGTGACCCTGCGGCTCGAGGCGCACCAGACCCGGGGCCGATTCGGTCGGCTGCTGGCGCATGTCGAATTGGAAGACGGCGCCCTGCTCAGCGAACGGCTGCTGGCCGAGGGGCTGGCGCGGACGGATGAACGATGGAGCCACGAGCACTTCGACCGGTTGGCGGACGTTCAGCGCCGGGCGCGTCAGGCGAAGATCGGGATATGGTCCAAGCCATAACCGGCGCGCGACGCCGGCCTCGTCCGGGGCGCCATCAATCGTTCATGGCGTAGGGGCCGCCGTCCTTGAGGTACTGGCCGGCGGTGACCTGATCGACCCAGCGGGCGGCGGCGGCCTGGAGCTGCTTGCCCAGGTCGGCCAGCGGCGGGGCGAACGAGGGCTGGTGGTCGGACAGGCCCAGCAGGTCCTGCAGCACCACGACGTGGCCGTGGCAGCTCGGCCCGGCGCCGCAGCCGATGACCGGCACCGGCCGCTTCGAGCCCGGCTGGTACGCGACCTCCACGATCCGCCGCGCCACCTCGTCCGGCACGGCCTCGACCAGCAGGGCCACCGCGCCCGACTGGATCATCGTCTGGGCGGTGTCGACGAGGATGTCGGCGACACGCTTCGTCCGGCCCGAGACGATCGGCGTGCCGAAGCTGCGGAACGTCTGCGGCCGGGCGCCGATGTGAGCCACGATCGGGATGCCCGCGTGGCTCATGCGCTTGATCAGCGGGGCGAAGCTGGCGTCGACCTCCATCTTAACCAGGTCGGCGTCCCCGTCGCCGAGGAACGCCGAGGCGTTTTCGAGCGCTTGGTCGTCGCCGCACTGGTAGCTGCCGAAGGGCATGTCCGCCATGACGATGGCGTTGGGCGCCCCCCGCCGCACGGCGCGGGTGATCTCGAGCATGAACGGCATCTTGGCCGGCAGGGTCGAGTCGTGCCCGAGGATGAACTGGGCCGCCGTGTCGCCCACGAGCAGGACTTTGACCCCGCCGCGGTAGAGCCACTTGGCGGTGGTCGCGTCGTAACACGTGAGCATCGGGAAGATCACCCCGTCCCGGGCCCACTGGCGCAGGTGCTTGAGCGTGTGGCGGTGATCGGACTCGATGAGGGTGGGGTCGGCGGGCATAAGGGTATTGTAGGCGGCAAGGGGTGAAGTCAGCGACAGAGCTTGAGCCGATCGCGGATGAACGACGCGGCGTCTGCTTTCGTTGCTGAGTTGTCGGCGATCCTGATTATAAGGTCGTAAAGTTCGTCGTCGCTGGCGTTTAGATACTGTCCATTGAGGTCTAGAAAAACCAGCATCGCGGTGACCGCGGTTCGTTTGTTGCCGTCGATGAAGCCTTGGTTCTCGCTGATGTGGAAGAGGTACGCGCTGGCCATGGCGGCCAGGTCTTCGTGGAGGTATTGGCCGCCAAAAGAGGCGTACGGCGTCGCCAGGGCGGACTCGACGAGCCCGACATCGCGCATGCCATCACTGCCGCCGTGCTTTTCGAGGCAGCGGCGATGGATGTCGAGCAATTGCTCCCACGAAACAAAACGGACCTCGGCCATCCTCACGCCAGCCGCTTGAGCAGGCCGTCTCGTTCGCGCATGACTTTCTCGACCGAAGCCACGTAGTCGGGCTCCTGGGCGCTGGATTGCACCGGGCAGATAATCATGCGGCCGCCCTGCACCGTGATCTGAAGCGGTGTGGACTCGTCGATCCCCATCTCTTCAATCAGCGCCTTGTCGATCACCAGGGCCTGGCTGTTTCCGTGTTTTGTCAGGGTTTTGACCATGCGGCGGCTCCTGTCGCTTCCGCCCATATTTTATCACTCGTTAGTACATCGGTCTACCGTGCCCCGGGCTTGAAGGGACGGCCTCACGCCTCGGCAGCGCGGATGAATTGGCGGTAGAGGTTGGCGTAGACCCCGCCCGTGACCAAAAGCTCGGCGTGGTTGCCGCGTTCGACGATCCGGCCATGGTCGAGCACGAGCACCAGGTCGGCGTGGCGGATGGTCGAGAGGCGGTGGGCGACCACGAAGCTGGTCCGCCCGGCGAGGAGGACCTCCAGGGCCTTCTGGATCCGGGCCTCGGTCATGGTGTCGACGCTGGAGGTCGCCTCGTCGAGGATCAGGATGCGCGGGTCGGCGAGCATGGCCCGGGCGAAGCAGACGAGCTGGCGCTGCCCCAGCGAGAGGCTGGCGCCTTTTTCGCCGACCAGGGTGTGGAGCCCCTCGGGGAGCTGCTCCAGCAGGTCGAGGCAGTCGAGCCGGCGGGCGGCGTCGATGACCTCCTCGTCCGAGGAGCCGGGCTTACCCATGCGGATGTTGTCCATGACCGTGCCGCTGAACAGGAAGTTGGACTGGAGGACGATGCCCAGCTGGTGGAGCAGCGAATCCTTGGTGACCCGGGTGACGTCGCGCCCGTCGATGCGGAGGGTCCCGGCGGTGGGGATGTAGAACTTGCTGATGAGCTTGATGATGGTGGACTTGCCCGAGCCGGTGTGCCCGACCAGGGCGATCGTTTTGCCCGGCTTGGCGGTGAAGTTGATGTCGTGGAGCACGAGGTGGTTGGGGTCGTAGCCGAAGCAGACGTCGTCGAACTCGACCCGCCCGTCGATCGGGGGCAGGTCGGCCGCGTCGTCGGCGTCGAGTTTTTCGGGTTGCTGATCGATCAGGCCGAAGACCCGCTCGGCGCCGGCCATGGCGGTGAGGGCCTGGTTGTACATCCGGCCGACAAAGGCGATGCCGCCGAAGAAGTAGTTGACCATGAAGAAGAACACGACCAGGGCCGCGAACTGCTGCTCCTGGTTCTGGTCGCTCAGCAGCCCGCCGTAGAGCACCTGGTAGCCGCCCACGAGGATGAGCATCGAGATGAAGAACTGGTTGTTGAGCTCGATCAGCGGCAGGAACGTCCCCGAGAGCCGGGCGGCGCGCATGTTCAGCTCGCCGTGGTCGGCGACGAGCTGCCCGAACCGCTCGGCGTTGGCGTCCTGGCGGACAAAACCCTGGGTCACGCGGATGCCGTTGACCGACTCGGCCAGCGTCGCGGTGACCCGGCTGAAGCTCTCCTGGACCTGCCGCCACGCCTCGCCGATCCGCGTGCGGAAGAAATTGGTCATCACGTACAGCACCGGCGACATCAGCAGCACCACGCCGAACAACACCGCGTCGAACCACAGCATCACCGCCGCCGCGACCGTGACCTGGCCGAACTGCACGATCGACACGAACAGCACTTCCTGCACGCCCGCGCGCATGGCCTCGGCGTCGGAGGTCATCCGGCTGATGATCCGGCCGAGCTTGGTGCGGTCGTAGTACCGCATCGACAGCCGCTGCAGGTGATCGAAGATGTCGCGCCGCAGGTCGTGCACCACCGATTCGCCCAACTCTGACGCCCAGCGCGTGCGGAAGTGGAACGTGATCTGCGTGAAGACCGCCAGCGCCGCCAGGCCCGCGGTCCACCAGACCACGCCCGCGTAGTCCTGGTTGGTGATCGGCCCACTGATGATCTTGCTGACCAGCAGGCCGAACGCCGGGAGCTGGAGCGAGCGCAGCAGCGTGATGCCCAGCAGCGCGTTGCGCTTCCACGCGTAGGGCCGGGTGTAGCCGAGCGTGCGCCACACCAGCTTCATGTCGAGCGGGGCCTTCTCGCCGCCGGAGCCGCGCAACGCCTTCATCCCCTTGCCGCCTCCCGCGAAAGCGCTCATGCCCCACCCCCTTCGCCCCGATCCATCGGCAGGCCCAGCAGGCGTTTCGATTCGTCATCGGCCGACTGCAGGTCGGCCGCGGTGCGGTAGTGCCCCGTGCCGTTCATCAACTCGTCGTGCGTGCCGGCCTCGACGATCCGGCCCTTCTCCATCACGATCACCTGGTCCGCCCGCCGCAGGGTGCTCAGCCGGTGGGCGACCACGAACGTGGTGCGCCCCTCCATGGCGTGGTCCATCGCCGCGAGGATCTCGTGCTCGGTCTCCGGGTCGATCGCCGCGGTCGGGTCGTCCAGCAGGAGGATCGGCGGCTGCAGCAGCACCGCCCGCGCGATCGCCAGCCGCTGCCGCTGCCCGCCCGAGAGGTTCTCGCCGCCCTCGGTCAGCACCGTGTCGTAGCCGTGGGGCAGGTCTTCGAGGATGAAGTCGTGGGCCTGGGCGATCTTGGCGGCCTCCTCGACCTGCTCCCGCGTCGCGTCGGGATAGCCGAAGGCGATGTTCTCCGCGACGGTGTGGCTGAACAGGAAGCTTTCCTGGAACACGATGCCGATGCTGCGTCGCAGGTCGTCGAGGTCGTATTCCCGCACGTCGACCCCGTCGATCAACACGCGGCCCCGCTGGGGGTCGTAGAAACGGGGGATCAGGCTCAGCAGCGTGCTCTTGCCCGCGCCCGTGGCGCCGAGCACCGCGACGCACCGGCCCGGCGCGACGTCGAGGCTCACGTCCCGCACCGCCGGGGCCTGCGGGTCGTACCCGAAGGTGGCGTTTTCGAACCGCACCGCGCCCCGGGCGCGCTCGACCCGCTTCGCGTCGGGGGGGCTCTCGATCTCCAGCGGCGTGTCCATCACCTCGAAGACGCGCTGCGCGCCGGTCAGGCTCCGCTGCACCGTGTTGGCGATGTTGGCGATATTGCCCACCTGGTTCGAGAACTGCTGCAGCAGCCCCGCGAAGACGATCAGGCCCCCGCCCAGCTCGATCCCGCCCTGGATGTAAAGCCAGCCGCCCGCCAGCATCAGGATCAGCAGGTTCACCTGGGGCAGGAACTGGATCAGCGGCACGAACACGGACGCCCGCCAGAAGATCCAACGCTGCTGCCGGGTCACGTCGTCGTTGGCGTCCTTGAACTTGTCGGTCTCGAGCTCTTCAAGGCTGAAACCCTTGACCACGTGGACGCCCTGCACGTTCTCGGCCAGCACGCGCACCGCGTGGTCGAACAGCAGGCGGTTCTGCATGTACGCCGGCCGGACGATCCGCGAAAACACGACCGTCAACACCACCAGCAGCGGCGTGGTCAGCAGACACAGCAGGGTCAGCCAGCCGCTGATGCTGACCATGTAGACCAGGAAGAACGTCAGAGACAAGGCCATCATCAGGACCTCGATGAGCACCATGTCGATGAACGCCCGCACCGCCTGCACGTCGCCGGTCACGCGGTTGATGATCGAGCCCGATTCGTTGTCGTCGAAGAAGCGGAAGCTCAGCCGCTCGAGCTTGTGATACACGGTCGCCCGCAGGTGAACGACGATGTCCTGGACCAGCGCCGCCTTGCTGATCTGAGCCGTCCGGTCCAGCACCATCCGCATCAGGGCGATGGTCAGGATCATGAGCCCGATCAAGACGACCTGGGCCATGGTCGACCACGTGTCGGGCGGGTGGAGCCCCAGCGGCCAGGCGGGCGGCTGGACGCTGTCGTCAAACCCCGTGTGGATCACGTCGATGCCCAGCCCGGTCAGCCCCAGGCCCGACAGCGCCATCGCCAGGAGCACCACCTGAAGCAGCAGCACGCGGACCGCAGCGAGGCGATACCGCCACGCGAGACCCAGCATCCTGAGTACGAGCTGGCCGTTGCTGAGCTGCGGTCCTTCGCCGAGCTGCGACCCCGCCCGGGTCGCCTGTTTGTCGTCCTGAGCCGCGGACAAACCAGAGCCTTCCATGCAGGTGGAAGAATCCGACTTTACCGCCGCTGCGCCGAAAAGCAAACCCAACGCCAACCCGGCCCGGCTATCATGACCGGTCTAAACCCCCCGTCAGGAGACGATTGTGTCCCGTGCCATCTGTGTGTTCTGTTCGTCCAGCAACCGCGTGGACCCCGCGTATTTCGCGGCCGCCCGCGACCTCGGCGCCGCCCTCGCCCGCCGGGGCGACACCCTCGTCTGGGGTGGGGGCAAGGTCGGTCTCATGGGCGAGGTCGCCCGCGCCTGCCAGGCCCATGGCGGCGGGGTCATCGGCGTCATCCCCGAGTCCATGCAGGATGTCGAGATCGCCTACCACGACGCGGACGAGCTCATCGTCACCCAGACCATGCGCGAGCGCAAGCAGATCATGGACGAGCGCGCCGACGCCTTCGTCGTGCTCCCCGGCGGGTTCGGCACCCTCGAAGAGCTGGCCGAGATCCTCGTCCTCAAGGTCCTCAAGTACACCGACCGACCGCTGGTCATCCTCAACATCGACGGCTTCTACGACCCGCTGCACGAGCTGTTCGAGCACTTCATCGAGCACCGCTGCGCCGGACCGGAGTACCGCGAGATGTACAGCTTTGTCGATTCGATCGACGCGGTGTTCGAGGCCCTCGATCAGGCGTGGCCAAGCGTCCGCTGACGCCCCCCGATCGCGGCTTACGCGATCACATCGACCAGGTTGCCCTTATGCGGCTCGGGGCGGATCACGGGCTGCGCGGTGGTGCGCTCGGAGGACTGTTGCGACAACTCGGCGGCGCCCTCGAGCAGCTTCAGGGCGGCGTCGCCCTGGGCCCTCTGGGTATCGAGCGTCTTGCGGGCGACGGCGATGCCGACGTCGTAGCCGAGTTGCGAGTTGGACAGCCCTGAAACGCTGGACATGATCGGTTTATCGGCTGCCGCGCGGGGGATGCTTGAATGGGCCCCAAGCCGGACCTGAGCGCAGCGAAGGTCCGGATAACCCTACATCACCGCCTGATCGTCCGGCAACGCCTCGGCGACCCGCAGCCGGCACCGCTCCAGCACCGCGATGATCAGGTTCAGCACCACCCAGCACTCGACCGCGAACGGCAGGAACCCCAGCAACCCCAGCACCGGCATCTCGAAGTAACGCAGCGACTCCCAACCGCCCAGAAATGGCAGATGATAGGTCCACTTCGCGATCGCCCAGTAGTTCCAGAACTCCCAGAGCAGCCCGCACACCAGCCCGCCGATCATCAGGCTCGCCGTCCGCCCCAGCCGGCCGGCCTGCCAGTCGCGCAGGATGCTCGGGGCGCCGAGCTTCGCGTTGATCGGGTCGATCAGGTAGATCAGCCCCACCCAGAGCGTCATGCAGCCCAGCGGCTGCTGGGCCAGCACGGACCACGCGCTGAAGCCCAGCCCGATCGCGCCCGACACCACCAGCAGGCTCTGCCGGCGGATCAGGCACGCGATCGCCGGCCCGGCCAGGAGCAGGCCCGACGCGATGACGCCGCGGGTCTCCCCCATCGCCCCGCGTCCGAACGCCGGCAGCAGCGCCAGGGTGATCACCGTGATCACCGCCGCCGGGCCGAGCGTCAGCGCCCACGCCAGGCCCGGCCGACGCAGCCGCCGGACACCCAGCCGCTGGGCCGCCTCGGCCGCGAGAAACATCCCCGGCGAGATCGCGGCGAACGCGATCAGGTACCCCACCACCCGCCGGCTGAAACCCTCGGGCAGGCCCTCATAACGCCACGCGTCGAGGAAGTAGAAATTCACCCAGTCGAAGTAGCACCACACCGGCACGCTGGTCAGCCACGCGACGACAAACCGGTTGGGCCGCAGACGGATCGGGCTGCCCGACCGGGTCCACGCCAGCAGGCCGTCCAGCGTCAGCAGGTAGCCGACCCAGCACAGCGCGGTCATGTTCACCGCGACCCAGCGCGCCGCGTATCCCAGCGTATCGATGGGGCCGACCGAGTCGTCACGCCGCGACACGTCGACGTACAGCAGCGTTTCGCAGGCCGCAATCAGCAGCACGCCGACGATGAAGGTCACAGGCGGGATCAAGCGGCGCATGAACCCGCATCCTATCGCGCGGGCGCTGCGCCGGGCGCGGGGGAGACGGCCTCGAGGAACCGCTGGGCGTCCTCTTCACGCCCGTCGGCGCGCAGCGCAGCGGCATAAACGGCGATCACGTCGGCGTGGGCGGCCGGGTCATCGATCGCCTCCCGCACATACGGGCGCAGCGTCTCGATCGCCCGCGACGCCAGGCCCAGCTCGATCTGCGCCGTCGCCAGTTGCAGGTCGGCCCAGCCCCGGGCGGACGGGTCGATGTCCCGCAGCCGCTCCGCAGCGGTCATGGCCTGCGCCCATTGGTTGCTCGCCATCAAGGCGTTGATGCTGATCTGCAACGGCTCGGGATTGTCGGGGAAGAGCTCCGCGGCCCGATTGAGCAGCTCTCCGGCCATCACCGGGCGATCCGCCGCCAGTTCGTAAAGGACGGCCAGCTTCACGACCGGCCAGACGTACGCGTATTGTTTCGCCAGCCGCCGCAGCGCCGCCCGCTGGGCTTGCGGATCGGCGCTCAGCTCCTCATCGGCCAGGGCCGCCAGCGCCGCCGTGGCCGCGGCGCGGCGCTCGGCGTCGCCCAGCAGCTCCCGCACGACGCCGCGCGTCGACGGGTCGGGCGTGAAGCGACGCACCGCCGGCTCCAACCCCGTCAACCACCCCATCGCGTCGAGCGCCAACGCGGCGTCGGCGTCGCCGCGGGCCAGGGCCAGGTCGATCAGCATCCGTCGGGCGTCCGCGTCCTGCGGGTCGGCGTCGATCGCTTCCGCGAGCAGGGCCTCGGCGTCATCGGCCCGGCCGGCGTCGAGCAGCGCAGCCGCGGTCAGGCGCAGCCGCTGGGCCTCGGGCAGGCCCAGGCTGTGCAGCAGGCCCAACACCTCCTGCGCTTCGGGGGCCTGGTCGAGCTGATAGAGGTAGCCGCCCAGCCAGGCGACGGCCTGCGGCGGGGCCGACCCGTCGATCAGCCGCCGGGCGACGGCCAGGGCCGCGTCCGGCTCACCCGCGCGGGCATAACACTGAGCCAGCAGCAACAGCTCATCGGGCCCGGCCCGGCCGGCGTCGTCGAGCTTGCGCAGGTTGGCGATCGCGCGGGCTCGGTCGCCGCGTTGAGCGAAGAAGCGGGCGGAGCGCCGCAGCACGTCGGGGTCGTCCGGCGCCTGCTCGAGGGCCAGGTCGTATTGCACGGCCGCGCTGGGGTGCTCGCGCAGCAGTTCGTGAAACGCCGCCGTG
>JANQFR010000093.1 GCA_028277745.1 Phycisphaeraceae bacterium
GACCGGCGCGCCGTCGGGGCCGCGCTCGACGGCGACCGCGACCAGCGCTTGGCGCGCCCCGTCGTCCAGCAGCAGCCGCCGCAGGGCCAGCGCGGCGTCGTCGGGCAGCGGCCGGCCGTGATGAAGCAGCGCCGCCTGCAGCGCCGCGAGGGTGTCCTGCGTCCGCGTCTCCGCGTCGTCGGCCCGCAGCGAGGCGCTCACCGCCGAGATCAACGCGAACACCAGGATCACCACGATCCCGGCGATCAGCGTCTCGGCCAGGGTCATGCCCAGCGAGCGGCGGCGGTCAAGATGGAACGGGCAACGGTTCATGACGACTCACTTCGCCCCGCACAGGCGGGGGCTCACATCACGGACTGCATCAGCTTCACCAGCGGCAGGAACAGCGAGATCACGATGAAGCCCACGATCCCGCCGAGCACCACCACCATGATCGGCTCGAGCAGCGACACCAGGCCGGCGACCGCGACGTCGACCTCTTCGTCGTAGTTGTCCGCGATCTTCAGCAGCATCTTGTCCAGGTCACCGGTCTCCTCGCCGACGTCGATCATGTTGACGACCAGGGCGTCGCACACCTTCGCCTGCCGCAGCGGCTCGGCGAACGACTCGCCCTGGCGGACCGAGTCGTGGACCTTGAACAGGGCGTTCTGATACACGTTGTTGCCGGTCGTCTCCCCGGTGATGTTGATCGCGTCGAGGATGGGCACGCCGGCGTTGACCAGGGTGCCCAGCGTCCGCGTGAACTTGGCGATCGTCGCCTTGGCGATCAGCCCGCCGAGGATCGGCATGAACAGTATCGTCCGGTCGATCACGCCCTTGCCGGTCTTGGTTTTCCGGATGATCTTGAAGCCGAAGAAAACAATGAACGGCGAGGCGAGCACCCAGACCACGCCCGGGATGAGCTGGTCGGGGTTGCCGGTCGAGAGCATCGGCCCGATCAACCACTTGCTGAACTCGATGAGGAAGATCGTCAGCGGCGGCATCTCGGTGTCGAAGTCCTCGAAGATCTCGATGAACTTGGGCACGATCAGCACCATGATGCCCAGCACGATCACCGCGGCGACGGTGATGACCGCGGCCGGGTAGATCATCGCGGAGATGATCCGCCGCTTGAGCTTGGCGGCCTTCTCGAGGAAGTCCGCCAGGCGCTGGAGGATCAGGTCCAGCACGCCGCCGACCTCGCCCGCGGCGATCATCTTGACGTACAGCTTGTTGAACGCCTTGGGGTGCTTGCCCATCGCGTCGGAGAGCGACGAGCCGGACGCAACGTCTTCATGGACCACGCCGAGCGTGTCCTTGAGCAGGCCGGGCTTCTGCTGCTGCTCCAGGATCGCCAGCGACCGGAGGATGGGCAGGCCCGCGTCCTGGAGTGTCGAGAGCTGGCGGGTGAAGGCGGTCAGCTGCTTGGAGCCGACGCCCCCGATCTGGATGGAGATCTCCGTCCAGTTCTTCTTCTTGCCCGCCGCCGTCGGCGCGGCCGCGGCGGCCTTGCCCTTCTGCTTCTTGACCTTCTGCTCGCGGACCGAGGTGGGGAAGTACCCCTGGCTGCGGATCCGGGCGATGGCCTCGTCGCTGGTGGCGGCGTTGATCGTGCCCTTCTGGGGCTTGCCGGCGTCATTGAGCGCTTCATACTGGAAGGTGGGCATGGTGACGTCCTTAGACTGAACTTCGAACTGCAAATTTCGAACGGCGAGCTGGGGAAACGGAACTCCGAACTTCGCCGTTCGGCGCTCGCACCTCGCAGCTCTCCCAATTATTCTTCAAACATCGTTTCCTTCACGATCTCGTCGATGGTGGTGACCCCGTCGAACAGGGCCAGCAGGCCCGACTCGCGCAGGGGGCGCATCCCACGCTTCTGGGACTCGGCCATCAGGATCTGGCTCGACGCGTTCTGCATGATCAACTCACGCATCTCGTCGTCGAGCACCATGATCTCAAACAGGCCCATCCGGCCCTTGTAGCCCGACTCGTTGCAGTAGTCGCACCCCATCCCGCGGTACAGCTGCCGGCCCTCGATGTCCTCCGGCGTCAGCTGCAATTGCAGCAGCTCCTCTTCGGTCGGGTCGTACGCCTGCTTGCAACGCGTGCAGATCGTGCGGACCAGACGCTGGGCGACCACGCCCTCCAGGGTGGCGGTGATCAGGAAGGGCTCCAGGCCCAGGTCGAGCAGGCGGGCGATCGACGACGGCGCGTCGTTGGTGTGCAGCGTCGTGAAGACCAGGTGCCCGGTGAGCGACGCCTGCACGGCGATCTGGGCGGTCTCCAGGTCGCGGGTCTCGCCGACCAGGATGATGTCGGGGTCTTGCCGCAGGAAGGAGCGGAGGGCCGAGGCGAACGTGAGGCCCACGTCCGGGTTGACCTGGACCTGCACCAGGCCGTCGATGTCGTACTCGACCGGGTCCTCGACGGTGAGGATCTTCTCGCTGATCTCGTTGAGCTCGTTGAGGGCCGAGTAGAGCGTGGTCGTCTTCCCCGAGCCGGTGGGGCCGGTGACGATGACGATGCCGTTGGGCTTCTTGATGAGCTGGCGGACGTCGTTGAGGTCGTCCGGCCGCAGCCCGACCTTGTCGAGCTCGAGCGAGGTGTTGGTGCGGTCGAGGATACGCATGACGACCGACTCGCCGAACATGGTGGGCAGGACCGCGACACGCAGGTCGACGGGGTTGCCCCCCACGACCAGCTCGATCCGCCCGTCCTGAGGCACCCGCCGCTCGGCGATGTCCAGGTTCGACATGACCTTGATGCGGCTGACGATCGGCATCGCCAGGTGCCGCGGCGGCGGGATCATCTCGTACAGCACCCCGTCGATGCGGTAACGCATCTTGAACTCGTCCTCGAACGGCTCGAAATGGACGTCCGACGCCTTGTCCTTGATCGCCTGCAGCAGCACCAGGTTCAGCAGCCGCTTGACCTTGTTGTCCTCGGCCATCTCGAGGAGCTCTTCGAGGTCGATCGATTCGCCACGGTCGGCGATCTCCTCCAGGTCCGTGTCCTCGGTCATCTCGGCGATCAGGCTCGAGAGCGATTCCTCGTCCTCGCCGTAGTAGGCCTGGATCTTCTTCTCGACCTGCGCCGCGGGGGCGACGACCGGTTTGACGTTGTACCCCATCAAAAGCCGTAAATCGTCCACCGCACGGAAGTTGTCCGCGTTCTTGAGGGCCACGGTGAGCGTGTTGGACTCGGACTCGTACTGGAGCGGCAGCACCTGGTATGCCTGCGACGTCTCGGCCGGGAACATCTTGATCACGTCGTCCGCGATGTCGAACTCGTCCAGATCGATCGTCTCCATCCCCGCCTGGGCGGCGAGGGCGAGGTTGACGTCGTCCTGATTGACGTATCCCAGCTCAACCAGCAGCTGCCCGACCGGCTGCCGGTTCTTGGAGTGCATGGCCAGGGCTTCCTGGACCTGGTCGCGCGTGACCTTCCCCATCTTGGTGAGGATCCGGCCGAGGCGGCGTCCTTTGAGCTCGCTTAATGGGTCCTTTGCTGCCATTCGTCACTCCAGCCCCGGAAGGGGGTATCCGGATGGCGGCCCGGTTAGCCGCCGTCACGACGTTCTGGTTGATGTACAGCTGGGAAAAAATCCAACTGTCCATTCTTAACTCCGCTTTCGGAAGGACGAATGACGAATGAATCGTGAAGCGGATAAGGTGGGCTGGTCAAATTTTCAGCAGAAGGTCATAGCCGGTTCTGCGTTAATCTATTTATAGCAATCAATGAGCCGCGTTCAAGCTCCGCAATGGGTTATTCGTATAATAGACACATGGATTTTGGTTCATTGTTTATCCAAATAAATAATCCGTTCGCACCGCCAATCATAGGGATTACCCTGCGGCGGCCTGAGCCTCGTCGTCGTCGAGTTCGAGTCGGCCGGTGGATTGCCCGGCCCGCTTGAGCTTCTCGATCATCATGCCCTGGTTTCGGCAGCGGTCGACCATCTGGTCCGCGGCGATCCACCCCCGGCTGTACAGGTCCCACAGGTGATCGTCGAGCAGCTGCATCCCGAACTTCTTGCCGGTCTGGATGGCCGAGTCGATACGGAACGTCTTGTTCTCGCGGATCAGGTTCGAGATGGCCGGGGTCACCACCATGAACTCGTAGCAGGCGCACATGCCCTTCTTGTCCACCCGGGTCAGCAACTGCTGGGAAAGCACGGCGATGAGGGCGGTCGAGAGCTGGACGCGGATCTGGGCCTGCTGGGAGACCGGGAACGCGTCGATGATCCGGTTGATCGTGCCCGAAGCGCCGGTGGTGTGGAGGGTGCCGAACACGAGGTGGCCGGTCTCGGCGGCCTCGACGGCGGCCTCGATGGTCTCCAGGTCGCGCATCTCGCCGACCATGATCACGTCCGGGTCCTGCCGCAGGGCCCGTCTCAGGGCCTCGGAGAAGCTGGGCACGTCGTTGCCCACCTCGCGCTGGTTGACGATGGATTTCTTGTGCGGGTGGTAATATTCGACCGGGTCCTCGACGGTGATGATGTGGCGGTCGAGGTTTTCGTTGATGTTGTTGACCATCGACGCGAGGGTGGTGGTTTTCCCTGATCCGGTGGGGCCGGTGACGAGGAACATGCCCTGGGGCCGACGGATCAGGTCGCGGACGATGGCGGGCAGGCCGATCTCCTCGATGTCCAGCAGCTTGGTGGGGATCCGCCGCAGGCACAGGGAGACGTTGCCCTTCTGCTTGAAGACCGAGACCCGGAAGCGGGCCGCCTCCCCGTAGGCGAAGCCGAAGTCGGAGCCGCCTTCCTCCTGAAGCTCGTTCTGGGAGCGCTCGGGGGTGATCGACTTCATCAGGGCGACGGTGTCGTTAGGCTCGAGGACCTTGGTCTTCAGCTCGACCAGCCGCCCGCGCATGCGGAGCGTCGGGGGCTTGCCCACGGTCAGGTGCAGGTCGGAGGCTTCCTGTTTCACCACGGTGTCGAGCAGGCGGTCGATGTGAACGGTGGACATTCAGGCTTTCCGTTAGCCCCGGGCTCGGCCCGGGGGGAGTTGAATCACGAATAAGCAGCCCCGGCGGCGGGGCTCACGGGGCGGCTAAGCGGCCAGGTCGTCGTCGCCGCTCTCGTCGGTCATGTTGTCGTCCACAAGGCCTTCGATCTGGGTGATGCGGCTGATTTCATCGAGGGTGGTCTTGCCTTCGAGGATCTTGAGCTTGCCGTCGCCCAGCAGGTTCCGCATGCCCGAGGCGACGGCGGCATCACGGATCTTGTTCACCGGGGCGCGTTTGAACGCCAGGTCGCGGATCTCGTGGTTCATGAGCATCAGTTCGTAGATGCCCCGCCGCCCACGGTAACCGGTCCCGCTGCAGCGGCTGCAGCCGACCGCTTTGTAGATCGTCTTGCCGTCCAACTCGCCGGGCTTGAAGCCGCACAACGCCAGCTGGCGCGGGCTGGGGTTGTCTTCCGGCTCCTTGCAGTGCTCGCAGAGGATCCGCACCAGCCGCTGGGCCAGGATCGCCTGGATCGAGCTGGCGACGAGGAACGGCTTGATGCCCATGTCGATCATGCGGGTGATCGCCGACGGGGCGTCGTTGGTGTGGAGCGTGGAGAACACCAGGTGGCCGGTGAGCGACGCCTGGACCGCGACCTCGCCGACCTCTTTGTCGCGGATCTCGCCGACGAGGATGACGTTGGGCGCCTGCCGCAGCATGGCCTTGAGGATGACCTGGAACGTCATGCCCACCTGCGGGTTGACCTGGCACTGGTTGATGCCCTTGAAGTTGTATTCGATCGGGTCCTCGGCGGTGATGATCTTCTTGTCCGGGCGGTTGAGGACGTCGAGGGCGGAGTAGAGCGTGGTGGTCTTGCCCGAGCCGGTGGGGCCGGTGACGAGGAAGATGCCGTTGGGCTTGGCGATGATCTTGTTAAAGGCCTCGAGGGTGTCATCCTGCATGCCCAGGGCCTGGAGGCCGAGCTTGGCGGCGTCGGGCCGGAGGATACGCAGGACTACTGATTCGCCGTGGTAGGCGGGGCAGGCCGAGACGCGGAAGTCGATCATCTCGCCGCCGATCTTGGACTTAATGCGGCCGTCCTGGGGGATGCGTTTCTCCTCGACGCGCATGCCGGACATGATCTTGAGGCGGGCGATGACCGAGCCCTGGGTGCGCTTGGGGATCTTGTCGCGTTCGTGGCAGACGCCGTCGATGCGGTAGCGCAGGCGGACGCGGTCCTCGAAGGGTTCGATGTGGATGTCGCTGGCGCGGTTCATGACCGCCTCGGCGATGATCTGGTGGACCAGCCGGACGATCGGGGCGGAGTCTTCGTCATCCTCTTCGTCGGGGCCGGCCTCTTCCTCGCCCTTGACCTGGATGTCGAGCGAGGCGCCGCGGTCCATGGAGGAGTCGAGCGACAGGGCGCGGACGGTCTCGTCGATGGTCGCCCGCGTCTCGGAGTACATATTTTCGATGTACTCCTTGATTTTATCGCGGGCGCCGAGGGCGAGCTCGATCCGCCCGCCGAGGCGGAACTGCAGGTCGTCGATCAGGGTCAGGTCCATCGGGTCGTGGACCAGAACCTTCAGCGTGTTGGTGTTTTCATCCTTGCCCATGGGAAGGATGAGGTATTTCTTGACGATGTCGGCGGGGATCAGCTCGAGGTGTTCTTTGTCGATGACGTTGGGCCGGTCGAGATCGACGAACTCCATGTCGAACTGGGAGGCGAGCGCCTTGGCGACATCGTTTTCGGCGGCGTAGCCGAGGCTGACCAGCGCTTCGCCGATGCGTTTTTTCGAGCCCTGGGAAACCTTGAGGGCTTCTTCGAGTTGCTGGTCGTCAATGAGGCCCCAGCGTTTGAGGATTTCGCCGATTTTCCGTCGTGTACGGGCCATCAACACCTCGTCGACCTGACGCGAAAACAAACAGGGGCCCAAGCGGACCGGGTCCATCAGTATGGCCTGTGTGCCCCGCCTTGGCAAATACAAAGGCCGCGGGGGTGGCGCGTCAGTGAATTATTGGTATCCCACACGCTGATTTCTCAATATTTGTGGCTTATAGCCGGCGGGCTACGCCCGCCTGGTCCGGGGCCGCGTAGCGGCCCGGCTATGGGCCATCCCCGATGGGTCAGGGACGGGGTTTGACGGGTTTGTCCGGGCCGCGCCGCTCGCGGAAGAACGCCCGCAGCAGCTCGGCCGACGCCTCCGCCATGACGCCGCGACGGACCGTGACGCGGTGATTGAACCTCGGGTCGGTGCAGAGCTGGTAGAGGGTGTCGACGCAGCCCATCTTGGGGTCCGCGGCGCCGTAGACCAGCTCGCCCAGCCGGGCGTTGACCATGGCCCCGGCGCACATCGGGCAGGGCTCGAGCGTCACCGCCAGGCCGCAGGCGTCGAGCCGCCAGGTCCCCAGCTTCGCCGCGGCCTCCCGCATCGCGAGGATCTCGGCGTGAGCGACGGGGTCGGCGTCGACCTCGCGCCGGTTGTGCGCCGCGGCCAGCACCTGGTCGTCCCGGTACACCACCGCGCCGACCGGCACCTCGTGCATCGCCGCCGCCCTGGCCGCCCACTCCAGGGCCAGCCGCATCATCGCCTCGTCTCGATCCGACATGCCCCGAGTGTATAGACTGGCGGCCATGAAGGTGCTCTGCGCCCCCGACAGCTTCAAGGACTCGCTCACGGCGCGGGAAGCGGCCGCCGCCATGGCCGCGGGCGTCCGGCAGGCCGCCCCTGACGCGGCCGTGGACGTCTGCCCGATCTCCGATGGGGGGGAAGGCTTCGCCGACGCGTTCTCGGCCAGCGTGCCCTCGCGGCGGATGACCGCCGAGGTGACCGGGCCGCTGGGGCCGCCGATCGAGGCGCGGTGGGTGCTGCTCGACGGCCCGCCGCGCACGGCGGTGATCGAGATGGCGTCGGCCGCGGGGCTCGAGCGCATGCCGGAGCTGCGGCGCGACCCGACGAAGACGACGACGTTCGGCGTGGGCGAGCTGATCGCCGCGGCATTGGACGCCGACGTGCGGCGGGTCATCCTCGGCATCGGGGGCAGCGCGACCAACGACGGCGGCGCCGGTGCGGCCCAGGCGCTGGGCGTGGGGTTCGCCGGGGCGGGGCGGCCGCTGGTCGGCGGCGACCTCCAGCGGATCGAGCGGGTTGACCGGTCGGGTCTCGACCCGCGATTGGAGGGCGTGGAACTGTTGATCGCGTGCGACGTGAACAACCCGCTGACCGGGCCCAGCGGGGCGGCGTCGGTGTATGGCCCCCAGAAGGGCGCGACGCCGGTGCAGGTCGCCGAGCTTGACGCGGGGCTGGGCCGCTTGGCCGACCTGGTGGGCCACGACCGGGGGATGCCAGGCGCCGGGGCGGCGGGGGGCTTGGGGTACGGCGCCGTGGCGCTGCTGGGCGGCCGGCTGCGGCCGGGGCTCGAGCTGGTGCTGGAGGCGGTGGGCTTCGCCGAGCGCGTGACCGGTTGCGACCTGTGCCTCACCGGGGAGGGGAAGCTGGACGGCCAGTCGCTCTCGGGCAAGGCGGTTCTGGGCGTGGCCCGGCGCGCCGCCGAGCGGGGGGTGAAGACCTACGCGATGGTCGGCAGCGTGGGCGACGACCCGCAGGCGGCGCTCGACGCGGGCCTGGCCGGCTACCGGGTGATCGGCGAGGGGCTGGCGGTCGACGAGTCGATCCGGCGGGCGGCCGAGCTGCTGGAGCGGGCGACGGCCGACTTCATTCGGGCCAGCGCATGACCCTGTCGGCGTGGCCCGACTCGTCGAGCACGAACCGGGCGTTCTCCATATCGAATTCGCATCGATGAGCCGCCTGGTTGGAGGTGCGGCCGACCTTGAGGTGGCGCTGCATCAACTGCTGCTGCGCCCGCTTGAGAGGGATGTCGATCCACCACGTGCGGGTGAGGGCCTGTTCGAGCCCCAGCCAGGGGTGGCGGCGGATGAGCAGGTAGTTGCCCTCGGCGATGACGATGCGGGTCTGCCGGGTGACGCGGTGGAGCGGGTCGTCGTCGAACGCGGGTTCGTGGAGGCGGCGGTCGTAAGCGGGGCAGTGCAGGGTGCGGTGGGGGTGGCGTGCGCGGCGGACCATCTGGATGTAGGCGCGGGCGTCGAACGTCTCGGGCGCCCCCTTGCGTTCGAGCAGGCCGCGGCGTTCGAGCTGGTCCTGGGAGAGGTGGAACCCATCAAGGGGCGCGAGCGCCGCGGCGCCGGGGGTGTGCTGGTGGACGTGGCCGGCGACGCGCCGGGCGAGGGTGGACTTGCCCGCGCCCGGCACGCCGGCGATGCCGAGGATCAGCCGGTGCGGCAGGCCGGCGGCGCGTCGAAGCAGCCCTTCGGCCAGGTCCGCGATCGCGCGGTCGGTCAGCTCCAGTGCGGGGGAGTCGGCCATGTCCCGATCGTAAAACGGCGCGGTGGGATACGCCAGAGTCGTTTGGCGTCGGCTCGCCGAGCCGGGCCGCCGCTGAACGGACCGGTGGGGTGGGAATGTTATAGACTACACGGCTCGCTTCCCTTGTCTGGAGCTGTCCGATGTCCAAGCCGCTCAACCGCTACTCCCGCCACGTGACCCAGCCCAAGAGCCAGGGCGCCTCGCAGGCCATGCTCTACGCCACGGGCATGTCCGACGAGGACATGGACAAGGCGCAGGTCGGCATCGCCAGCGTCTGGTACGAGGGCAACCCGTGCAACATGCACCTGCTGGACCTGGGCCGGCACGTGAAGGCGGGGGTGTCCGAGTCGGGCCTGGTGGGGTTCCAGTTCAACACCATCGGCGTGTCCGACGGCATCTCGATGGGGACCGACGGGATGTCGTATTCGCTGCAGTCGCGCGACCTGATCGCGGACTCGATCGAGACGCTGATGGGCGCCCAGTGGTACGACGGGCTGGTCGCGCTGCCGGGGTGCGACAAGAACATGCCCGGCTGCCTGATCGCGATGGGCCGGCTCAATCGACCGGCGCTGATGGTTTACGGCGGCACGATCCGGCCCGGCTGCGCCGTGGTCGGTGACAAGGAGGAGAAGCTCGACGTGGTCTCGGCGTTCCAGTCCTACGGCCAGTCGATCGCGGGGACGATCACCGAGGAGCAACGCAAAACGATCGTGCGCAACGCCTGCCCCGGCGCGGGCGCGTGCGGCGGGATGTACACCGCCAACACCATGGCCAGCGCGATCGAGTGCATGGGCATGGCCCTGCCCTATTCGAGCAGCACGCCCGCCGAGGACCCGCAGAAGCACGACGAGTGCATCGCCGCCGGCCACGCGGTCAAGCGGCTGCTCGAGCTCGACCTCAAGCCCCGGGACATCGTGACCAAGCAGTCGTTCCTCAACGCGATGCGCCTGGTGATCGTCACCGGCGGCAGCACCAACGCGGTGCTGCACCTGCTCGCGATGGCCCGGGCGTTCGGCGTGTCGCTGGAGATCGACGAGTTCCAGGAGGTCTCCAACACCACGCCCCTGCTGTGCGACCTCAAGCCGTCGGGCCGGTACGTGATGAAGGAGCTTCACGAGGTCGGCGGCACGCCCGCGGTGATGAAGTTCATGCTCGACAACGGGATGCTCGACGGCGACCAGATGACCGTGACCGGCCAGACCATCGCGGAGAACCTCGCCGACCTGCCCGCGCTGTCCGAGGGTCAGCAGGTGCTCCAGCCCCTGGACCAGCCCATCAAGCCGACCGGCCACCTCCAGATCCTCCGCGGCAACCTCGCCCCGGGCGGCGCGGTCGGCAAGATCACCGGCAAGGAAGGCGTCGCCTTCACCGGCCCGGCGCGGGTCTACGACTGCGAGGAGGACATGCTCGAGGGCCTCGAGAAGGGCGAGATCCGGAAGGGCGATGTCATCATCATCCGCTACGAGGGCCCCAAGGGCGGCCCGGGCATGCCCGAGATGCTCACCCCCACCGCCGCGTGCGCCGGCGCCGGGCTCATCAAGGACGTGGCCCTGATCACCGACGGCCGGTTCTCCGGCGGGTCCCACGGGTTCATCATCGGCCACGTCGTCCCCGAGGCCATCGAGGGCGGCCCGATCGCGCTGGTCAAGACCGGCGACGAGGTGTCGATCGATTGCGAGAAGGGGACCATCGACATGGCGGTGAGCGACGACGAACTCGCCGCCCGGAAAGCCGCGTGGGTCAAGCCGGCCTACAAGGCGGACCGGGGCACGCTGTGGAAGTACATCAAGAACGTGAAGACGGCCAGCGAGGGCTGCGTCACGGACGAGTAACCGCCGTTTAAGGTCGGCCCGCCGGGGCGGGCTCGCGCGGTCAACGGTTCGCGACCGCCAGCATCCCCCGCGCCCGGCCGAGGTCGCGCTCCCGCTTGGCTTCGAGCGCCTCAGTCGCGCCCCGGAGGGCGAGCGCTTCCTGCAGCGCGGCCTGGGCCTGCTCCGTGCTGACCTCGTCGGCGGGCGTGGCCTCGTCGAGAAGGAGGGTCAGCACGTTGTTCTTCATCTGGGCGAATCCGGAGCCAGCGAAGAAGGTCCGGGTCGAGCCGTCGGCGAGGTCGAGCCGGAGGGGGCCGTAACCGACCTTGATCAGCAGCGGGGCGCGGCGGGTCTGGACGCCGAGCAGGCCGTCCCAGGCGGGGACCGACGCGTACACTGCCTCCTCATCGAGGACCTGCTTCTCGGGGGTGACGACCGTGACTTGGAACGTGCCGGGCATGCTGGACTCCGGGGGGAGCGTGGGATGATATCAGTTTTGGAGTTTTCAGGCGAAGCCGGACCTGAGCGCAGCGAAGGTCCGGATGGATTGCGTCGATCGTATCCGGACCTTCGCTGCGCTCAGGACCGGCTTTGAGCGGAGCTTTCAAACCGCGTGGGCGTACAGGTGGGGCTGGAGGTACTGGCCGGTGTAGCTTTCGGCGACCTCGGCGATTTGCTCGGGCGGGCCCTCCGCGACGATGTTGCCGCCCCGGTCGCCGCCCTCGGGGCCGAGGTCGATGATCCAGTCGGCGGACTTGATCACGTCCATGTTGTGCTCGATGAGCACGACGGTGTGGCCTTCGTCGGCGAGGCGCTGGAGCACGTCCAGGAGCTTGCGCACGTCGTCGAAGTGCAGGCCGGTGGTGGGCTCGTCGAGGACGTAGAGGGTGTGGGCGGCGGGGCGTTTGCCCAACTCGGTGGCGAGCTTGACGCGTTGGGCCTCGCCGCCGGAGAGGGTGGTCGACGCCTGGCCGAGCTGGATGTAGGAGAGGCCCACGTCGTTGAGCGCGGTGGTCATGCGGACGATGTCGGGGAAGTTCTCGAAGAAGGACAGGGCCTCCTCGACGGTCATCTCCAGGACGTCGGCGATGTTCTTGCCGCGGTAGGTGATCTCAAGGGTTTCGCGGTTGTAGCGTTTGCCCTTGCAGACGTCACACTGGACATAGACGTCGGGGAGGAAGTGCATCTCGATCTTCTTGGTGCCCTGTCCCTGGCAGGCCTCGCAGCGCCCGCCCTTGACGTTGAAGGAGAACCGGCCGGGCTTGTAGCCGCGGATCTTGGATTCCTTGGTCTTGGAGAAGAGGTCGCGGATGGAGTCGAACACGCCGGTGTAGGTGGCGGGGTTGGAGCGGGGGGTGCGTCCGATGGGGGACTGGTCGACCTCGATGATGCGGTCGATCTGGTCGACGCCGGTGAGCTTGTCGTGGTCGCCGGGCTTGACGCGTGAGCCGAGCAGGTGCCGCCGGGCGGCGCGGAGCAGGACGCGGTTGACGAGGGTGGACTTGCCCGAGCCGGAGACGCCGGTGATGCAGGTGATGCCGCCGAGGGGGACGACGACGTCGATGCCGTTGAGGTTGTTCTCGCGGGCGCCGTGGACGGTGAGGGCGTAGTCGTGGTCAACCGCGCGGCGTTCTTCGGGGACGGGGATCTCGCGGGCGCCGGTGAGGTACTGGCCGGTGAGGGAGCGGGGGTTGGCGCAGACCTCGTCGAGCGTGCCCTGGGCGATGGCGGTCCCGCCGTGGCGGCCGGGGCCGGGGCCGATGTCGATGAGGTGGTCGGCGGCGCGGATGGTGTCTTCGTCGTGCTCGACGACGAGGACGGTGTTGCCGATGTCGGTGAGGTGTCGGAGGGTGTGGATGAGCCGGTCGTTGTCGCGTTGGTGGAGGCCGATGGTGGGCTCGTCAAGGACGTAGCAGCATCCGACGAGGCCGGAGCCGACCTGGGTGGCGAGGCGGATGCGTTGGGCCTCGCCGCCGGAGAGGGTGCCGGTGGCGCGGTTGAGGTTGAGGTAGCCCAGCCCGACCGAGAGCATGAAGCCGAGGCGGGCGCGCACTTCCTTGAGGATGGGGGCGGCGATCTGCTGCTGCTCGTGGTCGAGCCGGAGCCGGCCGAAGAAGTCGGCGGCCTGCTCGATGGTCATGCCGACGGCCTCGTGGATCGTGTGAGGCTTGCCGCGGTCGTCGTCGATGAAGACGTGCAGGGCCTCGGTGCGGAGCCGGGCGCCGTTGCAGGTGGGGCAGGGGGTGTCGGAGAGGTAGGGCGCCAGGCGTTGCTTGACCCATTCGCTCTCGGTGGTCTCGAACCGGCGGTGGAGGTTGGGGATGACGCCCTCGAAGCCGGCGCCGAAGTGGGCCTCGTCCCGCTCGTTCGTGCCCTCGAGCAGGATGCGCTGGACGCGCTTGGGGAACTGCTTGAACGGCGTGTCCGCGCGGACGCCGAAGTCGCGGCAGAACCGGCGGATCAGCCGGTTGTAGTGCCGCTTCATCATCGTGCCGGTCTCGCGCCAGGGCTCGATCGCGTTCTCTTCCAGCGCCAGCTCGCGGTTGGGCACGACCAGGTCGGGGTCGAACTCCTGGCGGATGCCCAGCCCGCCGCAGGTCGGGCATGCGCCGTAGGGCGAGTTGAACGAGAACAGCCGGGGCTCGAGGTCTTCGAGGCTGCACTCGGGATGGATCGGGCAAGCGTACTTCTCGCTGAAGAGGGTGTCGGCCCACGAGCCGTCGTCCTGCTGGACGCTGGTGATGACCAGGCCGTCGGCGAGCTTGAGCGACAGCTCGACCGAGTCGGCGACGCGGGTGCGGAGCCCGCCGTCGTCATCGGCGCCCTCGTGGCGGACGACGATGCGGTCCACCACCGCCTCGATGGTGTGCTGCTGGTAGCGCTGCGTCTTGGTGGTGAACGGGGTGCCGGCGTTGGAGTTGACGATCTCGCGCAGGTCGGTGACGGCGCCGTCGACGCGGGCGCGCACGAAGCCCTGGCGGACCATGGCGTCGAAGACCTCCTTGTGATGGCCCTTCTTCCCGCGGATGACGGGGGCGAGGATCATGAGCTTGCTCGACTCGGGCAGCTCGAAGATGTGGTCGACGATCTGGGTGGCCGATTGCGAGGTGATCGGGTGGCCGCAGGTCTTGCCCTTGGCGTCGACGTGCCAGCAGCGCGGGTGGCCGGCGCGGGCGAAGAGCAGGCGCAGGTAGTCGTAGATCTCGGTGGTGGTGGCGACGGTCGAGCGGGGGTTGTGGGACGCGGAGCGCTGCTCGATGGCGATGGTGGGGGGCAGGCCCTCGATGGACTCGATGTCGGGCTTCTGGAGCTGTTCGAGGAACTGGCGGGCGTAGGCCGAGAGGGACTCGACGTACTTGCGTTGGCCCTCGGCGTAGATCGTGTCGAACGCGAGGGTGGACTTGCCCGAGCCGGACAGGCCGGTGACGACGACGAGCTTGTCGCGGGGGATGTCGATGTCCAGGCCCTTGAGGTTGTGCTCGCGGGCGCCGCGGATGGAGATGTGGGTCAGTGGCATACGTGCCGATTGTAGGCGACTTTTTGGTTGGAAGTTGTCCGGTATGGGGGAGGAACCGCAGGAACCAGTGAGGGAGGCGATCGTTTTGACTGTCTTAGCCGGCGGGCTACGCCCGCCTGGACCAGGGCCGCGTAGCGGCCCGGCTAATGCCATACAAGTCGATTGGGCGCACCCTCAGAGGTCGACTTACAGCGTCGCCGAGGTGTAGGGCAGCAGGCCCATGTACCGGGCGCGGCGGATGGCGGCGGCGCAGAGGCGTTGCTCGCGGGCGGACAGGCCGGTCTTCTTGCGGCCCTGGATCTTGCCGTTGGGGGTGAGGAAGCGGCGCAGGTCGTCGGCCCGCTTGTAGTCGATGTAGACCTTGCCGTTGCTGGACTTGACGGCGACCTTGAAGGGGCCTCGCTGCTGGGCGTCGGATTCGGTCTCGATGATTTCAGCCAAGGGGTGAACTCCGTCATGGGTTGGGCAGCCCCGGGACACGGCCCGGGGCGACGGTTTGAGCCGCGTAGTGTACCGGCCGGGCCGGGGGGCGCCAAGTCGGCGCCGGGCCTGGGTTTGCCGCCGCCGCCGGCGACGATTAAACTCCGTGATCCACTCGACCAAGGAGCCTGTTCCATGGCCGCCACGCGCCGCGCCGCCTTCTGGTTGATGATCCCGCTGATGCTGACGGGCTGCCCGCCCGAGCAGCGGGACGTGCCCGTAGGCGTGTCCAACGATTGGGACTACCTCGAACCCCAGCCCGGCCCGGGGCTGGTGGTCAACCCCGACTCGCTGATCGCGGACGTGCCCGCACCCATCGGGTTCCCGGTGCAGCCCTCGGAGTCCACCAGCTCGGTTCAGGGCGGCGTGCGGCACGTTCACCACGTCTACCAGGGCCGCACCAATCTCCGCGACGTGGAGCGCTTCTACCAGCAGCAACTGCCCCTCAACGACTGGTCAGATGTGAACGCCAGCTGGGACGGGAACAAGCACCTGGTCATCACGGCCGTCAAAGGCGCCGAGCGGCTTCACATCGATGCGACCGACCGCAACACGCTGGTCACCCTGACCGTCGACATCACGCCCCTGTGACGAAAGACAAGCATGGACAGCGAACAACGCCACGACCTGAAAGAAAACGATCTTGCCGAGTTCCTCTCGAACTTCGGCCAGTGGTGGAACAAGTGGGGCAACTGGATCCTGTCGGCGTTCGTGGTCTTCGCGGTGTTGTTTCTGGTCTACCGGTTCTGGTCGAACAGCGTCACGACCGCGCATGAGGATGCGTGGACCGACCTGGCCATCGAGAACAGCCCCGCCGGGTTCGCCGCGATCGCCGACGCGTACAGCGACCCGACCGTGAAGGTGCTCGCCTACCTCCGCGGCGGGGACGCGGCGCTCGCCGAAACGGTCACCCCCGACGCCCTCGAGGCCGAGGCGACGGGGCAGACGGACGCCGACGCCGAAATCAACGCCAAGCTCGACCAGGCCGCGGCGATGTATCAACAGGTGCTCGACGCGACCCAGAAGCCGGTCTATCGGCTCAACGCCTTGATGGGCCTGGGCGCCGTCGCCGAGATGCGTGAAGACTGGGACGACGCCCGCCAGCGCTACGAAAGCGTCGCCGAGGCCGCGGGCGATCGGTGGCCCGCCTTTGCGGATCAGGCCCGGGTCCGTCTTGAGATGCTCCCGCAACTGGCCCGACCGATCGCGTTCGCCCCCGAGCCCGAGCCTCAGCCCGCGGCGACGGAGCCGATGCTGGACTTCGACCTTCCCGAAGTCGAACCCCTCAACCTCGAGACGCCGACGTTCGACCTCTCCAGCCCCGCCCCGATCGTCCCGGCGTCGCCTGTCCTCCCGGCCTTGCCCGAAGACCCCGAATCGCCCGATTCGCCATGACCGTCGAGCCCGACGAACCCGTCCTCGACGCCGAATTTGACGACGACTTCGATGATGACGACCTGCCCGCCGAACTCGCGGGAGGCGAGGCCCGCCGGTTCACCCTCGCCAAAGACTCCACCCAACGCCTTGACAAGTTCCTCCAGAACCGCGTCAGGGGGTTCAGCCGCCACCAGATCCAGAAGCTCATCGAGCTCGGCGGTGTGACGCTCAACGCCCAGACCGGCAAGAAGCCCAAGCCCTCGACCAGGCTCCGCGAGGGCGATGTGATCGACGTCCGCCTGCCGCCGCGGCCCTCGGCCAACCTCGAGCCTCAGCCCATCCCGCTCGACATCCTCCATGAGGAGGGCGGTTTCATCGTCATCAATAAGCAGGCCGACCTCATCATCCACCCCGCCCGGGGCCGGAAGGACGGCACCCTCCTCAACGCCCTGGCCCACCACTTCGAACAGACCGGCCAGGCCCGGGGCCGGCATGCCGATAAGGCCCTTTCCGACCTCGGCCGCGACGACGCCCGCCCCGGCGTCATCCACCGCCTCGACATGAACACCACCGGCGTGATCATCGTCGGCAAACGCGAAGAGCCCCACTGGAAGATCGCCAAGCAGTTCGAGAACCGCACCAACCTCAAGGCCTACCTCGCCCTCGTCCACGGCTGCCCGCCCGACCCTGGCGGTGCGGTCGACCAGCCGCTGGGCAAGCACCTCACCATCCGCGAAGCCCATTGTGTGCGCCACGACGCCCACGGCAAGGAGTCGCTCACGCTGTACCGGGTCCGTGAGCGCTACCGCGGCTACTCGCTGGTCGAGTGTGAGCTCAAGACCGGCCGCACCCACCAGATCCGCGTCCACCTGAGCTACATCGGCTGCCCGCTGGTGGGCGATATCCTCTACGGCGGGCTCCCGGTCGGCGAGGCCGAGATCATGCAGCCGCCTCATCCGCCCGCGTCGCGCCCGTACCTCAACTACGCCCGCGCCAAGGAGGAGGGCTTGCGTCTGGAGGCCGCCGCCCGCCGCCGCGCCGAAACCGGCGAACTCATCGTCCACACCCCCGCCCTTCACGCCGCGGTGCTGCGGATCAACCACCCCGATACCGGCCGGCCTATGACGTTCACCGCGCCGGTCCATTCCCCGATGCGCGACCTGATCGCCGAACTCCGCCATCACCCCGCCGACGGCCCGGTCGTCACCGAGGGCGTCCACGTCGATCTCGATTCCGCGGTTTAGAGCCTCGCCTCCCACTCATTAGGCGGCGCAAGTTGCTTAGCCGGGCCGCTACGCGGCCCCCGGACCAGGCGGGCGTAGCCCGCCGGCTAAGTCGATTAAAGTCGCTGTGCCGCGGCCATGCCCGCGAGCCGGCCGGTGCACCAGGCCCATTGGAAGTTGTACCCGCCGATCCGCCCGTCTACGTTGAGCACCTCGCCGCACAGGTAGAGGCCGTCGACGATCCGCGAGGCCATGGTTTTGAGGTCGATTTCGTCGAGGGGCGTGCCGCCGGCGGTGGCCTCGGCGAACTTGTAGCCGCGGTCGCCGACGACCGGCAGCGGCAGGGCGGTGACGCCGTGCGCCGCGCCCCGGCGATCAGCGCGGCTCAGCTGCGCCAACCCGATCTTCGGATCGACGCCCACGCCGTCGCGCAGCAGCGCTGCCGCCAGCCGCTCGGGCAGGCGCTGTTTGAGCCAGCCGATGAGCGTGCCGCGGGGGGTGTCGACGAGTTGCTGTTCGACCTGCTCGAACGTCGAGCCGGGCGCCAGGTTGGCGTGAAGCCGGCCGCCGGGTCGGGCCGCGAGCCAGTGCCGACTGATGTCCATGACCGCCGGGCCGCTGATCCCGAAGTGCGTCGCCAGCACCGCGCCGGCCTGACGATGCAGCACCTTGCCTGAGGGGTTCGACAGGGTCAGCTCGGCGTCGAAGCTCACGCCGGACAGCTTCGTCAGCCAGTGCCCGCCTTCGAGGATCAGCGGCGCCAGGGCCGGCGTCGTGGCGGTGACGCTGTGGCCCAGGCCGCGCAGCAGGCCGTACCCGGTCCCGTCCGACCCTGTCTTGGGCAGCGCCAGCCCGCCGGTGGCGATGATGACCCGGTCGGCCGTCAACGAGCCGTTGATGGTGAAAACGCCGCGGCCGTGCGTGAGCGACGTGACCCGGGCATCGGTCCACACCTCCACCCCCGCATCGCGCATGGCGCCGAGCAGCGCATCGAGCACGGTCCGCGCCTTGTCCGTCACCGGGAACAGTTTGCCGGTCTCTTCGCGTTTGAGCGCGACGCCCAGCTCCGCGAAGAACGCCGTTGTCTCGGCGACGCTGAATGTCTTGAGGACCTTCTTGATCTGGTTCGTGGACGACCCGGCGTAATCGCGGGGGGTAATGACATCGTGGGTGACATTGCACCGCCCGCCGCCGGCGACGAGGATCTTGGCGCCGAGTTTTTTTGCGGTGTCGAGCGCGACGATGCGGGCGCCGGGCGGGGCGGCTCGTCCGGCGAAGATCGCCGCCATCATCCCGGCTGCGCTGACGCCGATGATCGCGAGGTCGGCGTGATCCGAGGCAGGGGCGGGGTTACTTGAAGTCATCGAGGCTGAGGCTGCCCAGGCCCATGCCGCCGCCTTTGTTGCCCACATCGCCCAGGCCGGACTTGAGGGCGCCTTGCTTCTGGTGCCGGGCCTTGCGGGGCAGGGACGACTTGGCGGGGCCTTGGGCGTCATGCGCATCGCGGCCGCCGCCGGCCGCGGCGCCGGGCGACTTGAGTGAGAGCTTGACCTTGCGGTTGTCCTCGCTGATTTCGATCACACGGAACTGCTTGACGTCGCCGACGCTGAGCACCTCTTCGACCCGTCCGATTCGGCGATCGCTCATCTCGCTGATGTGGACGAGCCCCTCGATGCCGGGCTCGAGCTCGACGAAGGCGCCGAAGTCGGTGATGCTCTTGACGGTGGCCTCGACCATCGAGTCCTTGGCGTACTTCACCTCGGCGCCGACCCAGGGGTCGCCCGCGGCCTGCTTGAGGCTCAGCGACAGCCGGTGCTTGGCGGGCTCGATGCTGAGCACCTGCATCCTCACCGTGTCGCCGACCTTCACGACCTCCTCGGCCTTGTGGATGCGCTGCCAGCTCATCTCGCTCAGCGGCAGCAGGCCCTCGACGCCGGGCTCGAGCTCGACGAAGGCGCCGAAGTTGGCGGTGCGGATGATCCGCCCGCCGACCTGGTCGCCGACCTTGTATTTCTCGGCCGCGTGGTCCCACGGGTCCGGCTCGACCTGCTTCATGCCCAGGCTGATGCGGTCCTTCTCCGGGTCGATCTTGAGGACCTTGACCTTGACCGGCTGGCCGGCCTTGACGACCTCGGCGGGCTTGTTGACGTGGGTATAGGAGAGATCGGTGACGTGGACGAGGCCGTCGACCCCGCCCAGGTCGACGAAGGCGCCGAAGTCGACGACGCTGGAGACCACGCCGTCGCGGACCTGGCCGACCTCGAGCTCGGCCATCAGCTTGGCGCGGCTCTCCGCGCGGCGGCGCTCAAGCACCTGCCTACGGCTGAGCACGACCTTCTTGGACTTGCGGTCGATCTGCTGGACCGCGCCCTCGATCTTCTGGCCGACGAACGCCTCGAGGTCCTTGACGTGATGGGTGTCGACCTGCGACGCGGGCATGAACGCGCGGATCCCGCCGATCATCTCCAGCTCGAGCCCGCCCTTGTTGGTGGACACGACGCGGGCGTCGACGATCGCGCCTTGTTGGAGCTGCTCCCACGTCGACCGGCTGACCGCGCCCTCGCGCGAGAGGTACATCAGCCCCTGGCCCTCGTCGACGTGATCCACCACGAAGTCCATGATCGAACCGATCCGCGGCGAGCGGTCGAACTGCGACGCGGGCACGACGCCCTGGAGCTTGCCTTCGCCGGTGAGCTCGACGAAGACGTCCTCCCCGCGGATGGCGGCGATGCGGCCGCGCTTCATCTCGGCGTGGAACTCCTTGGGGGCGGCGTCGGCGGATGGGGCGGGCGCGGGCGCCTCGACCGGCGGGGCGTTCTGCTCCATCAATTGTTCGATGCTTTGATCACCGAGGGCCTGGGCGATCTCCTGCTCCAGCGCGGCGTTCGTGTCGGTCAGCGGCGCGGCGGGCTGCGGCGGCGCGGCCGCTTCCGGAGGCGTCTCTTGGGATGCTTCCGGGGGAACTTCCGGGGGCGCAGCGGTTTCGTGAGCCGCCGGGGGTGTTGCGGGCGTCGGGTCCGGCGCGCCTGAGGCCTGCGGCTCCTCGGGCGCGGCCTCCGATTGCGGGGATGTGGTGGTCTTATCGACTTCCATGGTCGGTCCAATACAGCGACGAATCATTCAACACTCAGTGCGCTACTGTACCCGCGCCGATGCGGCATGGCTAGGCGGACGCGGCGGGTTTACCGCTTGCTGACATGAACGTTGCCTTTCAGATGGAACCGCAGCGGGCGGGGGGCCCATTCTTCCGCGTAGTCGACCCCGATCCGGGGGGTCGCAGCGATCAGGCGATCGGGGTAAGCCCGACCGCGGACGCGCTCAAGCCGTAACGCCTTGTCGGCCAGCAGGTCGGTCCCGTCGTGGCGGCGGTCCACCTGCAGCGCCTGGCACAGCTTGGCGGGGCCGGAGCACAGGTCCGCGTCCCGCCGGGCCTTGGGTCGGTGGCGGCGCATCAGGTCCAGCCCCTCGGTCGGCTCGATCGCCCGCAGCAGCACCGCCTGAGGCCGGCCGGGCCCCGCCGCCACGATATTCATGCAGTGGTGCATGCCGTAGGTGAAATACACGTAAACGCACCCGGCTTCGCCCCACATCGTCTCGTTCCGCGGCGTGCGTCGGCCGCCGTAGGTGTGCGCCGCCTTGTCGGGCTCGCCGAGATAGGCTTCCACCTCGACGATCGTTCCGGCTAACCTCCTGCCGTTGACCGTGCGGACCAGGCGCTGGCCCAGCAGCCGGCGGGCCAGCGTCACCGCGTCGACGGTGAAGAATGTGCGAAGGGGATGCGGGTCCATGTCCGGTCGCGGCGTGTCGGCGGAGAATATCAAAGCCGGTCCTGAGCGCAGCGACGGTCCGGATCTGATCGCGGCAATTCATCCGGACCTTCGCTGCGCTCAGGGCCGGCTTGGGCTCCATGGTCAAGCGTAGCTGTGCAGGCCCGCGAGCAGCAGGTTCACGCCCCAATAGGTCCAGAGCATGACGATGAAGCCGCAGACGCTGAGCCAGGCCGTGACCAGGCCGCGGTCCTTGACGCCGAAGCGGGTGTGGATCGCGATGAGGTAGACGATCCAGGTGATCAGGGCCCAGGTCTCCTTGGGGTCCCACGCCCACCACCGGCCCCAGGCGTGGTCGGCCCAGTAGGCGCCGAGCAGGATGCCGAAGCCCAGCAGCCAGAACGCGAGCTGCATCACCACCATCTGGGCCTTGTCCAGATCGTTCAGCAACGCCTCGCGGCCGCGCGCGGGCCGGCCCGTGTCGTCCACCGCGCCGACGCCCGCCGCGGCGATCCGGACGGCCTGACGGCTCTTGAGGTAGTGCACCCCCAGATAGAACAGGCTGATGAAAAAGCTCAGGCCGATCAGGGCGTAGCTGACCAGCACCATGTTGACGTGGACGTACAGGATGCGGCTGGTGCCGAGGATGCCGGCGACCTGGGCGACCTCGCGCGACGGGATCGCGACCGTGTTGGCGAACATCATGGAGCAGAACCCCAGCGCCGCCGCCGCCGCGCCGAAGAGCCACTGCTTCTTGAGCATCATCAGCACGATGCCCACGCCGACCGCGAACCAGGCGATGGCGAAGAACGATTCGTATTGGTTGTGGATCGGCCAGCGGCCGCTCAGGAGCGTGCGGGCGGCGAAGGTGAGGGTGTTGACGGCGAAGGCGAAGAACAGGGCCGACGCGCCCAGCCCGATCACCCACCGCCGGCCGGTGGAGAAGGCGAGGATGAGGCAGACGGTCGCGATGAAGTAGCCGATCCAGGAGAGGACGTAGCGGAGCGAGCCGTTGTAGAGCGCTTCGAGCTGGAGCCGCCACGGGGCGGGGTAGGTGGCGGGGTTGATGCGGGGCAGGGCGTCGACGAGGGCGGCTAGCTGCTGATTGACCGCATCGGCGTCGGCGTCGCGCCAGGCGTGGGCGAGGCGGTGGAACGCGTCGGCCGCGGCGCGGGCGGCGCCGGGGTCGGCGGCGAGCAGCGCGGACGTCACGCCCGGGCCGGTTTCCCCGGCCGCCGCGGTGCGGGTGTCGGTCAGGTCGGCGACATGGGCCCAGTGATCGCCGCCGGGCGCGGGGCTGATGAGGTGGAGCCGGCCGCCGGTGTTGGCGAACGCCTGGGCGGCGAACATCACGTCCTGCTGGGCCTTGAACAGGCGCAGGTCGGCGTCGAGCCCGCGGAACGCCGCCTGCACCGGCGGGCTGTTGAGCAGGCGCGGCGACAGCCGGGCGCGGCGCAGCCAGGCCTCCTGTTCATCCGCCGGCAGGTGCCGCACCAGCCGCCGCCGCAGCGGCAGCACCTCGACGTAGATCACCGGCTTGTCCAGGTAGTAAGGCTGATTGAAGACCAGGTCGAGGTAGGTGAACGTCGGGTCGTAAAGCTTGCCGGTCTCCAGGTCCTTGAAACGCTGTTTGCCAAAGAAGCGGTCGATCTGCTCCCGGGCAAGCGTGTCGATGATCTTGACCCGCCCGCCGTCGAACACGGCCAGCCGGCTGAACGCGTCGACGTCGACGGCGTCGGCGAACGCGTTGTGCCGGGCCCGCGACATCGTCCCGTGCGCCCGGTGGGCGAGGCGTTCGATCGCCGACGCGTCCGCGGGGGCCGCGTCGGGCAGCGCATTGCCGTCGACATTCGTGCGGACCTGGGCCGGCGCGGGCGCCGCCCACGCCAGGAGCGCGATGATGGCCAGGCCGAGAAGGGCCGGCTTAAACAGGTTGGGGTTCGCGTGTTTCATGAGGGGCCGTGGTGGGTTGCTGAGCCTGGGCGATTTGCTCCTGGATCCTGCGTTTCTGACGCTGCACGAGCGCGGGCTTGACGTAAAACGCCCAGGGGATGCCGAGGATGATGAGCGTCGCGCCCAGCGCGATGATGTTGATGCCGACGTTGTTGCTGACGCCGAGGATGGTGAAGCGCTGCTGGTTGGTGTACACCCCGGCGGCGTTGACCCGGTCCTTGTCGGGGTCCTCGGGCACGCCCGGGTCCCAACCGATCTGGCTGATCTTGATCTTGCGTAGGTGCAGCGGGCCGCTGCCGGACCGGTAGATGACGGGGTTGTTGAGCTGGGCGGTGTAGGTTTGAGGCAGGGCGGCGGGCTGGCCGTTTTCGTCAAGCTCGGCGATGCGCAGGTCGGCGACGAAGTCCCGGGGGATGTCCGAGCCGGGATAGGGCTGCATCTCGAACCGCTCGAGGGCGATGGCGAAGGGCAGTTGATGGCGCTGCCGGGAGAAGGTGAGGGTGAGGTCGCCGAGGCCGGGGACGCTGACGGTCGTCGGCCGTATGTCCACGTCGGGGACGTGGGGGTACTGCATGAAGCGGAGGTAAACGAGCTGCCGCCAGGTCGAGCCGTCCTCGGCGTCGGTTTCGATCAGGACGGGGAGGACCGCGTTGAGGTAGGTGCCCTCGTCCTTGGGATCGCGTTTGACGCGGGGCGTGGGGACCGGCTCGCGGACCTGCACCGCGTTGTCCATCCAGCCGGTGAGGTGGAGCCACGGCGTGGCCCCGCCATGAGCGTCGTTGCTGGGGACGGGGAACTTGAGGTCTTGCAGCGGCGCCCAGACGGCCGGCTGGCCGGGGATGCGGAAGATCATGGCCATGCCCGACGGCGCCTCGGACGTCTTCATCAGGTGGTACTGCACCTTGCTGTTGTCGAGGTACGTCAGGCGGACTGCCGGGTCGGGGTCGGCCCGCCGGCCCATCGGGCCGACGCCCGGGTCGTCCGGGTCGGGGATGAAGTCCTGCGACCGTTCGGGGTAGCGGTGCATGACGATGCGGTTGAACAGCTTGTCCGGGCCGCGGACCTCGACCAGGGCGCGGGTGTCGACCGCCCCGCGGTAGCCGGGGGTGACGAACGGCAGGCCGTAGGGGCCGACCTCCTTGACGGTGAGGGTGTAACCGGTGTCGCCGGCGACGATCTCGCGGCCCGGCTCGATCGGGAAGACCTCGCGGTAGCCGGCGTCGGGGACCTCGACGATCAGCCCGTGGGCGGCGTCCACGGCCGTGCGCAGGTCCTCGATGCGCTGCGGGTCGGGGCGGTCGAGGAACTCGAGGGCGAAGAGCGGGGCATCGATCACGCGTTCGGCGGGGACGCCGGCGACGAGGGTGAAACGTTGATCGGCCGCCGGCGCCTCGCGGTGGCCCGGGGTGAGCTCCACCGCGGGGCCGAGCGCGTCGGCGGGGTTGGCGTCGGCGGTGGAGAGGTCGACCCACCGGGGCGTGAGCTGGCTGTAGGCGTAGAACGCGGGGATGCTGACGCGGACGTTGCCGCCGATGACCTGATCGACGCCGAGCCGATCGTGCAGCGTGAGGTCGAGTTCGCCGTAGGCGTAGTCGTTGTACCGGGGCAGGTCGTCCATGGGGATCATGACCTGGCGGCTGCCGTGGGCGAGGTAGATCGCGGGGGTGGTCGCGTCATAGAACGTGGAGCGGGCCCGGCCGTTGTGGTCCGGGCGGAACAGCACCATGTTGCCCTCGACCTTGAACTGGCCGTAGAGGATCGCGCCGAGGGCGAGGATCACGATCCCGGTATGGACGGTGAGGACGCCGAGGTTGACGAACTTGAACTCGATGCGGCGGATCGTGGCCCAGACCATGTTGATGACGAACAGGATCAGGACGAGGCGCAGCGGCCACCAGGAATAGAACTCGAGCTCGGTCATCTCGAAGAAGGGCAGGCGGTAGATCACGGCGCCGCGGTTGGCCATGAAGAACGGGTGGTGGAGGGCCCAGTCGTAGGCCGCGAGGCAGCAGGCGTACGCCGCCGCGCCCGCAAGGGCGAACGCCGCCAGCGCGACCAGGCCGCGGAGCCATCGGGGCAGGGCGGTCGCCTGGCGCAGGACGACCAGGCTCAACGCGGCGGCCATGCCGACCGTGCCCAGCAGCACCCCGGCATATGCCGCGCCTAGGAAGAGGAAAAACACCGGCACCGACGCCAGCACGCCGTACAACGACACGATACACAGCAGGATGACCGCCAGGGTGATGGAACTGAACGCGCGGGTGATCCACCGCAGCGGGGCCGGCAGGGCGAGGTCAGCTTGCTTGACGCGTTGATATTTAGCGCTCACGGTTCGGGACCATCCTTGGAAAGACAGCGCCGCGGCTGGCGATCCTTGTCAGACGCGGCGCAGCCGCATCCGCCCCCTGCATCGACGACCCCACTCACCATCGGGCCAAGCCGCCCGTTGAGTCAAATCATAGCGGTTATCATGGACCGCGTCCCGCCCGACGGCCGCGGGGCCGGCCTTACGGGAGTTTTCCGACGATGCTGGTCAAATTGATGCTGCTGGCGGTCGGCGGGGCGTCGGGCACCCTCGCGCGGGTCGGCGTGTTCGCGGCGGTCAACAGCCTGCACGGCGGCCCCTTCCCCCTGGGCACCCTCGCGGTCAACGGCGTCGGCTCGCTCCTGTTCGGCGTCCTCTGGGCGATCATCGATGAGCGGTGGAGTTTTGGCGCCCACGCCACCGCTTTCCTGCTTGCAGGGTTCATGGGGGCTTTCACCACGTTTTCGACGTTCGCGTTCGAGACCCACGACCTGGCCAGCCGCGGGCAGTACGCCTGGGCGGTGGGGAATGTGGTCGCCAACAACGCGGTCGCCATCCTGATGGCGTTCCTGGGCGTCTATCTGGGCCGGGCCATGGTGTCGGGCGGGTGACGCCGAGCCGCGGATTTGACCGCGGCGCGGCGCCTGGCCGATGATAAGAACGACGACATCTCATCCCGATTATTGCTTATGCCCCCGGAAAACCAATCCAGATCACGCAGCCGGGCCATCCGCGGTTGGCAGCCTTACCGCAGCCCGCATCGTATGCGCAACGACGCGGTGTCTCACGACGGCGCCGAGCACGACGATATCCCCGAGGTCCTCGGTCACGAATTGGTCCCCGCCGACCCGCCGGTCCTGGTGAAAGACCAGCCCGGGCTCGCCGCGTTGCTCAAAGACCTGCGCGACGCGGGATCGTTCGGGTACGACAGCGAATTCATCGGCGAGCGGACCTATTACCCCAAGCTCTGCCTGATCCAGGTCGGGCTTGCGGACCGCATCGTCCTGATCGACGCCATGGCGGGGCTGGATTTGACGGATTTCTGGCGGCTCGTCGCCGACCCGGGGGTTGAAAAGATCGTCCACGCGGGCCAGCAAGACCTCGAGCCGGTGGTCCGTCACCTCGGCGCCGCGCCGGCCAACATCTTCGACACCCAGGTCGCCGCGGGGTTCATCGGCCTGGACTATCCGCTCTCGCTCGCCCGGCTGGTGGAGCAGCGTCTTGACGCCGACCTCGGCCGGGGCGCGAAATTCAGCCAATGGGATCGGCGCCCGCTGACCGAGGTCCAGATGGCGTACGCCGCCAACGACGTCCGCTACCTGCCGCTGCTCCGCCGCTCGATCGGCGAGGCGCTGGAGCCGCTGAATAACACGGCGTACGCAGTTGCGGCCTGCGCCGAGCTCTGCGACCCCGGGCTCTACGAGAACGACCCCATGCAACGCCGCATCCGGGTGCGCGGCATCCGCTCGCTCAAGCCCAAGCAACTCGCGGTGCTCAATACGCTCCGCCGCTGGCGCGAGGACATCGCCCGCGAAGAGGATCTCCCGCCCCGCGCGATGATCCCCGATCAGTCGCTGTTCGACCTGGCCTGCACGCCGATCACCGGGCCCTCGCAACTCGCTCGGATCAAGGGCCTGCCGTCGCCGGTCCGCAAGACTTACGGCCAGCAGATCGTGGGCGTGATCGCCCGCGCTCTTGAAGGCCCGCCCGCGGACCCGCCCAAGCGTTATGCGCCCCTGACCGACAGTCAGAAAGCCGTGGTGGCGGATCGCTGGGCCGCGGTTCAACGCCGCTGTGAGGAACGCCGTATCGCGCCCGGCGCGGCGACCAGCAAGGCCGAGGTCTCGCGTTACTGCCTGTCGATGGTGAAGCACGGGCGCCCGCCCCGCGACTCGAAGCTCGCCGCCGGGTGGCGGGCGGAAGTGCTGGCCGATGTGCTCGACGCCGCCGCCGAAACCCAGTGAAGCCGGACCTGAGCGAAAGCGAAGGTCCGGATACGACTGACGCAGACCATCCGGGCCTTCGCGCTGCTCAGGTCCGGCTTGTTTTAAGCCTTGGCGTTGGCTTCCTTTGCCTCGCCGGCGGTCCAGGCCTCCTGCAGGATCAGCGCGATCAACGCCGGCACGAACACGAGCAGCGGGATCAGCACGTTGTTTTCCTGAAGGCGGTTGATGATCGGCTCACGCCAGGACCCGATGCTCATCAGCAGCGCCAGGACGCCCATCACCGCCAGCGTCGAGCCGGTGACGGAAGTGAACAGGACGATCGACAGCTTGAAGAGGATGAAGGCGAGCATCCCGCAGACGATCAGGCCGACCAGCGCGCCGATCCAGTAGGTGTTCTGGGGGATCTCGACCTGGGCGCCGACGCTCAGCGCGTGGGCGAAGCCGGACCAGAGGTTGGCGCCGACGAACGCCCCCGCGAGCCCGCCGAACACCGCGACGGCGTACTTCATCAGCGGCCACGCGAGCACCGCGAACAGCACCCCGCAGCAGCCCGCGATGATGAACGGCGCCCGGATCTGCACGCCCAGCCAGTACCCGGCGAACATCCCGGCGAGCAGGGCCATCGCGACCGTCGCCACCTTGTAAAAGCGGTAGCCGTTGAACATGCACAGCAGCCCGATCACGATGAACACCACCGCCCAGACCGTCATGAGGTTCTGCAGGATCGGCAGCAACTGGCCGGGTTTGGCCAGCCCGTCGCCGAGGGAGAACATCTGCACCACGGTGTCGAAAAGATTGCTCAGGGCGTCGGATTCAGCGTTCTGGGCCTGTGCGAGCAGGGCGGTCATGACGTGCTCCTTCGTAAGCCGTTGCATCCATGCGGCCGGCGCAACGCAAAACGCGCAGTGCCCCGCGTGGAGTCACTTATCGGCTTTCTTGCGGAACAGCGTCCACTGAATCACGAAACCCGCTGCGGTTATCAGACCCACCGTCACGATGATCGACTGGGGCGACTGCGGCAGATACCCCTCACCCGCGGGCCAGTGTCGGCCGACCAGCGCCGCGGCGGGGAAGAAGATCAGGATCGCCCCGGCCAGCGCCGACTCGAACGACGCCGCGGCGTACGGCACGACCAGGCCCAGGATCAGACCGATCCCCGCCCCGATCGCCGCCGCCCCCATCACCAGGGTCCGCAGCGACGCGTCCAACCCGCTCCACCACGCACGCAACTCGCCCGTCTGCTCCCGGTACGCGGCCCGCACCACCCCGCTCACGCCCGACTGGTCGGCTTCCTCGGTTTCCTCGTTCTGCTCTGGCTGGCCGTCTTCCGCCGACCGGGCCGCTTCCCGGGCCTCCCTGATCGTTGTCTTCGCCCGCTCGATGGCGTCGCTGACCAGCGCTTTGGCGTCCACCGCGGCGTCCTCCGTCAACGCCGTCGTCTCGGCGTCGGTTTCGGCCTGTGCGTCGGCTTGCTCCGCGTCGGCCGGCGCCGCCTCGGTCGGGGGCGG
>JANQFR010000012.1 GCA_028277745.1 Phycisphaeraceae bacterium
CCGCCGGTGCTCGGCGCGGGCCGCGGCCTCCGCGTCGGTCAGCGTGATCACACGCGTGTCCAGACCGACCGCCTGCTGCAGCCACGCGCCGACCGGCCGGCCCTCGAGCCACGGCAGGTTCACCGCCTGCAGCACCACGCCGCGCTCATCGATCGGCCCGGCGACCGCGGCGCCGACCGATGTGACCGCGTCGCGTGTTAGGCCGGCGGTGGCTAACAGTTGATCGCATTGCGCCCGTGCCGCCGCGGCGGCGTCTTCGCCGTGCGGCGCCCCGCGCAGCGTCGTTGCCTCCCGCCCTTCGCGCACCAGCGCCATCTTCACCGCCGACCCGCCGATATCGACGCCCAGCGCTGCGCTCATGGTTGGCGTCCTCGTCCCGCGGGCGCGGCGCACACCGCGAAGCTCGCCGCTGTCCCGATCACCATCCACCACGGCCAGGCGATCGTGACGCCCTCGCCGAAGAGCGGCTCCGTCACGTACGGCTGCATCATCAACACCGATACCGCCCCGACGACCAGCGCCGCGATCACGCTCGTCGTGTTGCCGCGGTTCGTCAGCAACGCGGTGAGGAATACGCCCAGCAGCCCGGCGTAGGCGAACGACATCACCCCCAGCGCGAAATTGATCAGCTCCTGACCGCCCGCCTGCTGCATCATCGCGGCCGCAATCGCGAACACGCTCAGCAGCACGCCCATGCCGACCACCGCCCAGCGCGATTCCAACAGCGGGTTGCGTCCGGCCTTTCTTTTCCAAGGGAAATCGGCGACGACGCTGCTGGCCATGGCGTTGACCGCCGAGTCGAAGCTGCTCATCGCGGCCGCGAACATCCCCGCCATCGCCAGCCCCGCCAACCCCGCCGGCAGGTGGTGCACGAGGTATTGCGGGTAGACCTTGCGCGAGTCGTTGAGCGCCTCGGCCGGCGCGGCGTCGCCCATCACCTCCGGCATGCCGTAGAAGACCGACAGCAGCAGACCCACGATCAGGAACAACATCACCACCGGCACGCCCAGCAGGTTCGACACGATCAGTGAGGCGCTCGCCCGCCACGCCGACTTGGTCGTGAGCATACGCTGGACCAGGTCCTGGTCGACGCCGTAGCTGGCGACGTTGGCGAGCATCACCGCGATGCCCGCCCAGAGGGTGAACGCCTTGCCCAGGTCCCACGACGTGTCGACCACGCGGAGCTTCTCGCGCTCGCGCAGCAGCTCGTAGATCTCCCCGACCGACAGCGGGATCGCGTCGAGCAGCAGGGCGATGCTCAGCAGGGCGGCGCCGACCACGATGACGATCTGCACGACGTCGGTCCAGATGACGGCCTTGATGCCGCCCATCGCGGTGTAGGCCGTGCCGATGACCCCGAACACGCAGATGGCGGCGATGAGGGAGGGGGTGTCGATGTCGTTGAAGAGGATGAGCGAGAACGCGATGCCGGCCATGAAGAGCCGGGCGCCGGAGGCGAGCAGCCGGCCGAAGAGGAAGCAGACGCTGGCGGCGGCGGTGGCGCCGGGGCCGAAGCGTTGGCCGAGGTAGCCGTAGATCGTGATCGTGCCGGCGCGGTAGAGCGGCGGGAGGAGCACGAGGGCGACGAAGACGGCGCCGAGGATGCCGCCGATGTTGAGGATGAGGTAGGTCAGGTCGCCGTTGTAGGCGATCTGCGGCGCCCCGATGAACGTCGCGGCGCTCAGCGCGGTCGCCAGCACCGACAGCGCGACCGCCCAGGTCGGCATCGCCCGGCCGCCCTGGAAATAGGTCGATTCGTCCGCCTGCCCGCGCGAGGCCCACCAGCCGATCGCGAGCATGACCAGCAGGTACGCCGCCAGCACGGACCAGTCCAGAGCCCCGAATGTGGCGAGGGTGAGCTGCATCAAAGGAAAATCATTATATAATTATCTTCGGATTATTTCATGATATTGCAGGTTCAGGCGATGCGACGACCGCGGAACACGATCTCAGGGCCACAGCGACCGGCGGGCGCCGTCGAGCACGCGGTCCCACTCGAACGCGGGCCCGGGGTCGCGTTTTTGGGCCGTGAGGTGGTTGTGGCCGATCACGCCCTGGAAGGCGGCGAGTTCCTCGTCGCTCATCACGTCGGTGAGGACCGCGCCGTCGGGCCCGCGCGGGGCGTCGAGTTGGATCTTCGGCAGCACGCGCGACAGGGCGGCGGTGAGCTTGATCAGCGCGTCGTACTGCTGCGGCGTCAGGTCGTACTGCACGAGCGTGCGTTGGTTGATCTCGCCGACGACCGGCTCGCCCCGGGCCGGCCGGGCGATGAAACCGGGCGTGCGGAGGCCGGCGTCGGGGGGGAGGACAACCCGGGCGCCGTCGGCGTCTTGCGTGTACCACTCCTTCAGCACGGCCGCGTCGTCGGTCGGGTAGGCGCCGATGTTGGCGATCTCGATCCCGACCGAGCGGTCGTTGAACGGCCCGGCGTGCCAGGCGCGCTCCTTGAGGTCGAGCGTCTGATAGATCGTGCCGTCGAGGTCGAGCATGAAATGGACGCTCAGCCCGCGCTGGTCGTGCAGCACATCGAAGCACCGCCGGCTCGTGCCGCAGGCGTCGTAGTGGATCACGAACAGGTCGACGGCGTCCCGCAGCCGGTCGAGGGTGTAGCCCTCCTCGCGCAGCTCCAGCAGTTCGTCTTCGCTCATCGACTTGCCGAAGCGCACGTTGTACCGCGGCGGGAGGACCTCGCGGTCGATTGGGCCGAACCGTTTGACCGGGCTGTAGGCGTTGTACCCGCCCGGGTCGGTCCACAGCACCACCGGCGTGCCGATGCGGAACCGCTGCCCCGCGGCGACGATCTCGTCACCGTGGCGCTTCACCGGCTCGCCGGGTTTGACCGCGCATCCGATCATCAGAGACATCATGACCATACCGAGCAGACACCGCATGAACGCGAACCTTTTCATCATGGACATTAGCTTACCAATCCGCCTGGCCGCCTTGGGCGTGGCGACGGCGTTGGCCGCGGCGGGCTGCGCCACGGTCAGGCCCGCGCCCGGGCCCGATGCGCCGCCCCAGCCGATGCGCGAGTTCCGCGCCGCGTGGATCGCCACGGTCGCCAACATCGACTGGCCGTCGCGTCCCGGCCTCGACCCGCAGCAGCAGCGGGCCGAACTGACCGCCATCTTCGACCGGGCCGCGGCCCTGAACCTCAACGCGGTCGTGCTGCAGGTCCGGCCGGCGGGCGACGCGTTCTACGACTCGCCGCTGGAGCCCTGGTCGGCGTGGCTCACCGGCGAGCAGGGCGCCCCGCCCGAGCCGTACTACGACCCGCTCGCCTTCGCGATCGAGCAGGCCCATCAGCGCGGCCTCGAGCTGCACGCGTGGTTCAATCCCTACCGCGTCGGCCACCCGTCCCACTCCGGCGACTACGCCCCGTCCCACATCTCCAACACCCGGCCCGATCTCGTCCGGCAATACGGCCCGCTGCTCTGGCTCGACCCCGGCCACCCCGACGTCCAGCAGCACTCGCTCGACGTCATCCTCGACGCCGTCCGCCGCTACGACCTCGACGGCATCCACCTCGACGACTACTTCTACCCCTACCCGCGCCGGCAGGACGGCGCCGTCATCCCCTTCCCCGACGATGAGACCTACGAGGCGTACGGCCGCGGGCTGTCGCGCGACGACTGGCGGCGGCGGAACGTCGACCGGTTCATCGAGCGGATGTACGCCGAGGTGAAACGGGTCAAGCCGCACGTGAAGGTGGGGATCAGCCCGTTCGGCATCTGGAAGCCGGGCGACCCGCCGTGGATCGTCGGCATGAACCAGCACGACGCGATCTACGCCGACGCGCGCAAGTGGCTCCGCCGGGGCTGGTGCGATTACTTCACGCCGCAGCTGTATTGGCGGATCGCCAACCCCGACCAGAGTTTCGTCTCGCTCCTGGAATGGTGGAACGGTCAGAACGTGCGCCGCCGCCACCTCTGGCCCGGGCTCGCGGCCTACCGGGTGGGCGAGGACTCGGCCAAGGGCTTCGACGAGCGGGAGATCGGGTATCAGATCGAGTGGACGCGGCTGCTGGTTGACGGCGACCCGGGCGAGGTGCTGTTTTCGTTCAAGGCGCTGATGAAGAACCAGGGCGGCCTGGCGGACCAACTGGCGTCGGGCGTGTACCGCGAGCCGGCGCTGGTCCCGGCCTCGCCGTGGCTGGGCGACCGGGCGCCCGCGCCGCCGGTCGTGGAGATGGAGCAAGCCGCCGGGGAGCTGCGCGTCGACCTCGCGCCGCAGGCCGACGCGCGGTGGCGGCTGGTGCAGGTCAAACGCGGCGGGGCGTGGTCGATGCGGCTGTACCCGGTTAGCCAGGCCCGGATCGTCTGGCCGTTTGACGGGGACGGCCCCGAGGTCGAGCGGGTGGTCGTGCGCGCGGTGAGCCCCACCGGCGTGCTGTCGCGCCCGGCTGGTGAGTAAGCAGACTCCCGAAGCCCGGGGATTGCAATCCCCGGGCTTTAAGCTAAGCCGAGTGCTGTTTGGCGTATTCTTCGATCTCTTCGGGCGTCACCTGGAGCCATTCGAGCATGTACTGCTCGTAGGTGGCCTGGTGCTGGGGGTCGGAGAAATCGAGTCGCAGCTCGTTGATGACCTTGGTGCCCTGGCCGATCCACTCGCGCCAGGTGTCGGCGCCGAAGTGGTCGTAGATGAACCGGCCGGTCGGGCCGCGCATCGGCGGGTCGGGCAGGCGGGATTGGGGCTTGCCGGTGCGGCGGTCGAGGATGGTGTTGCCGTCGGCCTCGACCTCGGCCTTGAGGGCGGCGGCGTCCTTCACCTCGGGCAGCTCCCGGCCGAGCTTGCCTTCCAGCAGGGAGCCGATCGCCTTCTGCGGCATGACGTCGCCCCGCTCGGCGGCGACGACGTACCCCTTCTCCAGCAATTCGGCGGCCTCGTCGAGGCGGTCGAGCTGGATCAGGCACTGGCCGGCGACCTGGTAGGCGCGGGACATGCCGGGGTTGAGCTCGATAGCCTTCGCAAACGCCCCCGCGGCGTCTTCGAGGCGGTCGGCCTCCTTGTAGGCGTTGCCGAGGCTGAAGAACGCCATGTCGTCCGGCGCCTCGCGGGCCATCTGCTCCCACTGGGCGATGCGTTGTTCGGTGTTGCTCATCTCCACAGGGTAGAGCGCCTGATCGCCGTGGGGCAAGTCGATGTTTCACCGGGGAGCCCGCAGCGGGCCCCGCCGCTAAACTGCGGGCATGTTTTTCTGGGTGACAGCGGCGATCGTGACCGTGACGGGGGCGGTGCTGGGGGCGTGGGCGTGGCGCGGCAAACGGGTGGACGACCACCCGGTCTGCCGGCGGTGCGGGTTCGATCTGGTGGGCCACCGCGAGCCGCGGGGGGCGTGCCCGGAGTGCGGGGCGGACGTGTCGGGGCCGCGCGGCGTGCGGATCGGGAACCGGCGGCGGCGGCGTGGGGCGCTGGCGGCCGCGGGCGTGCTGGCGGGGCTGGGGCTGACGGCCGGCGGGGGTGGGGCGGCGATGTGGGCGATGGGGTACGACTGGTACCGCGTCAAGCCGTACGGCTGGCTGCTGTCGGACGCGGTGAGCCACGCCGGGACGATGAACGAGCCGAACGTTGCGGAACTGGGCCGGCGGCTGGCGGCGGGCGGGTTGAGCACGTCGCAGACGAACCGGCTGGTCACGGCGGGCCTTGACGTTCAGGGCGACCGTTCGCTCGTGTTGACCGATGAATGGGAGGCGGTGCTGGACGGATTGATGGCGGGCGGCGCGTTCGGGCCGGCGGAGTGGGAGCGGTACTACGAGCAGGGGCTGACGTGGGAGCTTGAGGTCAGGCCTGTCATCCGCCGGGGACAATCCTTGCGGATCAATTTGAGATCAACCTTCGACCGGCTCACCGACACCACGCGGGTCACCGGTAAACGCGAAGCGGAGGCGTTGACGCTGGGGGGCGTGAGGGTCCACCCCGCGGGGTGGTTCGAGGGGCGGACGCACGGCCAATCGGCGAGCGGGCTCGGCTCGAATTACAGCTTGGCGACAGACGTGAAGTGGCGGCAATTGAAGTCGGCGCCCGACGGACCCACGGCCTTGGAGACGGCGATCATTTATGAGCTGACGCCGGTGCTGACGACAACCGCGCCGACGCCGACCGTGACAGTGCGGGTCCCCATCTCGACGCAGCTTCGAATCGCGGCGGCGGACGCGGTGGTGGACCGGTTCGTCGCGGAGGAAGGCCATCGCGACGCGATGGAGGCGGCCTGGACCCGGACGCGGGTCGAGGTGGCGGACGGCAAGCCCGCGGTGTGGCTCCGGCTGGAGTCGCCGCCGGTGGCGATGGCGATGGGGGTCTGGCTGCGCTGGGCGGACGAGGAGGCGCGGGTCGGGGGCCTGCTGGTGGAGGCGGGGTCGTCGCCCCGCTGGCGGAAGATCGGGCCGTGGCGGCCGCCGCGCGGCCCGGCGTGGCCGACCGAGGGGGAGGCCGAGGTCGTGCTGAAACCCGAACAGTCGGCAGCGGACTATGTGTTCGCGTTGGATACCTATTGGGCCGATCCGATGCGCCGGGACGGGGTGATGGTTAATGAGCCTTACGAGCCGGCGTTTAATCGGGACGCCTCTCTGACCGAGCAGATGGAAAAAGCAGTGACCATCAAGCGCGTCTCGGTACGCGATCCCGAGCGGAAAAAATTCGGGATGAGTCTGAGCACCTGGCAGGCGCCCGTGCGGCTGGCGTACAAGGTCGTGCTGCTTCACGAAGGGCGTGAGATCCCCGGGCCGTCACATATCACGCTGTCTGCGAAGGCCGGAGATAATATGAGCTACAGCAGCGGCGGATACCCGATTCCCGATCCGGCGATGGACCGGATCGACATCCTGCTGGTCCCGGACCGGGAGTGGGAAGACGGCAGCACGGACCCGACGCCCCCGTGGGGATACCCGCTGTTGTTCGAGGATGTGCCGCTGCCCGCGACCGGGGCCGGGCCCGCGGCGGGACCGTTTCACGGGAAGGCGTTGATTGAGGATGAGGATTGAGTGAAAAGCCGGTTCTGAGGACGCCGTCAGGCGGCCGAAGATCCGGATCTTCGCGTGGCTGCGCCTCACTCAGAACCGGCTTGCATCGTCGCCGCGACAGGCCGCCCGTCGGCGCTATCATGAACACATGAATCCATCTCCCCAGGCGACGGTCACCGTCTACGGCCCCGATCAACAAGCCCGCGGCGCCTTCGATGGCGGGCGCATCACCGAGATCAAACCCATCGCCTTCCCCCATGAATCCGGCGCGGTCGACCGCGTCGGCCCGCTGTTTTACTGGGCTTGGGCGACCTCCAAGGGGCAGGGCGTCATCGGCATGCACCCGCACCAGGCGTTCGAGATCGTCAGCTACGTGATCGAGGGCGAACTGGGCCACCTCGACACGCTCGGCACGAAGAGTCAGGTCCCCGCCGGCGGGGCCCAGGCGATGCAGACCGGCTCGGGGGTGTCGCACGAAGAGCACATGCTCGCCGCGCCGACGCAGTTCTTCCAGGTCTGGTTCGAGCCGGACGTGCGGCAAACCATCCGGGACGAGCCGGTCTATATCGAGGTCCAGCCTGACCGGTTCGACGTGGCGCAGGACAACGGCGTCGCGGTCAAGCGGCTCATCGGGCCGGGCACGCCGATCGAGTTGAAGACCGACGTGACGATGATCGACGTCACGATCGCCCCCGGCGGCGATTACGGCAAGGCGGTGGCGGCGGGGCGGAGCCTGTCGGTGGTGACGATCGACGGCCGCGGGCGGTGGTGGAGCGGCGAGGCGGTGGGGCCGCGCGACTTCACGCTGGTCGAGGCGCCGGACGACGCCGAGGCCGGCGTCGCGATCACCGCCGACGCCGCCGGCCCGCTGCGGCTGGCGATCGTCGAGACGCCCCGGCGCGTGGACTATCCGTTGTACGACAAAAACCGATAGCCCGGCCCTGCGGGCCGGCGCTCAACTACACTGATGGTATGACCGACGATCGTCGTCCCATCGTACCGCGGCAGCTCGACCTGAAGCGCGACCACGCACTGACGGTGCAGTGGTCGGACGGGCGGGTGTCGATCTACCCCATCCGGTATCTGCGGAAGATGTCTCCGTCGGCCGACGCGCGGGCCCTGCGGGAGGAGATGGCCAGGAACCCCCTGACGGTCCTGCCGTCGGGCGGCGAGGCCGAGGTGACCGCCGAGTCGGCCGAGCTGGTGGGGAACTACGCGCTGCGGATCCGCTTCTCTGACGGGCACGACACCGGGATCTACTCGTGGGAATACCTGCGGCAGATCGACCCCAACCAGCCGGCCGCCGACCCGGACGCGGCGGTCAAACCTTGACGGATGACCCGGTTGTAGCGGATGGGGCTACGCCTGTCAGGCAAACTGGGGGGCGATTTATCGGCGGTGATGGAAAGGCCCGGAGGGGGAGTCGATGTTTGGGGGGTGACCCCTTCTGCGCGACTGAATCAGCCGACGGACCCCATGATCCGTCACCTTCAGGGCCTGGGCACGACCGGCCCGACCAACCCGATCGACCCCGAGCTGACCCGGCCGGCGGTCGGGGCGTGGCTCGTCCTGATTGTCACGGTCGCGGTCGCGTTGCGGGCGCTGTTGTTCGTGCTCGGGCCGGCCCTGGAGATGGAGCGGGCGGCGGTCGACCCGTCGGCGCTCGCCCTCAGCCATCACATGGTCGAAAGCGGCCGGTTCGCCCGTTCCTTCGAGGACGGTCACGGCCCGGCCACGCTCGCGGCGGTCAACCTGATCCGTGGCCAGGTCGGTCAGCTCGAACCCTATGACGCCCACGGGCTACGCCCCGAGACGCACGACGTCCCGATGTACGCCGCGTTGCTCGCGGCCGTCGAGATCGCCGCGCTCCCCCAGCACGTCATCCTTGGCTTGCAGGCCCTGCTCGCTGCGGGGACGGTCCTGCTGGTGTACGGGCTGGCGCGCCGCCTGTTCGACGCGCCGATGCCGGCCATGCTCGCGGCGGTCCTGGTCGCGGTCCATCCGGTTTTCATCATGGCGCCGAACCTGCTGTTGCCGGTGTCCCTGGCGACTTTCCTGCTGGCCGCGGGCCTGTACCTGACCGCCCCGAAACCGACCCGGACCGCCTGGGGGTCGACGTTCGGCGGCCTGGCGTTCGGCGCCGCGGCGCTGGCCGCGCCGTTCGCCGTCCTGGCCGGGCCGGTGATGGCGGTGTGGATGTTGCTGACCTCGCCCCGCGGCAGGACCCTGCTCGCCGCGGGGCTGATGCTCATCGCGTCGCTGGTCCCGCCGGCGGTGTGGATGCTGCGGAATCATCAGGCGGGCCTGGGGTTCCGGCTCGCCGGCGCGCCGACAATCGAGGCGTACTTCGGCGCGGCCGCGGAGGTGCGGCAGCGCCTGGCCGAGCCGCCGATCACCCCGGCCGAGGCGGTCAACCTCCAACTCGCGTCCTTGCAGGAGCAGGCGTCGGTCGATCACGACGTGTACGCCCTGATGGAGCACGACGCGGCCCGGACGCTGATCGACCACCCGCAGCAGACCGCCGAGGTGCTCGCCGCCCGGGCCGCCGCGTTGTTCACCGGCGCGTCGACCGACTGGATGTACGCCGTGTTCGGGCTGACCTATGAGCCCACCGATCCGTTGCGGTCTGTGCTGACCGGCGACCTGACCCTGTCGCAGCAGACCGACCGGGCCGGCGCGTGGCTGACGCTCGGCCAGCGGATGATCAATACGGCCCTGGCGATCGTCAGCCTGGTGGCCCTGGTCATCCTGGCGTGGCGCCGGCGGTTCGGGGCCCTGCTGCTGCTGGCCGGGGCGTTGGCGTACCTCGTGCTCGCGTCGCTGGTGACGCCGACCGACCTCTTGCGGCTGCCGGTCATCGCGATCCAGGCCGTGCTGATCGCCTCGCTCCTGACCGATCCGCCCCCCAGGCGGGCGCCGAAGCCCAAAAAGCCGCGGAAGAAGCGGATCGCCCGGTCGTTCGACAAATCGACGGACGAGGACCCGCCGGAAACCGCTCCCGCCCCCACCGGCCGGCCGATCTGACCGCCGGCGTTGCCGCGATGGCCGGGATTCCCGTACAATTCATCTTCTGATTTCTCGTCACATGAGGATGCCGGTCATGACGCGTCTTGTGGTTGCCGTTGCCGTCTTGCTTGGCCTGTGGATGGTCCGCCCCGCTCAGGCCTACCCCGAACCCGCGATCGTCAGCCCGTCGTGGGCGCTCGACTTCACCTTCGACACCCCCCGCCCGATCGCCTTCACCGATGTCGACGGCTCCACCCGCTGGTACTGGTACATGACCTACAAGGTCGTCAACAACACCGACGAAGACCGCTTGCTGGTCCCCGAGATCACCATCGCCACCGACACCGGCCAGATCCTCCCCGCCAACCACGGCGTCCCCGCCACCGTCTTCAATCAGATCAAGCAGCAGGAGGGCAACCCCCTGCTCGAAAGCCCGATGGAAGTCGTCGGCGAGATTCTCCAGGGTGAAGACTACGCCAAGGAGAGCGTCGCCATCTGGCCCGCGTTCGTCGACGACGTCGACCAGGTCACCGTTTTCGTCGCCGGGCTGTCGGGCGAGAACACCACCATCCAGGACCCGGCCACCGGCGAGCCGGTGCTGCTCCGCCGCACCACCATGCTCATCTTCGACACCCCCGGCAACCACCCGGTCAACCCCCAGAAACAGCCGATCGAGCTGGTCGAACAGACCGACGTGATGCGCTGAAAGTCTTGCTGTGTGAAACCGCAGATGAACGCGGATGAACACAGATGATGGAACCGCGAATCTCGTCATTCTCCTCTGCGTTCATCCGCGTTGATCTGCGGTTTCCTTTTTACAGGTGATCCGCGACGAGGATCCGCGGCAGGGCCTCGTGGTCGGCGAGCACGTGGGCGTTGGTGAGCGACGGGTTCTCTCCCGCCAGCCGCAGCACGTCGGCCTTACGCGACGCGGCGATCTCGAGCACGAGCTGGCCGGGGTCTTGCAGCAGGGCGGGGGCGCCGTCGATCAGGGGGCGTACGTAATCGAGCCCGTCGGCCCCGCCGCGCAGGGCGGCGGTCGGCTCGTGGTCCCTGACATTGGGGGCGACCGCGTCCCATTCGTCGTCGGGGATGTAGGGCGGGTTGCTCACGAGGTAGTGCAGACGCTCGCCCTTCAGCGGTTCAAGCAGGTCGCCGGCGCGGAACGTGATGCGGTCCTCGACCTGGTGGGCCGCGGCGTTGTGTTTCGCCACGTCGAGGGCGTCGGCGCTGATGTCGGTCGCGATGACCTGCGCCCCGTCGATGTGTTTAGCCAGCGCGATCGCGATCGCGCCCGAGCCCGTGCCCACGTCGGCGATGACCGGCCGGGCGAACCCCGGGGTGCGGCGGGCGTGCTGGATGACGTGCTCGACCGCGGTCTCGGTGCTCGGCCGGGGGATGAGCACCGCCGGGGTAACCCGCAGCATCATCGAGAAAAACGGCGCCTGCCCGACCAGGTAATCGACCGGCTCGTGGCTCAGCGCCCGCTCGACCAGGTCGCGGAACGCCGCCCGCTCCAGTTCCGACGCCGGCCGGTCGGGGTCCATGTACAGCTTCAGCCGCGCGACGCTCAGCACGTGGGCCAGCAGCATCTCCGCTGACAGCCGCGGCGCGTCGAGCCCCTTGCGCTCGAAGTGCTGAGCGGTCCATTGCAGCAGCCGGCGGGTCGTCCACGTCTCGGGCATCGCCAGATGGTAACCGCAGGGCGGCCCCCACAGCGGTACCATGGTCCGTCATGCACACCGCGCTGCTGGCCAACACCGCCTGGCTGGACGAGGAGCTGCCCACGCTCAAGCACGTCATCGTCGGCCTGATCGATGAACAGGTGCGGATCGCGCAGGTCGTCCCCGAGCGGTTCCCGGTGGACGAGTCGAGCGTGTTCGCCGAGCGCGTGGGCTGGGCCGAGACCCGCTGGCGCTGGCTCAACCGCGGGCGGATCGTGCGGCTGAGCGACCGGCTCAACGAGCTGGGCGTGGACCTGATCCACGCTCTCGACGGGCGGCTGTGGATGGGCGCGGCGGCGCTGGCCGAGAAGCTCCAGCGGCCGCTGGTGCTCAACGCCTCGTCCTGGATGGACCTCAAGGAGGCCGACCGGGTCTGCCGCAAGCTCGTCCCCGGCCGCGCCGCCTTCACCGCGACCACCGAGCCGCTGTGCGCCGCCCTGCGCGAACGGATGGACGAGAGCGTCCCGGTCGAGCTCATCCCCGCGGGCGTGTATCGCAGCGAGGCCGATGAGACCCAGCGCCTCGCCACCGACGCCCTGTGCGCAATCGTCAGCGGCAACGGCCTGCACGACCCGGCGTACGACGCGCTGCTCGAGGGCATGGCCCAGCTCGTCCAGCGCCAGCCCCAGGCCCAGTTCTTCTTCGATGGCCAGGACTCCGACCAGCACCACGTCTGGCGCGCGGCCGAGGCGCGGGGGCTGCTCTCGAATATCTCGCTGATCCCCCGCCGGCTCGGCCACCGGGAGCTGCTGCTGCGGGCCGACGTCCTGCTGCACCCCCAGGCCCTGGGCAAGAGCCGGACGCTCACGCTCCAGGCCATGGCCGCGGGCGTGCCCGTCGTGGCGCTGGCCGACCGCTGGCTGGATTACCTGATCGACGAGCAGACCGCCTGGGTCGTCAGCCAGCCGGACGCGGACGCGTGGGGGGCGATGCTGCGCCGGCTGGTGGAGCAGTCCGACGAAGCGCGGGCGCTCGCCGCCAAGGCCCGGGAATGGGTCGTGCAGGACCGCCCCGCGTCCCGGCAGGTCGAGGCCATCCTCACGCTTTATCGAGGGTTGTTGGATGAGCCGATCAAGTTCCCCGCGTGATGCCGGAGCCCCGCACACGGTTGCGGGGCTTAGGGCATCTGCACCTCACGCCGTCGGGGGCGGCTCCTCGTGCGTGACGGCCGGCGCCGCGATACGGCCGCGGAACCGGGCGAGCCCGAAGATCAGCAGGGCCGCGCCGACGGTGATGACCGCGCCGGCGAAGATCAGGGCGGCGGTGTTCGCCAGCGCCGCGTAGATCACGCCCAGGCACACGCACACCACGATCACGCGCTGGGTCAGTCCGGGCGAAAGGGTGTTTCGGGACATGTTGGCGCCTCCGGTCGACCGGCCGACTTGGCCCGCCTGAATGGAGTCACGGATATAACCGCGGCGGACGCAAACGCCGGATGATCATTTTTTTGCGACGTCAAAAAACGACGCTTATCGGCGGCCCCACAGATGGAAAGCCGCGGGCAATGCCCGCGGTCCGCTAAACCGCGTCGATCGGCGTCGGGGGGTGCACTTGAATGTCCGTAGCACCTAAAAGCAGGCCCAGCAACGGCGATAAAATCTGGCTTCTGATCGAGGTCGATCTCCTTGGGGGGGTGTCTGGTCAGGTTGGCGTGAGTTATGCCAAGAAATTACGATATGCATCAATTGCAAGTGATGCAAAAGCCTCGCAGGTCTTATACGTTGGCATCCGGTGTTCTCGAAGATTTGCGGCAGCGGATCCTCGCCGGGCACTATGCGCCGGGAACACGAATCCCTCCCCAGGCCAACCTAATGGAGACGTACAGCGCGAGCAGCCTGACGATCCAACGGGCGATTGGGCAACTCAAGGCTGAGGGGCTGATTGAGACACACGGGCGATCTGGCACGCGTGTGGTGGACCGTCCGCCGCATCTACACCGGCATTTTCTGGTGTTTGATGATGCCCCCAACGGTCCTCAATGGAATCGCTATCAAGATGCGCTATACCGTTCCGCGCAGTTCCTGGCACAAAATGAAGGCATCCAGTTTGAGTATGTCTTTGGCCCGCAGGCGTTGAGCAACACCGAGCGCCATCAGCAGGTTCTCGCTCAGGTCAATGAGCGATTGATCCACAGCATTATCTATGCGGGCATGCCTTACCTTTTCAATGGCAGCCCGTTTGAGTGTTGCACGGGTATCCCACGAGTTAGTCTTTACCGTATGAAGTCGCATGTCGATTATCGCGTCGTTTTAGATTGGGATAGCTTTCACGAACAAGCGTGCGCATTGCTCGCAAGTAAAGGGTGCAAACAGCCATGTATACTGTTTCACGCTATGCTGGGCTGTACGCCTGAGCGTCTAATCAAGCCCCATGTCAAGTATTTCAAACGACACCGGATGGTTCTACATGATCAATGGACACATGCAGTCACCCCGCATGCGGCCGGTTTCCTGCCGAACCTATTTCGTTTGATTCTGGACAATTCTGGCTCTCGACCTGACGGCATACTCATTACAGATGACAATCTGACGAGTGCCGTCATGAGCGCAGCGTGTTCGGTTGATTGTGACTGGATAAAGCAAACACCCATTGTGGGCCATGCGAATTATCCGCTGAGCGACCATGAAAGCTCAACTGTGCATCGGGTTGGGTTTGACACGATGGAGGTGCTCAGGCACGCCACATCAGTGTCCACTTCAGGCGTGTCGCAGATTGAAGTAGCGGCACGTGCGATTGCTTCAGATACAGCATTCAGAAAGAGTCGGCAATGATGGCAGCGAACATACTGGACCTCATTGGCAATACCGCTTTAGTGGAGATTCAATGCGCGCAGCCAAAACGTGGCGCTGTCTTGGCTAAGGCGGAATTTTTGAATCCGGGAGGGAGCATTAAGGATCGTGCTGCACTGCAAATCATTAAGCAAGCAAAGGAACGAGGGGAAATAACAGACGGGTGCTCTGTTGTGGAGATGACCTCCGGCAATATGGGGGCAGGCCTGGCAGTGGTTTGTGGCGTTATGGGGCATCCGTTTATTGCCACAATGTCATCAGGAAACAGCCCCGAACGAGCAACCATGCTTAGAGGCCTCGGAGCCCAGGTTGTAAAAGTTGCTCAGGTGAATGGATCGCCTGGGCAAGTGACGGGGCAGGATATTGCAGCGGCTGTAGACGAAGCCAAGCATATCGCGCAAACCCAAGGGGCTTTCTATGTTGACCAGTTCAATCGAGTAGAAGGGTTCGATGCTCATTATTCTGGAATTGGAGCAGAGATCGTAGCTGACGTTCCGAACATTATGGGGTTCGCGGCGTGCGTCGGTACAGGTGCAACCTTGTGTGGCGCCGCAATGCGGCTCAAAGAACACAACCCAGACGTTGTTTGTGTCGCTGTTGAACCGGCAGGAGCTGAAGTCCTGGCGGGTCGACCGCTGGTGAAGCCCAAGCATCGAATTCAAGGGATCGGGTATGGTGTCATTCCCCCTCATTGGCATGCAGAGATGATCGATCGGTATGACGCTGTGACTGATGAAGAGGCATTGGAGATGACTGCACGCCTCGGTAGCCAGGAGGGGCTGTACGTTGGCGTGTCTTCAGGGGCTAATGTAGTGGCAGCGACGCGCTTAGCTGAAGAACTCGGAGGCGCAGTGGTGACGGTTCTATGTGATAGTGGGCTGAAGTACTCCGAGTGCGATCTTGCTCAATAAATACAGAATCATCCAATTTGTCTAGTGGTGGCAAGTAAAATAACGTGAGCACTGGATAACACCTGCGATTATTCATCCAAAACGAGCCATCATGAACACCATGCATTGAGTTATACATAATTAGTTTTCTCGGCGGTCTGGATACGCCATGGTCAGACCTCCTTGTCCAGGTCTGCATGTCATAACCGATCACTCGCGATGGCGCTAGCAAAATCTTGAAGGTGCTCTAGAAACTTCGCGGGAGGCTTGGTCTGTGGGGGATCATGCTGCAGCCCGGTCGTCGTGTTTGAGCGATCCGCCCGGTCGGGTCTTGCACTGCACCTCGTGGATACTGGGCGGCGGCAGGTCCATCGGCAGCACCTAAACCGCGTCGGCCGGGGCCGGGGCCGGGGTCGTCACCCGTCGCGCGGCGAGGGCGGTCTCGAAGTCGGGCATCGGCACGACTTCCGGCCGGAAGCGTTCGAGCAGGGCCATCCGGGCCGTCCGGGCGTCGGAGGCGTTGAGGCCCAGAGCGTCGACCAGGTCGAGAATGGCGTTGATCTGGGTGAGCCGGGTCGCGGCGTCGGACCTGTCCTCGAGCGCCGCCGCCCAGGCCGCGGCGTCGAACGCGGCCCCGGCGGCTTCCGCCTCGTCGACCCCGCGGACATACGCCGCGGCGAGTTGGGCCTTGAGTGTGTCTAACTGTTCGCCGCCGGCCATCGCCTCGTAGGCGTCGATGAACTGCCGGGCGAGTGTCTCGTCGATCTCGGTCTCCGGGGGCAGACGCAGCAGCGCGAGGACCAGGGCGGCCGGGGTCGCCTCGACGTCGCTCTCGGAAGCCTCGGCGCCGTCTTCCTCCGAGGCGTTCTGGCTGGCGGCGTTGGCGCTGGCGGCGAGGCTGGCGGCGGAAGGCCCGGCATCCGCCACCGGGGTGTCGCCCGGGGCCCGGACGTTGAGGGTCAGCAGCCCCGCGGTGGTGATGTTGGCCGTGCCCGAATCGGTGACCAGGTCGGCGAACGTGGTGTTGCCCGTGCCCGAGAGCTGGGTGAGCGAAGACGCCACGAACGTGTTGTTCGCGGTCACGTCGTTCGCCGAGCCGATGACGACGTCGCCGAGCTTGCTCCCCGTGCCGACGGTCGACCCAAAGAACAGGTCGGCCAGCCCGGTGATGAGGCTGAGTGATTGCGGCTGGCCGGCGGAGTTAACGGTGTTGTTGAACGCGACCTGCCCGCCGTCGGCGCCGCCGGCGGTGGTGTTGATGGTGAGCCCCTGGACGAGCGAGACGGCGGCGTTGAAGATGACCGCCCCGCCGGTGGTGTTGATCTGCCCGCCGAGCACGGCCTGGCCCGCGCCGGAGTGGGTGAGCCCGCCGCCGAGGTTGTAGGTGTTGCCGCCGCTGAGGTTCAGGTCGCCGCTGGTCGTGGCCGCGAGCGACCCGGTGGTGTTGACCGGGGCGTTGAAGGACACGTTGTCGGCGCTGACGATGGTGATGCCCGCGAGCGGGTTGTCGGCGCCGATCGCGCCGTTGTAGGCGGTGTCGCCCGCGCCGGAGCTGACGACGAGGTTCTCCGCTCCGCTCATGGCGTTGATGTCGCCGTTGAACGCGACGTTGGCGCCGACGGCCTGGTTGTTGTTGGTCGCGTCGATGTTGACGTCGGACGCGAGGATGACCGAGTCGTTGAAGACGATCGGGTTGGACGCGGTGATGATGTCGGCGCCGAGGGTGGTGGTGTTGCCCGAGCCGAGGAAGGTGAACGACGCGTCGTCCAGGCCGACCAGCGGGGCGTTGACGAAGATCTCGCCGCCGGCCTTGGGCGCGGCGAACGTGACGGGGTCGGTGAAGACCAGGGGATCGTCGCCCGCGACGCCGATCTGGATCACGTGGGCCCCATCGACGGCGTCGCCGAAGATGATGCCGGCGAAGCCGTCGTTGAAGGACTCGAGGTCCTGTCGGCTGATCCAGAGGTCGCCCTCGGCGCCGATGCCGATGGAGCCGGCGGGGTCGATCGGCGCGAGCGTGAGCAGCCCGCTGCCGTTGAACTGGACGTCATCGGTGAAGAGGAAGCCGCCGGTGACGAGACGGATATCGCCGGAGCCCGCCGCGATGGCCGTGTCGCGGAAGTTCGCCTGGCCGTTGGCCGCCAGGTCGATGTCGCCGCCGGAGGTGAAGAGGTTGACGCCGTCGAACAGGAGGTCGCCCTCCGTGGCGGCGATCCGGGCCGAGCCGCCGGCGGTGTCGAGCGTCGCTCCGTTGCGGATCGAGACGGGGCTGTTGCTGAGCGGGAAGTCGAGGAAATCGCTGACCAGGCCCAGCTCGAATTCCTCGATCCCGGCTTCCTGGAGCTGTTGGACGAGCGTGGCGAGCCCGGAGGCCTCGATGGTCAGGTCGCCGCCGTTGGTCCGGATGGGGGCGGCGATGTCGACGCCTCCGGGGAAGCCGTCGATGGCCGTCACGAGGCCGGGGACGCCGCTGCGGATGATCACGTCGCCGCCGTTGGTGATGATCTGGTCATAGATCAGCACCTCGTTGCCCGCCAGGAGGGAGATCGACTGGCCGGGCCCGAGATTGAACAGGTCGATCGTTTCCCAGTCGCCGGGTTCCGTGGGCGGCTCGCCTCCGCCGAGGCGGGTCCGGATGCTGTCGAACGCCTCGAGGATGAGGTTGCCCGAGACGTCTTGCAGGTCGTCGACACTCAGGAGGGTGGCGCCGGGCAGGTCGAGTTCATCGAAGATGGCCCAGAGGTCATCGGGCAGCCCATACCCGCCGTCGTATTCGTCGGCGAACAGGTTGATGCCGTCGCCCCGGTCATACACATCGTCGTCGAAGTCCTCGCCGTCGATGATGTCGATCATATCGGAGCGAAGGAGGATGCTGCCGTCGGCGCCCTGGGGGGCGGACGTGTCTGCGTCGGCCCCGTCGCCGAACACGACCGTGCGGTCGCCGGAGAACGCGATGAACCCGCCGTCGCCGCCGTTGGGGCCGCCGCGCGCCGAGGCGGCGCCGTCGAAGATGACCGATTCGTCGGCCTGGACCGTCACGGTCCCGCCGTCGCCCTGGTCTGTCGCGTCGGCCCGGAGCGACGCGGTCGACGCGACGAACGTGTTGTCCGCCGTGCCGAAGGTTTCGTTTTCGCTATCAAGCACCCCGCCGATATGGATCTCGCCCCCGCCGTCCGAACCTGAGGCGTTGATGTCGCCGGTGATCGCGACCGTGTCGCCCAACACCTTGGCCGTGCCGCCCACCCCGTCGTCGTTCGACACGTCGATCGTGCCCGTGTGGGCGACCTGCCCGTTGCCCGCCAGCGTCACGTTGTCGGCCTCGATGTCGCCGGCGTTCACCAGCGCGAGCGAGTAGACGTCGCCCACCGCAAAGAACACGTCCTGGCCGGTGACCGAGCCCTCGTTGACCACGCCGGCCTTGCCGGTCGGGTCCGCGTTGTCCGTCGCGTCCAGTGGCTGGCCGGACCCCGTGTCGAGGTGGTCGACGCTCACCATGATGGCCGAGCCTTCTTCGCGGATGTAGACCTCTTCGCCCGACGAGAGGCTGACCACGCCGTTGGGGGCGTGGATGACGCCGAGGTTCTGGACCGTGTGGCCCATCAGGTGGACGCCGTCGGCGCCGGTGATCGAGCCGCGGTTGATCAGGTCGGCGTCGCTGATGACGAAGCGGTTCTGGCCGGCGAGGAAGTCCTGGTCGGTGATGTTGCCGGCGGCGGCGAAGAACTGGCCGACGTTGATGACCGCGGTCTGCCCGAACATGACCCCGGCGGGGTTGACCAGGTAGACCTGTCCGTTGGCCTGCAGCGTGCCGTCGATGTACGACGGGACGTTGGAGGTGACCCGGTTGAGGACCCGGCTGTCGACCCCGCGCTGGACGAATTCCACCAGGTGGTTCTGGGGGATGTCGAAGCGGTGGTAATTAATGATGGCGTTGTCGGAGACGTTGATGCGGACGTTGGAGCCGTTGAACTGGAAGTCGGCCGATCCCGCCGCCACGTTCTGGACGTCGACGTTCCGCCCGCTGGCGCCGGCCGGGGCGGCCGACAGGGCCATGGCGGCGGCGCACAGCGACGCCGTGGAAAAACGAATGATTCGGTTGCAACCCACTCGCAATGGAATCTCTCTTTCCCCCTCCAATAGGGCCCCCCGAGCCCTGAACTGACACTTTACCCCAGACTCAGGGAAAGGACCAATCTTTTTACCCCATTTAACGGGTTTTGTCAGTTCCGGGTTCGCAAGAAATGGCCGATTTTGATGGCCAAAACGTCAATACGACACGGTGAAGAGCATGTGGAACCGCATATCGCCGGCGTTCCACACCTCAGCCCCGTTCGCGGCGTCCTTGACCGCCCAGCCCCAGTCGAAGCGGGTGCTGACGTTGGTCAGGATCGCCAGCTCCAGGCCGAACCCGGTCCCGATCAGGGTGTTGTTGTTCTCGAACGAGAACCGGTCGTTGTTCACATTCCGGCCGATGTCGACGAAGGTGCGGAAGATCAGGTCCCAGTCGACGGGTCCTAACTGTCGTGATGGTCTCCACTTAAAGGGGTGTCCGAACACCTCGGCGGGCTCTCCGGGGCCGAAGAGCCGGGGGATGTGCAGGCGGTACTCGAAGGAGGAGATGATGACCGTGTCGCCGGAGGTGAAGGACTCGGGGTAGCCTCGGACGGTGAAGAACCCGCCGACGGTCTGGGTGAAGTTGGGGACGACGCGTCGGTCGCCGAAGACGAACTGGCCGCGGAGGGCCGCGGAGAGCTCGTGGGCGAGGGTGGAGCCGCTTTCGGGCTCGCCCCAGTTGGGGTTGAACAGCGGGTCGAGGTAGAAGGAGTGGGCGAGGCTGTACTCAAAGGTCCACCAGGTGGTGCTGGTGTCGAGCCGGCCGAGGGCGAGCAGGTCGGCGTTGTCCGCCACGCCGGGGAGGCTGGTCTCGAAGATAGCGGAGCCGAAGGTGTTGGAGGTGGGGGTGCGCCGGTCGCCGCGCACGCCGAAGTAGGGCAGCAGGAACCCGCTGTCGCCCTCGATGCCGAGGGTGCCGTTGTCGACGTCGGCGTTCTCGAACTGGATGCCGGCGACCAGGTCGATGAACGTCTCGTTGTGCTGGAAGACGTTGGCCGCCAGCTCGCCGCCGACGCTGAAGCTGCGGCCGACCAGGTCGAGCCCGGGCAGGCCGACGTCGGACGCGAGGTATTCGCTCCAGGTCCCGAAGATGCGCAGCCGCACGCGTTCGTCGAAGACGCCGGGGATCGGCCGCTCGTACGACCCGGAGAAGGCGTTGACCTGCCCGAAGTTGCCGGTGATGTAGTCCAGGGCCAGGATGTCGTCGGCGCCGGTGAGGTTGGTGTGGATGAAGCCGAAGCGCTGGCGCCAGCGGGGCGTGTTGCTGGTGCCGGTGTTGCTGGCCTGGAAGTACACCGACCACGGCTTGCGCTGGGTGACGATGAAGTCGAGCGCGACTTCGTTGACGCCCGTGCCGGGGTTGAGCGCCACGTCGATCCGCCGGCCGGGGTGGCGGTTGAGCCAGTACACGTAGCGGTTGAGCGTATCGGTCCGCACCGGGTCGTCGGGGCTGATCGGCGACAGCTCCAGGATCCGCTCGCCGACCCCGTCGTCCGACTCGACGAGTTCGTCGTCGTCGCCGCGCTTGAAGGTTCGGACCGAGCCGACCCGCCCCTCGTCGACGTCGATCAGCAGCACGCCGCTGCCGTCGGCGGTCAACTCGCTGATCGATTGCCGCGGCACCGACACCCGCACCGCCGCCCACTTGCCCCGCCGGTACACCGCGAACACCTCGCTGGCGATCGCCCGGATCACCGACGCGTCCACCTCCCACCCCGCGTGCTCCGGCCCGCCGATGTCACGCAGCCGCACCGGCCGGCCGCCCTCGGCCTCCGGGGCCGCGACGTACATCCCGTCGGCGTCCTGCCGCAGCGTCACGACGGCGCCCAGCACCGCGTCTTGAGTCGCCAGGTCGCCGGTGACCCCTTCCAACTCCACCTGCTTCACCACGAAACGCGGCTCGGCCTGGGGCTGCTCCGCCTGGGGCTCGGCGTCGGCGTTCGCCTCCGCGGGTTCGTCGGCCGCGGACGCCGACAGACCGATCGCCAGGCACCCCAGCACCGCCCAAGCCGATCGTTTCCATCGAGCCATGACGCCGTCTCACGCATAGACAGGCTTGCAACAAGGCTCGCACGATACCGGCTGCCGCGCTGAGCGTCCACAACCGATCAGGCGGCGGCGGCTTTGATCATCGCCGGGCCGCGAGGTAGCCCCAGACGTAGGCGTTGGGGCCGATCGTCTGCTGCACGGTGTACTCGCACACCGCCGGGTGCATCTTGATGTCCCAGTGGCATTCCAGCGGCGGCCAGGACCGGATATCCGGATAAATCGCATCCGCTTCAACCATCTTCTTGGTGCCCCAGTAAAGCGGCTTGTCGTCGCCGTGGGCCCGTTCGTCGAGCGGGCCGTAGATCGTGATCCCCGCCGGCGCGGGCTGGTTGGTGATCCGCGAGTCGGTGTGCAGCGGATACCGGGGGCTGTCGTGCCCCAGGCCGGTGGTGTAGACGAGGTTGGACGGGTTGGCCCCGGCGCCGAACTGCGAGCCGCGCAGGATCGCCGCGAGGTATGTCTCGTCGCCGGTCAGGGCGTGGGCGCGCACCAGCGAGAGGGAGTTGCCCATCGCGGTCTGCTGCCCCCAGCCCGCCCAGCCGTAGGGGTCGTTGGTCCAGCCGAAGCCGGTCTGCTTCGTCATCGCGGCGCGTTGGTCAGCGTCACGCAGCAGGGCGTTGCGGGCGTTGGTCTGTACAGCTTCATCCGTCGGCCGATCGTTGACGGTCGCGTATGCGAAGGCGTGTTCGCGCTGGTGGTGCTTCTTCCAGGCCTGCAGCCCCGCGTTGGGATCGGTGAACTGAGTCGTCGCGAGGAAGGCGTCGTGATATCGCGGTTCGCCGGTGAGTTTGTACAACTCGATCGCCGCCAGGCCCCGGCCGTCGCGGTTGAGGTAGTGCTGAGGGTCCCACCCGGGTTGCTTGACCGCCTGCTCCGCCCAGTCGAAGGCGCGGGCCGCGGATTGCTGATACGTGCTGGCGAGCGCGGGGTCGAGCGTATCCAGCACGCGCGCCGCCCGGGCCGCGGTCGCGGCGTAGTGATAACTGGCGTAAGGATCGGGCTCGAACGCGAACACGTCGAGCGACTCCTGCCAACTCGCCTCGCCGTAGCGCGGGTGGTCGGACGACTCGACCCCGCCCCGCACCCCGCCGTCGGGCCGTTGCATCCGCCGGTAGTGGTCGAGATTGAACAGCGCCTCGTCGATCACGTCCGGCAGGTGGTTGCCGGCCTCGTCCGCGGGCACGCGCAGCGCCAATTCACCGAAGTACTCGGGGTTCAACTCGTACTGCTCCAGCAGCAGCCGGCTGACGTAAAGGTGCTGGGCCCGGCGGTCCCAGTCGCCGGCGTCCATGTACCCGCCCCAGGCCTCGGGGACCGGGATATCCGTCCGGTTCGCGACCAGCCGCTCAAAGGCGCCCTTCTGCCCGCCCGGCTCCCCCGGCTTGGGCTGCAGCCCCGTGCGCGAGGCGTACACCTTGAACCCGTCCGCCCCCGGCATCATCGTGACCGGGCGCACATAATCCGTCACCGGCGGGCCCAGCGCGACGCCGCTGCGGTGGTGCAGCAGGCCGAGCATCGAAACCTTGTACGCCTCCTCCCACACGCCCTCTGCGACTGGGAACGGATAGGAGCAACCCACCCCGTCGACCACCACGCGGTATTCGCCCGGCTCATCGAGCGCGCTGAAGTCCATGCGGTACACATCGACCTCGTTGTAGTTCCGGCCGCGACCCGCTTCCGTTTGGTCTTTTGACAGAGACAGTTCTGTCCGGCCCTCATAGACCGTTTCGCCAGCCGCGTTCACGACGCGGAAGGGCATCCCCGCGGCGTAGTCCATCGGGCCGCCGTCGCCCGTCCACAGCGACAGGTAAGCCACCTTGTCCGGGTCGTCGGGCCGGAAGCCCAGGTGCGAGACACGCACCGCTTCGCTGCGCAACGCCTCGTCGTCGACGGTGAACGTCGCCGGGTCGATCGCCGGGTCGTGCCCGTTGAAGCGGAGGGTATAGGCTTTGCCTTCCTGAAGCGGTTCCGACAGCTTGAGGTACACCGTGTGCCGCTTGGGGTAGGCGAACGACCACGTCCCCAGCCGCGCTTCGTCGGTCGGCTTGGTCTTGCGCGACACGCCCGTCACCTCGACCGCGCCTCCCTCGCTGACGAGCGAATACGACCCGGCCCGGTCGGCCCACGATTCGTCCAGCGGCTCGCCGGCGATGTCGTCGAAGGGGTAAAAGATTTTCCCCTCGCGTCCGGCGATCGTACCGATCTCCCGGCCGCCGCGCTTCAGCCAGCGGTGCTGCCCGTCCGCGATCTCATCGCCCGGCTGGGCGACATACGGCGTCTGCACGCCCGGCACGCGACGTTGCGCCTCGATCGTCACCCCCAGCACGTCCGGCGCGACCCGGCCGATGTGCGTGACGTGGGGATCAGAATTCTCCGCCGTGCCGGGCATGGTCCAGACCATGGCCGTGAGCAGGCACGCGGACCATAGACGCCAATGTTTCATAGTCGAAATCCCTGTCCATCTGGTGATCAAGCCGGCCCTGAGCGGAGCGAAGGTCCGGATGGATGTTCATCACTCGATCCGGACCTTCGCTCCGCTCAGGACCGGCTTCTGATCTCTGTGCTTACGATCGCGGGTCCATGACTTGGTCAATCGCGTCGTCCCCGGTCAGCGTGCCGGCGTGAAGATCGCCGAACAGGAAGTTGACGGCGCCCGCCCCGTCGTTGTGTCGGAGCACGTCGATGGTCCCGGTGTTTGGCATCGTGGGATTGCCGTTGTTGCTCAGATGAAAATCGACTGCGTCGCCAAGTAATACGTGCTTGCCCGCGGCGGGCATGTCGTCAAGCCGCGTGTAGGCGGTGCTGGCCCAGAAGACGTCCCAGTTGACTGCCCCCCAGAACTGGTCCGGTGCGTTGAGGAACACGTTGACGCCGTAACCTGGTCTGGTGTCCGTGTCCGGAATCGCTTCCCATTCAGGGCAGCTCCAGAACAGGTTGGTGTCGCGGTTCAGATAGATTTCCCAACGGGTCTCATTGGCGCCGGCGATGTACGGATTGAGCAGGACGTGAAACGTCGCTTGGGCCGGTGACGCCGCAAAGGGGTTGGGACGCTCGGCCGGGACGACATAGCCGGTATTGTCGTCGGCGTAGAGCTGGACCGTCAGCCCGATCTGTTTCTGTGAGCTGAGGCATTGAATTGTCCGGGCGGACTTTCGCGCAGCGGCCAGGCTCGGCAAGAGGATGGAAATCAAGAGCGCAATGATCGATATCACCACCAGCAGCTCGATCAATGTGAACGCGGCGTGGCGGAGCGGGGCAGGCTTGAGCATCATTCACCTCACGAGGAAGTAAAGAAACCGAATAGATCAAGGTTCCACAGTCAGAGGCAGGACCGATTCGAACGTGGTCCCGACGCGGACCTCATCGAACGACCACGCGTTGCCGTTGGCCTTGAAACGCAACTGTTCGACCGACAGCGGCGCGTCCTTGCCGCCGGGCCAGCCCTGCAGGTCGACCGTCTGGGACGATTCGGGCTGGCCCAGCTCCGGGTCGAGGTAGACGTCGACCTGGTTGCCCCAGGCGTAGACCCCCACCTTCAAAACGACCAGGTGGGTCTGCGTGTCGAGCGGGACGTCCGACGGCTTGCCCTTGGTGTTGGAGAAGGTCGACTGTTCCCAGACCTGGCCGAAGCTGTACTCCACCCCGTCGCCCGCCAGCCCGATCCAGCCCTGCGAGCCCCGGACCTCGGTCCCGTGCGCCCGGCAGAGGAAGCTGACGTAGACCGGCTGATTGACCACCCCGAGCCGGCCCTGGTCGACGCGCGGCGCCAGGGGGCCGTCGGCCGCGGTGTTGAGGTCCACGTTCAGCGTCCGCCCGGTCGGCTCGACCACGAGCCTGCCCCCGCTCGTCGCCAGGTCCCGGTAGGTCAGCGACTCTTCCTCGACCTTGAACCCCTGGGTCGGCTGGTCGGCCGCCCAGGCGCCGCGGAGCATAGGGGTGTCGGCCGCCTGGCCGACGATCGAGCCGACGAGGTAGCCGTCGAAGGGCTCGGCGCCCAGCAGTTCGCCCGCCGCCAAGGGCCGTGCGGCCATCAGCAGCGTCAGGAGCAGGGCGGTGGTTGGAGGGATCGAACGCATAGCGGAAAACCTCGTGAACCTCATTGCGGCATGTCTGAATCCTAGACCTCAACGCCGCGCCGCCGGCCGAGTACGACCAGCCCGCCGGCGGCGAGCAGCGCCAGCGATGCGGGCTCGGGGATCAGCACGTCAAACGTCAGGCCCGACACCGCCACCAGGTTCGACGTATCGCGTCCCTGCACGTACACGCTGATCACGTCGCCGGCCTGGTAATTGGTGATGTCGTAGAACATGATGGTCGAGCCGAAGTCGCCCGCGAAGTTCTCGTTGAACCCGGTGTTGGTCACGCCGTCCTGCTGGAGGCGGACGAAGTCGGCGACGCCGGCGTTGGTGTCGTTGTGCAGGTAGACGCCCAGGCGGAGCACCGCGTCGGGGTTGCCGACGCCGGGCGTGTCGGCGCCGAGGGTGATGTCGAAGAATTCGCCGTTGATCCCGTTGGGCGCGTTGTTGGTGTTGCGCCGGGCGAAGCCGACGCGCACGTCGTCCCCGCCGAGCGGGTTGTCGATCAGGGGGTAGAAGTCGGCGCTCAAGCCCTCGTTGGGGGCCAGCCACCCGTTGGCGATGCTGACGCCGGCGGGCAGGCTATTAAGCGACGTGAGCCGGTTGCCCGCGCCGCCGCCCCCGGTGGCGGTGGTGTCGAGGGTGTAGAGGTTATTGGGGTTGGGGAAGACGTTGGTGAATCCGGTCTGCGGCTGGGCGAGCGTGGCGAACATCAGGTAGCCGGCGGTGCCGTAGATGTCATCGCCGTCGAGGTCCAGCGTTTTGGGACCGCCGCCCGAGCCGATCGTGCGCCAACCCCTCACGCGATCGTTGTTGAAGTCCTGGTTGACGTAGGTAATGGCGGCGGCCTGCGCCGAAGGGACCGGGATCAGCGTCAGGGCGGCGATCAACAATGAAGTGAGACTGAAACGAAGCATCGGAAAACCTCCTGGGTGAATCGGGGCACGGCTCAACGTTGGCCGGTGCGGTGGTCGTGGTCGATGTGTGAAACAGCGTCGGGCCCCCACGCGGTGTTGCCGGGCCGCCATTGGCCGCGGACGATGTGTGACGCGGGCGGGGACTGGGGCTGCTCGAGCAGCGCGAGCATCATCTCGGCGGCGATCACGCCCATGCCGAAGCGGTCGAAGCCGACGCGCGACAGGCCCGGCCACATGCTCGAGACGTCGAAGCCGTCGTCGCAGCAGACCAGGCCGAAGTCATACGCCGGG
>JANQFR010000018.1 GCA_028277745.1 Phycisphaeraceae bacterium
ACCGCCCGCGGGCCGATCGCGACCACGCCCCGCGCGGTCCCCGTCGTCCGCACGTCCAGCCACGGGAACCGCGGCCGCAGCCGGTACCCGACCACCCGAGCGTCGCCGTGGTCCCGCAACGCCTCGAACACCGCGTCTTCCCGGGGCAGACCGGCCTGCTCGTACGCCTCGACCTTCTCCAGCAAATGACCCTCCAGCTCACGCCGGATCTCCGACCGCCGATCGGCGGTCCGGGGTTTGGCGTAAAGCAAGACGCGGTCCAGGTACGCTTCGATCGCTCGACTCATGTCGCTCCTCGTGCCTTAAGATGACGCCGGCTCGGCGGCCGGGAGGGTCCGGTCCAACGCGGACTGCATCAGCTTCGCGAGCCCGCGCCATTGGGTGTGCTGAGCCGACAGCGCCCGGCGGCCCTTGGGCGTCAGCCGGTAATACCGCCGCTGCCGCCCGGTCTCCCCCTCGCGCCAACGCGACGCGATCAGCTCTTTCTCCTCCATCCGGTGGAGGACGGGGTACACCGTGCCTTCCCCCATCTTCAGCAGGCCCTGCCCCATCTCGTTAAGGTCCTGCACGATCCGGTAGCCGTAGCTCGGCCCCTGGGCGAGGACCGAAAGCAGCAGGCCCTCGATGTTCCCGTCCAGTGTTTTTTTGCTGAGCCGCGCCATGCCTCGAACTATAAGGCTTTATGCCTTGCGCTGTCAAGTCTCAAGCGCCGAACCGTCCCGCGGCGGCCGCTTCACACCGATTCCGCGGTGTAGCGCGAGCACGCCATGCCGGCCGGCCAGCCCCGCGGCGGGAAGCCGGCCTTCTTCTTCAACTGCCTGACGAACTCCGCCCGGTCGGGCAGCGCGTCCCAGACGCTGGGCAGGAACGTCGCCCGGCGGTCGCCCGCCTCCAGGATCAGCCCGTCCACGCCCGGGCGCAGCTGACGCAGCAGGTCCGCCTCATCAACGACCCGCATCGGCTCGGGCGGGGACAGGATCGACAGCGAGATGTCGAGCCGGTCGTATTCGTGCCGGGTCAGCGGGCTGAACCGCGGGTCGCGGAACGCGGCGCTGTAGGCGTGTTGGGCGGTGTCCTCCACGAGGGTGTAGATCGGCGCGGTCGCGCCGATGCAGCCGCGGAGCTCGGCGGCGAGGCGGAGGGTGACGAAGACCGCCAGCGGCCGGCGCAGCGGCTCCTCGAAGTCTTCGGGGTCGGGCCGCAACGGCCCGCCGTTCGCCAGGCCGTGGGAGATCGAGGCGCGGGCGAGGTCGAGCAGCAGCCGGCGTTGGGGGTCAGTCAGTGAAAGCAAAGGCGCCGTAGCCGACCACACGGTCGCGCGGGCCGGCGGTGTCTCCCGAGTTGTGCAGGTCCAGGGTGTGGGCGGTCCAGCCGCGGTCGGCGGCGACGGTGAGCAGCGCCTGCACCGCGGTGTGGCCGCAGGCGTGGTGCGGCGTGAGCCGGTGCGGCTCGAGACGCTCGACCGCGTCCGCGGTCTCCCGGTCGGTCCGCGTCGCGGCGTCGTAATCCAGAAAGTGCGAGAGGTCCGAGCTCACCAGCAGCAGCGTCTGCTCATCGAGCAACGCTTCATAAGCGTCGACCACGGCGCAGCGATCGGTGTCGCAGAACAACAACGGCACAATCGACGGCCCAATGCCGGGGCCGAACGCCCGGGCGATAAACGGCAGATGCGTCTCTAACGCGTGCTCGGGCGCATGGGCGGCGTCGTGGGGGTGCGTGTCGCGCCGCTGTTCGAGCCGGTCGACCGCGCTTCGGTCGACCGGCGTATCGCCCAACGGCGTGCGGAACGCCGGGGCCGAGGCCGTCGCCAGGCCGGAAAACGCCACGCGGTGCGCGGGGCCGATCAACAGGATGCGCCGAAACCGGTCCCGTTGCGATTGAAGCACGCGATAGACCGACGCGGCGACCGGACCGCTGTAGCGATACCCGGCGTGCGGGGCGATCACCGCGCGGACATGGCCAAGAGGCCGTACGGCCGCGCGGTCGAGCAGCGCATCAACCGCGCCGCGCAGCACACTTGGATCGTCGGGATAAAAGGCGCCGGCGACAGCGGGGGGACGGACACGCTCTGTCACGGTGCGTGTCGGCATACCCAGATTCTACCCGGTCGCGGCGGGTTCGAGCACATCGATGGGCAGACCGTTGGGTAGAACATACCCCCGATAGGCTGACCGCGATCGCCCGGCCCTGTGGGCCGACGCGAACCGAGGCGCTTCACAGATGCGTGGCGTCGGACGTCTCGACAGGCGCCGGGTCGATGTTGAGCAGGCGGATGCGGCGGAGGCGGACGCGGTCGAGGATCGGGCCATTGACCGCGGCGTCGAGCTCGATGCGGATGGTGGGCCCGGTGATGGGCAGGTTGATGTCGACCTGGGGCTGGGCGCTGTTGAGCCGGTGGCGGACCGGGGCGTCGTCGTCGGGGGTGCGGTAGATGATCAACTCGCAGTCGGCCCAGTCGTGCACGCCCGCCGGCGTGCCGGCGAGGTCCAGCTCGGCGGTCAGGGCGAGGCGCGCCGCCGTGGGCGGGGCCTCGAGGTCAAGGGTGATCGGTGCGTGCAGCAGCAGGTCTTCGCCGACCACGCGGGTTGGGATGACGTAGCCGAAGACCGCCCCGCCGTCGACCACCCGCCGGGGCAGGTCGGCGAACGGGATCAGGGCCAGGCCGTTGGCGGTGAAGTCGATCCGGGCGACGCGTTCGAACGCCAGGTCGATCGGGCGCATCGGCCGGCCAGGCAGCGCGGCGTCAAGCTTGAGCCGCCGGCCCGCCAGGTCGAGCGAACGGCCATGCACGATCGACCCGTCCTTGAGCGTCACGGTCTGCATCCCCGCCGCGCGGGGCTCGGCGGGGTTGGCGACCCGCACCCCGGCGACCCGCGCCATGGGCAGGCGGATCGTTTCGTCCGCGCCCGTGGGCATCAACACCACCGCGTCCGGCGCCAGGCCCGTCACAAAGCCCCGCACCTCGTCGCCGTTGACCAGGGTCACCACGTCCTCCCCGTCCAACTCATCCCCGCCCCGCCCGGCGGCCGCCTCGTCGATGCGGAGGGTCAGCTCCACCACATCCTCCAGCGGCACGCTCAGACGCCCGAAATGCGTGCTGGTCCACCGCAGCGTCTGGCCCTCATCGTCCACGCCGTCCCACTGCCCCGCCAGGCGCTGGCCGTCGACCAGCACCAGCATCGCGATCGGCTCGTCGAGCACGTCCGGGCCGGCGGCGTCCTCATCGACCACGCGCAGCTGCACCAACCGATCGATCGGCGACTGACGCAGCTGGCGCTGCCTGTCGAAATAACTCATCACCCCACCGGTCAGGTCGGTGAGCTTGACGGACGACTCGCTCAGCTCGTCGTCCACGAGGATCACGGGGGTGACGGCGGCGGCGAGCGGCGCCAGGCAGGCCAGCACGACCGCCGCGCCGGCGCCGATGAATCGCGCCCCGCCGGGTCGCCGCGGGGCGGGGCGGGCGGACCGGGAAGACGAACGACAAATGGAGAGCAGGTCGAGAATGCTTCTCACCTCTGGAATATCGGCAAAAGCCGGTTGGGGATCTGCAGAACCAGCAGGCTCATCGCGGTTCCGTAGGCTTTGCCGTGATTTGAATCCCACGAGCCGCTGTCGGACTGTTTATCGACCAGTTCGTCGCGGATCGCGGGATACCAGCGGGCCCAATAATCCCCGCCTGCTAAAAACATAGCCTGTGCGGCATAGTAATGTCCATAGTAATAATGCCCCCCGCCGCGAAACGTCATGCCCCGGCTGGCGCGCTGGAGGTATTCCAGGCCGCGATCGATGGCTTCGTCTTCGTAAACCCCTGCGTAATAAAGAGCTGCGATGCCCGCCGCGGAGCGGGGGAACGCCGAGCCCCCGGCGCTGAGCATGTAGCGAAACCCCCCGTCGGCGGGGTTCTGGCACTGGCGGACGTAGCTGATGGCCCGTTCGATGGTCTCCGGGGGCACACTCAGCCCCGCGTTGCGGGCCGACCGCAGGGCCATGACCTGGCAGATCGTGACCGAGATGTCGGCGTCAAAGGGCACGGGGTGGTAGCGCCAGCCGCCCTCGTGGTTCTGGGTGTTGACGATCAGGCGGACGGCCTTGAGCAGGACCTCACGCACGCGGCGGTCGTTGGTCTGGCCGTAGACTTCGCCGAGCATGAGGGTGGCGAACCCGTGGCCATACATCGGGCCGTGGGACGTGTCGGCGGCGATCAGGCCCGACTCGGTGGCGGAGCGGAGGATGAAATCGAGCCCCCTCTCGACCGCCTGGCCGTAGGGCCCGCGCCCGGGGAGGTTGCCGTCAGCCATGAACGCCATGCAGGCGATGGCGGTGATGCCCACATGCTTGCCGTAGCGGTCGGCGCCGTAGCTGCCGTCCTCGGCCTGCTGCTGGGCGAGGTACGCCAGGCCGCGGTCCACGGCCGCGCGCATGGCGGGGGTGATCTCCACGAAGTTCACCTGCTCGGCGCCGCGGCCGCCGTCGGCCCAGGCCGGGCCCGCGCCAACGCCAACGCCAACGCCGATCAGCCACACGAAAACGCACCATCCCGCCAGGAGCCGCCCCCGATCCGCTGTCCGGTCCATCATTCCTGCTCCTCGGCCAACCGGCGGTAATACCGCTCGGTCAGGGTGCGGTACACCGGGCTGAAACGCTCGTTGAGGCCCTCGGACAGCTCGTCGCGCAGCCGCGGGGGCAGGCTGCCCCACTGGTCGCGCAGCTCCTCCATCGAGGGTCCTTCGCCGTTTTCGACGTTGATGTTGTCGACCGAGTCACGGCCTGCGCCGCCGGCGGACGGCGTGCTGCCGCGGCTGGCCTGGGCGTTGGCGCTGGAGCCGTCCTGATTCTGGCCCTCGACCGACTCGGCCTGGTTGTCCTGGTTGCTGGCGCTGGACGGGCTGCCCGAGGAGCCGGACCCGCCGGACGAGCTGCTGCTGGACTGCTGCTGCTGTTTGGCGGCCTCGATGACCTGATCGAGCTTGCGGAGGATCGACTCCTGCATCCGCTGCGTCTCGATCCCTGAGTCGTACCCCCGGCCGAGCCGGATCGATACGCGGTCCATCTCGTTGACCGCCTGCTTGAACGCGTCACCCGCCCGCCGGTTGTTTTCCAGCCGGTCGCGCACCGACGCCTCGATCTCCACCTGGACGCCCTCGGAGTTGGCCGGGCGATCCGCGTCGCCCGGTTCCGCCGGCTCAGACTCCGCAGGCCCGGGGGTCAGGTCCAGCAGGTCGTCCAGCGTGGGCTGGTCGTCGGCGTGGACGACCGGCGTGGCGACCAGGATGACGGCGCCGATGAGGAAAAACGGCGTCCACAACAGCCGAGGCCCGCGAACCCGGCCCTGCGGGCCGGCGCTAAACGGTGCGGGATTGGGTCTTTTCAGCTCCATCTGCCATCTACCATCTGCCATCCCCCTTCGTATCACTGCGGCGTCTCCTCCTGGGGCAACGCGGCCGGCTGCATCGCTTTCTCCATGTTTTCGACCATCTGGACGCCAAGCTGCGACAACTCGCGCTGCTGGGCGGACAGCTCGGACAGCCGGCGGCGGCGGGTCTCGGCCGCGGGGCCCGACTCGTCCAGGCCGCGGGTCGCTTCGTACACGTCCTGCTGAATACTACGCAGCAACTTCAGCTCGGCCACGGGCGGCACGACCTGCGGCGGCGGGCCGCCCCCGCCGCCCCCGCCCCCGCCCTGCTCGCCAGCGAACTCCGACGGCTCCGCGTCCTCCTCCAACGCCGCCGCCATCTCCCGCAGCAGACGCGACGCCCGCGCCTGCTCGGCCAGCACCGACTCATCCGCCCGGCCGCGCCGCAGCTGCGACACCGCCCGCGACAAGCCCTCGTCCAGCCAACGGTGGATCCGCGTGAACACCAGCGTCTGGTTCACCTTCGCCGACAGCTTCATCGCCTCGGCCCGGACCTCTTCCTCCTCACCCGCGACCGCGATCAGCTGCGCCCGGCCCGGACGCGTCACCACGCCCGCCTCGACCACCGCCGCCGCCCGGTCGCTCAGGTCGTCCTGGCGCTCGGCCAGCTCCAGGTATTGGCGCTGCAGCTCCTCGCGCTGCTCCTGGGCCTGGTCCCGCTCTTCCTGCTCGGCCTGCTGACGCACCAGCTCCAAGGCCTCGGCCAGCGACTCAATCGCCTTGCCCTCCGCCAGGCGCGCCGGCTGCAGGGCGCTGTCGCGCAGGGCGAGCACGGCGTCGGCCTGATGGTCAACCGCCCGGGCGAGCACCTCGGCGACGGGCTGGGTCTGCTCCGACGCCCGCGCGGTCTGCTCGGCCGCCATCGTGCCCCGGCGGATCGCGGCCTGCCCGGGCTCCAGCACCGACACGTCGGGCGCCTCCTCCAGCAACGCCGCGTGGGCCCGCTGCCGCTCCAAAAGCTGCGCGATCGCCTGGATCAACTCCTGAAGCCGGCGGCGGACCATCTGCTGGACCCGCTGCTCCTGCTGGTCGAGCTCGCGCAGCATCTGCTGCATCGTGTCCATCGCGTTGGCCTGCTGCTGGCCGGCCTGGGAGAGCTGGTTCTGCTGGGCGGATTCGCCGGCCTGGTCCATCTGCTGGCTCAGGCCCTGGCGCTGGGCGATCGCCGCCGCCTCGGCCAGCGCCTCGGCCGCGGCGCGCTCGCGGTCGCTGCCGCCGGGCTGGTTGAGCGCCTCGGCGGTCGCCTGCATCTGCCGGACCGCCGACTGCGCCTGGTCGCTCAGCTCCGCCTGCCGCCGGGCCAGCTCGTCGAGGGCGTCCTGCAGCTCCTGGGGCAGGTCGGCGCGGTCCTGCCCGACGGTCTGGGGCAGCAGCTCGCGCGTGTCCTGGGCCAGCCGGCCCTGCTGGGTCTGGAGCTGGCGCAGTTGAAGCTGGAGGGTCAGCGCATCGCGTCCCTGGTCGAGCAGCTCGGTCAGCTCGCGCATCGCGTCGCCGACCTCGGCCTGGCTCTGCCGGGCCTCGGCCGCCTGACGCTTGCGGGCCTCGTCCTCGGCCTGTCGGGCCGCGTCGTCCAGCCGCTCCTGGGCCCGGTCGCTGGCGTCCTGGGCCTCCTGCACCAGCCGGGCGGCCTCGTTCATAACCTGATCCAGCGCGGGCTCGTCCAGGCGGTTGGACGCGGCGCGCTGCTGCAGGCGTTCGAGCAGCTGGGCCTGCGATTCCAGGCGGGACGAGAGCTGGGCCTGCTGCCCGGCGGCGGCGGCGGGGTCGAGCTCGGCGAGCTGACGCTGGGTCTGCTCCAGCCGGATCGCCTGCTGCCGCAGGGCCGCCAGCTCGGCACGCAGCTGCCCGATCAGGGTGGTTTCGTCGATGATCCGAAGCCGGCGCGGGGGCGAGAGCACCGGGTCGTGGGTCAGGCCGTCGAGCTCGTAAACGTCCCGGGCCGCGGCGACCAGGGTGACCAACTGGCCCGGCTGCAGGTCCAGCGGGGCGAGGTCGAACGTCGCCGACGCGGTCAGCATCGCCCGCCGCTGGGCGGTCTCGGCCAGGCGGAGCGTGAGCGTGTTCTGGGCCGACCCCGACGGCGCGGGGTTGGGGACCTCGGCGTCGAGGCTCAGCTCCGCCAGGCCGACGTCGTCCTGACCCAGGGCCTCGACCTCGATGACGGCGGACGCGAGCACCGACTCGTCGGCCGAGGGCTTGACGATCGACACGGTCGGGGGCTTGTCGGGCGTGGCTTCGATGCGGTAGAGCCGGTCCGACAGGTTCGCCAGCCCGTGCTCGTCGGTGAGCCGGACCAGGGTGTCGACGGTGTCGCGCAGGCCGAACGAGGCGGTGAGGGTGGTCGGCCCGGTGCGTTCGACGGCGGCGGCGGCCAGCCCGGGCAGCGCGACGGCGGCGGCCTCGTCGGGGATGGGCTTGTTCAGCTCGACGGTCAGCGTCACCACCGACCCGGGCCAGGCGGCGGCGGTCGCGACCGGGGTGGTCTGCTCGTGCAGCGCAACCGTCTGTTCGCCGATCAGGTCGGCGGCGTAGCCGGGCGGGCGGATCGCGGCGGTGATGCCGGTGACCGCCGGGCGCGCGACCAGCTCAAGGTGCTGGGGTGGGGTCTGGGCGTCGCCCGCCTTGAAGTAGAACTCCACGTCGGCGGCGGCGTCGCCCGAGACGGCTCGCGCCACGCCTGGGGGCAGCTCGATCAGCCGCTCGAAGAGGCCCACGCCCTGGTCGTTCATGAGCGCCTCCCGCCACGGGCCGGGGGCGGCGCCTTGCGGGGTGACGCGGTAATAGACCCAGACCCGCATGCCGTGGTGATAGCCCTGAGACACGTTGGCCGCCAGCTTGAGCGGCGCGTCGATCGCCCAGACCGGCTGGGTCATCCGGGAGTGGACGGCGGTGCGTTGGGGCCACTGCGCATCGCCCAGGGGCATCAGCCAGCGCGCCGCGGCGGTCCGCGTGGCGGTGGGCGACGCCGCGACCGCGGCGCTGACCAGGATCAGCACCCCCACCATTACCGCGAGCAGGCGCGCGGTGCGCGAGGGGTCGATCAGCCGCATCAGGGACACGCCCGGCAGCCGGTCCTGGACGCGGCGGATCGTCTCGGTCGCCATCGTCGCGGTCCGCCGGGGGTCGCGGTACTGCTCGGCGTGCTCGCTGAACTCGACCGCCGACGCCAGGGCCCCCGCCAGGTGCGGGTACATCCGCTCGGCCCGCAGCGCCAGCTCGCCCAGGCTCGGCCAGAACGCCGACGCCCGCCGCAGCCGGGTCCACAGCCACGTCACCGCCGCCGCCGCCAGCCCCACCCCGATCACCAGGCGCAGCCACCCCGGCAGCCGCAGCGCGTAATCCACCAACGCCAGCGCCAGCGCCGAGGCCAGCACCACCGACCACCACTGCATCAGCCGCTGGGCCACGAGCATCCACCGCCCGGTCCGCCGCACGTGGTCGAGTTGTCGGGTCACATCCTGCACAAAACGTCATCCGTAAGCGTAAGCCGGTCCTGAGGACGCCGAAGGCGGCCGAAGGTCCGGATACCCGAGTCTCAATTTAACCTTCATGGTCGGATTCGCAGTACGCCTCCATCGCTAAAACATGGAAGCCGCCGTTGCGGGTGTTGTTGAGTCCGATGAGCCTCACGTAGCGGGCGGGCCTGGGGCGGAAGGTGATCTCCTGCCATCCGCGGCCGCGGCGTTCGCCACCGATGGGCGTCCAGGTCTCTCCGTCCGTGGAGGTCTCGATCCGGTAGGTGTAGACCCGCGAGTCGAAATCGTACAGACGCACGCGGATGCGCTGCAGTTCGTACACCTTGGGCAGCTCCAGCAGCAGCCGGCCGGGGTGCGGGAAGGCGGCGTGGTCGCGCTGAGTGCCTGTGCCATGAACCACAAGCGGCGTGGTGGCATACGCCACGGCGCCGTTCTTGGCCGCGGCGACGTTGCCCGATTCACGCACCGGGACCGCCACCGGCGCCAACAGGACCGGATGCGCCGGGGTCGACGACGCTTTCTGTTCCGAGGTTTCCGACACCGCCGCGACCTGCTTGCGGGTCACTTCGGCGTCACGGAGAGACCGCTCGACGAACGCCTGACGCGCCTCCCGCGCGGCCTGAGCCGCTTCGAGGTCGCCCGCCTGCTCGCCCTTCTCGATCAATTCGTCGAAAGATTCGAGGGCCTGCTTGTTGCCCAGCCGCTGCTGCGACAGCCACGCCTCCAGGGCCGGTTGGGTGACCCGTTGAAACTTCTGCTCCGCCCGCTGCACCGAGGCCTGGCGCGAGGCCTCGGCCGCCAGGAGGCTCCTTTGCCGCTCGAGGTTGGCCTGGCTCAGCTGCGTACGCAGTTGATCAGACACCCCACCCATCTGCTGCTCGAACGCCCCCAGGATCCTGGCGACCTCTTCGTTGGCCGGGCCGGGTTGCGGCTGAGCCTCCTCCGCCCGCAGACCCGACGACATCAGAACACCGGCGAACAAGGCGGGCGCCAGAACGACTTTCGACAGACATTGCATCAAACGATCCCCATATGGAAGGTGAAAGCACCGATTATAGAGCGCCCCCAATCCACGCGAAATACGTTTGCCGCTTGTTCGGCGTCGGCCCTGATCGTCATCAATCTCGCTAACGATCCGCTCATAGAGCGGCGGGGCTGGGCTTAGCCGGGCCGCTACGCGGCCCCCGACCAGGCGGGCGTAGCCCGCCGGCTAGGATGCGATTGCTAAAGGATGAAATCGGCTGCGGCCTGATCGTCATGGCCCGGCGGTCAGGTCGATGCGGAGTTGCCGGCTTACCATGGCCGTTTCGCCGACCCGGTGCTGTTGCCTGCCCCCCTCATCCGCAAACACAAGCTGTTGCACGATCAGTTCGCCGTCGATCATCTCGACAACGAGCCGATGGTCATCGAGCGATATGACGCCGTAGCCCGAGGCGGCGCAGAAGAAACTGCGCCAGGGCCGGGCCTTGATCCGCGGCCCAAACTCAAGGGTCTGGTTGGTGGCGTTGTATGCAAAACCCGACAGGGACTGGAGCAACGCGTAGCTCGCCAGGGCCCGGGCGTAGAAACTCCCGCACTCATACTCGTTGAACGGATTACGCGTCAGCCCGTCGTGCCGGCTCCGCACCCCGCGCACGATGGACAGGCCTTCTTCAACCCGGCCGCGCAGGATCAGGTGGGAAGCCACCTGGTATTCGATGCCGGTCCACACCTCATCACTGTAGACAAACGGCAGGGTCGGCCTGCCCCCGCGGGGCCAGGTGCAGAGGATCAAGCCGGCCTCGTGCCCCAACGCGTAGCCGGGCCGCTGGGTGCAGGCGTGATCCGAGAGGTCTTCCTTGAAGTTGTGCTTGAAAATCGCATCGAGCGTATGGCCCACGTGTTCCGGATTGATCGGGTGCTCCAATCCGTAAAGGTCGGCCATCCACGCGCCGATCACCCCATCGGACAAGCAGCCGGCGCCGTATTGGTACGCGGGGCCTTCATCGGCAAGGACCTTGGTGCGCGCCGGGTCGAACCGCTCCTGGTCGGCGGTTTTCATGCGGTCACGATGGGCGTCGTCGCGCAGGTCTTTCCAGCGGACGTGCTGCTGATAGTACTCGCCGTTGAACAGTTCATGATCAAGGTAGGCCGCGCCGCGTCGGGCGAGTTCGAGATACTCAGCCGCCGCCCGTTTTTCGCCCAGGTGGTCCGCCATGCGGCCCAGCGCGGCGAGTGCGCCGACGTAAACCGTCGTGCACATGCCGTCGGGCCCCCAGAACTCGATGTCGTACGTGTTGTGGTGCGGCTCGATCACCGCGCCGAGCCGGTCGGGGTCCCACCGCGCAATGCAGTAGTCGAGGCTGCGTCGGGCTAACGGATACATCTTCCGCAACCAGTCATCGTCGCCAGAGATGACCCATTCGCGGTACGTCTTCATGATGCCGCCGAGTTGCCCGTCAGCGGCTGGATGATGGTCGTGGGCGACCGGGCCGTCGGGCAACGCCGCCCGAAACCCGACGTGGCCCTGCTCGTCCATCGAACGTTCAAGCTCCTGCTCGCGGAACGTCCGCTCCAACGCCGGGAACAGGTGGGGGATGGCCTGGGCGTAGTTCCACACGTGCGTGCACGAGCCGGGGCAACAGCCCACGTCGCCGAAACAGCCTTCCCAGGCCCAGAGATTCCCATTGGCCTGCCGCAGCAGGGTCGGGCTTTTGATGATGGCAAGATTGCTCGCGATCGCATCGATCGCCTCGCCCGGCAGGGTCGAGTTGAAAAGCGCGTCTTTAAATGCAAAGGTTCGACGGCGAAGCTCATCAAAGCGTTCGTGCATCGTGTCGGCGACCGCCGCGGCGTCTTCCCAGTGCGCCGCGTAGTACGGGCGCCAGACCTCGGCCGACGCGTCCTCCCCGCAGCAACCGTCTCCGTCGCAGCAGGCGGCCTCCGCCTTCTTTTTGAGCGGCTCCCATCGCTGGTCCACGTTAGGCACATGCCACGTGATGATGATCGGATAGGTCACCTGATCGCACGGCGCCAGTGTCCCGGACAGCTGGATCGACCCGCCGTTCACGCCCGTGATGGGCCGGTCCGCGTTGCCTTCGTTGGGCTCAAACGCGTTGTCCGTGAGTTCCCGCCACAGCGCCGACAGCCAATCGAACCAACCGCCTCGAAGCCACATCCCTTTCACCAGGGGGCTGTGTCCGAAACAGGTCAGGCTGCAACCGCCGAAGTCCGGGGCCGACCCGGGCTCGACGTTGTTCATCAGGACGCCGCGCCCCGGGATGACATGGTTTCGCGAGTTCTTCCCCGATTCCTTGCCGGCGACCAGGTGATTCAAGTGGTAGGAAAACGCGTAAGACACCGGCTCGTTGCTGGTGTTCGTAAGTTCGTATTCCAGAACGGCGCAAGGCATGGAGGAGTGATGGTCATCAAGCGGGATCATCGGGCTCCAGCCGGTCAGTTTGACGCTGATCGGCAGCACACGATCGGACAACGAGACCACCCCCACGGGAAAGCCGGCTTCAAATGCCGCGGAATCGAAACGAGGCAGCCCGGCGGAGCCCGGCCGGCGATGCCCCTGAGCCTGCAGCCCCTGGTCGTAGATTTTCTCCGGAGGCAAGGGGCCTTCGACCAATCGCGTCATACGGGGAGCCGTCGAAGTCGCCTCGACATGCAAAACGGCGAACCCGCCGGAGGCCCACGATTGATGGTCATCCGGCCACGCGGTCAGCGACGGGCGGTGATGAATCGCGAGGTCCTGAACGCCTCCATACCCGTTCAGAGATATGGACCCCGCTCCGATCCCGCCCATCGGCATGGCGATCTGAAGCAGGTTTCGGCCTTCAAACCGGCGTCTTGCATCAAAAGATTCGTTGCGATCGTTGGCCTGACTGGTCATCCGTGGTTCCTGTATCCCCTGGGTTGCCCTGGCGGCATGCCGGCATCGGCGTGAAACCGGGGCGTATCGACGCCACCCCCGCGATCATGAACTCAAACACCGTCTCGGTTGGGTCAAAGCTGACGTTTCCCGAAAATGAAGCGAAACGATCGGCCAGCGGGCTTGAGAAGTCAAGCGGTTCGTTCAGGTTCTCCAGCGGGAGGCCATGGACTTCGACGCTGAAACGGCCGCGGTTCGGTGATTTGAGCATGGAAAACCCGACGCGGGCGCGGGGACCCGGAAAACACCGCTTGGCCAGGCCGCCTCACACCAGGCGGATCACCTTGCGCACGATCCATTCGGCGGTCAGCAGCACCAGCAGGATCACCAGCACGGCCGGGGCGTGCCACAGCGGCTCACGCGCGTCGTTAGGGGTCTTGACCGCGCGGTTGGGCACGATCCGCGGCAGGGTCGCCAGCTCGTCGATCGGCACGACCTGGCCGCCGGTCTGGTTCGCCAAAGCGATCAAGCGTTCGTGATCCGGGCGCGGCTCGCGCAGCTCGTCGTCGGGGGCCACGACCTCGAACCGGGCGGTGATGTCCAGGTCGTCCAGCGCCGGCTCGGTGACCCGCAGCACCAGGTCGCCGCTCACCGCCGGGCGCCAAGTCGCGGCGTAGGTCAGGCGGGTCAGCTCCTCGCCGGCGAGCTCGGCGTCGCGCGCCGGGTCGCCGCCGACCGGGCGCAGCTCGATCTCATCGACCGCCAGCCGCCGCTCGTCGCCCCGCCGGGTGACGCTGACCGCCACGCTAGGCAGCTGCCGGGCGATGAGGGCCGCGTCCTCGGTGACCAGCTCGACCACGACCGTCTCATCGAGGCCGATCCGCCGGTGGCTCAGCTGCAGGCGGGCCCGGTCGCCCGACTGGGCCACGCGGTCCCGGCCGAGCATGCGGACGAGCTGGATCCAGAACTGTTCGAAGTACAGCTCGCCCCGGCCGTACCGCCAGCGCCAGGTCTCGTCGGTGGCGACGTAGAGGCTCTGGCCCGCGCCGTAGCGCAGGCGCATGACCATGGGCGCAGTCTCGCCGTCGGGCTCGACCGCGAGCACGTCGGCCGTGGGCTTGAGCGGCCCCACGTCCTGCACCCACCGCAGCCGGGGCAGGTCCGCGGGCCAGTCGTCCGCACCCACCCCCGGGCCCTGCAGCCGCAGCACGCGCAGCTGCTCCGCCAGCGCGGTGGGCTCCACGTCCGCCCCGCCGTCCATGCCCGGCAACACCCCCACGCTCGCCGGCCGCCTCATCGGCAGCAGGTCCGCCAGCGGCGTCGCGTCGTACGACAGCGGCGTCGACCGCTCGCCCCCGATCCACAGCAGCCCCGCCCCGCGCGACGCCACGTGGTCCCGGATCAACGCGATCTGCTTCGCCGTGAAATAGTCCATCGGCACGTCGCCCAGGATGATCACGTCGTACTGGTCCATCTCCTGGGTCGTGCGCGGCGGGCGGGTGATCGGCACGTCGCCCTCCTGCACGAAGTTGCGGTCCGCGCTGAGCAGCAGCGTGCTGCTCGAGATCGACGCCTCGCGCAGCAGCATGTTCTTGAGGTAGCGGTACTCCCACCGCGGGTAGCCCTCGACATACAGCACCCGGATCGGCCGGTCGATCAGGTCGACGGCGAACCCCCGGCGGTTGTTGACGGTGATCAGCTCGTCCCGGCCGTCGGGCGCGTCGTAGCTCACGCGCGCCTCCCACTGCGCACGGCCGACCAGCGACGACCGGCCGGTGAGCGTCACCTCGTCCCCGAACCCCACGCCCGCCTCGACGAGCGTGGTCTGGTCGACCACCTCGCCGGTGACCGTGTCGACCAACTCGATGCGCACGCGCGACGGGTCCGGGTCGTCATCGGCCCCGCCGACACGCTGCACGGTCACGCTCACGGGCACGATGTCGTTGATGAACGCCTGGCGCGGCGCGTCGACCTCGGCGACCGACAGGTCCAGCGGCAGCTGAGCCGAGCCCAGCGGGACCGTGAACACGCTGACCGCCTGCTGCTGGAGCCGGCGCAGCAGCTGCGGGCCGGTCGCCTGCGGGCTGCGGCCGTCGGTGATGAGCACCACCCCGGCGACCGGCCGGCCCGCGGCGGCGTCGAGCGCCTGCTCGATCGCGGTGCGCAGCGACGTCGACGGCGCCGACGCCGGCTCCCACGCCTCACGCCCCGGCGGCGCGATCTCGAACGCCTGCGCCCCGAAACCGAACCACGCCACCCGACGGTCGGCGCCCATCGCCTCGGGGTCGAACACGTCCGACTGCGACGTCAGCGCCGCGCGCATGGCCTCGTCCCGGCTCACCGGCGACCCGCCCTCCATCACGTCCTCCACCCCCATCGACGCGCTGCGGTCGACCAGCACCAGCAACAGGTCCGGCTCGACCTGCTCGTCGGGCTTGATCAGCACCGGCCCGGCGAGCAGCGCGGCGACCAGCAGGATCGTCACCGCACGCACCGCCGCCAACGTCAGCCGCACGCCGCGCGGCCCGATCAGCCCGCTGTAGCTCCACCCCGCGTACCCCGCCGCCGCCAGCACGATCAGCGCCCACACATACGCCGGCAGCGGGTAACGCCAGCCCAGCGACACCCCCTCATCTCCGAAGCTCAGGTCCCGCAGCCCGAACGCCCCGTCCAGCCACGACGCCGACGCTGGCGCCGCGGCCGTCAGCACGGTTAACAGGATGCCGCCCAAAAGCATCTTCATCTTCAGCATCACGCCGCCCCCTTCCGGTCGGCGTCCGAGTCGCGCAGCGGCTCATCGTGACGCAGGTGACGCACCGTGTTGAGGATCCGCTGGGTCCAGGTGCGGCGTTCGGCGGCCTTGGCGTGGCTCATGACCCGCGCCAGCCAGGTCTCCAGCAGCAGCAGCGCCATCGCGGCGCACAAGAGCGGCCAGCCCAGGGGCGTGCCCGCGTCGGCGCGGGACAGGACCGCCGCGGGCTGGTCCGCCTCCAGGACCTCCCACGGGCCCAGCCCGTCCAGCCAGGCCGCGAGCCGGGCCGCGTCGGCGGTCTGGGTGTCGCCCGCGTCGGCGTCCACGTTCACCGCGAGGCGCAGCCCCGGCGACTCGGCGGCGCCGTACACGCCCGGCTCCTCGATCGGCTCCTGCACGCCCACGCTCAGCGCCCCGCCCGACCCCCCGTCCGCCCAGCCGGGCGCGAGGACCCGGGTCAACAGCGACACGCCCTCCCACGCCCGGCCCAGCCGCGGCCGATGGCCCGCCAGCGACTCGCCCGCCTCCCGGCCCGGGGCCGAGCCGAGCAGGCTCCGCAGCGACTCGTGCAGCAGCGGGACGAACAGCGGCTTGGTCATCAGGTTCGTCCAGGTCGCGTCCAATGCCGTGCCCAGCAGCAGCGCCGCGCCGTCTTCAACATAGGTGGCCGCCAGCAGCACGCCGCCGTCGGCCACGCCCTCCAGCCGCAGCCACGCCGCGTCCGGCACGCTCGCGATCGGCAGCCGCCGGACCACGCGCACCGGGCGCAGCAGGTCCGCCCAGTCCGCCGCCAGCACCGCCAGCGCCTCGGGGGGCGGCGCCTCGGCGTCGAGGGACCACGCCGGCTCGTCGACGCCCGGCTCCAGCACGTCCATCCCCACGCGCCACGACACCCCCAGGGCGCCGACCATCGCCCGGGTCCAGGTCGCGGTCGTCTCGACCGCCGGGGCGAACACCCACACCAGCCCGCCGGCGCGCACGAACGCGCCCAGGTCGGCCCACGCCGTGTCCGGCAGCAGGTCGGGGCGGACGATCATCACCGCGTCCAGCTCCGCCAGGGCCCGGGCGCTCACGTCGGCGGGCAGCATCCGGCTGACGCGCATGGCACCGTTGGCGCCCGCCTCCGCGCCCGGCTGCAGGGCCAGCCGGAGCCAGCCCCCGGCGTTGAGCCCCCCGCCCGTCGCGGCGCCAGCCGACTCATCCACCACCCCGACCCGAAGCCGGCTGCGGACCGAGACCACCGCGGTGCGCTCGTTGTCCGCCGCCAGCGCGTCGTCGCCCTCGAGCCGGGCGCGTAGGAGCAGGGTCCGCCCCTCTTCGCCGCCGACGACCCCGTCGAACGCGACCGGCACGTCCAGGTTCACGCTGGCGACCGACTGCCCCGCGCCGAGGCGCGGCCGACGGGTCGCGGTCGCCAGCGTCTTGCCCGCGGCGTCGAGCACCGCGACCTCGACCGCCGCCGCGCGCTCGTCCGACGCCCCGCCGAACCGCCGCAGCCGCACCTGCACGGGGATCGTCGCCGACGCATCGTCCTGCGCAAGCACCATCCGCCGGCGGGGGGCGACCGACTCGATCTGCACGTTGTCGCTCGACGTCGCGGGCCGCACCGCCAGCACCCGCGCCCGCTCACCCAGGCCGGCGAGGGCGTCGTCCATCGGCTCGTCGAGGTAGGGCGCCGAGCGGGGGAAGTCGCTCAGCAGAACCACCACGCCGTCGCCGGGCGACACGCGGTCGCGGTCGAGGCTTGCGCGGACCGCCTCGAGGGCCGCGGGCAGCGTGCTGGGGCCGTAGCCGGGCCGCATGCGGTCCAGGGCCTGGAGGACCTGATCGCGGTCGAGCCGTGGGCCGGTGAGCGCGGCCGCGTCGGGCCGGGCGCCACGATAGAGGGTCACGGTGTCGCCCGCGTCCAGGGCCTCGATCACGGATCGGGCGGTGGCCTTGAGCCGGTCGAACCGGCTCTGCCCGTCGGCGTCGTCGGCGCGGCTGGAGAGGCTGTCGTCCAGCACGAGGTGGACCGACCGGCCGGCGCCCGGGCCGAGCCCGCCGGTGATCGCGCCCCGCACGATCGGCCCGGCCAAGGCCAGGCCCAGCACCGCCACGAGCAGGCACCGCACCAGCAGCAGCAGCCACTGCTCGAACCGCAGCCGCTGCTTGTGCCGGCGGTACGCCTCGAGCAGGAACCGCATCGCCCCCCACGCCTCGCGCTTCCGCCGCAGCCGGCTCAGCAGGTGGATCGCGATCGGGATCGACACCGCCGCCGCCCCCGCCGCCGCCAGCCACGGCGCGGTGAACAACGAAGCGACCTGGGCGAGCAGGAGCGTCATGGGCGAGGAAGATGGCAGATGTGAGATGGCAGATGGCAGATGGAAAAGCAGTGGAGCGTCCCGCTGCCCTTCCTTCCATCTGCCATCTGCCATCTACCATCTGCCATAAAAAATCATCCTTTCGCGATACCGGCGGCGCGCTGGGCCATGAAGTGGCTCAGGGGCGGGCCGAGGGGCTCGGCGGTGTTGACCAGCAGGTAATCAAAACGGTACTTGCGCGTGATCTGTTCGATCGCCCCAAGGTGCTGCTGAAGCGCGGCGAGGTACCCGCTGCGCAGCGCGGCCGGGTCGAGCTGGAGCCGGCCCTCGGCCTCCATGCCGATGAACTCCGAGGGCGAGCGGAACGGGAAGGTCAGCTCCGCGGGGTCGAGCACCTGCAGCACGATCAGGTCGTGTCGGCGGAAGTGCAGCCGGGCCAGGCCCCGCTCCAGGGCGGCCGGGTCGTCGAACAGATCGGAGATGAGCACGATCAGCGACCGCTGATTGAGCTTGGCGACCACCGCGTCGAACACCGCGGCCAAGTCGGTGCGGTGGGGCACGTTCTCGGCGGAGTGGGCCAAGCCCTGGGCGGCCTGGCTCGGGTCGCTCAGCTCGGCCGTGCTCAGGGCCTCGACCAAGGTGCGCCAGTGGCCCTGGCGGTTGCTCAGGCGGGTGGCTTGGCGGAGCTGGTCGTCGAACAGCGACAGGGAGACGCGGTCCTGCTGCTTGATCGCGAGGTACCCCATCGCCGCGGCGAGGCAGGCGGCGTGGTCGAACTTGCGCCAGCCGTTGCTCGCGTACGCCATCGAGCCGGACAGGTCGACGAGGACGGCCAGGTCGAGGTTGGTTTCTTTCTGGTACTGCTTGAGGTAGAGCTTGTCGGTCTTGCCGTAGACCTTCCAGTCAAGGAACCGGGTGTCGTCGCCGGGGGCGTACTGGCGGTGTTGGGCGAACTCGACGCTGACGCCCTGCATGGGCGAGCGGTGCATGCCCTGCATGAGCCCCTCGACGATCATGCGGGCGCGCAGGTCGATGCCGGCGAGCGTCGCGAGCGTCTGCGGGTCGAGGTAGTCCGTGGTGGTGGGCGACGTGGGGTGGGCGATAGCCGATAGGCTCCTGATTCAACGAGGGGGGCCTGATGGCAGATGGATGATGGCAGATGGCAGATGGAAAGAGGCGCAGCGGGACGCTCCACTGCTTCTCCATCTGCCATCTGCCATCTCACATCTGCCATTCATCATCTGCCATTACCTTAAGACGGCTTCCGCCTGCCGGTCGGCGGCGGCGTCGGGCTGGATGGTCTTGAGCAGGTCGTCGATGATGTCGTCGGTGCTCACGCCGTCGGCCTCGGCGCTGAAGTTGGGGATCAGCCGGTGACGCAGCACCGGCGGCGCGACCGCGGCGATGTCCTCGGGGGTGACGTGCGTGCGGCGGTTCATCAACGCGCGGGCCTTGGCGGCGAGGATCAGGTTCTGGCTGGCGCGGGGGCCCGCGCCCCAGTTGAGGTACCGCTGGATGAACTCGGGACGGGCGTCCGCCTCGCCCCGCTCGGGCGGACGCGTCGCCCGCACCAGGCGCAGGGCGTACCGCGTCACGTGCTCGGCCACGGGCACGTCGCGCACCATGTCCTGGATCTGCATCACCTGCTCAGCGCTGACCACCGGGTCGAGCGTGATCCGCGTACGCGTGGTCGTGCGGTTGATGATCTCCAGCTCGTCGGCCTCGGTCGGGTAGCCGACGCGGATCATGAACATGAACCGGTCGAGCTGGGCCTCGGGCAGGGGGTAGGTGCCCTCCTGCTCGATGGGGTTCTGGGTCGCAAGGACGAAGAAGGGCTGGGGCAGCGCGTGCCGCATCCCGCCGGCGGTGACGTGGTGCTCCTGCATGGCCTCGAGCAGGGCCGCCTGGGTCTTGGGGGGCGTGCGGTTGATCTCGTCGGCGAGCAGGACGTTGGCGAAGACCGGGCCCTTGACGAACCGCAGGGCGCGTTGGCCGGTGGACTTGTTCTCCTCGATGACCTCGGTGCCGGTGATGTCGGAGGGCATGAGGTCGGGGGTGAACTGGATGCGGTTGAACTGGAGCGACAGGGCCTTCGCGACGGAGGAGACCAGCAGGGTCTTGGCCAGGCCCGGCACGCCGATGAGCAGGGCGTGGCCGCGGGTGAAGAGGGCGATGAAGACCTGCTCGATAACCTGTTCCTGGCCCACCACGGCCTTGCCGACCTGCTCGCGGAGGTCGGCGGTGGCCTGCTGGATGTGTTCGATGAGCTGCTCGGGGTCGTGGCCGGCGTCGGACATACAAGCTCCTTCGTGCTGCCGCGGGGGACGAGGGCGAGGGGGGGCGGGCACGGTGAAGTATACCGGTCAGCGGGGGTCGCCCGCAGGGGGATGGCGGATGTGAGATGGCAGATGGCGGATGGACTTAGCCGGGCCGCTACGCGGCCCTGGACCAGGCGGGCGTAGCCCGCCGGCTAGGGCGGATAAGATGCCTGCTATGCCCGAGTTGCCCGAGGTGGAGCAGGTGAGGCGGACGCTGAGGTCGGCGGTGGTCGGCCGGCGGGTGGTCCGGGCGTCGGTCAGGCGGGCGGACGTCGTGCACGGGGCGGGGCCGGGCGACCTGCTGGACGGGCGGACGGTGGCCGACGTGCAGCGGCGGGGCAAGCAGCTCGCGCTGGTGGGCGACGACGGGCGGTGCGTGTGCATCCACCTGGGCATGAGCGGCCAGCTGCGGCACGTGACCAACGGGGCGGCCGAGCCCCGGCACACGCATGTGATCTGGACCTTGGGCGGGGGCGGCCGGGTGTGGTTCACCGATCCGCGCCGGTTCGGCGGGGTGTGGGCGTTTGAGCACACCAACGCCCTCCACCGCGAGCGGTGGGATGTCTTGGGGCCTGATGCGATGCGGATCACCCCGGCGGTGCTGTGGCGGTCTCTACAGCGGACCCGTCGGGCCCTGAAGGCCGCCCTGCTGGATCAGGGCGTGGTCGCGGGGCTGGGCAACATCTACGTGGACGAGCTGCTGTTCCGCGCCCGGCTGCACCCGCTGACGGCGGCCTGTGCAGTGGAGCGGGACGCGGTCGGCCGGCTGGTGCCGATGATGCGCCGCCTGCTGGCCCGGGCGATCGCGGCGGGCGGGTCGACCCTGCGGGACTACGTGGACGCCACTGGGGAGGCAGGCGGGTTCCAACGCCAGCACCGGGTCTACGGCCGATCCGGCCAGCCCTGCCGTCGGTGCGGCGAACCCCTCGAAAGCCATGTGGCGGCCGGCCGGACCACGGTCTGTTGCCCGGCCTGTCAGCCCCTGAAGCTTTCGGGGTAGAGAAAGAGAGATTCTTCTTCCCTCTTCATCGTATTCCTGGCGCTTTGTGGGAAACCCTGTACACTGATCTGTAAACAATTGTAAATAATGAATTAAGATCTCAAAATCACGGTGTGGAAAACCTGTCAATGAGGCAGGCACCCGGTATCGGGGACGCATCGTTTGCCTGGATGAACCCGGTTCTGTGGAGTTTTCCGCACCCGCCGATCATCGGTGGGTGAGGCTTTCATCGTTGGAGGTGATAGGAAATTCACGGGTTATGCACAGGGTGGTAGACAAGGGGGCATGATGCGTCGCAGGTTGGCTTAGCCGGGCCGCTACGCGGCCCTGGTCCAGGCGGGCGTAGCCCGCCGGCTAAAGCGATCGATCAAAAGGAAAGGCTCATCCGGTCTCGTCGCCGGGGGAAGTCGGGGTGATCTGGCTGTCGAGCTGGTCGAGCTGGCGGGCGAAGGCGGCGTCGACCGCGGCCCGCTCGTCGGTGGTGCGGATCGAGTGCATGACCGTGGTGTGGTCGCGCCCGCCGAAGTACCCGCCGATCTCCTCCAGGCTGAACCGCGTTCGCTTGCGCGCCAGCCACATGCAGACCTGCCGCGGCTCGGTGACCGACTTGTGCCGCCGGCGGGACTGGAGGTCCTGGAGCTTCACGTTGTAGTAGCGGGTCACCACGTCGATGATGTTCTGCAGCGTGACCTGGTTCACCCGGGGCGGCTCGATGTCCTCGCCCATGGCCTCGTGGGCGAGCTTGAGGTCGATCGGGCGCTGCTGGAGGGCGGCGTAGCCTTGGACCGTGGTGATCGCGCCCTCCAGCTCGCGGGCGTTGGAATCGACCTTGGAGGCGAGGTAGTCGATCACGTCGGAGCCGGCCTCCACGCCGCGGAGCTTGGCCTTGGCCTTGAGGATGGCGACGCGGGTCTCGAAGCCGGGTTTCTGGACGGGGGTGACCAGGCCCCACTTGAACCGCGAGACCAGCCGCTCCTCGAGGTGGGGGATCTCCGTCGGCGCCGCGTCGGAGCTGAGCACGATCTGGCGGTTGGACTGGTAAAGCTCGTTGAACGTGTGGAAGAACTCCTCCTGTGAGCGGTCCTTGTTGGCCAGGAAGTGGATGTCGTCGATCACGAGGACGTCGACGTGGCGGTAGCGGTGGCGGAACTCGTTCATCTGGCCCCGGCTGACGCACTCGATGAACTGGTTCATAAACGCGTCGCAGGAGACGTAGAGGATGTTGGTTAAGGGGTTGTCGGAGAGGATCTTCTGGCAGACGGCCTGGAGGAGGTGGGTCTTGCCCAGGCCCACCCCGCCGTGGATGAACAGCGGGTTGTAGGCCACGCCCGGCTGGTTGGCGACCGCAACGGAGGCGGCGTGGGCCATCTGGTTGTTGGGGCCGGTGATGAAGTTGTCGAACGAGTAGTCGGGGCTGAGGACCATCTGGTCGGCGTCGAAGTCCAGCGGTTCGTGGCTGGACGCCGGGGCGGGCGCCGCGGATGGCGCGGGCTCGGCGTGGATGAACGCCGGCTCCTCGGGCGCGGCGGTGTTGACCGCCGCGGGCGCTGCCGCCGGCCGATCGACGAACTTCACCGCGACGAGCTGGCCGGTCACCGACTGGGCGGCCTCGACGAACTGATCGAGACACCGCTTCTGAAGATAGTTCTGTTGCACCGCGTTGGCGGTCTTGATCTGCAGCAGGCCCGAGTCGAGGTCGACCGGCTCGAGCTGCTCGAACCACTGCCGGCAGATCGGGGCGTGGCGTTCACGCAAATAACCCATCATGTCGCGCCATAGCGCGGTATTCAGCTTCGACATCTCGGCCGGCTCTAAAGCAATTCGCGTTACGTGACGGCGGCGTGCGTGACAGGGCCCACCAAGGCGTTTGCTCGACGCGTGCGGCGTCGCCGTCTGGGTTCAACCACAACCGTACGGTCCGCCGCCTTCACTGTCAACGTCTTTCAAGCAAGGTATTGTGCTTGACAACACACCCCGATTGACGATAAGCGATCCTGTATTCACTGGTTGAATCATGAACGATGTGCAGCCCCTGATTTATGACGACGGACGCGGCCGGTTCGGCCCGCTGACCCGTTTGCGGCCGGTGTTCGAGTTGATCACCGGCGCGATGAGCAATCGTGCGCGCCTCGAAGCCGCGCTGGGCGGGCGGGCGGCGCTGATGGTTCAGCCGCCGCACGTTGAGATCATGCGCGAGCGCGAAACCGACGCCTCGGTGAATGCCCCCATCACCGGGCCGGTGCGGTGCTTCAATGGCCGTTGGTCCGGCGCTTCGCCGATCCTGATGGCGCGGGCGGCGGCGCTGGCGCTGAACCATGCGCTGGCGCAGCGCGACGGGCAGGTCATCGCCGCCCACCTCAGCGCCGACGACGCCCAACGGTTCGTTGAGGGCGGGTGCGCCGCGTTGCCCGCGCACATCGAGGCGGATCGGCTCGACGCGGACGTGCTGCTCGACCGGCCGTGGCACATCCACGATCAGCTCGACGCGGTGTTGCGGCTGGACCTGTCGCGGTTCCCCCAACGCGTGGCGGGCTCGGCCCGGGTGCACGCCGCGGCGGTGATCGATGAGCGCGAGGGGCCGGTGGTGATCGACGAGGGCGCCGACGTCGGGCCGCTCGCGGTGTTGCAGGGCCCGTGCTACGTCGGTCCGCGCGCGCAGATCAAGCCGCACACGAACCTGCGGCCGCGCGCTTCGATCGCCCACGACTGCAAGGTGGGGGGCGAGGTGAGCGCCGCGATCCTGCATGAGCACACCAACAAGGCCCACGCGGGCTACCTGGGCAACGCGATCGTCGGCGCGTGGTGCAACCTCGGCGCCGACACCACGGTCTCGAACCTCAAGAACACCTACGGCGAGGTCCGCGTGCAGCTCGACGCCGCCGCGCCGCCCGAGCCGACCGGCCGGGTGTTCCTGGGCCCGACGATCGGCGACTTCGTACGCACCGCCATCGGCTCGCGCCTGCTCACCGGCTCGTGCATCGGGCTGGGCTGCTGCCTGGCGATGTCGGGCTTTGCGCCCAAGTTCGCGGACGACCTGGGCTTTTACACCGACACGGGCCGCGAGCCGTATGAACTGGAGCGTTTCCTGGAGTCGGTCAACCGCGCGATGGCGCGGCGGGACCTGTCCCTGCCGCCCGCGGTCGTCGCTCAGATCGCCCGATGCGTCGGGTAATACGCATCACAAGAAAACGCAGGCGTCGAGCGCGCCGGAGCCCCGCATGCGTATGCGGGGCTTAGGGGAGGCAACATGCGTCCGTTTCAAACGAGATTCATATAAGCTGCGGGCATGTCTGACGCGAACACCCTCGTCGCCGAGCTCCGCGACGCCGTGGCTGATTTTGTCGCGGCGCGGGAATGGCAGGCTTACCACACGCCCAAGCACCTGGCGATGAGCATCGCCATCGAGGCGGCCGAGCTGATGGAGCATTTCCAGTGGCTGACCCCGGAGCAGTCCTCGGCGTACGTCGGGGACGACGGGCGACGCGCCGAGGTCGCCGACGAGTTGGCCGACGTGTTGATCTACTGCCTGAGCTTCGCGAACACGGCGGGGATCGACGTGAGCGAGGCGATGCGCGCGAAGCTGGCGCGCAACGAGTCACGGTTCCCCCGGCCGGGCCCGGACGCGGTGTAATCGCTAATGACGCGTCGTGACCTCGGCGTCAATCGTGCCCGGCCCGTCGGGCCTCCTCGTCGGCGAGCCGCGCCTTGACCTGCGCTTTCCAGGCGTCGAGCGTGATGTCCTGCGGTTGAGAGTGTGGACCAAAAAACATCCGCTCGGCTTCCTCGCGCGGGGTTCCGTTGGCGACGGCTTCTTCAATCATCTCCGGGGTGAAGGGCTGGGGCTGAAGCTGCAACCAGGGGGAGCTCCCGCCGGTCGCGTCGCCCATCACAAGCGTCTGCATATGGACGTCGGCCAGCACGGCGTCGAGGCCTTCGGGCTCGGGGGGGACGTCAAGCGTCAAGACGTCCAGTTCGTTCCACAGCCACCACGGCTCGCCCGCGGCCTCTCGGGCGGCCTGCCACTCGTAACGGGTATAGACATTGAACCCCACAGGCAGCCAGCGGCCTTCCTGGAAATGCGGCTTGACGTCGCGGAGCAACACCCATTGATAGTCGACGCCATGACGCCGCCAGCTCGCCAGGTCGACGGGATTCATGCCGTCGAGCCACGTGTGATCGGGGAGACGGCGCCCGTTGGTGAACCACCGGAATTCGCCGTAAACCTTGATCTGTGACTCGATCGGCCCGAACCGCTCAATCACCTCCGGCGTCGGCCGGCTGGTGGACATGACGAACACGGTGTCGTCGTCGACGCGCCGGACCTCATGGATCGCGAGCACGATCCCGAGGCGTTCGGCCGTGGCCAGCGCGTCGTCGAGTGCGAAGGCGTCGAGGGCCGCGGTGCGGTCGATCATGCGGGCGTCGGCGGGGAAATCGGCGGCGAATCGCTCAGCGGAGATCGGGACGTCGTAGCGCATATCGATCCGCTCGTCGAGTGTCCAGACGCCGTCGGCTTCGATCTGCTCCTCGAATCGGGCGAGGCGGCTCTGCTCGTCGAGCCAGAAGACAAAACGCTTCGGCGGGTCGGCGCCGTCACGGTCCGCGACGAAAGCGCGGGAAGCCGACCCGTTCAGCCTGGCGTCGAGGTCGGGCATGCGCCGTGCGCCGAAATGGTCGATCGCTTCGAGCGGGCGGAGCAGCTCTTCGACCTGACCGATCGGGTCGCGGCTGTGGCCTTTGATGACGGTGTTCACGGCGGCGCGGTAGACCCACTCAAATTCGCCATCATCCAAGCGCACGCTCATCACGCCGTTAGCGCTTTTTTCTTCGCGAACGCCTCGCTCCGCGTCGTACCAGATCTCGGCGGAATAGGTCTCGACGCTGCTGTTGTAGAGGGCGCCCATGGCATGGACCGTGCGTGCGGCACGGACGGCGGCGACGGCCTGCGCATAAACCGAAGGCGGCGCGCTCAGCAACACGACCGCCACGATGGCCGCCGTGAGCCCGCCGGTCAGGCCCAGGGTCGCCGCGATCTTCCAGCGGGAAGCGGTCAGCAGCCGTGCAAGCGGGTTGGGCGCAGACGGAGGTGTTGCAAGCCCCCTCCAATCCCTGCGCATGCGTTCACGGAGCCGTTGTTCGACCTCGTTCCCCGGCAGGTCGTCACGCCACGCGCTGAGGCGTTCGTCGACCGGGTGGGGCCGGCCGTTGGTCGGAGTCGGGTTCATGGCTGGCTCCTTTGGGGCATCGGCTGCAGGTCGCCGAGGCGGTTGCGCAGGCGTTGCCGGCCGCGCTGCACATGGACCCGGGCCGTGGCTTCGGTGCAACCCAGCGCCGCGGCGATCGCGTCGTAAGGCATCTCCTCGACGAGCCGAAGCAAGACCGCTTGCGCCTGACGCGGGCTCAGACGGGCGATCTCATTCAGCAGACGGCTGCGCGTCTCGCGCTGCGACATCCTGCTCTCAGGTGAGGCGGCCGACGACGGGAAGTCCGGCGGGAGGGGCTCATGCTTTCGTCGTCGCCGCAAACGGTCATACGCGGCGTTCAGCACGATTCGGAGCATCCAGGCTGGCGGATTGAGGTGCGTCTCGAGTTGCTCCCGATGATGCCAGATGCGGGCCAGCGCCTCCTGGAGCGCGTCGCCGGCGTCCTGCTCGTTGCCGAGCACCCGCCACGCGGCGGCGATCAGCCGGGGCTCCATGGGTCGGATGTGGCGTTCGTAAAGGCTGTCGTCCGCCATGAAAGGCTCCGCGCGGTCGGTCTATAGAGGTAGACGTCGGCCGGGGCCGCGGCGTTTACGCGGTTTGATTTTAACCAGCGGGCGACGCCCGCCTGGGCCAGGGCCGCGCCGCGGCCCGGCTCAATCGACTTTCTCCGCTATGAAAATGGGCCCCGCCCCGGGTGGGGTGTACCCGAGACGGGACCGCGTCAGGGTTGCAGGGAAAATGAGGCCGCGGGACAGCATGATCGGCCGGTGACCGATCCTCCAAGGCGCGATTCAGAGTCGCTGACGCCGCGGCCCCATGCTCGCTGCGAGCGAACACCGCTCGCGACGCTGGCTGTTACCTGCGCACCGCGGGGGCGGTTCATGGATAGCGGAAAATTTTTTATAAGTTCAGGGATTGCAATCCCTGGGCTTCTAATCGCAATCCCCGGGCTCGGGCGCGATCACTGGCGGATGCGGTCGAGGGCGAGCTCGTGGGCCTCGTGGTAGCGGCGGCCGAGGTTGTGCCAGTCGAAGTGTTCGCTGAACGACTCGACGGTGTTGCGCTGGGCGATGCGTTCGCGCTGGCTGAGCTGGCAGAAGCGGTACATGCGGTCGGTCAGTTCGTCGGCGGCGGCGTGGAAGTCGGTCTTGTCGCGCTTGATGACGCTCACGCCCTTCTCTTCGTGGTCGGGCATGAGCTGCTTGAGGTAGGAGCCGAACCCCGAGAGGTCGGACGTGATCGCGGGCACGCCCAGGGCGATCGACTCGAGGGGGGTGTAGCCCCACGGTTCGTAGTAGCTGGGGAACACGCCCAGGTGGCAGCCGCGGACGAACTGGTCGTACTCGATGCCGAAGAGCGGGTTGGTGGAGGAGATGAAGTCGGGGTGGTAGACGATCTTGACCGGGTCGTGGCGGTTGTTGAACAGCTGGCAGGCGCGGAGCTGGTTGAGGACGGCGTCGTTGTGGTCGTCGACGAGGTCGTGGGTGACGATGAGGGGGGGCAGGTCGCGTTTCCAGGCGTGGATGCTCCGCCGCATGCGCAGGCGCCAGTAGTCGTCGATCAGGGCGTTGAGGTCGGGGATCTCGCCGGCGGCGGCGGCGTGGAACAGCGCGTCGCCGATCTGCTCCTTGATCGCGTTGGCGGCGGTGTGGAACTCCTGGAGCATCGCGCTGGACTGCAGCGCGGTGACGTTGATCGACCGCACCGGCGCGCGGGTGATGATGAAGAACACGACCGTCACCGGCGACTCGAGCTCTTTGAGCCGGGCGTTGAGCCGGGCCAGCGACTCGATGGTCAGGTCCATGCCCTTGTTGCGGTACTCGTACCGGCCGGAGGTGAAGAAGTAGAGCGTGTTGCTCAGGTCGAAGCTGTAGCTGGGGAAGAAGTGGCCGATGGTGAACTCGTGGATCCGCTCCTTGTACTGCTGGTGCAGGTTCTGGAACTCGTGCAGCGCGGCGAACCGCTGGATGTTGAGGCCGTTGGGCAGCAGCACGTCGGGCGTGCGGCCCAGCAGGTGGTCGCACTCCTGGGCGGTGACGTCGCTGACGGTGGAGAAGACCTGGGCCCCGTGGGCGGCGGCGCGTTCGAGCTTGTGCTGCGTCTCGATGTTGAAGTGGATCGCCTCCTTGTCCGCGTCGAAGAACGGCAGGTGGTCGTAGAACACCGGGTTGTGCATCGCCAGGTACCGGCCCAGCAGCGTGGCGTGGGTGGTGAACACCATCGCGCCCGGCCACTTCTCATGGCGGAGCATCGGGACCGCGGCGCCGGCCATCCACTCGTGGAAGTGCGCAATCAGCTCCCGGCGGTGCGCTTCCTTCTGGCCCAGCAGCGACAGGAACATCCGGCAGACCTCGCCGAACGCCATCACGTCGTTGATCAACCCGTCCTCCGCGGGCGAGGGGATCGTGTGGTCGGCGTACATGCGGTACTTGACCTCGTGCAGGTACTTGTACACGTCGCTCGGCTCGAGCAGCACCACGTGCGGACGGCCGCTCACCAGCCACCGGCCGTAGTGCGCGGTGAACCCCATCTCCCGCAGCTGCTTGACCGTCTGGCCGATCGGGCCGACCATCGGCGAGGGTTCGAACTCGACCTGCGCCGACTGGTGGTTGTAGGGCCCGATCAGGCAGTAGCGGTTGCCCCACCGGCTGACCATGCTCGGCACCTTCGAGCGCAGGACGGTGTAGATCCCGCCCAGCTGGTTGCAGACCTCCCACGACGCCTCCAGCAGCAGCGGCTCGGCGCGGCGGGAGGACGAGCGCGTGGGACGCTCCTGGGCGTCGGCGCGCACGGGCTTGCGGGTCGCGCCTTTCGGACGGGTGCGGCGTCGGGTCGTCAAACGCCCCGGACCGGCGGTGGTGCTGCTGGGTTTGGACTCCGCCATCGACTCACGCTCCTGCCTCCCCAATGCGCCCCGGATTGTATCAGCGCCGCCCTGGGCCGCGGGGACTACCATCTGGGCATGACCGACCCCGGCCCCCTCGTCCGATACATCGAACAAGACCAGCGCGGCCCGCTGGAACAACTCATCGGCGATCAGCCCCGGCGGGTCCACGTCCACACGCCATTCTCACGCCCGTGGGGCGACGAGATGTGGCTGCCGCTGCACCACGCCGCCCGGCTCGGCCGCGTCGAGATCGCGCGGGCCCTGCTCGACGCCGGCGCCGCGCCCGATTCCCGCACCCGCTACGCCAGCCCCGACCACGCCCGCGCCACCGCCCTGCACCTCGCCGCCGCCTGCGCCCGCCCCGCCGTGGTCGACCTGCTGCTCAACCGCGGCGCCGAGGTCGAGGTCCGCGACGCCTACGGCTTCTCGCCCGTGCACCTGTGCGACCACCCTTCCCCCGCCGCCGAGCTGCTGCTCGCCGCCGGCGCCGACCGCGACGCGCCCCGGCCCGACCAACCGACCCAGCCGTATCTGATGCTGCTGGGCTGAGCCGCCGCGGGAGACGCAGGGGGGTGCGGCGAGCTGGTAAAATGCGGCCGAGGTGAACCGCGATGCTGATTGTCTGGGGTTGGCGAGATCGCAAAAAGCGTCTGGGCCGGGTCGCGGAGTTCTGTCCCAAGTGTGATGACGCCCGGCCGTTCGTGGTGCGCGAACATCGCCAGCAATTTCATGTCTACTTCCTGCCGGTGAACCGGGGGACGCACCAGGGCCACTTCGGCACGTGCCAGAAATGCGGCCACCTGGAGAGCGTCGGCCCCGCGGACTACGCCGGCTACAGCCGTCGCCGCCGCGCCACGATCGAGGAGCTGGTGGACGAGACCCACCCCGACCTGCCGGAGAAGATCGCGGCCCACCTCGACGCCCGGGACCGCGCGATCGCGGGCGAGGCCGAGCCGCACGAGCGGCTGGCGATGATCCGCCAAGCCTTCAAGGCCCCGGCTTCGGAGGTCGAGCGGCGGTGCGAGAAGGCGCATTTCGACCGCTGGTCGGGGTTGGCGTTCCTGGGGCTGTTGCTGGCGCCCGTGGTCGTGTTCATCGTGCTGGCGTCGATGGGCTGGCGCGACGATGAGGCGGCGATCGGCTGCCTCGCCGCCGCCGGGGTGATGCTCGGGGTCCTGGTCTTCCTGTTGGCCACCGACAGCGGACGCTACGCACGGCGTCGAGCGAAACGGGCGATCGCCCCCGCGATCGCGCCGTTCGCGCCCAGCGTCGAGGAGTTGCAGGCCGTGCTCGATAACCTCAAGGGCCAGGGGTTCACGCTCGGGCGCAAGCTCGACGCCCAACGGCTTCATCACCTGATCGAGGACCGATACGGCCGCGGGACAACCGTGTCGTCAAGCCGGCCCTGAGCGCAGCGAAGGTCCGGATGGGTTTGGCCGACGCGATCCGGACCTTCGCTGCGCTCAGGACCGGCTTCTTACCCACGTTCGAAGACATTGCATGACCCACTCAGTCGGTTACGCTTTGATGATGCGGTTGGCTTTATTCATAGTGCTGGTGGTGCTGATCGCGGCGTGCGAGCGGGCGCCGTCTTCCGCGCCTAGCGCCGCGCCGGCGCCGCCGAGCCCGGCGTTGATCAAGCAGTTTGAGCGGCTGAGCGAAGAAGCCCAGGCGGCGATGGCGAACAAGCGCGACCTGACGCCGATGCTTGCGGAGGTCCAGGCGATGATTAACCGGTCGCCCGACTTCTGGCCGGCGCGGCGGCTGCGGGTGCTGCTGTTGATGCAGCAGCAGCGGTTCGACGAGGCGTATGAGGAAGCGTTGAAGGTGATCGAGCTCGAGCCGGGCGAGGCGGAGATGCTGTCGATCGCGGGCTTCCTCGCGACCGAAGCGGCCGATCACCCCGCGGCGCAGGGCCACTTCCGCCAGGCCGTGGCGGCGGCGCCCGACAACCCGCGGTTCCGGCTGCAGCTGGCGCAAGCGCTGCTCGCGACCGATGAGGCCACCGCGGCGCAGCGGCAGGCGGAGACGGCGATCCAGCTCGATTCGTCCCAGCCCCGCGCGTACGCGATGCTGGCGACGATCCACACCCGGCAAGGCCGGCCGGCGGAGGCGGTCGAGCCGGTGCGCCGGGCGATCGACCTGACGCCCGCGGACGCGGAGGACGAGTTGGTGATCTACGTGCGGCAGTACGCGGCGCTGCTGCGGGAGCTGGGCGAGCCCGACAAGGCGTTGGGGGCGCTGCGGACCCTGCCGTTCGAGCGTCAGTTCGACCCACGGGTGATGGCGGACCTGGCCGAGTGCTGGAGCCTGCTGGGGCAGCCGGACAAGGCGGCGGTGCACTACGAGCGGGCGTTGACCCTGGCGCCGACGGTCAAGGGCGCGGCGATGCTGGCGGCGCAGTGGTACGAGCGGGCCGGGATGCCCGAGGACGCCCGGCGCATGTGGGCGGCGGCCCGGCAGATCGGCGGAGACCGATAATAACGCCCATTTTCTCGCCATAAACCAGTTGGCGGCCGACATACCGCCCGGTTGTGGGCGGAGCGGGAAAAATAAGGCTTGAGGCTTGACATTTATTTATACTAATATAAATTACACTACTATATTAGTGTATTGATCGCGAGATGGTTCTTCGCCGTGATCCGCGTCTTCGCCCTCCTCTGATTCTGGAGTGATCATGTCCGCTCACCCACCCCTTGCCGATCGATCCCGCCCCGGTTTCACGCTGATCGAATTGTTGGTGGTGATTAGCATCATTGCATTGTTGATCTCGATCCTGCTGCCGGCTTTGTCGGCGGCGAGGCGGTCCGCCCGGGCGGTGAAGTGCCAATCCAACGTCAGACAGCTCGCGATCGCCGCGTTCACGTATGCCGGCGACTACGACGAGCTGCTCCCGGTCCACCGCTTCAAGGGCAACGACGGCGTCGCGTTCGGCGGGAACAGCGGCATCTCGATCGATGAGGTGCTTTCAGGCTACGACGGGTTCGGGCTGATCTCCCGGGCCGACGCCATCGCGACCACCTTCAGCATGGAGCCCCGGCCGGTGTGGGAGTGCCCGTTGGAGGGCCTGGACCGCGACAACCCCGGCGCGGGCACGGCCCGCCGGTCTTACGCCATGAACGCCGGCCGCAGCCGCGAGGCCCGCGCCGCTCTCGGCCCCGCCGCCGATGAGTGGGTCGGCGTCGTCATGAGCGACGCCGACTGGTCCGGCGGGCTCGCGGGGCTGCACCAGGCCCGGCTTTCCGCCATCAAGGACCCGTCCCAGACGGTGGTCCTGTCGGACGCCGCGACCCAAAGCAGCTACCTCGGCTTCCCCGAGGTCAACGAGTTCAACATGAACATCGCGATGCGCCTCACCGACGGCTATCACCTGGGGACGCAGCCGGGCTGGCCCACCGGCCCCTCGATGTTCTACGCGCACGAGACGGGGACCGGCGCCGATCCCAAGCCCAACATGGCGTTTGCGGACGGCCACGCCTCGGTGGTGGACGTCGCGTCGATTCTCAACGAACGCGGGTTGGCGCCCGCCTACACCTGGGTCCCGATGCGCGACTCCATCTTCGACCCGTATTACTAGTTCCCCGTACCCGATGAATTCAAGGAGAGAGGCATGAATGTGAAAGGAATGCCGTTGGGCGCCGCCCTGTGCGCCCTGACCCTGGCTGGAATGAATCACGCCGACACGTTCATTCACCTGGACTTGCAGGACCACGCGACCGCGGACGCGAACAACGCCGCGGGCAGCGACTTTGTCGACCCGGCGGCTGATGGGGCGCCGCCTCTGCAGAACCTGGATCACCAATGGAACTACCACTCGACCCTGACCTCCGGCAGCTCCACCGCGCTCAACCACGCGGACGGCAACGCCAGCGGGATCACCTACACGCTGCTGACCGATGTTTCCGGGAGCTTCAAGAACAACCCGCAGCTCGGCGGGAGCGCCCCGTTCGACGACGTCGGCCGAGACGCCTTCTTCGCGGGCGGTGCGACGACGATCGACAGCAAGCTGTCGGGGCTCGACACCAGCGGCAACACCACGTACGACCTTTACATCATCGGGGCCAACCTCTTCGCCAATAATTGGATGGACATCGTCGTGACCGATGGCCAGGGAACAAGCACCAGGCAGTTGACCTCGGCCGACGACGGAGTCGACAGCGTGCAGTACACCGGCGGCCCGCTCGTTCAGGGCGTCCATTACGAGGTGTTTTCCGGCCTGACGCCGGACAGCAACGGCGAGATCGCCTTCGGCGTCGCTGCGTTCAACGGCGGGTCCGGCGACAAGTATCTCAGCGGCATCCAGATCGTCGCCCGGCCGATCCCCGAGCCCGGCGCCATGGTTCTATTCGGACTAGGCCCGGCCATCCTGCTGGCCCGCAAGCGGGTTCGCCGTTGAGAGAGGTCTGGTGCTTCCAAAACGCCCGGTTGAATACAATTTAAGTGATGTGCAATATGGATCTTTTTGAAACAGGACGCCTGCGTCGCCGGAGTCGGGCGGCGTTAAGGCGTTAAGGCGTTAAGGCGTTAGCGAAGCGTATGCCCAAGACCACTTCCTCCACCAAGCACTTTCAGATCACCAAGGCGTTGCGCGCGCGTTTCAGCGGGATGAAGCCCGGGCATCAGCTCCCGACCGTCCGCGAGCTGGCGGACGAGATGCAGGTGGCTCAAGGGACGATCGTCAAGACGCTGAGCACCCTCCGGGGGGAAGGCGTGGTTGAGCGGCCCGCGGGCAAGATGCGCCTAGTGGTCGCCGAGCGTCACGACCGGCATCTGCACCGCGTCGCGATCGTCCGGCCCGACTGGCCGTCGACCGATTTTGACGCGGTGGTGCGCAGCGTCGTTCAGGCGGGCAAACGTCGGGGCTGGGGGTTTGACCTCAAGACCTACACCAGCCTTCAGAATGTGGACCTCAATCGGCTGACCGACACGACCGACGCGGCGGTGCTCCTGCCCAACTCCGAGCCGTTCCCCGACCATCTCCGCGACGCGCTGCGTCGTCCGACGAAGCCGGCGGTTGTGGCGTATGAGCCGATCCGGGGCCTGGGCGTGCCGACCGTCAACGTCGATGACCGATGGTGCGGGAAGCTGGCGGTCGAGTATCTCGCGGAGTTGGGGCATCGCCAGATCCTGGCGGTCATGAGCGAGCCGCCCTCGGCGATGATCCTCGATCGCATCGCGGGCTGGCGCGAAGCGATGCGGCAAAGCCGGCTGACCGACGACCTCGATGCGTTGTTCGTCAACTGCGGGACCCAGCCCGGCCAACAGAGCATCGAGGTCGCCTACGCGTATTTCGCCGCGTGGCTCCAGCGGTCGCGCCAGGCGTTCACCGCCATCCTCTGCGACTGCTGGGCCGCCTTGGCGATCATGCGCGTCCTGCGTGAAAACGGCCTGCGCGTCCCCGAGGACGTGAGCATCATCGCCTTTGCCGGCGAAGGGTCGGTCGCGTCATTCCTCAACCCGCCGCTCACGGCCCTCGAAACCGACATGGTCAGGTACGGCGAAGCGGTGATCGAGTGCCTGGATCGGGCGTTTTCCGGCGATCACACGGCCTCCGAAATACACATCCCCGTCGAACTCAAAATCCGACAGTCGACGGCGCCCGCACGGTCGGACCCCTTACCCCGGCCCGCGTGATTCCAACCCTTCGAGATCGAGGTCATCAATGAAGCGGGTGCTGATTCCTTTGTTTTTCCTGCTCATGCTCAGCGACCGGGCGAATGGCGAGGATTATGAAGCCCTTAGGGAGCGGGTCGAAGCCGCGTGCGTCCAGCTGGCGGATGACATCCAGGCCCGTCATACGGACGGCTACGACGTGCGTTACGCCAGGGCCGCGCTTTACACCGCCCGCTACTTTCTGGCGTTCGCGGAGCACGACCGCGATCACGGCCCGATGTCGGAAGAGGATGCTTTCGGTTACCTGAGTGAAGACCAGCGGGAGCAACACCGCGCCTGGTTCGCCAACCTGCCGGAAAACCAGCTGCGTGAAACGCTGGGGCTTCTGGAGGAGGCCATCAGGCGGCTCGACGCGTCGGCGTCCCTGCGCGAGGGCGCCGACCTTTACGACCCGGAAGGGTTTGATTTCCGCGAGCTGGAGCTGCGCGAGGGCTTTCTGATGCGCGGCGGCCAGGTCCGATTCCCCTACGGGATCATCTGGTTCAGACCCCCGGCCGCGGCGGCGGAACAGCTGGAGCCGGGGGGCCAGAAGTATTTCGATCAGATCGCGGGCAGCGGGATCAGCCCCCAATGGCTGTCCGGCCCCGGGGCGTCGCCGTTGATCGATCTGCGCGACCGGCTCGACGAGCCGCTTGATCAGACGCTGGCGCTGGGTCAGCTCGGCTCCGCCTGGATCGGCCATCACCTGCCGCCTTGGGTCAAGGACGAAGCGCCCGATGTCTTCGACGTCTCCCACCGGTATGTCAACTACGACATCGACCACCCGGCGGCGCGACGCGTGATGGGGGACGTGACGCGGGCCCTGGCCCGGGCGGTGGCGGAGCACGCTTACTCGCGGGTCGTGCCGCCGTCGATCGGCAACATCTACCAGCTGGTCAACGAGCCGCAGTGGACCGCGGAGCAAGGCGCCTGGGACGCCCAGGGCATCGGTCCGCATACGGAAGACGCGTTCCGTCGATGGCTGAGCGCGAAGTACGGCGACGTCGCCGCCCTCAACGACGCGTGGGGAACGGTTTTCACCGGCTTTGATGAAGCCAGGGTGCAGACGCCGATCGATCCGGCGCTGCGCGGCACGGCGGTCTGGTACGACTTCTGTCGTTTCCATATGGATAACTGCAATGATTTTTTCCTGCGGATGAGGCGGGACATCCGCTCGCAGGACCCTCTGGCCCGGACCACGATCAAGAACATGCCGTGGACCTGGACCGGTCCTCTACGCTCGCACGGCCTGGATCACGAGGCCCTGGCCCGGATGTCGGAATACCTGGGGGCGGACGCCGATGTCAAGCTGCTTCACGAGGAGGGCTGGATCCACCCCCACGACGAGCCGGAGCGCCGGGACTTCGCGATGAAATGGTCGACGGTCGGGGCTTTCTATGACTTCCTCAAGTCCGTGGCGCCCGACCGGCCGATCTTCGATTCGGAGCTGCACGGGCTGCCTTCGGCTCATGCGGCGACCGGGGCGGACGCCTCCGGTTTCATGGAGACCGCGCTTTGGTACGCCCACCTGCAGGGGGCGGCGATGCACATCGCGTGGGTCTGGATGCGCGACGACGAGGGCGGCATCCTCCCCTACCGCGGGCTTTACCAGAGTTTCAGCTATCAGCCGCGCCTGCTCTACAGCTACGCCCGGGCCATGATCGATCTCCACGACCACGGCCAATGGATCCCGGCGCTGCACCAACAGCCGCGGCGGCTGAGGATCTTCTATTCCGAAAACGCCGCGATCCAGGATGAGGCGTACATGCCGCGCCTGATGGGCCTCTATCAGGCGATGTTCTTTATCGGCCAGCGGGTCGGGTTCTATACGCCCCGGATGCTGGCCGACGGGGAAGTCGATCCCGCGGACATCCTCTTTGTCCCCGACACCCGATACCTGAGCGATGGCGAGCTGGCCCGTCTTGTGGAATGGCGCGATCAGGGCCGGGCGTTGTACCTGACGGCGGAAGGCGCGTTCCGCTACCGCGAAGACGGCGTGAGACGATTGATCAACCCGTTGGCGGATGCGCCCCGGCTCGACCTGCCCGATGACCCGGCCGAGGCGGCTCAGGCGATCTATCAAGTCGCCCGACAACATGAGGTGCTGTCCCCCGTGCTCTGCCTGGATGACGATCGGCAGCCGATCCGGGGCCTGTACAGCCGCGGCGTCCCGTCCGACGGGGGATATTACCTGTTCTGCTCGAACTTTCTGCGGACCCCCGTCCGCTTCCGCGTCTTTGCTCGGGACGATGACGCGGAGGTTTCGGGGCTGCGCGACGCCCGGACGGGAGCGCCTGTGAGCGCCTCGATCCGGCTGGGTCCCTGCGAGTCTCGCGTGTTCTTTTGGGACCCCGAAGCTGTGCCTTGAATCGCGGGCGCCTGCTGCGTTCGCCGGGCAGCCCGGCCCTGAACGATGGCTTACTGGAGCCTTTCCGGCCTGTCCGCCGTGCGAAGGAACTTTGTCGTGGAAGTCGGTGATGAGCCGATGTTTAGAGGGCCGTGCTGCGCGCGGGCCGATGAGTATTTTCACCCTCCCGACTCTAATTCCATGGCCAAATCCAAGAAGAAGACCGAGACGTCGCCGACGACCCCGACCTGGAAACTGCTGGCGTGGCTGCTGATGGCGGCGGTGACGGCGCTGGTGTTGGTGAGCCTGGTCAGCTACGACCCGGCGGACCCGGTCCAGGCGCCGGGCGCGGCGTTCGGGGTGCCCAACGCAACGTCCCATAACTGGGCGGGCGCGGTGGGCGCCATGGTCGCGCACCGGGCGTACCTGATGCTCGGGCCGGGGGTGTGGGTGCTGATGGCGGGGCTGGTGACGTACCTGGGCGCCAAGGCGATGGGCAAGCCGATCACGCAGTGGCCGCTGCGGGCGGCGGGGCTGGCGATCATGGCGGTCGCGGCGTCGTGCCTGATCGGGCTGACCGCGCCGGCGGTGGTCGCCGGCTATCAGCCCGGGCCGGCGGGCGCAGGGGGGCTGACGGCGATGTTCATCAACGACCAGCTGACCGCGCGGTTCGCCGTGCCGGGGTCGATGCTGATCCTGATCGTCGCGTTCTGGATCGGGGCCCTGCTGACCGCGGACCAGCTGGTGCTGGCGCTGCCGCGGGCGTTGACGGGGCTGATGCTCAAGGCGACGCATCTGCACGTGCCGCGCCCGCAGCTGGCGGGGCTGGGCCTGCCGTGGCGGAAACGCGAGGCCGAGAAGCCCGCGCGCAAGCCGCCGATCCGCGGCCGCCGCAAGCGCGAGGAGCTGGAGATCGACGAAGACGCGGGCGGGTTCGGCGGGACCGAGTCCTTCGGCGTGGACGACGACGGCGCCGAGGATGAGGACGAAGAGGAATGGGAGTACGAGTACGAGGAGGTCGACGAAGCCGACGACGGCGACGAGGATGAAGAGGAATACGACGACGAGGAGGAGGCGGACGAGGAAGCCGAAGACGCGGACGCCGATGCGCCGGGGGCGTACGTGTCGTCGAAGCGCAAGTTCGACCCGGACGAGTTGCGGGCGAAGATGGCGCAGCTGCCGATCAACTTCGCGCCCAAGCAGGAGAACGCCGCCACGGAGATGCCCCGGGAGGTCGACCTGTCGGGCTACAAGTTCCCCGAGATCACGCTGCTGGGCGAGCCCGAGGGCGACTTCACCGAAGAGATGGAAAGTCTGGTCCGCGACCAGGCGGTGCAGCTCGAATCGGCGTTGCGGCAATACAAGATCGAGGGCGAGGTCGTGGGCATCGACAGCGGGCCGACGATCACATTGTTCGAGGTGCGGCTGAGCCCGGGCACGAAGGTGAGCCGGCTGCACGCGGTCGACTCCGACCTGGCCCGGGCGCTCAAGGCCCAGAACGTCCGGATCGTCTCCAACATCGCGGGCAAGGACACCGTCGGCGTCGAGGTGCCCAACCTCAAGAAGGAGATGGTCCGCATCCGCGAGCTGATGCTGGGCAACCCCGACCACGTCAAGAAAATGAAGCTGCCGATGTTCCTGGGCAAGGACGCGTCGGGCAGCCCGCTGGTGCAGGACCTGGCCTCGATGCCGCACATGCTCATCGCCGGCACGACCGGCAGCGGCAAGTCGGTGTGCATGAACTCGATCATCATGTCGTTCCTCTACACCAAGCGGCCCGACGAGCTGAAGCTGGTGCTGGTCGACCCGAAGATGGTCGAGATGAGCCTGTTCCGCGACATCCCGCACCTGATGTGCCCGGTGGTCACCGAGATGAGCAAGGCGGCGGCGATCCTGGAGTGGGCGGTGACCAAGATGGACGAGCGGTACGAGCTGCTCGCCGAGGTCGGCGTGCGCGACATGGCCACCTACAACGGCCTGGGCTGGGACGAGATCAAGGAGCGGCTGGAGCTGGAAACCGACGAGGAGGCCGCCCGCGTCCCCAAGAAGCTGCCCTACCTCGTGTTCGTCATCGACGAGCTGGCCGACCTGATGATGACCAACAAGGAGGTCGAGGGCTCGATCGTCCGTATCGCTCAGAAGGCCCGGGCGGTGGGCATCCACCTCATCCTCGCGACGCAGCGCCCGCAGGCGAACGTGGTGACCGGCCTGATCAAGTCGAACATGCCCTGCCGGGTCTGCATGAAGGTCGCGTCGGGCATGGACAGCCGGATCGTGCTCGACCAGAAGGGCGGCGAGCTGTTGCTGGGCCACGGCGACATGCTGTTCCTCTCGCCGCGGTCCTCCAAGCTCACCCGCGCCCAGGGCTGCTTCGTGGATGACCTGGAGATCCGCAAGACGGTCAAGTTCCTCAAGACGATCGCGAAGCAGAGCTTCGAGCCGTCGCTGATCCAGCTGCGGGGCGACAACGAGATGGAGGACGACCCGTTCAACCGCGAGCCGGAGTTTGAAGACGCGGTCGAGGTGGTGCTGGAGCGGCAGAAGGGCAGCGTCTCGATGATCCAGCGGCAGCTGCGGATCGGCTACTCGAAGGCGTCGCGGATCATGGACCAGATGGCGGCGGCGGGGATCGTCGAGCCGACGGGCAAGGCGGGCCAGGAGCGGAAGGTGCTCATCGGCTACGACGAGTGGGAGGCGATGAAGGAGCAGGCCGCCCGCGACGCCGCCGGCCAGTCGGGCGAGCCGGACGACGAGGAGGGGTACGAAGAAGAGTACGAGGACGAAGAAGACGACGGCAGCGTGCCCGACGAGATGGACGGTGAGTATCGGGAATAGGGCGCTGAGCGTATCGCTGCCCCTAAGCCCCGCATGCGCATGCGGGGCTCCGGCGGTATCGACGCCCGCGTTTTTCCAGCGACGCGTCTAGCGCCTGTCCCGCTACACTGCCGCCATGTTTTCACACGACCTGCCGTTTGACCCGGCCTACGGCCACACGCTGGAGACCTTGCTGGCGATCGAGCCGCCCGACGACGAGCCGGCGGACCTCGAGGCGTTCTGGCGGGAGCGGTTCGACGCGGCGGCGGCGGTCCGGCTGAACCTCGCGACCCGGCCGAGCCCGTTAAGCACCGAAACGGTCGAGGTGTCGGAGGTGGAGTACGACAGCCTCGGCGGGTTCCGCGTGTTCGCGTGGCTGACCCGGCCCCGGGGCGTCGAGGTTCATCGCGGCGTGGTGAAGGGGCACGGCTACGGCGGGCGCACGGAGCCGGAGGTGCGGGCCGGCGACCCGCCGGCGGCGACATTGTTCCCCTGTGCGCGCGGGCTGGGCCGGTCGGCGTGCGAGACGATCCCCGGCGACGGGCAGGAGCACGTCGTGCACGGCATCGCCGACCGCGACGCCTACGTCCACCTGGGCTGCTGCGCCGACCTGGTCTGGTGCGCAGCGTCAGCCCTGATCGAGCTGGCGCCGGAGACGGCGGGGAAGCTGGACTTTTCCGCCGGCAGCTTCGGCGGCGGGATCGGGGCGCTGGCGCTGCCGTGGGACCCGCGGTACCGCCGGGCCCGGCTGGACGTGCCCAGCTTCGGGCACCACCCGCTGCGGATGACCCTGGAGATGACCGGCTCCGGCGCCGGGGTCAACCACTACGCCGCCGATCACCCCGAGGTCGTCGACGTGCTGCGGTACTACGACGCAGCGGTCAACGCCAGGCGGCTGTCCATCCCGACGCTCGTCGCGAACGCCCTGTTCGACCCCGCCGTGCCCCCGCCCGGCCAGTTCGCGGTCTACAACGCGATCCCTGCCGGGAAACGCCTGTACGTCGCCAAGGCCGGCCACTTCCCCCACGACGACGAATGGCGGGACGTGCGGAACATCGACGAACTCTCGGCGGTCTGGTTCGGGACGCCCACGGCGGATGGGCCAGGATGACGCGTCGTTTAGCGCCGGCCCGCAGGGCCGGGCTGACGCCCATTTACGCGCAAACCGCATTTTCCATCAAGAACGATGGCTTGAAACCGGCTGGCCCGGCTTATAATCGGTAAACCGAATCTTTTTTCTTTTTCCCGGGAGCGCTGTCATGTTTCGATACGTCTGGATGTGGGGTGTGGTGTGCTGTCTGGCTTGCCCGGTTGTCGCCGCGGACGCCGACAGCGAGCGGATCGCGGCGTTGGAGGCCCGGGTCGCGGAACTGGAGGCGCAGCTCGAGGCGCTCAGCGAACGCCTCGGGCCGCTCATCGCCGAGGCCAAGCAGCGCCAGGTGGTCGACCGCTGGCGCGAACGGGCCCGGCAGCGGATGCGGGACGATGCCGAGGTTTATAAGGAAGACGAGCTGCGCGAGATCGAGCAGCTCTACCAGGTGAGCAACCGCCAGCGCAATTCGGACGAGGCGCGGGAGGCGCTGACGCAGCTGATGGACCAGTACCCCGAGTCCAACCGCGCGGGCTGCGGCGCGCTGTACCTGGCGCAGTGGTCGAGCGGGGATGAGAGGATCAGCCGGCTACGCGAGGTGATCGAGCGCTACCCCAACAGCTTCTACGGCGACGGCGTTCAGGTGGGGACCTATGCGCGTTACCTGCTTGGCTGGACGCTGCACCGTGCCGGCGACAAGGAGGGGGCCCGGGAGCAGTTCGAGATCATCGCGGACGAATCGCCCAACGCGATCGGCCACCGCGGGCAGCGCTTGCTCGATGCGTTGCCCGGGTGACGGGGCGAGCCGCCGGGATGCGTTGCATCGATGAGCGCGGCCCAGGCGTTCACGCCTGATAGCGCGGGAACAGCGGGGCGCCCTTCTCGATCGGGGCGCCCGGCTCCAACTGGCCCCACTCCACCCATTCGTCCAGCCGGCCCTTGCCGCCGTTGGCCTTCATCTGCTCGGCGTAGTCGCACCCGATCCGCTTCCAGAACGCCTCGCACGCGTCCGGGATGAACGGCCACAACAACACCGACGCGATCCGCAAGGCTTCGGCACAGTTGTACAAAATGTCGCCGACTTCAGGGAGCTTGGCGGGGTCTTTGGCAAGCTTAAAAGGCGAAGTGCCTTCAATGTATGAATCCACTTGGTTGACCACAAACATACCGGCGATACCGCCTGGCTCTAACGATATCCGAGTCATCGACTTTATCAGAGCGCTTGCGCCGGCTTGAGCGGTGGCTGGGTCCAGTGCCGGCTCGCCTTCGGGCGGTACGTTCGCGCCATAACGATCACTGGTCTGCGGCAACTTGCCGTCAAAATACTTCCCGATCATTTTCGTCACGCGCGACGCCGAGTTCCCAAATGTGTTGGCCAGGTCGCTGTTATACACGTCGGCGAACAGGTCGGAACTGAACTGGCTGTCGGTCGTGCCCAGCGGGCCGCGGGTGGCGAGGAAGTAGCGCAGGGCATCGAGGCCGAACTCGTTAACGTAGTTGTCGATCGCGGCGGGGTCGAGGAAGTTGCCCAGCGACTTGCTCATCTTCTCCCCCGATGCGCTGACCCAGTAGCTGTGCGAATACACCTGCCTCGGCAGGTTGACCCACGCGTAGCCGTCGCACTTGGACAGGGCCAGCAGCATCGCAGGCCAGATCGCGGCGTGGAACCAGAGGATGTCCTTGGCGATGAAGTGCACGGCGCCGCTCTGCCAGTAGTGGCGGCGGTCGTCGGTGTCGACGTAGGTCAGGTAGTTGAACAGCGCGTCGATCCAGACGTAGATCGTCTGCTCCTCGTCGCCGGGCACGGGGATGCCCCACCCGCCCGAGCCGGTGCGGCTGATGGGGACGTCCTGGGCCTCCTTGATCCGGTTGACGATCTCGTTGCGTCGGGCGTCGGGCTGGACGAACGTTGGGTTCGCCTCGAAGTGTTCGAGCAGCGTGTCGCGGTAGGCCGAGAGCTTGAAGAAGTAGTTCTTCTCGCTCTTGCGGACCAGGGCCTTGCCGTTGACCTCGGATTTGAAGTCGTTGGCCTTGGCCTTGTTCTCGGGGATGTACTCCTCCTGCCCGGCGTCGTACCAGCCCTCGTAGGTGCCGGGGTAGACGTCTCCGGTGTTCAGCAGGGCGGCGATGTACTGGGTGACGCGCTGCTTGTGGTGTTCTGAGGAGGTGCGCACAAAGTCGTCGTGGGTCATCTCGAGCTTGTCGAACGTCTCGCGGAAGGCGGTGGCGTTCTGGTCGGCCCACTGTTGAGGGGTGAGGCCGTGCTCGGCGGCCTTGTCGGAGACCTTGGCGGCGTGCTCGTCGACGCCGGTGAGGAAGAAGGTGTCGTCGCCCCGCAGCCGGTGGTAGCGCGCGACCACGTCGGCGACCATCGTCGTGTAGACGTGCCCGAGGTGGGGCTTGTCGTTGACGTAGTAGATCGGCGTGGTGACGTAGAAGGTTTCGCTTGCGTGGGCCATGGGACGGGGGATTGTAATCCCGGGGCGATTACAATGCCCGGCCGATGGCGATCCTGCGCGACATCGCGTACGGCGCGGCGGCCGTGGCGAGCAGCCCGGTCTGGGGCGTGAGCCTGCTGCGCACCGGCAAGTGGCGGACCGACTGGGCCGGCCGGTTCGGCCGCGCCGAGCCCGCCGGCGCCCCCGCGGGCCGGCGGGTGCTGATCCACGCGGTCAGCGTGGGCGAGGCGAACCTGATCCGCGGCCTGGTCGACGAGCTGGCCGGGGCGGGGTGTGAGGTGGTGATCGCGGCGACGACCAACACCGGCTTCGCGCGGGCGACGGCCCTGTACGCCCCCCGGCACCGGGTGGTGCGGTACCCGCTGGACTTCACCGGCGCGGTGCGACGGTTCCTCGACGCGGTCCGGCCGGACCTCGCGGCCTTGGTCGAGCTGGAGGTCTGGCCGACGTTCATCGAGGAGTGCGGGCGGCGGGACATCCCGGTCGCGGTGGTCAACGGTCGGCTGAGCCCGCGGAGCTTCAAGAACTACATGCGGTTCCGCCCGCTGGTCCGCGGCTCGTTCGAGCGGCTGCGGGCCTGCGGGGTGCAGACCGAGGCGTACGCCCAGCGGTTCCGCGCCCTGGGCGCGCCGGACGTGCGGGTGCTGGGCACGATGAAGTGGGACACCGCGGTGATCGCGGACCACGTCGACGGGGCCGATCAGCTCGCCGAGGAGATGGGGATCGACCGCGCCCGGCCGCTGGTCGTCGCCGGGTCGACGGCGCCGGGGGAGGAGAAGCTGCTGATCGACACCGTGCCGGAGGAGGCGCAGCTCATGATCGTGCCGCGCAAGCCCGAGTGGTTCGACGCGGTCGCGGCGTACGCCCCGGGCATCGTCCGCCGGACCGCCGGTCGGCCGGGGGCGGGGTCGCGCCTGTTCCTGCTTGATACGATCGGCGAGCTGCGCAAGGCGTACGCGCTGGCCGACGTCGCCGTCGTCGGCCGCAGCTTCACCGGCAAGCTCTACGGATCGGACATGACCGAGCCCATCGCCCTGGGCAAGCCCACCCTCATCGGCCCGCACACCAGCGACTTCGATCAGCAGATGGAGGCGTTCACCGCGGGCGACGGCATCGTCGTCACCGACCGTCCCGGCGATGCGGTGCGCGCGTTGTTGAACGATCCCGCGCGGCGCCAACAACTGGCGGACAACGGCCGGCGCGTGATCGCCGAGCAGCAGGGGGCGACGACGCGCCATCGGGAGACGCTATTGGAGATGATAAGACCGTTTAGCGCCGGCCCGCAGGGCCGGGATGGCGATGGATAGACAGAAATCGCGGGGCAAGCCCCGCCGCTACACATCCGTAACGCGCGCCATAAAACCTATATGATCTCCGTGTCCTCTGTGCCCTCCGTGGTGAATTCCCCCCATGCCCTCGACCGAACTGCGAAACAACACGCTGACCGCCGCGCGACAGGTCGTGGTCAAGCTCGGCACCCAGCTGCTCACGGCGGCGGGCGGGGGGCTGGACGAGGGGTACATCGCCGACATCGCCAAGCAGGTCGCGGCGTTGCAGAAGAAGGGGTACACGGTCACGCTGGTGTCGAGCGGGTCGATCGGCGCGGGGTGCGCCGAGCTGGGCCGGGCCAGGCCGCCGACGGACGTGGCCGATGCGCAGGCGATCGCGGCGATCGGGCAGCGGCGGCTGATGACGGCGTGGCACGACGCGTTCGCGCCCTACGGCCTGGGCGTCGGGCAGGTCCTGCTCACCCGCAGCGACTTCGACGACCGCGGCCGGTTCCTCAACATCCGCAACTGCGTGGCCCACCTGCACACGCTCAAGTGCGTGCCCGTGCTCAACGAGAACGACACGGTCGCGGTCGACGAGATCCGCTTCGGCGACAACGACCTGCTGGCGGCGCTGATGTGCAACGCCCTGCGGGCCGACGCCCTGCTGCTGCTGACGGTGGTCGACGGGCTGCTGGACCGCGACGGCGAGATCGTGGAGAAGGTCGACAGCGTGATCGACCACCTGAGCATGGCGCGGCAGGGCAAGAGCAAGTGGGGCTCGGGGGGGATGCAGAGCAAGCTGGAGGCGGCCCGGCTGGTGATGGAGGCGGGCGAGGTCGCGGTGATCGCGTCGGGCCGGGAGCCGGACGTGTTGAGCCGGGTGCTGGGGGGCGAGAAGCTCGGCACGGTGTTCACGCCCGCGGCCAAGAAGCTCGACGCGCGGAGCCGGTGGATCGGGCTGACCGCCCGGCCCGCGGGGACGGTGACGATCGACGACGGCGCCGCCGCCGCGCTGACCCAGCGGAACAAGAGCCTGCTCGCCACCGGCATCACCGCCCTCACCGGCCGGTTCGAACGCGGCGACGTCCTGCTCATCCGCGACCCCAACGGCAGGGAGGTCGGCCGCGGCCTGAGCAATTACACCTCCGAAGAGCTGCGCCTGATCCTCGGCAAAAAAAGCAATCAGTTCGCCAAGATCCTCGGCAAACCCGGCTACGCCGAGGTGATCCATCGCGATAACCTGGTTGTGCTGACATAAATGAAGCAGTGCGGGGGCGACCTGTCCGCCAACGGCCGGTTATCGGTCCCGACCGCCTCAACCGGGCGATCGATACCACCGATACCACCGTTGAGATCGGCGCGCCGCGGCGGCGCGATCGCTGAGGAACGTTTCGTCATGGACCCTGCCCAACAAAAACGGCTCCGGGAACTTGCGGCGATGATGCGCGACGGCGCCCAGGCGGCCGCCGAGCTGGAGTTGGCCGCCTGGACGCGGCAAGCCGACTGCCCGGGCGAGGCGAAGGCCGTCTTCGCCGCGTCGTTGGCGCAGCGTGGGCGGTGCGACGACGCGCGCCGGGTGCTGGCCGGGGCGTCGGGGATTGACGAGATGAAGCTGCTGATCAGCGTGCTCATCTCGGCCGGGCTGGACGACGCGGCGCGGCGGCTGGGGCGGAAGCTGCACCAGCGCCGCGGCCACCACCCGTCGGTGACGCGTTGGCTGGTCACGATGAACGTGCCGGGCTCGCGCGACCTGCCGGCCGCGCCGGACGCGATGGTCGAGAAGCTGGCCGCCGAGCTGGCCGAGCGGCCGGGGCTGATCGAAACGCTGACCACGGCCCAGAAGCACGAGCCGCGGCCCGAGTCGGTGCTGCTGCTCCGCCGCGCGGGCGCGATGCTGGTCAAGGGGTACCAGGGTGACGAGGTGTTCGTGACGCTGTGCCGGGCGCTGGCGGACCTGGCGGTGCTGGCTGGCGACCTGGACGACGCGCGGCGTTGGGCGCACCGGGGGCTGAAGGCCGACCCGTATTGCGCGAAGCTGGCGCTGGTGCTCAGCGAGCTGAGCGACGAGCCGGGCGTGGGCCCCGCCGCGCGGCAGGTGCTGGCGCGGGTGGCCCGCAAGTACCCGCACTACCCCGATGTGCGTGCGGCGATGATCCGACGGGCGGCCGCGGACGGACGCCCCGCCGCGGCGCGGCGGCGGTTGGCGGCGTGGCTGCGCCGCGACCCGGACTCGCCCACCGCGCTGCGGCTGAAAAAGGAGCTGGCGGCGTGAACCTGATCAAACGCGAGCAAGCCATCGCCGAGCTGGATCACGCGGCGCTGTTCCTCGACGCCCGCCTGCTCGACGCGGCCGGGCAACGGATCGACGCCGCCCTGCGCCGCGACCCCGACCTGGCCCAGGCGTGGGAAGCCAAGGCGCGGCTGCAGCTGATGCGGGGCGACGGCGCCGGGGCGCTGACCGCGCTGGACCGTCACGACCTCATCGCGCCTCAACGCCGCGACGCGCCCGGCCCGGCGATGCTGCGCGCGGCCGCGCTGGCGGCGTGCGGGATGATCGCGATGGCGACTACGCGGATGGAGCAACTGGCGGCGGCGTTCCCCGGCGACGCGCAGTTCCAGCGATCCCTGGCCGGGCTGCATCTCGGCGCCCAGCAAAATCACGAAGCGACGGCGCCCCTGCGCGCCGCGGCGCGGCTGTCGCCCGGCGATCACATCGTGGTGCGGGCGATGGCGCAGCACGTTCACGACGAAGAGGCGATCGACGTGTTGATGAACCGGAAAGACCCGGTCTCGCGCCTGCGTGCCGCCCGGCGTTGCCGCGCCATCGAACGGCTGGCCGATGCGCGGGCGTTGTACGACGCTCTTTTGGAAGAGCACCGCGACGATGCGGGGCTGTGGCGCGAAGCCGGGGAAGCGATGATGCAGATGGGTGAGCTGAGCGCAGCGATCGCGCGTCTGCGGCGGTCTGTCGCCCTGGGCGGACCTGGGGCCCGCGGCGCCTGGTCGGCGCTGGGCGAGGCGCACCTGCGCAAGGGACGGATCGCGGAAGCGGGCGCGTGCTGGCGTCGGGCTACGCGTCAGGCGCTCCACGCGGCCGAGGCGTGGGCCGGCCTGGTGGTGTGCGCTCAGCTGACGGGGCGGACGCGTCTCCAGAAGCGGGCCGAGGCGTGGCTCAGCACCCACGCGTCGCGCGCGGAGCGACGGAAGCTGCTGGCGAAGCACTGGCAGGCCGCCGCGGCCGCGGCCGCCACACGCCCGGACGCGGCGCATTCGCCGCTGCAAGCGTTGCTGACCGAGTCGGCGGCCAAGCTCCAGCACGCCGCGGAGCAGCAGCCGGGCCGGGCCGATGCGCATTATCACCTGGGAGTGTGCCGCGAGGCGATGGGCGAGTCCGAACAGGCCCAGGCCGCGGCGGACACGGCGTTGTCGATCAACCGGCAATACGCCGCGGCGCGACGGCTGTCGATGCGGCTGAAAGGCGCCGCGCTGCGGCGGGCGGCGTAAACTCACATCCCCGGGCTTTACACGTCGCCATCAACGCTCACGGCCGGGTGGAGGCGATCCACTTCATCAAGGCTGGGCGGGTCATGCAGTTGACGACGTCGCGGCGGGTGGCGCCGGCGCGTCGGGCGTCGAGTACGCCGTAGTGGAGCTGGTCGAAATCGGCGGGGCTGTGGGCGTCGGTGTTGATGGCGAGCTTGACGCCGGCGTCGAGCGCGGCGCGGGCGTGGGCGTCGCGCAGGTCGAGGCGATAGCAGTTGGCGTTGATCTCCATGGCGACGCCGCGGTCGGCGGCGGCCTTGAACAACGCGCCCATGTCCGGGTGCAGCCCCTCGCGCCGCAGCACAAGCCGGCCGGTCGGGTGGCCGAGGATGGTGACGTAGCGGTTGTCGATCGCCTTGAGCAGTCGCTGGGTCGCTTTCTTGGAGTCCTGCGACAGCGCGGCGTGGGGCGACGCGACGACGAGGTCGAGCTGTTTCAACAGGCTGTCGGGATAATCGAGCTTGCCGTCCGCGAGGATGTCGACCTCGGAGCCGGCGAGGATGTTGATGGTGTCTTTCATCTCCTCGGCGGCCTCGCGCACGGCGAGGATGTGCGCTTCGAGCCGCTGGTTGGACAGGCCGTTGGCCTGGGCCTGGCCCTTGGAGTGGTCGGTGACCGCGAGGGTGTGGAAGCCGCGTTCGGCGGCGAGGGCGGCGAGTTCACGGATCGACAGCTTGCCGTCGCTGGCGGTGGTGTGGGCGTGGAGCTCGGCCTTGACGTCGCTCAGCTCGATCAGCTTCGGGAGTTTGTGCTTCTCCGCCAGCGCGATCTCGCCGCGGTCTTCACGCAGCTCGGGCGGGACCCAGTCGAGCCGCAGGGCCTCGTAGATGTCCCGCTCGGTCTTGGCGGCGACCGCCTTGCCGCTGGCCTTGTCGGCGAGCTGGTATTCGTTCAGGGTCAGGCCCATGGTCTGGGCGCGTTCGCGCATCTTGACGTTGTGCTCCTTGGAGCCGGTGAAGTAGCACAGCGCGGCGCCGTAAGACGACGGATCGACGATGCGCAGGTCCGCCTGCAAGTGCTCGCTGGTGCGGATGCTGGTCTTGGTGTCGCCCTGGAGGATAACGTCGGCGACGATCTCGAGGTGGACGAACGCGTCGCTGATCGCACCGGCGTCTTTGGGTGCGGCGGCGACGAGGATGTCGATGTCGCCGATCGTCTCCTTGCCGCGGCGGAGCGAGCCGGCGTAATCGATCTGCTTCACGGCCTTGAGCGGTTTGAGTTGGGCGACGATCCACTCGGCCAGCGGCAGAGCGACGCCGATGTTGATGCGCTCCTGCGACGCCTCGCGGAAGGCGAGATTTTTGAGCAGGGACTCGGCCTTTTTCTGGCCGAAGCCTTTGAGGCGGTTGAGCTCGCCGGACTCGAGCTTGGCCTTGAGTTCGTCGAGGGTCTCGACGCCGCCCTCTTTCCAGAGCAGGGCCGCGGTCTTGGCGCCGAGGCCGGGCACGTCGAGCATGGCGATCACGCCCGGCGGGACCTGGCCGACCAGCTCCTGGTGATCGGCGATTTCGCCGGTGTCGAGGTACTCGGCGATCCGGGCGGCGACGCCCGAGCCGATGCCCTCGATGCCGGTCAGCTCGTCCGGCTCGAGGCCGCTGACGTCGTCGGCCAGGTCGTCGAGCACGCGGGCGGCCTTCTGGTAGGCGAGGACCTTGAAGCGGTTAACGCCCAGGACCTGCGAGACGTCGGCCATCTGCTCGAAGATCGCGGCGAGTTGTCGGTTCACGTCGGCCATGGCGACCAGCTTAGCCGCGCCGGCCCGGCCGGGGAAGCGGCGTTGCCCATCACGCGGGCGACCTCTACACTTGATTATCCCGCTGCCCCGCCGACCCCCTGCAAGGCCCGCCCATGACCATGATCGACCCGCACTCCGCGGCCATCTCGCCCCGTTCGCCCCGGCAAGACCCGCTCGCCCCTTCGGACGGGTTCGTCCCCCGCCACGTCGGACCGACGGACGAAGATATCGCCGCGATGCTCGAGACCCTCGGCTACGAGAGCCTCGACCAGCTCATCGACACGGTCGTGCCCGACGGCATCCGGCTCGACAAGCCGCTTGACACCGGCGAGCCGTTGACCGAGCACGCCCTGCTGAAGAAGCTCAAGGCGGTTGCCGAGCAGAACACGGTGATGACCTCGATGATCGGCATGGGCTACCACGGCACGATCACGCCGCCGGTGATCCTGCGGAACATCCTCGAGAACCCGCTGTGGTACACGCCCTACACGCCTTACCAGGCGGAGATCGCCCAGGGCCGGCTGGAGGCGCTGCTCAACTTCCAGACGATGGTCAGCGACTTGACCGCCCTGCCGCTGGCGGGCGCGTCGCTGCTCGACGAGGCGACCGCCGCGGCCGAGGCGATGGCGATGTGCCACGCGATCGCGCGGGGCAAGAAGCCGGCGTTCATCATCGCCGACGACTGCCACCCGCAGACGATCAATGTCTGCCGCACGCGCGCCGACTCGATGGGGATCGAGCTACGCGTGGTTGACATGAAAGAAGCCCGGGGATTGCAATCCCCGGGCTTCGGTGACGTGTCGGGGGTGCTTGTGCAATACCCCACGACCTACGGCGAGGTGAAGGACTATCACGCGCTGGCGGAGGCGGTCCACGACGCGGGCGGGCTGCTGGTGTGCGCGGCCGACATCCTGGCGCTGGTGCTGCTCAAGCCGCCGGGCGAGTTCGGGGCGGACATCGCGGTGGGCAGCACGCAGCGGTTCGGCGTGCCGATGGGCTTCGGCGGGCCTCACGCCGCCTACATCGCCACGCACGAGAAATACGCCCGCAAGATGCCCGGGCGGATCATCGGCGTGTCCAAGGACCGCCGCGGCCAGCCCGCGTTGCGCCTCGCGATCCAGACCCGAGAGCAGCACATCAAACGCGACAAGGCCACCAGCAACATCTGCACCGCTCAGGTCCTGCTTGCCGTGATCGCCGGCATGTACGCCGTGTGGCACGGCCCCGAGGGCCTGCGAACGATCGCGCGGCGCGTCCACGGCCTCACCGCCCGGCTTGCCAAGGGCCTGCGCGACGCCGGCGTCGACATCGCCAACGCCGCTTTCTTCGACACGCTCACCCTCCGCATCGACGACGCCGACGCGGTCCTCGCCGGCGCCCGCAAGCACGGCATCAACCTCCGCCGGATCAGCGAGCGGGCCGTCGGCGTCAGCCTCGACGAAACCACCACGCTTGAGCAAGTCGATACGCTCCTGAGTTTGTTTCATGCCGCTGCGTCCGCCGTCGACGCCCCTCCATCTCCCATCGCCCATCGCACTTCGGCCATCCTCACCCACCCCGTCTTCAACACCCTTCACAACGAGCACGAGCTGCTGCGCTACCTTACCCAGCTCCAGTCGCGCGACTTCTCCCTCGCCCACGGCATGATCCCGCTCGGCTCGTGCACCATGAAACTCAACGCGGCGATCGAGATGATCCCCGTGACCTGGCCTCAGTTCGGCAACCTCCACCCGTTCGCCCCCGAAGGCCAGACCCGCGGCTACCAGCAACTCTTCCAAGACCTCGAAGACTGGCTCGCGAAGATCACCGGCTTCGCTGCGGTGTCGCTCCAGCCCAACGCCGGGTCGCAGGGCGAGTACGCCGGCCTGCTCGCCATCCGCGGCTACCACCACGCCAACGGCGACGCCCACCGCGACGTCTGCCTCATCCCCACCAGCGCCCACGGCACCAACCCCGCCTCCGCCGTCATCGCCGGGTTCCGCATCGTGCCGGTCCGCTGCGACGAGCAGGGCAACATCGACGTCGCCGACCTCAAGGCCAAGGCCGAGCAACACCGCGACCGCCTCGCGGCGCTGATGATCACCTACCCCTCGACCCACGGCGTGTTCGAGGACGCGATCGTCGACATCTGCCAAACCATCCACGATCACGGCGGGCAGGTCTACATGGACGGCGCCAACATGAACGCCCAGGTCGGGCTGACCTCGCCGGGGCGGATCGGCGCCGACGTGTGCCACCTCAACCTGCACAAGACGTTCTGCATCCCCCACGGCGGCGGGGGGCCGGGCATGGGGCCGATCGGCGTGGCCAAGCAGCTCGCGCCGTTCCTGCCGGGACACTCGATCGACGGCAAGAACGCGGTGTCGGCCGCGCCCTACGGCTCGCCGTCGATCCTGCCGATCAGCTGGGTCTACATCGCGCTGATGGGCGGCGCGGGGCTGACCCACGCGACCAAGGTCGCCATCCTCAACGCCAACTACATCGCCAAGCGGCTCAGCGGTCACTACGACGTGCTCTACACCGGCGCCGCCGGGCTGGTCGCCCACGAAGGCATCATCGACTGCCGGCCGTTCGAGAAGTCGGCGGGCGTCACCGTCGAAGACATCGCCAAACGGCTAATGGACTACGGCTTCCACGCCCCGACCATGAGCTGGCCGGTCGCGGGCACGCTCATGATCGAGCCGACCGAGTCCGAGCCCAAGGCCGAGCTGGACCGCTTCTGCGACGCGATGATCGCCATCCGCCGGGAGATCGCCGACATCGAAGCCGGCCGGATGGACGTGCGGGACAACCCGCTCAAGAACGCCCCGCACCCCGCGCCGATGCTGGCCGATGATGACTGGAGCCACACCTACTCCCGCAAGCAGGCGGCCTACCCCATGCCGTGGCTCGAGACCCCCGGCTGCAAGTTCTGGCCCGCCGTCGCCCGCATCGACAACGCCCACGGCGACCGCCACCTTGTCTGCACCTGCCCGAGCGTGGATGAGCTGAGCGACGACTGACGCGACGAAGCCGGTTCTGAGCCCAGCGCAGCGGGGCGAAGACCCGGAGATCCGGACCTTCGGCCGCCTGCGGCGTCCTCAGGGCCGGCTTCGTGATGTGACACCTCCCGCATGCGTCGCGTAACATCCGAGGCGATCGCCCGCCCCGGAGCCTTTGCATGGCCTTTTTCCTCTACACCGCCGGCCTCGCCCTCTTGCTGGCGCTGGTTTGTCCGCTGGCGGCCGCCCACGCCCGGACGCCCGACCTGCGATCGCTCAAAACGGCGGACGAGCGGATCATCTACAAGACCGTCGACGGCGACGAGTTGTATCTGTACGCTTTTTACCCGGAGGACCTGAAGCCGGGCGACCGCCGGCCGGCGATCGTGATGTTTCACGGCGGCGGCTGGCGTCAGGGCTCGCCCGCGTCCATGGCGCCTTTCGCCCGCTACTTCGCCGAACGGGGGCTGGTCTGCTTCAGCGCGAGCTACCGGCTGATCAGCAAAGACAACGGCCTCGACGTGCGCGACTGCGTGACCGACGCCAAGTCGGCGCTGCGCTGGGTCCGCCGGCACGCGGATCGCTACGGCATCGACCCGGACCGCATCATCGCCTCGGGCGGTTCGGCCGGGGGGCACCTCGCCGCCGCTGTCGCGATCGTCCCCGGGTTCGACGACGAGGGGGACGACCTGACCGTCTCGCCGTCGGCCGATGCGCTGGTGCTGTTCAACCCCGCCCTGGTGCTGACGCCCCTCGACGGGCTGCCCGAGTCGTTCAACCGGGAGCAAGCGGGGGATGAACGCGTCAAACGCTACGGCGACCCGGCCGCGGTGTCGCCCTACGAGCACATCGCAGCCGGGCAGCCGCCCATGCTGCTGCTCTACGGCACGGAGGACTGGTGGTGCGACTCGGCCCGGCGATTTAAAACCGCCTATATCGCCGCCGGCAACGGCTGCACCCTCGAAACGTGGGAAGGCGCCAAGCACGGCTTCTACCACTACCGCCGCAACAACCCGCGTTATTTCATCGCGACCTGTGACGCGGCCCATCGCTTCCTGGCTACGCTCGGCTACCTCGACGGCGAGCCCGACACCCGCGGCTTCCTCGAAGCCCACCTCGGCCCGGGCTTTGACCGATCCCGACGAACCCCCAGCGTCGAAGCTCGTTGATTTTTCATTGATCGGCGTTGCAAGGGCTATGCGCGGCGCTTGCCTATGCGCCCACGATCAGCCGGCTGGGAAATCCATTAACATCTGTGCGGCGTATTGGGGCAGGTTTCGCACCTCGGTTGATCACCCCATGTCTCACACCGCATCCGCCGGCCGGGGATCGAAGAGAGCTAGCGCGTCAACAACGTGCGTTTAAGCCATGAATATCTTTTACAAGTTCGGGGTCTATCTCGGCATGCTGCCGGTCGCCGCGATGATCGCGGGGCTGTACGGCGCGGCGCATGACCAGATCAGCTACACCGTTTCCCCCGAATACTTCACCAGGTTCAAATTCATCCAGTTCGACCTCCCCTGGGCCTATGACAACCCCCGGCTGGGCGCCGCCTATGTCGGCTTCCTGGCGACGTGGTGGATGGGGGTCTTCGTTGCCATCCCCCTCGGCCTGTTTGGCTTCATGTTCCGCAAACCCCGTCAGATGGCGGCGAACCTGGCCGGGTCATTGCTGGCCGCGGTCATGGTTGCCTTGCTCACCGGGCTCATCGGGCTGGCGTACGGCTATCAGCAGGTCACTGAACAAACCATCACGGCTTACCGACAATGGATCCCCTCAACCGTTACCGACCCCGTCCAATTCATGCGCGTCGGCGTCATGCACGACGCCAGCTACCTGGGCGGGCTGACGGGGCTCATCGCAGGGATCACCTACTTGATTCTTGCCAAATGGCGCGCCGTCCGGCTCTCGAAACGACGCGATGCGTCATGTGCGATACATTGACTGTCATCACTGACGTCAACATGTCCTGAATCACAAGCCCGGGTCTTCCTCGATGCAACATGCAGACCAACAACCGGGCACGGCCGATCCCGCCACGCCTCGAGCCGACCCATTCGGCCCGCGCAAATGGTGGATCGTCGCGGCCATGGGCGGCGTGCTCGGGCTCGTGCTGCTCGACGAGACGGTCGTGGGCGTCGCGCTGCCGACGATCCGGGAAGAGCTCGGGCTTTCCGAGATCGGCTCGCACTGGGTGGTGAACGCTTACCTGCTCGTGTTCGCCTGCCTCGCGGCGGCGGCGGGGAAGCTGGGCGACCTCATCGGGCTGCGCGCGCTGTTCTCGATCGGTGTGACCGTCTTCGGCGGCGCGTCGCTGCTGTGCGGCTTCGCGGAGAACGGCGCGTGGCTGATCGCCGCCCGCAGCCTCCAGGGCGTCGGCGCCGCCGCCATCTTCCCCTGCTCGATCTCCATGGTCGCCGTCGCCTTCCCCGAACGCCAGCACGGCATGGCCCTCGGGCTCGTCGGCGGCATCGGCACCACCTTCCTCGCCCTGGGCCCGCTCGTCGGCGGGTTCTTCACCCAGGTGGTCGACTGGCGCTGGATCTTCTGGATCAACCCGGCGCTGGCCCTGATCATCGGCGTGGTCGTGGCCGCCGCGTGGGCCAACCCGAAGCACGGCGGGCCTCGGCCGCGGATCGACTTGGCCGGGCTCGTGCTGCTGATCGTGGGGCTGGCGCTGCTGGTCTTCGGGCTGATGCAGGCGGCGGACTGGGGCTGGGCGACGCCGATGGTGTGGGGGGCGGTGGCGGCGGGCGCCGCGGCGCTGGGCGCGTTCGTGTGGACCGAGCTCGCCGTCAAGGCCCCGTTGATCGAGGTCGACCTGTTCCGCAACCTCACCTTCACCAGCGGCAACCTGCTCGTGTTTCTCGCCCAGTTCACCAAGATCACGGTCATCATCTTCGGCGCGTTGTATTTCCAGAACGTGCTGGGGATGAGCCCGCTGTGGGCCGGCGCCGCCCTGCTGCCGTCGGTGGTCCCCACGCCGTTCTCCGCGGTGATCGCCGGCCGGGCGGCGGACCGGGCGGGGCTGCGGCGGCCGGCCCTGGGCGGGTTGGCCGCCGCGACCGTCGCCCTCGCCTGGCTGGGCGTCGCGGTGACGCTGGGCCACTACGCGTGGTTCGTGCCGGCCCTGCTGCTGTGGGGCGGGGCCATGGGGTTCGTGTTCGCCCCCGCCCGACGTGCGGTGATGGCGTCCGTGCCCCTGGAAAAACGCGGGCAGTCCGGCGGGATCAACATGACCGCCCAGCTCATGGGCGGCACGATCGGCATGGCCGTGTGCAGCACCCTCCTCATCATGACCGGCGACTACCGCCTCGTCTTCTTTGTGACCGCGGGCCTGTCGGCCGTGGTGTGGGTGACCGGCTGGTTCAGCTTCCAGCAAACGCCCGACGCGGCTTCACCGAGTGAATAGAACATTTCTACTTCATCTGTATCGCTTGATCCTCATTTAGCCGCGGGGCAAGCCCCGCGTTCACCCGTCCTTGACCGCCCCGAACGCCGCGAAGCAGGAGCTCTTGTGCAGCAGCTCCACGTGCCTGAACCCCACCTTCCGCAGAAGCTCGAGCTGGTACGTGACCGGCCGGGGCGAGTCTTCTTTGTCGATGTAAGCGAAGACCTGCTCCCGGTACGCTTCGCCGCCGACGGCGGTGAGGTGCTCGCCGTAACGGTCCCACATCATCGTGTGGGCGGCGTCGGTCTCGTGCGACACGAGGTCGGTGATCCAGACCCCCCCGCCCGGCCGGAGGATGCGGTGGAGCTTCTCGAACGCCGCGGCCCAGTCCGCGTCGTCGCGCAAGTGGTGCAGCACCGCCGCCGCCAGCACCACGTCGTACGCCTCGGGCTCCAGCTCCGCGTGACGGAAGTCGCTCTCGATCAGATGGACCTCGCCCCCGCTCACCTCCGCCAGCCGCTCGGCGGCGCGTAACAGCATCGGCCGGCTCAGGTCCAGCAGGTCGGCCGTGAAGTCGTGGCCCAGCGCCTGCCGGAGCTTGAGCGTGTTGTTGCCCGCCCCGCAGCCGATGTCCAGCACCCGCGCAATCGGCGCCTTGGCGCCCGCCGCCGCCCGCGTGATGAGTTCCATCGCCAGCGGCGCATCCACCGCCGCCGCCTGCCCGGTCTCGAGTTGGGCGAACCGCTCCACGTCCTTGTCGAACCGCTCGCGGATCTCGTCGACCGTGGATTTGCGATGCAGCGGCGTGGGCATAACGGCTCCGTGTGTGCCGTTCGTCTGTGCTTAAGACGAACGATCCTCAAAACATTTTATGCATCGTCGCCGCCCTCACACCGCCACGCCCGCCCGCCGCAGGATCAGCATCATGACCCCGTAAAACACAAACATCACCAGCGTCGCCAGCAGCAGGCTCGGCACAAACGCCAGCCGCTTCAACAGCAGTGGCAAGGCGATGAAAAAACTCAACGACGGCAGCACCAGCCAGAAGATGCTCCACGACAGGTCCGACACCTTCGCCGCGTCGCGCGTGTCGGCGTACAGCCAGATCATCGCCAGGTACGACACCAGCGGCAGCGACGCGAGCAACCCGCCGATCAGCGAGTAGCGCTTCGACACCTCCGACACGATCACGATCAACGCCGCCGAGATCACGAGCTTGATCAGGTAATGATGCCACATGGCGATCTCCCAGGCTACGTCTCGAAACACTTGAGAAGCAGAACATACTCGCCGGTTTTCTCCTGGCCGATGATAACCCGCAAGTATTTGCCCGGGCCGACCGATGATTCAGCCTCCTCAACATTCGAAAGACCGTCGAGGGTCCACCAGGACTTGTCGAGCGTAAGGACCGGCCGAGCGCCTTGCATCCTTTGGCCTATGACGCCGCTGTTCATCTTGAGGAAATCATCTAACTCCTGAGATTGAAGCCGAATCTTCAGGTACCAGACGTCGTCGAGGCCAACGGATCGGACAAAGCCCAGGGGCGTGATCCCCTGGGCCGGGAGTTGGAGCTTCGACTCCGTCTCGAATTCGGCCAGATGCGCCGGCTTCACGTTCGTGGTCGAAAGGCTCTTGCCGTACTGGTTCGACACCTCAATGCACGAACAAAGAAAGACCAGCGCCGAGATGCAGCAGGTACGCGTCATGGTGGAAAACCCACTTTAATCCACTCATCCATGAACGGATAATCCGATTAAATTCTGATCGCAGTCGTCTTTTGTCAACCGCCGCCACGATCTTCATGTTTAGCGGCGGGGCTTGCCCCGCGTTCCCTGAACTCCGCCCGGCCAACACGTATACGGCCGTTTAGCGCCGGCCCCAAGGGCCGGGCTGTCGCTCAACCGTATGAGGCGATACAGGCAATTCAAGTCTAAATACGCTTAAGAGAACAAGACGGCGTCAAATGCCAATGACAAAGATCACCAGCGAAGCGGCGGCCAGGTTCGCCAAGGGCGCCGCCAGACAGGCCAGAACCAGCAACCACCGTCGACGGGGTGAGGCCCGCTGCAAGCGCGCACGCAACCGCACCCAGATTGCGAGACAGACCGCCCCTAAAACCACTCCGGCGGCCAAGGCCAGATGGATCCGGTAGACCCCTGGGCCGTTGCCCCATTCCAGGACATAGGCGATGATCATCACCACCCAAAGAAGCAGCGAAAAGCCCAGCCCGGCGGAAATCACGGACGCCCCGGCGATCGTGGCCAACCCCGCCGATTCCCGCGGCGCCAATTGCAGCCGTAAGCCCAGCCCGCACTCGGGACACGCCTCGCCGGCCGTGTCGCACAGGTCGTAACCACAGGCGGGGCAGGGCTCGTGACGATTCTTCAGGAATGTGGCGATCGGCGATTCGTTCAATGTGGTGCCGCCTGACGTTAACCCACCCGGCCGGCGGGATGGCCGTCATCTTTCAGATTGGACGCCGCCGGTCAAGCCCCGCGTTTGGTCAGACGACCTGGGATGATTTGAGCACACGTTGAATCTCGTCCGCTTCCGCCTGTTTCCGCACGACGATCGTCGCCCGGCCAATGGGTTCGAATGCTTCCTCGGCCAGGAGTGAGACGCCTGTCGCAAACGCCGCCGGGGTCAATGTCCCGTAGCCGGTCGCCAACGCGGCGACCGCGACGCGCGTGCCGCCCGCTTCGGCCGCGGCGCGCATCGCCTTGCGGAGGACCGAGCCGACCACCTCGGGCGACGACTGGTAGAAGCCGTCGACCGCGACGGCGTGAATAATCGCTCGGTAAGGCGTGCCGCTGGGCCGTGTGACCACCACCGAGCCCCGGTCAAGGTGACGGCGGCCCACGGACCGCAGATGCCGCTCAAGCTCCCTTTGCAGGCCGTCGCCGTAACGCAGAAGCAACGCCCCGCCCACCCCGCCGGACAACGTGAGAAACGGGTTGGCGGAACAGATCAGAACCTCCGCCGGTTCGTCAAGAATGTCACCGTGCAGGACAAACCATTGCATCGTCGCCTCACGCCAACCGGCCAATCGATTATCGTTCGCGGACATCCTAATCAACTACAACGGATAGCTATCCGTCGTTCGCCCTTCCATCCAGGAACCACACGCTCGGAACGCCATGCTCGGTCTGAGCGACGATTTCAGGCGCAATCGACTCGACCGACGGCTGCGGGTCGCCCATCGCAGACCTCAGTTGGGCGATGCACGCGTCTTGTGTGGCGTTGGCGAGGAACAAATCAAATACATCGTCTCGCGAACCCGCGCAAAGAGCCAGCTCCGAGGAGTGCAGCGCCGAAGCGATGGCACGGAACGCGGCGAGGTGCACTTCCCGGAGCGGTTGGATGCTCAAGAAACCCCGCCAGCGCCCACCGGTGGTGATCTTCGCCGCGGCGGGGGTCACGGTCAGGTAAAGCGAGCCGGGCCCGTTGTATCTGCGCATGTGCGGCAGGCGCGGCACAACCGGCTCAGCCTCCCAACGATCGTCTGTTTCGGGGCTGTCGGGATCAACACGCCGCCAATAATCGCGGACCGCAAACGCCTCGGGCAACGTGCGATTCAGGCGAGCGATCGTCTCCGCCGCGTCATCGAAGCGGGCCAGGTCATGACTGAGAAAAACGTCGGTGCGTGTGCCCATGGTCCTGACCGATAACAACCCATCTGCTCGCAACCCGTCGGGCGTCCTACCGACAACGCCATGATCCCTCGCCGGTATCGTAACTCAACCCTGGCCGCGATCACCCCAGTCCGGCGTCAAAAGGGATTCGAACCTTGGCCGCCCGCTCCTCGTCCATGGGAGGCTCCAGCACGCTCACCACGGCTTCGCCGCGATCGGCGGCGTGTTGAAAAACGTTTACCAGCGATCTCAGGTCACCGTCGAACGGTGCGATTTCCTGAGATGCCCCCGCCGCCACCGCCGTTTCCATGCCTTCCCGGATCACGGCAAGCAATCGCCTGACTTCGTCCGGCGGATGAACAACCGGCGCCCGCAAAGGGTGCTCCCAATCATCCGTCAGGGGCTGGCCTCCGTCCAGGGCTTCCCCAAGCAACCGCCCGAGCGGTTGCGCTTTGATCCAGTATCCGAGCAGGTGGGAAACGATCTCGACACGCGTCGGGTGAAGCATCACCTGCGGGTCTCGCCGAAGCTCAGCGATCTCCGTTACAGGAACCGATGCGATGTAGTTGCCGTAAGCCATGATTTCAAGCTCGACATCAACAGACGCGGCCGGCAACTACGCTTCCTCGCAGGCGCCAACGATCAATCCCCAATATCGGTTTGTTTCATTCGCCAACGTAACGAAGATTGAATACGATCCATTCGGCTGCTTCACGGTCTACCCCATCAAGTTTCAAGAGAAAATCCCGACGATGAACGCGTTTGTGGTCAAAGACAACGCCCGAAATGATTTCCGACCCCGACCACATGATGACCGTCGACTCAGGACCTTCGACAACTGCGGCACGGTCAAACTTCACAGGACCTCCAAACAACAGGGCCCGATTCTCAACCGCTGACACCGCAAGGTCACGTTCCAACTTGGTCGCGGCGGCATTCACTTCATCCTTACCAACCGCGAGCGGCCCAACAGTCATTGCAAAGTAGGTCGGAGCCGCGATGTCTGGGAAGTTCTCGGAAAAAATTATGCTGAACGAACCGGTGGTGAGGCGGCTTCCGTTAAGCGTGATTGGATATGGCGAGGAGACCGCAATGCCTTCGTGAACAAGTTCATATTCAAATCGCTCGGGCCGTGATAGCCGCAGTGTTTCAAGAGGTGGGCCGCCGGTCGCAGCCAACATATCAAGCAAAGCAGGCTTGGTTTGGAAATGCCATCGCCATGCGGGCCAGGCGTACATGTAGCAAAGCACGCCAATCAACGCCGTCAAGACGAGCAGGATGAATAAGCGACGGCCGATCATGCGCTATCCAGGTTGAGGCGTCGGTTCGGTCGAGCCATGCCGCGGCTTATGTCAATCGGTCGCGTCACCTCTGCCACTGGTCAACTGCAATGATAAATTAAGCCTCTGCTGACTGTGACGCAGCATCAACAAGAAACTCGACCGCCGGGCCGTCTTCATCCCAGAACTCTACACGATAACGGCCGAACTCAAGGCAATTCCCTTCTTCCAGGTTCTTATCGATCACACGAATACTCCAGCAATCATCAAACACCTCCATTAACGCGGACAGCGGGCGGGGATTGATCAGCTGGAGCGATCGCGGTTGGCCGTCGAGATTGAACTCGATGACGGCTTCGCGGGGGTGCTGAGAAACACGAACAACAATTTGATCAATAAACCCATCAAACTCGATGAAGCGAGCGTCGCACATCATTTGAGGCCTGATTGTGATGCAACTGAACTCATTCGGCATTACATCCGCCAAAGATGTCAGTATCTGACCCCGGGCGCTAAGGGTCAATGAATCCCGCCTCAGTTCCATGGCGCGGCTTAGGGGTATGCGGAGTGAAGCAAACGATCTCTGCTTCCTCATCAATTCACAAGGAAAAAGACTTGACAGTATACAATCAAAAACCTAACATATGGCTGCCGCGATACGCGGCGGACGTTTGTTCTTTGACAATCTGGAAACCATCAACCCCCGGCGAAGGCTCGACAGAAAGCCGGAAAGGACAGGAAGCCCAAAAAAACCATCCAGTTTGATTTCTGGGTTCCCGTCCTTTCCGGCTTTCTGCTTTTCCGCTTTCGGTTGTAAGCCCGGCGCCGGTCAGCGGAGCACCGCCTGGGCGGCGAGGCGGCGGCGGCGGGGGGTCTGGCCGAAGCGGGCCTTGAAGAGCTGGTAGAAGTGGCCGAGGTTGGGCAGGCCCGCGTCGATGGCGACGTCGACGATCGGCCGGTCGGTCATGGCCAGCAGCTGGTCGGCCCGCTCGAGGCGCACGGCGTTGACCAGCTCGGTGGCGGTCCGGTCCTGGCGCTGCCGAACGGTGCGGGCGATGTGCTCGCGCGTCCGGCCGGTGAGGCGGGCGAGGGCGGGGACGCCGTCGAGCAGGGCCTGGGGGTCGTCGCGCATCGTGCGCAGCCCCGTCGCGAGCCAGTCGGGCAGGCCCTCGGCCAGGGGCATGGCGGGCTCGGCGACGAGCTCGTCGAGCAGGGTGAGCAAAAAGCGTTCGAGGGCGAGGCGGGTGCGGCGGGCGGCGGCGAGGCGCTGGGCCTCCTGGGTCAGCCGACCCAGCGTCGCGGCGGCGACCCGCCGGGCGGTGGGCAGCGCGTCGCCGGCCCAGGGCCAGTTGTCGGGACCGAAGCAGCGCTCCCGCAGCGGGTCGAGCAGGCGGTGGTCGAACGCCACGTTGACGAGCGTCATCCGCTGGGCCCCCGCGCCGCGGAAGCCGTGGCGGTCGTCGGGGCGGACGAGCACGAGGTCGCCCAGGTCCAGGGGCAGCCGCTCGCCGTTGATCAGGTGCCAGCCCCGGCCGGACTCGATCCAGAACACCTCCGCGAAGTCGTGGGTGTGCAGGCCGCCCCCCGCCGAGCCGGGGTAGACCCCGCGGGCGATGTGGTACCACGACCCCGGCGGCACGAACTGGCGCAAGCGTAGGCGGTGGATCGGCTCAGGTATCACCACAGCATAATTATATGTCAAAAAATCGCAATAAATATCACCTGACATGATTTACGATCGACGGTCCGCAGTGTGTTGCCCACCCGAACCCCGAACGGAGCCCGCCTGATGACCACCGCCGCCGCCCCCCACCTCAGCCCGGACCAGATCGAACAGTTCAAGACCGACGGGTACGTGATCGTCGACCAGCCGGTGTTTTCCCAGGCCAGGTTCGACGCGCTCAAGGCCCACTTCGAGCAGAAGCTTGTGGAGTGGGAGCGGACCTCGGGCAAGAGCCCCGAGCACATGGACACGCCGCACTTCGCGGACCCGAAGCTGTTCGACTGGCTGCTCGCGGACGAGGTGCTGGACCTGATCGAGCCGCTGACGGGCCCGGACATCGCGCTGTGGTCGAGCCACTTCATCTGCAAGCCCCCGCGGACCGGTAAGCGGGTGCCGTGGCACGAGGACTCGGCGTACTGGGGCCAGGTGCTCGAGCCGATGGACGTGATCACGGTGTGGCTGGCGATCGACCCGTCCACGCCGGCCAACGGGAACATGCGCGTCATCCCCGGCACCCACCACGACGGGTACTCGGCGTACGAAGCGGTCGAGGACCCGAACAAGGAGGTGTTCAACACGCGCATCCGGCCGGAGCTGATCGACGAGTCGAAAGCCGTGGACATCACCCTCGAGCCCAACCAGTGCTCGCTGCACCACGCCAAGCTGATGCACGGCTCAAACCCCAACACGTCCGACATCCGCCGGTGCGGCTACACGATGCGGTACATGCCCGCGTCCTGCGCCTACCGCCCGGAGCGCCGCAGCATCGAGGGGTTCGATATCTACCTCGCCCGCGGCGCGGACCGGGCGGGCAACCATTACGGCGACCCGACGAAGGTCAACGCGGCCTGGGTCGAAGCCAACGCCGACGACGAGAAGCGCCGGCGCATGAAGTCCCTGGGGCACTAGAAGCCGGCCCTGAGGACGCCGCAGGCGGCCGAAGGTCCGGATCTCCGGATACCCGGATCTTCGCCCCGCGGCGCGAGGCTCAGAACCGGCTTTGACGGAAACACGACCTCAAGCCTCGGCCACCGGAGACCTGGCATGGACGAATCGATGACGTTGCGGGACATGACGCTGCGGGTGTTTCGGCGCCAGCCCGTGCCGCACGTGTTGTTTCAGCCGCGGTTCGAGCCGTGGTTCGCGTTGAACCATCAGCAGGACGCCCTGCCGCCGGAATGCCGCGGACGCGCCGTGCGGGAGGTCTACGACCAGCTCGGCGCCTCCATGCGGTACTGCCACTACTACACCGGCCAGCCGGACCCGGTCGCCGCCGACTTCGAGCCGACGGTGAAGATCGACCGCCACCCGATCAACGACGAACGCAAGGCCGCGGTCTATCACACCCCCCACGGCGACCTGACCGCGGAGTGGGAGCTGACGATCGACCGGACGTGGCGGCAGATCGTGTTCCCCGGCAAGTCCGCCGACGACCTGCCCGCGCTGACCTGGCTGATGGAGCGCCGCCGGCTGCGGTTCGACCGCGAAGCGTTCGAGCAGGGCGAGGCGTTCGTCGGCGACCGGGGGGTCGCGCAGTTCTGGCTCCCCAAGAGCCCGTACATGGCGCTGGCGCAGCAATGGATGCGGTTCGAGGCGTTTCACTACGCGATGGTCGACGCGCCACAGAAGATGCGGGCGCTCATGGACGCGATCGATCGCAGCTACGACCCGCTCTATGAGCAGCTCTGCGAGGCGCGGGCGACGCCGATCCTCAACTTCGGCGAGAACATCGCGGAGGCGTACCTGTCGCCGGCGTACTTCCGCGACCACCTGCTGCCGTGGTATCACGCGCGGGTCGGGCAGCTGCGTCACGCGGGCATCCACACCCACATCCATATCGACGGGTATTTCAAGTCGTTGCTGCCGCAGCTCAACGACCTGCCGCACGATGGGCTCGAAGCGCTGACGCCTCAGCCGCAGGGCGACGTGACGCTCGACGAGATCGCGGCGCACACCGGCGACAAGATCCTGCTGGACGTGATCCCGGCGGTGCTGTTCCTGCAGCATCACCCGCGCGAGGAATTGCAGGCGTGCGTCGAGGCGGTCGTCGACCGGTTCGGCCCGCGGCTGATCCTGGGGATCTCCGATGAGCTGCCCCAGGGCGGCGATGAGGAGAGCTACGAGCGACTCCGGTGGACCGCCGACTACGCGCGGTCGCAGACGAACGCGGCGACGGTTTAGCGCTTAGCCGGCGGGCTACGCCCGCCTGGTCCGGGGCCGCGTAGCGGCCCGGCTGTTCGACACGCGTGAGGCGGCTCACGCCTGCGCGATGGGGTTCATCATCCCCAGTGCGCGGTCGTTGGCGCGGTATTCGGGGAAGAAGCCGTTCCGGTCGCTGCGGAAGCCGTACATGGCGGAGAGGGTTTCGGCGAAGACGTCGCGGAAGTCGGTGTGGACGGGCATGTCGCGGCCTTCGTAAAGGGCCTTGCGCGACAGGCCGCGCCACTTGCCGTAGACCTTGCCGCCGACGACGGGCCCGCCGAGGGCGAGCATGAACCCGCCGCGGCCGTGGTCGGTGCCGTTGTTGCCGTTCTCCCGCGCTGTGCGGCCGAACTCGCTCATGACCAGCACGACGGTCCGGTTCATGCGCGGGCCCAGGTCGTCGTGGAACGCGCGCATGGACTTGCTCAGGTTCATGAGCATGTTGGTCATGACACCCTGGGCCCCGCCCTGGTAGGCGTGGTGGTCCCAGCCGCCGTAGTCGAGGGCGGCGATCTCGAGGCCCTCGTTGGACTTGATGAGGCGGGCGATCGAGCGGAACTGCCGGCCGAGGTGGGTCGACGGGTAGTCGCCGAGGACGGGGTGATCCTCGTTGTGGAGGAGGGCGTTGAGCTTGCGGAGCTTGGCGATGCTGGCGGCGCCGGCGTCGACGATCTGCTGGCGGGCGGCCTCGGCGGGGCTCAGCTCGTGCTCGCCGCGGGCCTCGAGGGTGGCCTTGATCCGCTCGGCGGCGTGGTCGCCGCCGCGGAGCTCGGCGATCGCCTCTTTCTCGCCGTTGCAGCCGTAGAGCGTCTCGAAGACGCTCATCGCCTGCTCGGCCCCGCCGTCGGGCACGGCGAGGACGGGGTAGTCGCCGCGGAGGCTGCGGGGGAGGGTGGGCTGGAGGCTGACGCTGCGCAGGTCGCGGTCTTCGTCGGTCCGGGTGGCGGTGAGGTAGCGGTTGAGCCAGCCCTCGGTGACGGTCTTGATGCCGGGCGCGGCGCGTTCCATGAAGTCCTGGGCGTCGAAGTGGCTGCGGGTGGGGTGGGTCGAGCCGGCGTTGATGATCGCCGCGAGCCGGCCGGCCTGGTAGAGCTCGTGCAGCTCGCGCATGGCGGGGTGGAAGCCGAAGCGGTTGGTGACGGGCAGGACCTGCTCGCGCGGGATCGCGATGGTCGGGCGGTAGGTGTAATAGAGCGACTCGGTGGCGGGGATGATGGCGTTGAGCACGTCGGCGCCGCCGCGGAGGTAGAGGACGACGAGGGTGGGGGGCAGCTGGTCGGCCTCGGCGGTCTGGCCGTAGAGGGTGCGCAGGTCGACCAGGCCCGCGCCGGCGCCGCCGATCACCAGGCCGGAGGTCTTGAGGAATTCACGTCGGGTCCATCGGTCCATCGCGATCTCCTATTGTTGCTGAAACATCGGCGAGCCGAGGACGACGCCGACCGCCACGCGGCGGTTGAAGGCCTGGCCGATCTGCTCTTCCAGCAGCGCCGTCGCCGCCGGGTCGACCGGGGCCGCGACGAGCTGGCGCACCAGCTCGTCCGCAAGGTCGTCGCCCACCGGCAGCGACGTGATCCACGCCTCGGGGAGCTTGACCCCTTCGAGCCGGCCGCCCGCTAACGCCAGCGCGAACTGCCAGCGGTACACCAGCACGCCCGGGTCCAGCCAGGCCTCGGCCTGGTCATAGTAGCCGGTGGGGTCGAAGCACTGGTACACCGGCTGACCCATCCGCCGCAGGGACCAGAGCACCGCCTGGTCATCCTCGACCTGGGCGTCGGTCGCGCGCAGGGCCGAGACGACGTACTCGAACGGGGTTTTGAACTTCACGCCGACGTTGGCGCGGTCGAAGAACTCGGGGCTCGTGACGATCGCGGCGTACACCTTGGGCAGGTCGCCGCGGGAGGTGCGGAACACCCGGGCGACGCGTTTGACCAGGGTCTGGGGCGGGTCGTCGTGGACGAGGTAGCGGCAGAGCTTCCAGGAGATGAACTCGGCGGTTCGCCGATCACGGGCGAGCCTGCGGATGACGGCGACGCCCTCGGCCTCGCCCGCGCCGCCGCGGAGGGTCGCGCCGAGCACGCGCTTGGCGCGGTCGTCGTGGACGTCGGCGCGGAACACGAAGCCGTACTCGCCGTGCTGGCGGTTGCCGTATTCGTCTTCGCCCGCGCCGGTCCAGCCGACGGACCAGCCGGTCAGGACGCGCGAGAGCTCGGTGACGTCGCGTTGGGTGTAGCCGTTGTCGACGCCGAGGGTGTGGAGCTCCATAAGCTCGCGGGCGTAGTTCTCGTTGAGCCCGCGGTGTCGGGCGAGGGCCTCAAAGCTGCGGGGCCGGTTCTCGCGTCCCTCGTAGCGCTCGACCAGCCGCTGCTCGCGTTCGGTGAGGGGCTTCTGGCTGACCGCGTTGTCGAGGAAGATGAGCATCGCCGGGTGGCGGGCGGTGGCGAGGAGCAGGTCGTCGAAGTCGCCGAACGCGTGGCGGCGCAGGGTCTGCTCGTAATGGTTGGCGAGGAAGCCCACGTCGTCCTTGCTCTGGTCGACGCTGAAGTGGTTGCGCCAGAACTCGAGGATGACCTCCTCGAACCGGCGCTGGCTGTAGAGGGCCCGGTGGAGCACGGCGGACTGCAGCTCGCGGCGGACCTGGTTGCGCAGCTCGTTGCGCCGGCGCGACTCCTCGGGGGTCTCCCGGCGGTCGCGGGGGTAAGGCGGGCGGTAGGTCGCGAAGACCTCGGTCATCGTCATCCCCATGGAGGGGAAGCGCTGGAGGACCTGGGCGTCGACCTGGCTGTCGTCGATCGACGCGGGGTCGAGCTGGCGGGCGATCCAGGCGTCGACGCCCTCGGCCATGACGGCCTCGACCTCACCGGGCTGGGCGCCGAACCCCAGCCGGCTCAGGGCGTGGGCCGCCTTCTCGCGGTCGCTGAGCGGGGCCGGCTCCGCCCACGTCGGGGGCGAGAGCGGCGCCAGCATCAGACAGCCGATCAGGGCAAGGGTGCGGGACATGTGCATACTTCATAATATCCTCGGTTATCGTCCAGACGAACATGATTCTTCGGAGCCCGTCATGCCCCCGATTTCCGACCGTATCGGCGTTTGCAGCTGGTCCCTGCGGCCGTCCTCCGACGACGACCTGGTCGCCAAGGTCCGCCAAGTCGGCCTGGGCAAGGTCCAGCTGGCCCTCAACGCCCACCGCGGCGAGTCCGGCGCCCAGGCCGAGACGATCCGCCGCCTCCGCGACGCGGGCGTCACGGTGGCCTCGGGCATGTTCGGCGCCACGGGCGAGGACTACTCGACGCTCCAGACCATCCAGCGCACCGGGGGCCTGGCCCTGGACGAGAACTGGGACGCCAACCTCGCGATCGCCCGGCGGTCCGCGGCGCTCGCCGCCGAGCACGGCATCCCCCGGGTGTCGTTCCACGCCGGCTTCATCCCCCACGACGCCGCCGACCCCGCCTACGCCAAGCTCCGCGACCGCATCCGGCAGGCCGCCGACGTGTTCGCCGAGCAGGACGTCCGCCTGCTCTTCGAGACCGGGCAGGAAACCGCCGACGGGCTGGTCGCGTTCCTCGACGACCTCGACCACGCGGGCGTGGGGGTCAACTTCGACCCGGCCAACATGATCCTGTACGACAAGGGCGACCCGGTCGAGGCGCTGCGGCTGCTGCTGCCGCGGGTCGAGCAGGTCCACATCAAGGACGCGGTGCGCACGAAGACGCCGGGCGAGTGGGGGACCGAGGTCCCGGTCGGGACGGGCGAGGTCGACTGGCCCGCGTTCGTCGGGGTGCTCAACGACGGCGGATACGCGGGCGACCTGATCATCGAGCGCGAAGCGGGCGAGAACCGCGTGGAGGATGTCGCCACCGCGGCGGCGCATCTCACGGCGCTGATGTGATTCCCGAAGCCCAGGGATCGCGATCCCTGGGCTTCAACCAGAGCCTACCCCTTCATCCCGCTGGACGCGGCGCTGTCGACGAAGTAGCGCTGGGCGGCGAAGAAGAGGAGGATACACGGGAGCATGGTCACGAAGCTCGCGGCCATCAGCAGCTCGCGGTGCTCGACGCCGTATTGGCCGCTGAAGGCGTTGAGCTCGAGCGCGAGGGTGCGGTTCTCCGGGCTGTTGAGGTAGATCAGCGGCGACATGAAGTCGTTCCAGGTGAACATGAAGGTGTAGATCGCCACGATCGCGATCACCGGGCCCGACAGCGGGAGCATGATCCGGGCGTAGATCTGCAGGTGGCCGGCGCCGTCGATCCGGGCCGCCTCCAGCAGCGACTCGGGGACCTGGGCGAAGAACTGGCGGAACATGAAGATGAAGAACGGCGTGCCGAACCACGCGGGGATGATCAGCGGCAGGAGGGTGTCGATCCAGCCCACGCTGCGGAAGAGCAGGAACACCGGGATCATCGTCACCTGCGCGGGGAGCATCATCGTGGCGAGCATGACCATGAACAGCGTGTCGCGCCCCTTGAAGCGGTACCGGGCGAAGCCGTAACCCACGAGGCTGCTGCTGACGACCTGGCCGACCACGCACAGCACCGTGACCACGATCGTGTTCGCCAGGGCCGGGAACCGGATCGCCCCGCCGTTGACTTCCAGACCCATGCGCCGCAACGCCTCGGCGTAGTTGCCCCACTGCGGAACGGCGGGGAGGAGCTGGCTGATGTTGCTGATTTCCTGGTCGGTCTTGAGCGAGCTGCTGACCAGCCAGAAGAAGGGGAGGATCAACAGGACGCCGCCGCCGACCAGCAGCGCGTAGGTCCCCAGGACCCGCCGGAGGTTCCGCGGCCGGGGCGGCGTCTTGACGCGCGGCTTGGCGTCCATCACGGGGGCGGTTGCGATCGTGGTCACGCCTTGAGTCCTTCGTAATGCACCAGGCCCCGGCTGCCGCGGAACACGAGCAGGGTCAACGCCAGCAGGATGACAAACAGCACCCACGCCATGGCGGACGCGTAGCCCATGTTGTGGAACCGGAACGCGTGGTCGTAGAGGTGCAGCACGTAGAAGAGCATGTCTTTGTTCGTGCCGCCGCTGCTGCCGCGGATGACGTACGCCTGGGTGAACACCTGGAACGAGCCGATGACGCCCATGACGACGTTGAAGAAGATGAGCGGGCTGAGCATGGGCGCGGTCACGGCGAAGAACTGGCGGACGGGCGAGGCGCCGTCGATCCGGGCGGCCTCGTAGAGCGACGCGGGGATGTTCTTCAGCCCCGCGAGGTAGATCACCATCCCCCCGCCGACGCCCCAGAGGCTCATCATCACCAGCGCCGGCACGGCGAACCATTCCGAGTCGGTCCCGAACCAGTCCGGCGCCTCGAGGCCGAGCAGGTTCAACGCCGGGTTCAGCGCCGCGTTGAGCAGGCCGGTGTCGTTGTTGAAGATCGTGATCCAGAGCGTCACCAGCGCGACGCCGGTGACGACCGACGGCACGAAGTACGCGGTGCGGAACAGCGCGATCCCCGGGACCGCCTGGTTCATCAGCAGCGCCACGAGGATGGCGGCGACCTGGATGATCGGCACGGCCAGGAGGGTGTAATAGACCGTCACCCACAGCGACTGGCCGAAGTCTTCGTCGTAGGCGAAGAGGTGGACGAAGTTGTCGAACCCGACGAACTGGGCGCTGCTCAGCGGCGCCATGGCGGACCACTTGGTCATCGCCAGCAGCAGGCTCAGCACCATCGGGCCGAGCACGAACAGGAGGAAGCCGGCGACCCAGGGCCCGACGAACATCCAACCCGCGCGTTGCTGGCCGCGGGCGATGGCGCCGAGCTTCTCGCGGCGGGCGAACCAGACCAGGCTCGCCGTCGCCGCCGCCAGCAGGACGCACGTCACCGCGATGACCGTCGCCCACGGCATGCGGCCGTACGCCCTGCTGTTGAGCGGCGAGGCGAGCTCGGCTAACCACTTGCGTTCGACCGCGGCGGCCGCCTGGGCGGGCGTCGCGTCGTGGTGCTGCAGGACCGCCTGCATCTCGTTGCCGAGGATGCGGTCGAACTGCCTGAGCCGGGGGTTCTGGCCCAGCCGGCCATGATCGATCATGTCGAGGTACAGCCGGGCGTTGGCGGGCTTGCGGCCGGGGCTGAGGAACGCGTCGGACTCGGCGACGCTGCGCATCGACGGGATCGCCAGGCCCAGCTCGCTGCTCATCACCTGCCCCTCGCGCCCGCAGAGGAACCGCAGCAGGTCGACCGCTTGCTCGGGGTGCTTGGTCTGCGAGGACACCGCCCACGCCACGGTCGCGATCGCCGACACCGGCGCGGCGCCCTCGGCGTGGGGCAGGGGGACCACGTCCCAGCCGAAGCTCTCGATCTTGCGGTACCGCGGCGCCATCCAGCGGCCGAGCGGGCCGATCGCGCCGATCCGCCCCCGCCGGAACAGGTCGTCCTCGTCCTGGCTGATCCCGGTCGCGTTGAACACGCTGCGGTCGGTGAAGCGGGTGTCCACGACCAGCTGCATCGCGGCCAGAGCGCCGGGCTCGTCGAGGCGGACGTCGGTGAAGTCGTCGCCGAAGAACGCCCCGCCGTGTGACCAGACGAGGTTGCGCAACACCATCGGCCAGGTCTTGATCACGCCGCCGTGGATGTCGGGGCCCAGGGCCGCGATCCGCCTCATCGCGTCGCGGTATTGCGCCCATGTCCAGCCGTCGTAGGGGACCGCGACGCCCGCCCGCCGGAACAGGTCGAGGTTGATGTACATCACCATGGTGGTGAAGTCCTTGGGCAGGCCGACCAGGTCGCCGCGCCCGGTGCGCTGGGCGTCGGGGTCCCAGCGGAACGCGTTGACGAGCATGGGGTAGAAATCGTCCAGCTCGGCGATCGCCGCCGCGTCGAGCCGCATGACCATGTCCTGCTCCGCGAAGTCGGGCACGTCCTCGTAGCGCAGGTAGAACAGGTCGGGGGGCGTGCCGGCGGCGAGCATGGTCTTGAGCTTGGCGTCGTAGTCCCCGGCGTGCAGCCGCTGGACACGGACGCCGGGGCGGGTGCGCTCGAATTCGCGCACGAGGTGCTCGACGATCGCCTCCTCCTCGGTGTTGCCCCAGTGCAGCACGGTGAGCGTGACGGCCGAGCCGTCCAGCCGGTCGACGATCGAGCGGGCGACCCGGGCGCCGACGTCGATGAACGCCCACGCCACGATCAAGGCGGTGGCGATCACGAGCAGGGTCCGCGCGGCGCGGGCCAGGTTCATCGCGCCGCCTCCGAGGGGACGAGGATCGCGGTCCCGTAAGCCGGCAGGGTCAGGCGGACGGCGCCGTCATTGGCCGGCAACCGCGGGGCGTCGTCGCGGATCACAAGGCGGGGGCGGCCCTCATCGATTGCGACGTCGGCGACCGTTGGGTGAAGCACATCCACCAATTCATCTGCGTCGACAGGGATCTTTACCGACACCGCGTTCGGGCCCCGATTGATCAGCACGTACACGCTCTGTTCGCCGTCACGCGCGAACGCCAGCACACCGCGGTCGTCGTCGGTCTGCACCACGCGGAACGCGCCGCGCCGCAACGGCTCGACCCCGTGGCGGACCGCCGCGAGGCGCTGGTAATACGCGAACAGCTCGGCGTCGAACGCCAGCCGCGGATCGTCGTACGGCTCGTGGTCCCGCCAGACCATCGGCTGACGGTTGTTCGGGTCGTCCGGCGACCACATGCCCGCCTCGGTCCCGTAGTAGATCATCGGGGCGCCGACGAACGCGTACTTCATCGCCAGCGCCTGCCGCATCCGCCGGCGCTCCAGCTCATTGGGTTTGCGGTCGCTGTAGTCATCATCGTTCTGCAGGCGGTTGAGGCCGTCGTAGGGCCGGTCGGGGTTGACGAACATCGACGCGACGCGGTCGGTGTCATGGCTGTCGTAGAGGTTCATCATGACCATCGACGCCTGCAGCGGGTAGCCGTAGACCACGCGGTTGAGGGCGCGGGCGAATTGCGACGGGCTGGAGGGCTGGGCGCGGTTGGCGAAGAACTCGATCGCGGGCATGCCGAACTGGTAGTTCATGACCGCGTCGTACTGATCGCCCTGGAGGTAGGGGTCGGCTCGGGACCAGATCTCGCCGATGATCAGCGCGTCGGGCTTGGTCTGCTTGACGACGGTGCGCCAGTCGCGCCAGAAGCGGTGGTTGATCTCCTGGGGCGCGTCGAGCCGCCATCCGTCGACGCCACGGGACGGGTCGCCGTCGGGCGCGAGCCAGCGTTGGGTGACGGCCATGACGTGCTCCCGGGGCCCGGGCGCGAGGCCGAGCTGAGGGTCTTTCTTGAACGCGGGCAGTGAGCCGTTGGGCCCGTCCCAGGCGTCCCACTGGATGCCGGTGGGCGTGCCGGGCGCGCCGCCTTCGCCCCAGCTGGTGATCTCGAACCAGTCGGCGTACTTCGACCGCTCGCCATGTTTGAGCACGTCCTGGAAGAACGGGTGCTGCGTGCCCACGTGGTTGAACACGCCGTCGATCACGACGCGGAAGCCCTGGCGGTGGGCTTCTTCGATGAAGTCGAGGAAGAGCTTGTCGGACTCGGACCACCGCCAGGTCGCGGGGTCTTCGGTCTCGCCTTCGAGGGGCAGGTCGCCCTTGACGCCGAAGTTGTCGTCGATGTGGCGGAGGTCGGTCGTGTCGTACTTGTGCATCGACTCGGCCTCGAAGACCGGGTTGAAGTAGATGGCGTTGACGCCGAGGCGTTGGAGGTAGGGCAGGGCCTCGCGCACGCCCTGCAGGTCGCCGCCGAAGCGTCGGCGCCAGACGTTGCCGTGGCCGTGGTAGAACTGGTCGGCGCCGGCGCGCTCGCCGGGGAGCGTGCTCCACCAGTCGGCCTGCCAGCGCTGGACGGGCTCGGGGTCGTTGGCGGAATCACCGTTGCGGAACCGCTCGGGGAAGATCTGGTACCACACCGCGTCCCGCGCCCAGTCGGGGGTGACGAACGCCGGGTCCATCGCCACGGCGAACGCCGCCGCGGGCGCGTCCCGCGGGCCCTCCGCGGTGAGATAGACGGTCTCGTCGCCGTCGACGATCCTGAAGAGGTAAACGGCCTCGTCGGCGCCGGGGCGGACGAACGCCTGGTAGTGGTCGAAGCCAACCGCGGTGTCGATCTTCTGCATGCGGTGAGGCGTTTGTTCATCGCCGAGCAGCACGTACGCCGTGTCGACATCATTGGCCTGCGTGCGGAGGGTAAGGATCAGCTCATCGCCGGAAACCACCTGGCGGTCGGGCCGCAGCGCATCGGCGCGGATATGGTTCGGCTTGGGCGCCGGCAGTTCGCGGCCGTCGAAGCCGATGAACACCGCCGAGTTCATGCCGCCGTGGCCGTCGGACTGCTCAAAGTCCGGGTCGGAGTGTTTCGGGTCGTTGGTCCACGCGCCGTCGACCACGAACTTGTAATGGTGCACGCCGTCGGGCAGGTCGACCACGGCCGCGTACGAGTCGTCGGGCCGGCGCTGCATCGGGTGCGCGGTTTGCGACCAGCCGTTGAACGACCCGGCCACCACCACGCGGTCGGCCGAACGGTCGGGGGTGTAGACGAACGTGTGCGGCGTCTGCGCCCAAGCCGACGCCGACAGCAGCAGGCCAATAACGATCAGCAGTCGTTTCATGAGCGGTCTCGACTCCGTTAGCGAATCTGTGATCAAGCCGGTCCTGAGCGGAGCGAAGGTCCGGATGTCTTTCGCGCCGATACGATCCGGACCTTCGCTTCGCTCAGGTCCGGCTTCTCACATGCGGTTATTAGTCCTGGTAAGCGACGATCATGGAGTAAGGCGGCAGCGTGTAGGCGCCGGAGGTGGTGTCGAGCGGGCGCGTGCCGGCTCGCTCGGCGTTGACGACGATCGCCCACCGGCCCGCCGGCAGGTCGAGCCGTTGGGCGGTCGGCTCGCCGTTGTAGGCGACGAGGATCGTGTCCCACGCGTCGCCGACGGCTTTCCCGTTGAGCGCGAAGGCCAGGACCCCGGGCGAATCCAGGAAGCGCAGGTTCGCGCGCACCGCGTCGGCGGTCGCCATGCGGAACGCGGGGTGATCCTTTCGCAGGGCGATCAGGCCGGTGAGGTAGTCATGCACATCCAGGTATCGGGCCTTGCGCGGCCAGTCGAAGGCGTTGACCGCGTCGCCGGCGTTGTAGGAGTTGTGGTGGCCGCCCTTGGTGCGGGCGAAGCCGGCCCCGCCGTGGATGAAGGGGATGCCCTGGGACGTAAGGACGATGCCGTGGGCGAGTTTCTGCATCGCGCGTTTGGTCGGGTCGTCGAGGTCGGCGTGGGTGTACTCGATCTTGTCCCAGAACGTGCGGTTGTCGTGGGCGGAGACGTAGTTGATGGTCTCGGTGGGATCGTCGGTGAAGTCGTCGATCGCGCCGGCGACGCCGCGCTGGACGGCGGCGCGGTCCCCGCCGGGGCCGGTGGCGAAGCCGGTGGACGCGCCGTCGAGGTCGCCGCGGACCGCGTTGCGGAGGTGGTCATTGAACACGGCCATGGTCGTGCCGCGCTGGGCGCCCTTGGGGAAATGGATCGGCCCGCCGCCGGTCCACGGCTCGCCGTAGAGCGTCAGGTCCGGCCGGGCGGCGCGCAGCGCCTGCGTGATTTCGCGCACGGTCTGCGGGTGATGCATGCCCACCAAGTCGAAGCGGAACCCGTCGACCTTGTACTCATCGACCCAGTACAGCAGCGAGTCGACGATGTACTTACGGGCCATCGGCCGCTCGTCGGCGAACGCGTTGCCGGTGCCCGACTCGTTGCGCAGCCGGCCGTCGGGGGTGGTGCGGAAGTAGTACCACGGCACGGCCTGGTCGAACGGGGAGTGCTCGAAGCTGCTGGAGGTGTGGTTGTACACCACGTCGAGGATCACGCGGAGGCCGTGGTCGTGCAGGGTCTGGATCGCCTGCTTCAGCTCGCGGATCGTCGCGGCCGGGTCGTCCGGCCGGGTCGAGTACTGGGCCTCGGGCACGTTGAACAGGGCCGTCCAGTAGCCCCAGTTGTACTCGTCCATCGACGCGGAGAAGTCCTGGATCGGCAGCAGGTGGACCGCGGTGACGCCGAGGTCTTTAAGGTGCGACAGCCCGGTGGACACGCGCCGGGCGTCGGCCGGGTTGAGGTGCGTGAGGCCGAGGTACTTGCCGCGGTGCTCAGCGGGGGTGGAGGGGTCGGCGACGGACAGGTCGCGGACGTGGATTTCGTAGATGACCTCGTCGGTCGGCTGGGCGAGGGTCGGGGGCTGGTGATCGCGGAAGCCGTCGGGGTCGGTCTTGCGTAGGTCGAGCACGAGGCTGCGGGCCGAGTCTTTGGTCGCCGCGTAGCCGTGGATGTCGGGCACGGTGCGCGGCTCGCCGTAGTTGTCGAAGCGGTACAGGTAATACGTCCCGTCGAGGTCGCCGTCGACCTCCGCTTGCCACACGAACCGTTCATCGCGCCTCATCGGGACGACGGCGCGGGGCTCGTCGGCGGTTGCCGAGTCGAACAGCAGCAGGTCCACCCCCGTCGCGGTCGGCGACCAGGTGCGGAACGTCGTGGCGTCGGAGGCGTACTCGTAGCCGAGCCTCGCGTCGAGGGCGTTGAAGGCGGGGTCTTCAAGGGCGTTGCGGGCCTCGACGCGGACCGGCTCATACCCGGGTATCTCGAGGACCATGGGCCGGGCGATCTCGTCGGGCGTCAGCGAGGACGCCAGGTTGAAGGTGTAATCCCGCGTCCCCGCGATCGACAGGCCGTGGGGCAGAGCCGAGCGGATGTCGATCGGCCGGCCGTCGACGCGCAGGCGGGGCGGGCTGCCGAGCTGCGCGGGAGGGATCGGCTGCGACAGCGTGACGCGGACCTGATCGAGGGCGTCGAGAAACGCGGACGTAACCTTCGGGCCCCAATCGATGTCGGCGGGGTCGGTGTAGACCCGTTCATCCCCCGCGACGAGCCAGACCTCGCCCACGCCCTGCTCATTGATCACCGCGGAGCGATCCATGTCCACATCCTTTCTTGACCAGTCGGGTTTGCGCACGATGAAGTTGACCCGGGGCTTGCGGTCGTCGTATCGCACCAGCGCGGCCTTGCCGAAGGCGGTGTCGCGCGTGAACGTGACCGCCCGGCCGTCTTCGCCGTCGGCCCAGGCCCAGACGTCCCAATCGCTTTCGCCCTCCGGGTTGTAGTAGTTGATCACCAGCAGCGCGCCCTCGGCCGAGGCGGGGGCGAGCGGGCGGACCCGGGTCATGTCGGGCGTCGCCGCGGACTGGCCGGGCGTTTGCGGCTGGTAACCGACTGCGGCGGGGTCGCGGAACACCCGCGGCTCGCCCTGCTTGATCCAAACCTCCGCGACCCCGTCGTCGTTGACGTCCGCGAAACGGTCAGCGTCCCCGTCTTTGGCTTCCCACTCGCCCTTGCGGACGATCAACCCGAAGCGCTGGTGCGGGTCGTCGTAGGGGATGACGATGTAGGGCCCGAAGTCGTCGACGCCGGCGAACGCGTGGGCGTCGCCGTCATCGTCGATGGGCCAGGCCCAGACGTTCCACCCTTCGTAATCGCCGGCGGGCCGGTGGTAGTGGACGATCAGGACCGACTCGGCGTGAAAATCCTCGGCGCTCTTGCCGGCGGCCAGGGGCTGGGCGTCGGCCGGGAGAGCCCACAGGATCAACAGGGACAGCGCGGTGAACGCACGGGCGGGGGTCGTGTTCATGTCTGGATCTCGATCAAGGAACCGGGGCGAACCCCGCGGCGGTATGGGTCAGTCCCGGGCGGCGAGCGACGTCGATTCGCGCAGGACGAGGTGAGTCGGGAGGACGTCGGCGATCTTACGGGCCTTGCCGCGGATCCGCTCGATGAGCCGGTCGGCCGCGAGGACCCCCAGCTCATAGAGCGGCGTGTGGACCGTGGTCAGCGCGGGCGTGACGAACGCGGTGTGCGGGATGTCGTCGAACCCGACGATCGACACGTCGCCCGGCACCGCCTTGCCCTGGTGGGTGATGTAGTGCATCGAGCCGAGGGCCATCTTGTCGTTGCCGGCGAAGATGGCGGTGAGGTCGGGGTGATGCTCCAGCAGCCGGCGGGCGGCGTCGGCGCCGTGCTCCTCGGTGAAGTGGCCGTCGATCATCCAGGTGTCGTCGGCCTCGACGCCGGCGTCGTGCATCCGTTGCCGATAGACGTCGACGATGGTGCGGGCGGTGTAGGCGTCGAGCGAGCCGTAGATCAGCCCGATCTTCCGGTGGCCGAGTTGGCGGAGGTAGGTCATGACCTGCTCGGCGCCGGAGCGGTAGTCGCAGACGACGTGGTCGAGCCCCCAGTCGGGGAAGACGTTATTGACGGCGATCATCGGGAAATCGCGCTGGTGGATGTCGGTCAGGAAGGGGTGCTTGTCGTTGAAGCCGATGCAGAACACGCCGTCGACGAAGCGGCGTTCGAAGAGCTCGAGGTGCTGGTTCTGCTTGATGAACTCGGGCTTGGCGTGTTCGAGCATGACCTTGTGGCCGCGTTTGGCGGCGCGGTCGCAGATGCCGCTGATGAGCTCGCCGAAGTAGGGGTCGGCGACGGCGTGGCGGAGGGTGGGCATGAGCACGGCCAGGACGCGGGTGTACTGGCCGGAGAGGGACTGGGCCAGGCGGTTGGGGCGGTAGCCGACGTCGCTGATGACGCGGTTAACCTTGCGTCGGGTGGCCTCGGTGATCTTGGGGTTGTTGTTGAGGACCATCGAGACGGTGGCGACGGAGACGCCGGCGAGCTGGGCGATCTGGCGGATGCTGGTGCGTTTGGTTTTTTTGCCCCCCCCTGCGCCCCGCCGGGCGGCCGGGCGGCGGTCGGGCCCGGGGGGCGGGGCGTCTTCGGGCGAGGGCAGCGGGTTGGTCCGGGACTCGGCCATGATCAGGGCTCCGTCCCGCATTCTGACAAGTTGTTGGGAGAGGGGGGTTGACATAGAGGTGAACTAGTTTACCATGTTAGTGAACAGAATCAACCCCCGCGGTGGAACAGGCGTTTTCCGGATCGAACCCCGCCGCGATTGAAAACCCGGGCTTTCCGCAATAAACCGGAAGCCCAGACGTTTGGCCCGGGGCCCGGCCGGCCCGTCTCCCAACCGCGTTGCTCAGGCCGTGAACGCCCCAGAAAGTTGACAATCACTAAAAACTCGCTAAACTTAAATGTTGCTCGCGAAGTTCACATCGTTGTCGCCCGATCCCGTTGATTGATCCGCATCTCGCTTTTTCGCGCACCACCGACTTTTTTGAATCGAATCCAAAACCCTGTTGAGTGTTTTCCGAATCATGGTTAACCGTTTCAACAATTTCACCGGACTTCAGGGGCAACCCTTGGTCGCCCGCCCCGCCCACGCCTCAGGAGAGCCCGCCATGTCAATCCGCCGCCCCGCCGTCGGCTTCACGCTGATCGAACTGCTGGTGGTGATCTCGATCATCGCCCTGCTCATCGGCATCCTGCTGCCCGCGCTCGGCGCCGCCCGCGACGCGGCCCGCAACGTGCAGTGCCTCTCGAATGTGCGCTCCCTCGGACAGGCGGGCGCTTCGTTCGCCGTCGACCACCGCGATCGCCTGCCGCTGTCGGCCTCGAGCGATCTGCTCAACATGTTGCCCAACGCCGATCGCTATTACGAACGGGTCCCGGGCAGCTCCACGGAGTGGAAGGATTGGGCCACCGCGCTGGCGCCCTACCTGGGGGCCTCCTTCAACCAGACCTTTGATGACACCGACGACGACATCTCCCGGATTTACGTCTGCCCGCAGGACCCCTACACCGCCAGCGGCGACCCGTGGGGCAACAACGACCCCGGGCACAAAATCATCAACAACATCACGACCAGCACCTTCGTGAATAACCAACGGATCTCCTACGGCATCAACGCCGACGTCACGGGGGTGGTGATCAACGGCAACTCGCAGTGGTCCGGCGGGCAGGGTCTGAACCCTTATGACCCGTCCCAGCCCGGGGGCGGCGGCAGCGCCATCAACGGCGACCAGGCCAACATCGTTGATCCTTCATCCACCATGTTCCTCGCCGATTGCGGCACGCGGATGGAGCTGGGCTCCAATCAACCCGTCGACCGCAGCGATGCGCTGATGTACACCGGCAGCGTCTGGGTCGGCGGCTCCCGCACCGGCACCCTCGGCGCCATCTTCGACGCCGGCTGGTCGATCCGCACCAAGTTGCCGCTCGACGAGTTCATCGACAGCCAGGGCGTCAACGGCGGCCGGCACAGCGACCGGATCAATATCGCCTTCACCGACGGGCACGGCGAAGCCGTTGCTGACGACGGCGCTGGCGACGTCAAGATCACGCCTCACGGCATCTGACGAAGACGACCTTCACGCCGAGCCGCGGCCTTGTCGGCCGCAACCGATCGCCCCTCGGCGCCTGATTCACGTGTGACTCTGTTCATCTTTGGTATCCGTAAGGAGGTTCTCTTATGCGAGGTTTTTCCTTCACGTCCGCATGGCTTCTGGCCGCGGGGATAGCGCTGCCGGCGTCGGCGGCGATCACGGTCGACGGCGTACGTGACGTCGACTACGGCGCCCCGCTGGCCGTGCAGGGGGTCGGCACCGAGTTCGGCAACAACACCGACGCCAGCGTCGACTTCGCCGACGGGTCCGAACTCAACGTCGCCTACGGCGTCGTCCAGGGCGGGAACCTGCACCTGTTCCTGGCCGGCAACCTGCAGACCAACTTCAACAAGCTTGAGATCTTCGTCGACTCGGTCAGCGGCGGGCAGAACACGCTGCTGGGCAACAACCCCGACGTGGACTTCAACGGCCTCAACCGGATGGGCGAACTCATCGGCGGCGACGGGTCGTTCGGCCCCGACGGCGCCGGCCTGACGTTCGACACCGGCTTCGACGCGGACTATTACCTCACCGCCACCGGCGGCAACGACCCGATCGAGCACTTCGCCAGCTTCGCCGAGCTGCTCACCGCCGGCGGCGGGACCGGCAGCTTCATCGGCGGCGGCCCGGGCAACCTCATCACCGGCTCCAACGGCATCCTCATCGGGTTCGACAACAGCAACACGCTCGGCGTCGGCGCGTTCGGCGACCCCAACGATTCGGACCCCGCCACCGTCACCACCGGCATCGAGGTGCTGATCCCGCTTAGTGTCATCGGCAACCCCACCGGCGACATCCGCGTCTCGGCGTTCATCAACGGCGGCGGCCATGATTTCCTGTCGAACCAGGTGCTCGGCGCCGTCGACAGCGGCAACCTCGGCGAGCCGCGCAGCGTCGATTTCAACAACATCACGGGCGACCAGTTCTTCACCGTCGTCATCCCCGAGCCCGCGTCGCTGGCGCTGATCGGCCTGGGCGGCCTGATGTTGATGGCTCGGCGCAGGAAGTAACCTCAAGCCCCCGGAAGCGGGGCGCGGCGGACCGGCGCACGCCACCGTCGCGCCCTGTTTTGAGACGCTCGCCCTCCCGACGCCGCGATGCGTCGGGAGGGCCTTCCCGCGACCCCTGTCGCCTCTGAAACCACCCGCGGAGCTTCACGCGATGCGCTCAGCACGCCGGCTTGTTTTCCGCCTGTTCTTCGTTGCCGTCCTCACGCCCGCCGCGGCTGGGCAGGACGCCTCGGCCCCCGCGATCCTGCAGTTCTTCGAGGCCCGCTGGGACACCATCGAGAACCGTATGGTCGACGTGTTCTACGCCGGCTACGGCGGGATGTGGGTCCCGCCCCCCAGCCGGGCCGACAGCGGCGGGTTCTCCGTCGGCTACGACGTGTTCGACCGTTTCGACCTGGGCAAACCCAACGACCAGACCCTCTACGGCACCGAGACGTCGCTCAAGGCCATGGCCGGCCAGGCCCGCAAGGCGGGCGTCGGCGTCTACACCGACCTGATCCTGAACCACAACGGGTTCCGCGATTCCTCCACCCCCGGCTTTGTCGACGCCGGCGACTACCCCGGCTTCGTCACGACGTTGCCCAACGACATCGACGGCGATTTCCACGGCCGGTTCGAGAGCGACGACCTGACCTTCCGCCTTGCGGGCCTGATCGACATCGCCCAGGAAAAAAACCACCGGTTCATCCGTCAGCCGGTCGATCCCAACGACCCCAACAACATCCCCTCCGGCTCGGTGTACGACCGGGCCGACCCCAACAACGTGCGTTTCTACCAGGACCGCGACCTGGGCGGGCGCACGGTGTTCGACCCGCGCACCAACCAGAACGTCACGATCTATGACTTCAACACCGCCGACCCGATGCAGGGTGACGCGGTGGTGGAAAACGCCAACGACCTGCTGATGCGCCACGTGCGGTGGATGGTGCAGGAGGTCGGCGTGGACGGCTTCCGCATCGACGCGGCCCGCCACTTCCCGCCCTGGGTGCTGGACCTGATGGACGTGGCGGTGCACGACGCGATCCAGAAGCCGCTGCTGGACGGGTCGACCCAGCGCGTGTTCTCGTTCTCCGAGGTCTTCACCGGTGACATGGGCGCGCTGCAGGCCTACACCCGCAAGGAAGACCTCGGCCCCGACACCGTAGGCGGCAACCGCGACGCGCTCGACATGCCGCTGTTCTTCGCGATGCGCGACAACCTCACCGACAACGGCCTGCAGAACGACTGGCGCAACGTCAAGAACGCCAGCTTCGACGTCAACGACGACGGCCTGGCCAACAACGGCTCGCAGGGCGTCGCCCACGTCGCCAGCCACGACGAGTTCGGCCCCGCGCTCTCCAACGTCGCCCACGCCTTCATGCTCATGCGGCCGGGCAACGCCAACATTTACTTCAACGCCAAGACGTTCGGCGACAACCGCGACTTCCCCAAGGATGGCCGCGGCGACGCGCTGGGCGGGGTCTTCGGCGACACCCTCACCACCCTCATCGATATCCGCAACACCCACGGCCGGGGCAACTACCTTGACCGCACCCCCACCGGCGACGAAAAAGAAATCCTGATCTACGAACGCGAAGGCTCGGCCCTGGTCGTCCTCTCCAACCGCACCGACGGCGGGTTCGACAGCCGCACCGTCCAAACCGGCTTCGCCCCCGGCACGTTCCTGGTCGAGCTCACCGGCAACGCTGAGAACCCGACCATCGACCCGTTCGACGATTTCCCCTCGCTCGTGCAGGTCAACAGCGACGGCACGGTCAACCTCCGCATCCTGCGCAACCGCGCCCCGGGCGCCGACGGCGCCCAGCACAACAGCGGCTACCTCATCTACGGCCTCGCGACCCCACAGGGCCAGCTCTCACTGTCCAACGTCAGCGCCACGCTCCCGGGCGGGACGCCCACGGCCCAGACCAACGGCGACACGCGCCTCGGCGACGTTGATGTCATCAGTGCCGACGACTTCACCGTCACCCTCACCACCAACGCGGTCAACCTGCTCGGCCAGTTCCGCGACCGCGACGCCGACGGCGACAACGCGCTGCTCAAGGTCGACGGCGGGCTCGACGTCAACGGCAACGGGTTCGTCGATCTCGTCACGCCCGACTCGCCGATTTACGGCTTCGAACAGTTCACCACCACCCGGCAGGACGGTTTCTCCGCCGCCGACGGCAACGGGCTGTATCAGCAGCTGATCGACGCGACGCAGCTGTCGGAGGGTTATCACTTCATCACCGCCCGCGCGTTCCGCCGCCGCGACGACGGCGGGCCGGCGGTGTTCTCCGACTTCAAACGCGCGATCTACGTCGACCGCCTCAAGCCCGTAGCCGAGGTCGCCGCCTTCGCCCCCATCACCGAAGGCGTCAACGAGAACCGCGCCGCCCTGCTGCGGTCGGTCGACCAGACCGGCGACAACATGCACGTGCTGCTCAACCTCGGCGCCGGCCTCAGCGACAGCGAGGTCCTGGCCCTCATCGGCGACGGCACCCAGGCCAGCCGCATCGACCGCGACCTGTGGACCCGTGACTTCTTCGGCCTCACCAACGGCAACCACGTGCTGACCGTCGTCACTTTCGAGGTCACCGGCAACGTCAACGTCCAACGCTTCGCCGGATTTGACGTCTCGACCATCTTCGGCGCCGGCCTGGGCGACGTGGATTTCAACAGCCTGTACACCCCAAACGACATCGTGGTTTTCGAAAACGTGCTGCTCTCCGACAACCGCGTGTTCAACCCCGCCGCCGACCTGAACGCCGACGGGCTGGTGAACCTGGCGGACCTGGGGCTTCTGGGCGACCGCCTGCTCGCGGTGGGGGCCGACGGGCAGACGCTCGCGGCCTACAACGGCCTGGTTGCGAGCATCCCCGAGCCGGCGACGCTCGCGCTTTTTGCCGGGATAATGGTTATCATGAGGGGCCGTCCACCGCGGCGGGACTGACCGTGTTGTCGTTACCCGGAGCCCCTCATGGCCGAAGTTCATCTGGAAGCGGTTCGCAAGATCTATCCCGGCGGGTTTGAAGCTGTCAAAGGCGTTGACCTCGAGATCCACGACGGCGAATTTCTCGTCCTCGTCGGCCCCTCGGGCTGCGGCAAGTCGACGACGCTGCGCATGGTCGCCGGGCTGGAGGAGATCACCGACGGGGTGATCAAGATCGGCCCGCGGGTCGTCAACGACGTGCCGCCGAAGGACCGCGACATCGCCATGGTGTTCCAGAACTATGCGCTCTACCCGCACATGACGGTCTACAAGAACATGGCGTTCGGCCTGAAGCTGCGGGGCTTCAAGAAAGCGGACATCGACCAGCGCGTCAACAACGCCGCGAAGATCCTCGGCATCGAGGAGCTGCTCGACCGCAAGCCCAAGGCGCTCTCGGGCGGGCAGCGGCAACGCGTCGCGCTGGGCCGGGCGATCGTGCGCGACCCGGCGGTGTTCCTCTTCGACGAGCCGCTGTCCAACCTCGACGCCAAGCTCCGCGTCGAGACCCGCGCCGAGCTCAAGCGGCTCCACAAACGCCTCACCACCACCACGATCTACGTGACCCACGACCAGGAAGAGGCCATGACCCTGGGTGACCGCGTGGTAGTCATGTCCAACGGCGAGATCCAGCAGTGCGACACGCCGCTGAACGTCTACAACCAGCCGACCAACCGGTTCGTCGCCGGCTTCCTCGGCACCCCGCCGATGAACTTTCTCGATGGCAAGCTCACTCAGCACGACGGGAAGACGTTCTTTGAAGGCGCCGGCGCTCAGTTGGCGCTCTCCCCCGGCCACGCCGACCATGTGGCGGGCCACGTCGGGCAGGACATCGTGTTGGGGCTCCGCCCCGAGGGCCTGTTCCTGCGGCCCAACGAGCACGCCAACGACGAGCAGATGACGATCGACCTGACCGTCGACGTCATCGAGCCGCTGGGCAACACCATGGACATCTTCACCTCCACCCCGACCGGCGAGCGGCTCGTCGCCCGCGTCAAGGCCGAGCCCCTGGAGGAAGGCGCCAAGATCCGCGGGTTTGTCGATCCCGACAAGATGCACCTGCTGGAGCCGGGCGACTACGGCAAGAACCTCACCCTCGAGAAAGAGGCCGCCGCCACCGCGTAGCGGAGCGGGGGGCGCTTCATCGATACGGCGGCTCGCCCAGCAGCCGCCGGCACAGCCCGATCTGCCCCGCGTGCAGCATCTCGTGGCGGATGTTCCACCAGACCGCATCCAGCCGGGTCCGCATCGCCCAGTGCGGCCGATGGGGAGGTTCGTCCAACGTTGCTTCATCGATCTGAGACAAGGCGGATGTCGCGTGTTCAAACACGTGGTCGAACATCTGGCGAACGGCTCCGGGCGCGGGATACGACGCGGCGTTCGCCACGGGTGACGAGTCCTTGCCGAACCACCCGATATACGGCTCGGGGACCAGCCCGTCGCGCGACGTCCGACCGCACGCACAGACAAGCAGGTGGCTGGTCTGAGACACCGTCAGATGGCCGACTTGCCAGCCGATGTGCGTCGTCCCGCCCGGGGGCATCTCGAACCAGCGGGCGGGGTCAGTGTGATCCAGCACATGGTTGGTGTAATCCCGCGTCTGACGGAGTTGATCCAAGGCGTAGGCGAGTCGGCTCATGCTCATCCCCGCAGCATACCGTCGGACGGGGCCGACGGCTCACATCTTCGCATCGCCGGGCGTCCAGATCCACGCCAATGCAGCGCGGCGTGGGCTTATCGTGGTAGGCATGATGAAATGTCCCGCATGCCAACACCGTGGTTTTCAACGCGTTTCCCTCGCTCCTGATCTGCCGGCCCTGAGATGCCGGGGCTGCGGCGGGCACTGGCTCCAGGCCCGGCACTACCGCCGATGGCTCGACGCACGCCCCGCATCAAAGGGCCGGCCCGCGCCCGACCACCCCGGCGACTCCGACGCGCTCGGCGACGACTCCCGCCCCGGCAAGCTCTGCCCCGACGACGGCCACTTCCTCGTCCACCGACGCGTCGGCCGGGACATCCCCTTCCACCTCGACCGCTGCGGCTACTGCGGCGGCGTGTGGTTCGACCGTGGCGAGTGGGAGCTGCTGCGGTCCCACGGCCTGCACAACGACCTGCACCTGATCTTCACCGACGCCTGGCAGGCCAAGCTCCGCCAGGAAAAACGCCGCGACACCGAGCGCCAACGGCTGATCGACGCCGTCGGCGAGCAGGACTACCGCCGCCTCGTCCAGGTCCGCGATTGGGTGGCGCATCACCCCAAACGCCACGAACTGCTGAGCTACCTCGGCGTCCTGCCGACGCTCCAGGAGGCGGTTTGATCAGCGGGCCTTGTGAATATGACGCCCGGTCAGCCCGGCGGCTGGTCCAGCCGTTGAAGGATCGATTGCCAGATGTCATGAACGCCATGTCGGATAGCCAACAGATCAAGGTATTCCCGGTCAATTTTATCGCCTTGGATCTTCAGGATCCCGGTGATATCGCGTAGGTGCTTCTCGTGACGGCCTTCTTTGTAATACTCCATCTTTTTTAGAATCACATGCTCAGGACACGCGACCATAACCGGTGTTCCGTCAGCTGCAGCGGTTTGCTGGGCGCGTCTGAATCGTGATTCTTCAAAGTCGGTGTCTTTGGGTACAAAAAGATCGATCTTCAAGCCTGAAGGAACGTGGATGATGTTGACGTTGCTTGCGTGTTGAATCGCGCCCCGTAAGGCCGCTTCATCAAGATAAAAATCAGGCGGTGGAAAGGCTTCAAGCAGATCGTTCACCATACGCGGCTGAAGAAGTGCAACGAGGTCGATGTCGTTGGTCAGCCTCGGCTCACCATGCAGCATGGATGCCTGAGAGCCCACCAGAAAATACGGCACCTTCAGACGCTCCAGTGTGGTGACGATCTTACGTAAGAGTGCGAGTTGCTCCATGCGACATCCGTGCGGCAACCTCGGCTTGGACCTGTTCGGGGCGCCAATCAGGGTGCTGATGTTTAACGTGCCCGGTGAGCATTGACCGTGCCATATCCCACATGCCGTGCCCAATCGCCAGGCGTTGGGCGGGCGTCTTGCGGCGCAGCACCTCGACCATGCACTCGTCCATGACCTCGATGGTGCGCGGGTCGAGCTCCATAATTGTGATAATACCGCGTCAGGCGCGGACGGTGGAGCGGGGATTGCCGGGGCTCTGGGGGTTGCCGACCAGTTCGTCGTTGGTCTTGAACCGCTCGAGGGCGCGCAGCAGCTGCTCGACCTGCATCACCGGCTGCATGTTGAGCAGGCGGCGGCGGAGGGCGGACATGGTCTCGAGCTCGGCTTCGTTGAGCAGCAGGTGCTCCTTGCGGGTGCCGGAGGCGGCGAGGTCGATGGCGGGGAAGACGCGCTGCTCAGCGATCTTGCGGTCGAGGATGAGCTCCATGTTGCCGGTGCCCTTGAACTCCTCGAAGATGACCTGGTCGCCGCGGGAGCCGGTGTCGACCAGGGCGGTGGCGATGATGGTGAGCGAGCCGCCCTCCTCGAAGCGGCGGGCGCCGCCGAAGATCTGCTTGGGGATCGCCAGGGCCCCGGCGTCGAGCCCGCCGGTCAGCGTGCGGCCGGTGCCCTGGAGCCCGGGGGTGGTGTTGAACGCCCGGCCGAGCCGGGTCAGCGAGTCGAGCAGGACCACCACGTCCTTGCCCTCCTCGGCCCAGCGCTTGCAGCGGTCGGCGGCGATCATCGCCAGGCCCACGTGCCGCTCGGGCGGGTGGTCGTTGGAGGAGGCCCACACCTGGCAGGGGACGTTGCGGCGGAAGTCGGTCACTTCCTCGGGCCGCTCGTCGATCAGCAGCGCGACCACGATGCACTCGGGGTGGTTCTTCTGGACGGCGAAGGCGATGTTCTGGAGGAGGGTGGTCTTGCCCGCCTTGGGGGGCGAGACGATCATGCCGCGTTGCCCGTAGCCGATGGGGCAGAACAGGTCGATGAGGCGGCAGGCGGCGGGACAGTCGGGGTATTCGAGGGTGAGGCGGGGGTGGGGGTCGACGGTGGTGAGGTCTTCGAACTTACGCAGCTGCTTGTATTTGTCCGGGTCGTCGCCCTCGACGGCGAGGATCTTGGTGACGCGCAGGGCCGACGGGTCGATGGCGTTGAATTTCGGCCTTTTCTTCTTGCCGCGTCCCTTCTTGCCGCCGCCGCGTTGCTGGGGCTGCGCGCCGCCGCCCATGGCCTTGCCGAGCTCAACCTCGACGTTGATCCCCGAGCGGAGGCCGAACTTCTCGATGGTCTTGGCGGGGACCACCGGGTCTTTGGGGTCGGAGAGGTAGGTGCCGTCGAGTTGTCGAACGCGCCCGTCGGCCCGGGTGCTGATTTCGAGGATACCGCTGGTGGTTTGCATGTGAATGATCGAAACAGGGTTGAAGGGTCGAAATAGTTGCTGTTGGTCCGTGCCCGCCGGCGGAGCGGCAAGCGCCAAGGTCGAGACAAGCCATCGAGAGCAAGCGAAACACGGGTGGAACCGATCCGACGGCGCGTCGCCGCCCGGCCTGACTGGCTTGGATGTCGGGGCCCGATCGTCTTGAATCCGACCGAGTCGTCATGGAAGACCGTCAGACGGTTGAACCGCCTACGTCACCGCGTTTTTCACACGGCGTCGACCCGTCTGCTTCGGCCTTTTCACCGAACTCCAGGACGCGGGTCTCGGCGTGGTCACCGAATCATTGGCTCGAACCGCCGATCCCGCGTAGGGACTATTCCAGTTTGTAACCGCAATGGCCGACGCGATCAAGCCCTGTGGGCCTCGGCGGACCCTCGACGGCCTGAAACCACGGATGAACGCGGATGGAAGAGGTTTGGAACCCATTGCACATAGCCGGCGGGCTACGCCCGCCTGGTCCAGGTCCAGGGCCGCGTAGCGGCCCGGCTAAGGTCACTGGCCGGTCGGGCCATCCGGATCGAACGCGCCGCCCAGCCGCCAGGCGAGGGCGTAGTCCCACGGCTCCCCCTGGCTGTCGCGCTGCCGCACCACATCGAGCCGGTACCGTCCCGGCGACACCTGGGGCAGGTAGATGTGCTCGACGTTGTCGATCCGGCTGCGGCTGAGCTGGATCAGGCGGGCCTGGCCCTCCGGGTCGACGCCGGACAGCGCCAGGTCGAAGTCCGCCAGCCGGGCCGGGCCGTCCCACACCGGCTGGCCGGTCGGGCCGACGACACCGATCCGCCCGTCCACCCGACGGTTCCAGACCAGCATGACCGACAGCGGCCGCTTGACTTCGTCGATCTCGAAGGTGTAGGTCGCGTGCTCGCCCGGCTTCAGGGCGTGGAAGTCCCAGCCGAAATCGCGATGGATCCGCCCGGGCGGGCTGGGCCCCGCCTGGAGGATGCGCAGGCTGTTGTCGATGTTCACCACCCCGGCGCCGCGGCGCTCGTCCAACGGCTTGTCCTTCTCCCGGCGCCAGCCCCAGGGTTTGACGGCCCCGGCCATCAGCACCGCCTTGATCACCTCCGCCCGGCCGGCGTGCTGGATCATCACGGGCATCCGATCGGCGGCTTCGAGCAGGATCCCGGCGCAGGCGGCGACGGCGGGGGTGGTGAAGCTGGTCAGCCCCTTGGGGCCGACGATGTCGGGCTTGCACCGTCCGGGGGTGTCGGTGCGGGTGTACCCGCCGGAGGAGGCGCCGTTGGCGTCGTTGGTGCCGACCGCGATGACGTTGTACCCCGAGCTGAGCAGCTGCGGGACCGCGGACTGCCGGCGGTTGTTCACGCCGGCGCAGATGATGAGGTCGCGCTGGTCGACCAGGTGATCGACGCGTCGGAGGATGTGTGAGCCGGCCGGGTGCTCGGGGGCGATCCACGAGTGGGTGAAGACGCGGATCGGCTCGCGGGTGGGCGCCGCGGGCTGAAGCATGCGCAGGTGGCCGCGGCTGAGGTAGTCGTTGGTGGTGAAGAGGTGAACCGTGTCCACGCCGGGCGCGAGGCCGTTGGGGCCGTAGATGACCCGCGCGGTGCTGTTGGCGTGGCCGAAGACCTTGGACTCGCCCGAGCGGAGGATGAAGTTGACGCCTTTGAAGGCGCCGTCGCGGGTGTTGGGGGCGTACTGGCCCGGTTCGCCCTCGACATGCCCGAAAATGACGCCCCGGCCCGTGGGCATCCGCTCGCCCAGCCGCTGACGGGCCGCCTCCAGGCCGATGAGCTGTGCGACCGACGCGTTGGGCCCTTCGCCGCCCCGCCCCGCCACCGGGGGGATCAGCAGCAGGGCCGCCCCGGCAAGCAGCAACACGCCAAGCCGGCGCACGGTGCGGGGATGGGAACGGAAAAGACGCCGGCTCATCACTAAAGGGTACGCCATCGGGCGGGTCCGCGTTCGGCGGATCGCCAAGCCTGTTACATTGGTCGGCGCCCATCCGACCAGGAACGTCCCATGCCCTGCCTGCTCGCCATCCTCGCCCTGGGGTTTCCACGCCTGGTGATCGTGCTGCTGGTGGTCTTTTCCACCTACATGGACCGGGCGTACCAGACGCTGCTCTGGCCGATCCTGGGCTTCCTGTTCATGCCGTTCACCACGCTGGCGTACGCCCTGGCGATCAACAGCAACGGGGGCGTGTCGGGCCTGTACCTCGTGATCGTTATCCTTGCGGTGCTGCTGGACCTGGGTTCCTACGGCCACACCCACCGCACGGCCTACCGCAAGCGGTAGAGTCAAAAGACCCATCCGGATTCTTGACAGGCATGGTTTGGTTCGGCTACTACAGCAGACAGGGGCTTTCATGAACGCCACGAACAAGACGGATGTGCTGGCGGCGACGGACGCGTTTTACACGGCGTTGAACGCGATGTTCACGGGGGACGCGGGGCCGATGGAGGTGTTGTGGTCGGAAGCGGAGGATGTGACGTACATGCCGCCGATGGGCGGGACGTTGCGGGGGCGCGCCGCGATCGAGGCGTCGTGGGAGCAGCAGGCGGCGCTCAAGTTGGGTGGGTCGATCGCGTCGTCCGATGTTTCGGCGGTGGTGGGGGCCGACCTGGCGGTGGTGACGAGCGTGGGCAAAGGCGAAAACCCGGATGCTCCGGGCGGGCCGATGCGGGTCGAGGTGCGGGCGACGCATGTGTATCGGCTTGAGGGCGGTCGGTGGAAGCTGATCCACTTCCACGTCGACCCGATCGCGGCGATGGCGGGTTCGTAGCCGCCCGGGCGGGTGGCGCGTTATTCTTAACTTGAGGCGGCTTCACTTCGAAAGGGCGGACGATGCGAAATGTTGCATGGGTGTTGGTGACGGTTGGGGCGTTGGGGTTGGTGGGTTGCGCGACCACCGAGGAGGGCCGGGTGACGATCCCCGATGCCGACAGGCAGGAGGTGCTGGCGGTGAATGATGAGTTTTACGCGGCGCTCAACACGCTGTTCAAAGGGGACTCCGGGCCGATGGAGGCGATGTGGTCGCACGCGGACGACGTGACGTACATGGGCCCCATGGGCGGATCGCTGAAAGGGTGGCCCGAGGTGAAGAGGATCTGGGCCCAGCAGGCGGCGATGAAGCTGGGCGGGAAGGTTGAGCCGAAGCATGTGACGGCGGTGGTGGGGCACGGGATGGCCCTGGTGACGAACATCGAGTGGGGTGAGAACCCGCACATGGCCAGCGGGCCGGAGAAAGTCGACATCCGCGCGACGAACGTGTACCGGTGGGAGGACGGAGCGTGGAAGATGATCCATCACCACACGGACCTGCTGCCGAAACTCGAGGCCGAGTCGGCGTCTTACGAGTGAGCGTTGAGCCAAGCGTCCGGCAAAAGGCGCAGCCCGGGATCATGGCCCAGGTTGAGACACACGAAGCGCCTCCGCCGGCCTCTCATCCCGCCTTATAGACCAGCACCGGCCGCAGCCGGCGCACGACCGTGACCAGATCACGCTGTGCTTTCATGACGCGGTCGATATCGCGGTAGGCCCGGGGCGCCTCGTCGCGGAGCCGGGCGGCGTCGGCGAGGTTGAACGCCACGCCGTGCATCTGTTGTTTCAACACGGACGAGCTGATCCGCCGCCGGGCCTGGTTTCGGCTCATGACGCGGCCGGCGCCGTGCGAGCTGGAGCACAACGCCTCGGCGCAGCCCAGGCCGCGCACGTGGTAGCTCGCCGAGCCCATCGACCCGGGGATCAGGCCCCACTGCCCTTTCCGGGCCGGCGCCGCGCCCTTGCGGTGGACGTGCCAGCGTTGGCCGAAGTGGCGCTCGACGCGCACGTGGTTGTGGTCGCAGCCGATGAACGTTTCGTCGATCATCCGGGCGTCGAGGACCCGCTCGAGCAGGCCGGCGACGGCGAACACCATGAGCTGGCGGTTCAACTCGGCGTAGGCGCGGCCCCAGCCCATGTCGTGGAGGTAGGCCCGGCCCGCGTCGGTGGCGGCATCAAGGTACGGCAGCCCCATCGAGACGCCGGCGTAGCGGCTGAGGTGGAGCTGGCTGATCGCCTGACCCATCGCGCGCGACCCGCTGTGGATCATGAGCCAGAGCCGCCCGTCGGCCTCGTCCTCCTGCAGCTCGATGAAGTGGTTGCCCCGGCCGAGCGTGCCGGCCTGGACCCAGCCGTCGCGGAGCTTGAGCCGGTTGAGCGCGGGGTCGCTCAGCGGCGCCCGGCGCAGCCAGTCCAGTCGCGGCGGCGATGCGTGCCGGCCGATGGGCGTGACCTTCCGCAGGCCGCGCAGCAGGGCCGGGGCGTGCTCCCGCACCCCCGCCGCGGGCCGGTCGAACGCGACCGCCGCCATCCCGCAGCCGATGTCGCCCCCCACCGCCGACGGGTACGCCAGCCGCGACGTGGCCAGCACCGTGCCCACGCACACGCCCCGCGCCAGGTGCACGTCCGGCATCACCGCCACCCGCCGCACGTCCTCCGCCTGGCGCACCCGCGCGAGCGCACGCTCCACATCGTCCGGCAAGCCATCGGCCAGCCACCGCCGCATCACCGGCTCAGCCATCGCCGCCCCCTTCCGCCAGCACGACGTACCGCAGCACGGGCGCCCGCTTGCGCGTGATCGCCGCCGCGGCCGCCGACCGCAGCAGGCCCTCGACCGCCGCCAGGCGGCGCCCCACGTCGGCCGGGTCGTCGGCCGTGAGCACCGTCACCTGCAGCCGCTTCACGTCCGGCGCCGGCTCGACCGACCGCACCGTCAACGCCTGCAGCATCGCGTCGCCGCATTCCCCCGACAACGCCAACTGCAACGCACGCTGCACCTGCCGGCACAGCGGCCGATGGCCCCAGTCCCGCCGCCGGTCGCGCTGCGCATCGCGGCGCTTCGTCTCTTTCGGCTCCAGCAAATCATCTTCGCGCAAGCTCGCGCAGATATCGCGCAGCTGCGCGTTCAATCGTTTCGGTGAACGCACCGCATCACTCCTCTCGGGCGGCGCAACCAACGCGCCGCCGAGTTTTGATCATCGATTCAAAAAAGACAGACGATCCCTGTCACCGCAAGCGGCGGGGGAGCGTCACGAACGAGAAGTGAACGGTTTCACACGCATGATCAACCTCCTTGTCGGAGTGTTCATGAGTGTATCGACAAGCCGCGGCGGGTCAATGAAAAACTTCGCCCGCGATCGCGATGTTTCGTGGTGAGGCCTGCCCCGCGCTTGGTTCAACCGTCGATCACCGGACCGAGATCGGCGCGGGCGCGGCGGTGATGCGGAGCATCCGGTCGAGCGCGGCGGTGGCCCACTGCTTCACCTCGGGATGCACGCGGATCGGGTTGACCACACGACCGGCGGCCAGCTCATCGAGCACCCACAGCAGGTGCGGCATGTCGATGCGGTACATCGTCGTGCAGAGGCACTGGCAATCGCTGAGGATGCGCGCCGTCACGCCGCGCTGCGCGGCCCGGTTCGCCAGGCGGTTGACCAGGTGCACCTCGGTGCCGATCGCCCAGCGCGAGCCGGGCTCGGCCTGCTCGATCGCTTGGATGATCCGCTCGGTCGATCCGGTCGCGTCCGCCTTGCGGCAGACGTCGATGCTGCATTCGGGGTGAGCGATCACCGTGACGTCCGGCCACTTCTCGCGGATCTGGTCCACGTGCTCCGGGCGGAACAGCTTGTGCACCGAGCAGTGCCCCTTCCACAGCAGGAACGTCGCCCGGCGGATCGTCTCGTCGTCCAGCGGCTCGACCGCCTTGGGGTCCCACACCGCGGTGTCGGCGTCGATGTCGAAACCCAAATCGTCGGCGGTGTTGCGGCCCAGGTGCTGGTCGGGCAGGAACAAGATCTTCGCGGTCTGCCCGGGCGCCAGCGGCTCGTCGCCGCCCCGCAGCGCCCACTCGATCACCGCCCGGGCGTTGGACGAGGTGCAGACCGCCCCGCCGTGCTCGCCGCAGAACGCCTTGATCGCTGCGCTCGAGTTCATGTAGCAGATCGGCACGACCCGGCTGGGCTGGTCGCCCAGCGCCTCGTGGATCAGCTCCCACGCCTCGGTCGTCTGGTCGTAGTCGGCCATGTCGGCCATGGAGCAGCCGGCGCCGAGGTCGGGCAGGATCACGTCCACGTCGTCGTCGGTCAGCAGGTCGGCGGTCTCGGCCATGAAGTGCACGCCCAGGAAGACCACCGCCCGGGCGCCGACTTCCCTGACGCGCTGGGCCGCGAGCTGGGACAGCTTGAACGAGTCGCCGGTGAAGTCGGCGAATTGGATCACGCTGTCCTGCTGGTAGTGGTGGCCCAGGATCACGAGGTCGGACCCCAGCTCGGCCTTGCGGGCCGCGATCGCGGCGGCGAGCTGGTCGTCGTCCATCTCTTGATAGCGGGGGGCCAGGGGCGGCTGCCAGAGCATCATCAGCGGCGTCTCCGTGGGTGTCCCTCAAGCGGGCAAGTCCGGGAGGAACGCAGCATTATAGGTAAGCGCGGCTGATTTGTATCGCCTTCCGCTGATGAAGCGGCAGGGTGGGCTTAGCCGGGCCGCTACGCGGCCCTGGACCAGGCGGGCGTAGCCCGCCGGCTAAGACGGAAAAGCGACCCCCCAGAAAGTTGTGATCTGCTCTAGCGGCGGGGTCCGCCCCGGGCTCCGCTCACGGCTTGCGGCCGTGGATATTGAACCAACTGCCGCAATACGCGCATTTCACGTCCCCCAGCGGCGACGCCTCGGCGTCCTGCTGGAGCGTCGCGTTGCAGTGCGGGCAGGTGTAGCCCCCCGCGGTCGGCGGGGCCGGGGGAGGCGGGTCAGACGGGGGCGGCCCCTGGTGCAGCCCGGGATGCCTGGACGTCTTGGCGAACGCGATGCCCAGCCCCACCAGCACGAACCCCAGCGCGACGAAGCTGCCGAAGACCCGGAAGAACAACGGCGGGGAATGAAACTCACCAAAGGGCGCGCCCCACAGGAAGACGAGCACCGTTACGCCGATGCCCAGGGGCACGATGGCGATCAGCCGGCCGAGCACGTGGGCCGACGGGTCGGGTCGGCTCACGACGCGGCGCCCGCGCCGCGGCGGCGGCCCCGCAGGTGCGGCGAGCGGTGCGGCTCGGCCTTCTTCTTGGGCTTGCCCCGCTCGATGCCCTTGTCGGTCAGGGTCGTCTGCATCGCCTCCCCGGTCGCCGCCACGTGCCGCACCCGCTCCAGCGCCTTGGCGGCGTACTCGTCGGACAGCTCGCACCCCAGCCACCGCCGGCCGAGCCGGGCGGCCACCGCCAGCGTCGTGCCGCTGCCCACGAACGGGTCGAACACCACGTCGCCCTCGTGGCTGCTGAGGCGGACGATGCGTTCGAGCAACGCCTCGGGCAGCTGGCAGGGGTGCCAACCAAGCCGCTCCTTGAACGTGCCGCAGAGGCGCGAGAGGTACCAGGTGTCTTCGTTGGCTTTGAAATATTCGCCCTGGGTCTCTTGCGGGCGGAGGTACCAGGTGTCGTCGGGCAGCTTGCCTTTGGGGTTGGCGCGGGCGTCGGCGTAGGTGGTCTGGCGGGCGCTGGGGACGGCGATGGCGTCGCGGTTGAACGCGAAGGGGGGGGCCTTGACCTGCCATTTGTCAAATGCGGCGGGTCCGACGCAGTAGAAGAGGTGGGCGTGGCTGCGGTTGAACTTGGCCCGGGTGTTCTGGCCGAAGGTGTAGTGCCAGACGATCCAGTTGCGGAAGACGAGCCGGCGGTCGCGTTCGAGCTGCTTGAGGTGGACGCGGGTCTCGGCGGCGTACTCGTCGCCGATGAGGATGTAGAAGCTGCCGCCGGGGGTGAGCAGGCGGGTGCAGGCGTCGATCCAGTCGTACGTCCAGTTGACGTAGTCGTGGTCGTCGCGTTTGTCTTCGTACTGGTCGTATTTGTAGCCGATGTTGTAGGGCGGATCGGCGAAAATCAGGTCGACGCAGCCTTCCGGCCAGGCGTTCATGGACGCGATGCAGTCGCCGACGGCGATATCGTCCTGTGGGGGGCGGTTTTTTCGGGCCATGGGGTGATTGTAGCAGCCGCGCCGCGGCGGCGCGAGCCGGCTTGTCTTGGGCCGTGGAGAGCCCCTATACTGCCTCAGCGTGGCCTGAAGACGGACCACCCCTGGAGTAACCCGCTATGCCTCACATTATCGCCGAGCCCTGTGTCGGAACCAAGGACACCGCCTGCGTCGCGGTCTGCCCCGTGGACTGCATCCACCCGACCTCGGATGAGCCCGAGTTCGAGGGCGCCGACCAGCTGTACATCGACCCGGACACCTGCATCGACTGCGGCCTGTGCGTCGACGAGTGCCCGGTCAAGGCGATCTTCCCCGAGGAAGACCTGCCCGAAGAATGGGCCAGCTTCATCGAGAAGAACGCCGAGTACTTCGCGTAAGGCTTGATACCCCCGCCTCCTCCGAAGCCCACGGACCGCAATCCGTGGGCTTCCTTTGTAATTTTCCGCAGCGTTTATCACGACCCCGCTTACGCGGCCACCGTCGAGGAGTTGAAGGCTGGGTTACACCAACTCCCGCGCGGGGTCGGAGATCGGTCCTATCTCGATGTCCCGGAGACGGACGGACCCGCGGACCGGCGCTAAGCGGTCGCGCATGCGCGCTGACGATGGATGGGACGCCTTCTAGATCACGCCGACACGTGGGTAGCGCCGGCCCAGGGCGGCGGCGGCGTCGAGCTTCATCCAGCCGTCGAGCAGCTCGGCGTAGACCTGCCGGAAGTCGGTGTGGAAGATGAGGTCACCCTGGTCGAGCTTGGTGAGCGAGGGGTGTTTGCCGACGAGGCCGGGGGCCTTGAGGTTGGAGCCGAAGAGGAACATCGGGCCCGCGGCGCCGTGGTCGGTGCCGTTGGAGGCGTTCTGGGCGACGCGTCGGCCGAACTCGCTGAATGCGAGGGTCACGACGCGGTCGGCATGGCCGGTCGCCTGGAGCTCGCGGTCGAAGGCCTGCATCGCGGCGCCGAACTCGGTCATCAGCCGGTCGTGGGCCTGGGTCTGGTTGGCGTGGGTGTCGAACCCGCCGAGGGCGACGTAATAGACGCGGGTGGGCAGCTCGGCGCGGATCATCTTGGCGACGGCCTCGAGCTGGCGGCCGAGGCCGGTGCGGGGGAAGCTCGTCGCGGCGCGTCCGGCGACGGCGTCGCGCACGCGCGCGGAAGCGACCTGGGCGTTGAGCGCGGTGCGGTAAATAAACGCGGCGTTGTCGTCGGCGGCGGGGGGCGGCTGCTCCTGGAGCCGGTCGTAGGTTTCGCTCACCGCGGGATGGAGGTCGCGGCCGGCGAAGCGGAACAGGTCGGACGACTCGAACGCGACCGGCTTGACCCGCTGGCCCTGCGTCGCGAGCGGGGCCTCGGCGCCGATGCTGATCACGGGCATGCCGTCGCCGGGCTTGGCGCTCTGATCCATCGCCTTGCCGATCCAGCCGTGGCCCCGACCGCCCAGAGCGTCGCCGGTGTGCCACACATCCATGGAGGCGAAGTGCGAGCGGTTGGGGTTGGGGTATCCCACGCCCTGCACGATCGAGCAACGGCCCTCGCCGATGAGGTCATGGATCGGCTGGAGGTTGGGATGCAGGCCCAGGCCGTCGCGGTGGTTGAGGTTGAGGATGTCGTCTTCGCCGATCGCCAGGCGCGGCCGGGCGTTGTGATAGGCGCGGTCGCCGAAGGGGATCACGGTGTTGAGCCCGTCGTTGCCGCCCGAGAGCTGGACGACGACGAGCACGCGTTCGCTGGGCACGCCCGGCGCGTTGCGCTGCAGCCCGCCCGACTGGGCCAGGGCCTGGGAGGAGTGGGCGAGGAACGCCGGGACCGACGCGGAGGCGGCCATCAACGCCAGCCCGGTGTTCAGAAACTCGCGGCGGGTGAAGGGGGGTTGCTCGCTCATGGCGTCTCCTTTTGGGAAACCGCAGGAACCGCAGAAAATTCAGGAACCGCAGGAACCCTCGCCTACATCGCTCGCAGAGAGACACGTCGTCGATTCACGCTTTTCCACATTTCCTCGGTTCCTGCGGTTCCTGCTTTTTCAAAGTTCAACACAACTGGTATTCGGGCATCGCGGTGATCAGCACCAGCAGCGCAATCACGCTGTCGGCGGTCACCCCGCTGGTGCGGTCTTTCATGAACCGGACCAGCGGCTCGCGCTGAGCGGGCGGGATGTGCTCACCCAGCAGCACATCGACCAGGTGATCCACCACCGGCTGGGGCTGCAGGTCGACGCCGGCGAGCAGGCCCATCGGGTCGTAGTCCACGCTGGCGCGGCTCCACCGGTCGCGTTGGGGGTCCTTGCCCGTGATCAGGTAGGTGCACAGGTTCTGCCGGACGAAGAGGGTCGACGTGTTGATCCACGCCCGCCCGGTGTCCCAGCCCGCGACCGACGGCGGCTCGAACAGCTCCTGGCCCATCATCGCCATGGCCCGGTTGATCCGCGCGGCGCTGCGCGTCGGCGCTCCCGTCGCGCGCACCGTGCCGACCACCAGCTGGACCGGGCTCTTGATCTTGCGGCCGACCACCTCGGGGTCATGAAAGTGCTGACTCTTGAAGAGCGTGGCGAGCACGGGCTGCAGTTCGTATTTCGACTTGCGCAGCCTCGTCGCGAGTTGCTCAATGACGGAGCGCACATCTCGGGGCCAGTGGCGTTCGTCGTCGTCGACGTCGGCCACGAAGTGGCGGTAGAGCTTGAACGCGATGTAACGCGAGCACTGCGGCCGGCGCAGGAGCAGCTCGACGAAGTCGTCGCCGTCGTACGTGCCCCGGCGGCCGAGGATGGCCTTGGCCCCGTCGTCGTGCTGGCGTTCCCGGAAGACGAAGTCGTTGTCGCTGACGTGATAGCCGGTGAGAGCGCGGGCGCCCTGCTTGATGTCGTTTTCGGTGTAGTGGCCCTCGCCGAGGGTGAACAGCTCCATGAGCTCGCGGGAGAGGTTTTCGTTGGGCCGGCGCGCGACGTTGCGGTCGTTGTTGAGGAACTTGAGCATGGCCGGGTCGCGGACGATGCCGCGGGCCAGGTCGGCGAACGAGCCGTTGGCGTTCGTGCGGAAGAACTCGTTCTGCTGATACATCAGGTAGGTGTCGCGCACGTTGCGGTGGCGCGAGGCGAAGTGGCTGTGCCAGAGGAGGGTGAGGCTTTCCTCGGCGGGGCGGGGGGTGTCGAACATCCGCTGGAGCCACCACTGCCGCAGCTGGACGATCATCCGGCGGTCCTGGCCGAGGCGTCGGAGGACCTCGCGGCGGAACGCGTCGCGGTCGGTGCGGCGCAGCTGCAGCTCCTCGGCGTTGGGCGGGCGGATCACGTCCGGGTCGATGTCGGGCCCGGCGAGGGAGGCGGCGTCGACCTGCTGGTACCGCACGGCCCGGTCGACCGCGCGGTCGAGGCCCAAGGCGGCCGTGTCCCGGATCTGGTCGGGGAACGGCGCGAACCCGGCCCGGATCAAAAGATGCCGGGCCCGGGCCGAGCCGAAGGATGAGGCGGGGATCGGCTTGAGCGAGGTGGTCGCGGCCATGCCGGGGTAACGCATGGCCGGCGGGCTTATTGCAGGCGGCGCACGGCGCCCCGCGGGCGGGCGAGCGGCGCGCCCGGGCCGCCGATTCAGTCGTCCAACTCGGTGTAGGGCCCGTGCGTATCCGCTGACGCGGGCAGGGCTTCGGCGTTGACCGGCAGGGTCAGCACGAACGTCGTGCCCTCGCCCGGCGAGGACTGCACGTCGATCGTCCCGCCGTGCTCGTCGACCACTTTTTTGGTCACCACCAGCCCGAGGCCGGTGCCCTTGAGGCCCTTGGTCGAATGGAACGGCTCGAACAGCTTCTTGAGCGTCTGCGGCGACATGCCCGTGCCGTTGTCGGCGACGCTGATCTGGATCAGCTCCTGCTCTTCGTTGTAATCGCAACGCAGGCTCACCACCCCCGACTCGGGCTCGACCGCGTCCAGCGCGTTGGTGACGAGGTTCAGCACCGCCTGGTGGATCCCGCTGGGGTCGATCGGCGCGGGGGGCAGGTCCGAGGCGATGTCGGTCAGCAGGGCCGCGCGCTTCGCGTCGAACTGCTGCTGCGACAGCTCGACGATCTCGCTGAGCAGCTGGCCGAGGTTGGTCATGACGATCTCGGGCCTGCGCTGCTTGGAGTAGGCGAGCATGTTCATCGCCAGCTCGTAGATCCGGTCCTGGTTGCGGGCGACGATGTCCCAGCCGTTCTTGAGGACCCGCATGTTGTTTTTGCGCATGCCCAGCTCGACGACGTCGGCCCCGCCGCGCATGCCCTGGAGGATGTTCTTGATCGAGTGGGAGAGCGATGCGACGGTCTGGCCGACGGCGGCGAGCCGCTCGCTCTTGAGCCGCGCGTCCATGAGCTCGGTGTTCGCCAGCGCGAGGCCGGTCTGCACGCCGATGGCGGTGAGGAGGGTGAGCTGGTCCTCGGTGTAGGTGTAGTTGGCGACCATGGAGTCGAGGTGGATGACGCCGTAGACCTTGTCCTTGTATTTGATGGGCACGCACATGGCCGAGCGGATGCCGTAGTTCTGCACGCTGTCGCCGCTGCTGAACCGCGAGTCGTTCATCGCGTTGGCCGAGAGGATGCCCACGCCCCGGCGGGTGACGTAGCTGACGATGGTCCGGCTGACGGTGATCTGTTTGTCTGGCGCGGGTTTGCCGGCGACGCGGTGGCGCACCACGGTGGGTTCGCTGCCGGTCTCGTCCTTGTCCTGAAGAAGGATGAACCCGCGGTCGGCCTTGAAGTAGCCGAAGATGACGTCCATCACCTTTTCGAGCAGCTGCTGCTTGTCGGTGATCGTGCCGATCAGGCCGGTGAGCTCGTAGATGACGTTGAGCTGGAACGCGGCGGCGTCGTTGGGGTCGGGCGTCGACATGATCATCGACTCGTCGTTGGACGCGACGGTGTGTTCGACGCTGATGTCCAGCTCGCCCCGCTTGGCCACCCGCACGGGCCGGGGGCCGGCGGGCGCGGGCGCGGCGTCGCCGTAGAGCAGCAGCGTGGTGCCGACCCGCACCTGATCGCCCGGGCGCAGGCGCTGGCGGTTGCTGATCCGCACGCCGTTGACGAACGTGCCGTTGGAGGACTTGAGGTCCTTGATGTACCACTGCCCGTCGTCGGGCGTCAGCTCGGCGTGGCGGCGCGAGATCGTCTGGTCGCTCAGGGGCAACGCCTCGCTCGACCGGCCGATCTGTTGCGGCTCATGGTCGGGCAGCTCGAAACGCCTGCCCTTGTCGGGGCCTTGAAGGACTTGGAGGACCAGCATCGCATTTCCTGTCAAGCCGCGGCCAACGGCCGCCGCCATCACCAACGGGTCGCCGCCATGCGCGGCGGCTTTGTTACGACGTTACGACAAACGCGCCTTCCACGCCCCGAGCTGCTGCTCGAAACCGCTCAGGCCGGCGTTGCCCGTGGTCTGATAACGCTTCACCACGTTCTCGGCGCCTAGCCAATCGTAGACGTCATCCCCGATCCGATCGCTCTGAGCCCGCAAGTCGTCCAGGGCTAGCTTCCGGAGCTCGCCCAGGCCCCGCTGCTCGCAGAGCTGCACCAGCCGGCCGACGATCTGGTGGCTCGTGCGGAACGGCACACCCCGGGTCACCAGGTACTCGGCCAGGCTGGTCGCATCCAGGTAGCCGCGGTCGAGCGTGGCTTTGATCTTGTCCTCGTTGAACCGGGTGGCCCCCGCGATTTTCGCGGCCATGTCGAGGCAGTCGCACACGCTGTCGTAGGCGTAGAAGACGTGGCGCTTGTCTTCCTGCAGGTCGCGGTTGTAGCCGATCGGCAGGCCCTTGAGCGTGGTGAGCAGCGCCACGAGCGAGCCGTAGACGCCCCCGCACTTGCCGCGGATCAGCTCGAGCATGTCGGGGTTCTGCTTCTGGGGCATCATCGACGAGCCGGTGGTGTAGGCGTCGTCGAGCGTGATGAAGGAGAACTCGGTCGAGGCGTAGGTGATCCATTGTTCGGCCCAGCGCGAGAGCGTCATCGCGGTCATGGCGAGGGCGTAGACGAAGTCGGCCGCGGCGTCGCGCGAGGCGGTGGCGTCGATGCTGTTGGCGGCCAACCCGTCGAGCCCCAGCGCGGCCGCGGCGGCGTCGCGGTCGAGCGGCAGGGATGAGCCGGCGACCGCCCCGCTGCCCAGGGGCGAGCGGCTCCAGAAGCTCGTGAGGCGCTCGGCGCGGAGCCGGGCGGCCTCGAACGCCTCGAGCCACGCCATCAGCTCGCCGCCGACGCAGATCGGCTGGGCGCGCTGCAGGTGCGTGTAGGACGGCATCACGAACCGGCCGTCGCGCTCAGCCAGCGCAACCATCGCGCGCTGCAGCGCCTCGAACCGTCCGGTCAGCTCGGGGAGCACCCCCAGCATCCACAGCCGCAGGTCCAGCGCGACCTGGTCGTTGCGCGACCGGCCGGTGTGCAGCTTCCGCCCGGCGTCGCCGGCCTTCTCGATCAGCGCCGCCTCGATGCACATGTGAACGTCTTCCAGCTCGACGCGCCAGCCGGACCAGTCGTCGCCGTGCTCGTCGATCTCGGACTCGATCGAACCCAGGCCGCGCTCGATGGCGGCCAGGTCTTCCGCGGTGATGAGCCCGACATCCCGGAGCATCCGGGCGTGGGCCAGCGAACCTTGGATGTCGTGCTTGTAGAGCCGCCGGTCGTAGTCGAGCGACGAAACGAAACGGGCGGCGAGCGGGTCGGCCTCCGAGCCCGAGGTCTTGGCGTGTTCCCAGGGTTTGTGGCTCATGCGCCGTATGGTACTGGGAAAGGAATAGCCGGGCCGCTACGCGGCCCTGGCCCAGGCGGGCGTAGCCCGCCGGCTATGTAAGGCTTAAAACGCCTCGTCGAACTCGGGCCCTTCGTCCAGGTCGGGCAGGTGCCGGTGGTGCACCTTGATCACGCGGGCGAGGGCCTCGCCCAGCAGCGGCGCGAGGATCCCGCATTGCTCGATCACGTGATCGCCGAACGGCTCGGAGCGGTCGCGGAACAGCGCGACGACGGCGAGGGCTTCGCCGTCGCAGCGGCAGGGGAAGGCGATCAGGTGGCTGTCGGCGAGGTACGCCGAGTCGTCGCCCAGCCAGTGGGTCAGCTCGTCATTGTCGGTCGCGTGGACCACACCCTCGGCGTCGCTGACGCGCGGGGCGAGCACGTCGGCCAGGTGCTCCAGGAGCATGTCGGCCGACTCGGCGGTGCAGTCGTAATTGACGTACCCGCCAAGTGAGTATTCATCGAGGCTGGCGGGCAGGAACACGGCGGCGTTGGTCGGGCCGGCCTGCTCCATGAGGTATTCCAGGGTCTTGCGGAGCAGGGCCTCGAGGTCCAGCTCGTTGTTGACCAGCTGGCCGTAGCCGCTGTCGGTGTGGGTCTGCTGCATCTGGACCGCCAGCTCCTGGTACGCGGTGACCAGGTCGTTGCAGAGGATGTCGACCTGGCGCGACACGTCGACGCGCGCCTGGTTGAGTTTCTTGCACAGCCGGCGGAGCCGACGCACGCGGCCGGCCTGGAGCTTGTCCTGGGTCTGACGCTCCAGCGCCGCGTGGATGCGTTGGGACACCTCGTCGAGTTCGACCGGCTTGACGATGAAGTCGCACGCCCCGGCGCGGATCGCGGCGATGGCGGCGTCGAGGTCCGGCTTATCGGTGGTGACGATCGTCTGGGTGATCTTCTTGGACTTCTTGAGGTCCCCGGCCAGGTCCAGGCCCGAGCCGTCGGGGAGCTGCGGGTTGATCACCGCGAGGTCCACCGCATGCGACTCGAGGAATTGCCGGGCGTCGGCGATCGAGACGGTGCGGGTGATCTGCATCGACGCGTCGCCGCCGGCGACGCGTTCGATCAGCGTGGTGAAGTCCGGGTCTGGATCAACGACCAGCACTCGGGAAGGGTGCTTGGTCTGATGGGCGAGCGTGTCGGTCTTGCGCGGCACGATAATCTCCTGCAACTCCTGGATGCCTCCCAGGCAGGCGGTGTTACCCGCCCGCTCGGTCTCCGGTTCGCCCTATCGGCGAAATCTTTTGGAGGATGAATCGCGCCGGGGCCGGTTCTGGCTCATGCGGCCGGTTCAAGTGGGATCGTAAGGGTGGCGACGGTTCCTTCGCCGGGCGTCGACCGCAGGTCGAGCCGGCCGCCGTGGGCGAGGGCCAGCTGCTGGGCGCGCGGCAGGCCCATGCCGACGCGGCGGCCCGCGGGCTTATCGGAAAAGAACGGGTCCATCGCGTGATCCAGCGTGTGCTGGTCCATCCCGTCGCCGTCGTCCACCACCTGGATCAACAGCAGGTGCTCGGCCGAGACCACGCGGGCCTGCACCGACACCGAGTCCTTGGGGCTGGCCTGGATCGCGTTGTGGACCAGCTCGCTGACCGCCTGTTGAAGCTGCTCGGGATCGACCTCGAGCGACGGCAGGTCCTCCTTGACCTGCAGGTAGATCGGCACGACCTGGTCGCGGTTGCGCTGGGCGCCGCGCGCCGCCTTGATGGTGGCGTCGAGCAGCGAGAGCAGGTTGACCGGCCGCCGGTTGGCGCGGGGCGGGTCGGCGAACATGTGCAGGCACGTGATCAGGTCGCTGAGCCGGTGGGCTTCCTTGAAGATCGTCTGCGCCGCCTGCTGCTCTTTGGAGCCGGGGGTGAGGGTCATCGAGAGCAGCTGGCTTCGGCCGCTGATCACGGCGAGGGGGTTGTTCATCTCGTGGGCGGCGCCCGCGGCCATCTCGCCCAGGCGGGCCATCGACTCCTGACGCAGCAGGCGGTCCTGCGCCTCGGCGAGCGCGGAGTTGGACTCGGCCAGCTCTTCGCCCAGCCGGCGGGCGCCGTCGTGCTGGGCCGCGGCCCCGATCGCCGCGCCCCAGGTGTGGACCAGCGACTGGAGCATCGACCAGTTGGGCAGCTGCTGGCGGTCGTGCAGCAGCACCGCCACCGTGCCCCAGCCGCAGGACAAGGGCAGCAGGCGGACGTCGCGCACGTCCTCGGCGTTGACCAGGTAGTCGGCGACCCAGGGCAGGATGCCCATCAGGTTGACGCCCATCGGCTGCGACGCGTCGAACTGGCTCAGGTCGGGCGTGTGCGGTGGGGCCTCGGCGTATTGCGAGTGCAGCGGCGCGCCCTCGTCGGTGTACTGGCTCACCAGCCACGTCGCGTGCCCGTGAGCGTGGCCCGGCTCGGGGTAGAGCATCGCGAAGAACCCGGGCCCGAACACCGTCGACGCCGACTCGACCACCGAATCCAGCATGTCCTGAACGCTGCGGCCCGGCCCGGCCTGGGCGTGGAAGGTGGTGATGCCCTCGAGGATCCGCGACTGGATCGCGGCCGTTCGGCCGCGCAGGTCCAGCGCATGGTTCAGCCGGCCCAGCGCGATGTTGGCCCGTTGGATCGCGTCGAGGAAAAGCTCCTTGGACGGCGTGTCATTGATCCCCAGCGCCTTGCCGCGCGATTCGAGCGTGTCATGAAGCCCCTCGATGGCGTCGGCGACGACGTCCGGGTCGATGCCGAGCTTCCCCGCGAGGGTGATCTCTTCTTCTTTAAAGGTGAAGTTGCCCGAGTACCCCAGGTGCTGGCGGCGGACGATCACGTCCGCCAGCGCGACCAGGCCGACCAGGCGGCGGTGCTCGATATTGGGCAGCGTGTCGTAGGGCGAGCCGTGGAGCCAGATGCAGTCCTGCAGGGCGTGGGGCAGCTGCCACTGCTCCGCGAGCCGTTTGCCGGCGGTGTGGTGGTCGATGCCGACGATGCGGCGTTCGAATTCCGCGATGTTGCCCTGGTTGAGGTCGGCCAGCTCGACCACCCGGGCGAACGACTTGGGCAGGACGTGATCGAGTGCGAGCTTGCCCACGTCGTGGAGCAGGCCGCACACGAAGGCCTCGTCGGGGTTGAGGTCCTGATGCGCGGAGGAGCCCCGGGCGATCAGCTCGGCGAGGCAGGCGACGGCGAGGCTGTGGGTCCAGAACGCGGCGCGGTCGAACCGCTCGGCCTCCTCCCGGTCGACCGGCTCGATCGACGGGCGGAGCATGTTGTCGCGGCGGGTGACGTCGCCCGGCACGTCGTCGGGGTCGGGCCGGAACAGCTCGTAGACCTTGACCGACAACACCGCGTTGCGGATCGCGTTGAACCCGAGCAGGACCACCGCCTTATCGACATTCATGACCTCCTGGCGCAGGCCGCGGTCCGCGGTCTTGCACAGCGCCAGCACCTTGGCGGTGAGGGCGGGGTCAGAGGAGATGAGCGAGATCACCTCGCGGACCTCGGCGTTCTCGTCGGAGGTGAGCGCGAGCAGCCGCGTCGCGATCGCGGGCAGCGTGGGCAGCGAGTCGATCTGACGGAGGATCAGCTCGATGCGGCGGGGCTTGGTTAGCTCGTTGGTGACCATGGCGGAAGGCAAAAGGCCGACGGCCGGCGACCGGGCCCGGCGGCGGGCGGTCCACTGCTTACGCCTCCAGCAGCGAAGTAATCCGCGACTGGAGCTGCTCGATGTTGAACGGCTTCTTGACGAACTCGTCGGCGCCCGCCTTGAGCAGGTCGTGGATCTCGTCCTGGTTGACCACGCCCGAGACGATGATGATCCGGGTCTCCGACAGCTCGCCGTTGGCGCGGATCGTCTGGCAGACGATGTTGCCGTTGATGTCGGGCAGCATGTAGTCGAGGATGATCAGATCGGGCTTGAACTGCTCGGTCATCATGCCGGCGTCATAGCCGGTCATCGCGGTCTTGACCTCGTAACGGTCGTCGCGGGAGAGCAGGTCAACCATCAGCTCAACGATCTGCGGATCGTCGTCGACGACGAGGATGCGCTTCTTGGAGGAGGTGATCTGCTCGATCGGGATGCCGTTGTCGCGCATGAACTGGATCAGCTCTTCGCGGGGGATGCGGCGGAAGCGCGAGCCCGGCACGCGGAAACCGTTGAGCCGGCCCGAGTCGAAGCAGCGGATGATGGTCTGCTGAGAGACCTTGCAGATCTCGGCCGCCTCGCCGGTGGTGAACACTTGCTTGGCGTGAAGGTCGGGCGTTTGTTGGCCGTTGCTGCTCATAAACGCGTTCCTGGGGGACGCAGGGCGTGCGTGGTTTACCCATCTTGTCTACTTTTACATCGGGGCGCGGTCCGGGCGACTTAATCCTCCCACGGCTCCGCAACCTAGAAATTATCCTCAGACGAACCGCCTTTTATTTGCATGCGTAAGATATTCGGCTATAGTTCTCATTCATTGAGGGGAGCACTTCTACAGGGGTGTTCCAAACAACCGAATAACCGACAGGCCGTCGTTAAACGTCGCTCTGCATCGGTTCCGGACGGGCTATCGGGATGGATGGCCAAAAAAAGCAGGCGTAAGCCTAATCAGGGGAAAGACTTAGATCCTTAAAGGCCGTCGTGTTGGCGGTTATTCTTAAATTTGATTCTTACGTGGAACAGGTAGAGGAGAAAGCATCATGAAAGGGATGATCTGGAGTGGAGCCGCGTTGTTCGTCTGTGCGGCCGTTATTCTCGGAACCGGGACGGCCCAGGCCGCGTCGGTCTTGATCGATTTCCGCGGCGACGGCGGGCTCGATAAGACCGGCGAGTCGAAGTACACCTTCGGCCCCGTCGACGGCATCACCGTCGAAGCCACCGCGACCTCTCAGGTAGACCACGGCGATCCGCACAACCCCGCCTGGATCGGCCAGTACGACTCGGGCCTGGGCGTCACCAACTCCCCGGGCGACGGCTCGCACACCGTCGACGGCAGCGGCTGGACCGACACCATCTGGCTCGTGTTCAACCAGAAAGTCACCATCACCCACGTCTGGTTCTCCTACGTCAGCGACCATAAAGACGACGTGCGGCTGCTGGACGAGAACGGCGACAAGATCGAAGACTACGACCTGCCCAAGATGTCCCATCACTCTCCCTACTACTCGCTGCTCGACCTGACCGGTGAAGGCATCATGGGCATGGAGTTTGGCTTCAACGCCCCGTACAAAAACGACGACTGGAAGCTGGCGGCCATTAAGGTCAAGCCCCACGTGATCATCCCGACCCCGACCGCCGCCATGGCCGGTTCGGTCCTGCTCGGCGGGCTGGCCCTGCTCCGCCGCAAGCGGCGGGTCTGATCGCCTCGCAGGCCCGACATCCTGTTTGAAAATCCGACGACCGGCCCGTGGACGACCCACGGGCCGGTCTGTTTTGATGAGCGTCGGGGCGAAGCCGGGGATGGCGTTGCACGCGGCCTGCACGAAGACGCATGTCGCCGCATCGCATTAATCTTTATATTGAAAAGTTTTATAAAAGATCGTCGGTTTGTTCGTCCGAAGCGGCCCTCCCTGTCGTCCGGCCCGGCATTAAAGGTGGCGGCCGGAATCACTAAATGGGTATGATAATGTTCTGTTTTTAGTGAAGCGGAGAAGAGCTGTGTCAAGCATTATGTGGAATCGAGCTGCGCTGTTCATCTGTGCGGCGGCTGTTCTTGGAACCGGGGCGGCCCAGGCCGTGACGGTGATCGATTTCCGCGGAGACGGCGGGCTCGATACGGATGGCGAGTCGAGCTACAGCTTCGGCCCCGTCGACGGCATCACCGTCAAGGCCACCGCGACCTCGCGCGACGACACCAACGACCCGCAGCAGACCGCTTGGATCGGCCAGTACAGCGCCGGCCTGGGCGTCACCAACCTGGCGGGCGACGGTTCGGACCAGGTCGACGGCAGCGGCTGGACCGACACCATCTGGCTCGAGTTCAACAAGGAGGTCACCATCACCCACATCCTGTTCTCCTACGTCGAGGACGACGGGGACGACGTGTGGTTGCTGGACGCGGACGGCAACGAGATCGGCGATTACGACCTGACCCAACAGTCCAACAACAGCCCCTATTACTCGTGGCTCAACCTGAGCGGCGAGGGTGTCACCGGCGACACCTTCGGCTTCAACGCCCCCTTCCGAAGCGACAGCTGGATGCTGGCCGAGATCAAGGTCGAGCCCCACGTGATCGTCCCGACCCCGACCGCCGCCCTGGCCGGCTCCATCCTGCTCGGCGGGCTGGCCCTGCGCCGTCGTCGTCGGCGGGCCTGATCGCCTCGCACTTTAAAACCAATACAACACCCGGAAGCCCAGGGATTGCAATCCCTGGGCTTCGTTAACTTTCACTTGAGTTCAACCGACCAGTACGCGTTGTCGAGGAACGCCTTCCACGACGCGTACTTGTCGCTGCCCAGGCGGATGTTGAGCACCGGGTTCCGACGAGGCTTGTGCGGGGGGCGGACCAGCGGCATCCGCGCCTGCTCCGGCGTGCGCCCGCCCTTCTTGGAGTTGCAGCCCACGCAGCAGCACACCAGGTTGCTCCAGGAACTGTCGCCGCCCTGCGAACGGGGCGTGACGTGATCCAGGCTCAGCTCGCTCGACGGGTAGTGTCGGCCGCAGTATTGGCACTGGTTGCGGTCCCGCGCAAAGATGTTGCGGCGGTTGAGCTTGACCTCCTGCTGCGGCAGGCGGTCGTAGCCCAGCAGGCGGATCACCTTCGGCACCGCGATGTGCAGCCGCACGGTGCGGACCCACTCGTAGTGCTCCCGGTCCATCTCGGACGAAAACCGGTGCGAGAGCTGTGAGATGTCGGTCCACGAGTCGAAGTCGTGGCCGCTGTACGACCCGTCGTCGACCCGGATCACCTCCGCCAGGTCCCGCGCCAGCAGTGAGAACGCCCGCTTCGCGTCGATGACCCGGATGGCCATCCACATCTTGTTGAGCACCAGCACGTGACTGTTGATCGCGGTCGCTTGGGCTTGCATGTCACTCCCGCTCGCGGCAGGCCGGGTAAGAATGTGAAATCTTATCGGCCAAATCCATTGAGAGCAATGGTTAAACCGCTGTAAGCAAAGCGGGGGCAAGGCTTATCCGCCCCGGGGCGGACGGCCCGGCCCGCTCACCGCTACACTTGTTGATTGTCACGCCTTCCTCCCCTGAGGTTTCAAGAATGGAAGCACCCGCCGACTCCGGAGCCCCCGCCCGCGCCCCGGGCGCCGCCTCCCGCGCCGCGATGATCGTGCTGGCGGTCCTGGGCCTGCTGATCTCCGGCTATCTCACCGCCGCCTCGCTGTTTACCGACAAGGGGCCCATCGGCTGCGGGGACGACTCGGGCTGCGCCGCGGTGCTTGCGTCGAAATGGTCCGCCGTCTTCGGCGTCCCCGTCTCCGCGGCCGCGACGCTGACCTACCTCGTCCTGCTTGGGGCGCTCGTCCTCCGCGCCTGGCCGCTGACCGCCCTGCTCGGCGGCCTGATCGGCGGGGCGGCGGTCTATTTCATCGCCCTGCAGTTCTTCGTCGTTCAGGCCGTCTGCCCCTGGTGCATGGCCGACCACATCGTGGGCCTGATCCTCGTCGGCTTCATCGCCGCCGCGACGCCCGGGCCCGCCCGCCGCCGGTCGATCGCGCCCGCGGCGGTCGGCGTCCTCGCGATCGCCGCGATGGCGGGCGTCCAGGCCGCGTCGTCCGAGCCGACCTATCGACTCGCGATCCCCACCGGGCAGGACTACGACCTGACCGACGACCGTGGCCGGCTTCTGGGCCTGCTCAACGGGCAACTGCAGCTCAACCTCAACGACGCCCCCGTCGCCGGCCCGCGCGACGCGCCCGATGTGGCGGTGATCCTGTTCGATTACGCCTGTCCGCACTGCCGGGCGATGCTCAAGACGCTGCACGCCTACCGCATGGAACACCCCGGCCGGTTCGCCAAGGTGAGCCTGCCCATGCCGCTGAACCACCAGTGCAATCCTTACCGCGCGCCGGAGCAGTTCCACCAGCGGTTCGCGCACAGCTGCGATCTGGCGTGGCTGTCGGTGGCGGTGTACTACGCGGCCCCGGACCAGTGGGAGGCGTTCGACCGGTTCCTCTGGGACACCGACCGGGTGCGGACCAAGGAGGAGGCCGAGGCCGAGGCCCTGCGGCGGGTCGACGCCGACCGGCTGCAGGAGGCCCTGCTGGACCCGCGGATCAACGCCCTGGTCGCCTCCGGCACGCAAGCCTGGCACGCGGTGGGCGAGCCGGTCCTGCCGGTGATCATGGCCCCCGGCGCCCCGGCGATCGAGGGCAAAACCGATGATTTCACGCAGATCGACGCGTTATTCACCGAAAAACCCCAATCCCGCGAATCCCACCCGTGAAACTCTTGCCGGTAAGAAACGTCAAGGGTTATAGTCGAGTTCTCCCCTGAATTTCCGAGGCCTCAACCCATGTCCAACGACCTTCAGCCCGACGATCTGGCCCTGCTCAAGCAAGCAGCCGACGGCTACCAGCGGCTCACCGGCGAGATCGGCAAAGTCATCGTCGGCCAGCACGAGATCGTCCGGGCCCTGCTCGGCGCCATCTTCGCCGAGGGCCACGCCCTGATCATCGGCGTGCCGGGCCTGGCCAAGACCCTGCTCGTGCGCACCCTCGCCGACGTCCTGGGCTGGTCCTTCCATCGCATCCAGTTCACCCCCGACATGATGCCCGCCGACATCATCGGCATGGAGCTGCTCCAGGAAGACCAGCACGGCCAACGCCGCATGCGGTTCGTCCCCGGCCCGGTCTTCGCCAACATCATCCTCGCCGACGAGATCAACCGCACCCCGCCCAAGACCCAGTCCGCCCTGCTCGAAGCCATGCAGGAGCGGACCGTCACCAGCATGGGCAAGCAGCACGTGCTCGACCGGCCGTTCATCGTGGTCGCCACGCAGAACCCGATCGAGCAGGAAGGCACCTACCCGCTGCCCGAGGCCCAGCTCGACCGGTTCATGTTCAGCCTGTGGATCGACTACCCGCCGGTCAGCGACGAGGAGGACATCGTGCTGGCGACCACCGCGCCGCGGGAGATCAACCTGCAGCCGGTGTTCAGCAAGGAGCAGTTGATCGCGTTCCAGTCGCTGGTGAAGCGGGTCCCGGTGAGCCGGCACGTGGTGAGCTACGCGGTCGCCATCGCCCGCGCCACGCGGCCGGGCAACGAGGCGGCCAGCGACCTGGCCAAGCAATACGTCGAGTGGGGCGCCGGGCCCCGCGCGGGCCAGCACATGATCCTCGCGGGCAAGGCCCTGGCGGTCCTCGACGGCCAGCCGGCCGTCACCGCCGAGCACGTCCGCCAAGTCGCGCCCTACGTGCTGCGTCACCGCGTCCTGCCCAACTACCAGGCGGCGAGCGACGGGCTCGACGCCGGCGCGATCGTCGCCCGGATCATCAACGAGATCAGCGAACCTCAGTATGCGTCGTGACCGAATGATGAACGATGAAGCCCATTGGAACAGACGGACCAGGGCCGCGTAGCGGCCCGGCTATCTGTCTTCCCAGGCCCTAGCGCCTAACCCCTAGCGCCGACTCACATGCCGCCATCCGCCTCCACCGCCCGCCGCTACCTCCGCGTCGCCGACCTCGCCCGGCTGCGCAACCTGGTGTTCGCGCCGCGCGGGCGGGTCGAGGGGCTCTACGCCGGCCGGCACGCCTCGCCCCAACGCGGCCACTCGGTCGAGTTCAACGACTACCGCGAGTACTCCCCCGGCGACCCGCCCAACGACCTGGACTGGAAGGTCTACGGCCGGTCCGACAAGCTCTTCCTCAAGCTCTTCGAGCACCAGACGGACATGACCGTCCAGCTCCTGGTCGACGCCTCGGCCTCCATGGCTTACCGCGGCCTCCACGCCCGCCGGCCGGCCGGCCTCGCGCGGTCGTGGCTCAACGCCCTGACCCTCGTCAACGACAAGGCCGCCCGATCCGGCGACGACCTGGTCTACACCCACCCCTCCAAGTACGATCAGGCCTGCCTCTGCGCCGCGTCGATCGCGTTCCTCACGATCAAGCAGCAGGACAAGGCGGGCATCGCGTTCGCCCGGTCCGGCCTGGCCGACCACCTCCGTCCCGCGGGCGCGTACCCGCACCTCCAGAAGCTGCTGACCGCGATGGAGGACGTCGAGCCGCGCGGTGAGGCGGAGCTGGCCCGGGCCATCCACGACCTCACCCCCCGCACCCGCGGCCGGAGCCTGCTCGTCGTCTTCTCCGACCTGCTCGAAGACCCGCCCGCCATCATCGACGCCCTGTCGCACTTCACCCACCGCGGCAGCGAAGCGATCGTGTTCCAGGTTCTCCACGCCGACGAGCTGGCCCTGCCCCGCGAGCTTAACGAAGCCATCTTCGTCGACAGCGAGTCCGGCCACCGGCTGCGGCTCAACGTCGACGACGTGCGCGACCCGTACCACCAGGCGCTGCGCGCGTCGCAGCAACGCTGGGCCCGCGAGCTGCGCAGCCGCCGCATCGACTACAACACCGTGTCCACCGCCACGCCCTACCACCAGGCCCTGGAGGGCTACCTCATCACCCGCGCCGCCATGCAGTAAGCCTGATTGAGTTTCCGCCCGATGCCGTACACGCTTGCCGCCATCTCGCTCCTGGCCCCCGTGATGCTCGCGGGGCTGGTGCTGGCGTCGCTGCCGGTGCTGGCGCACCTGCTCAACCGGCGGGCGCGGCGGACGCTGGTGTTCCCGACGATCGCGCTGCTCAAGGCGTCGTCGGCCAGCCAGGCGCAGCTGTTCAAGCTGCGGCGGTGGCTGCTGCTGGTGCTGCGGGTGCTGGCGGTGGGGCTGATCGTGTTCACCTTCGCCCGGCCGCTGTGGGTGAGCGACCCGCTGCACGCGGTGACCGCCGGCGGCGGGGCCGCGGTCGTGATGCTCGTCGACGCCAGCGCCTCGACCGCCCAGCGCATCGACGGCGTCGCGGCGGACGAGCTGATCCGCTCCGCAGGCGCCCGGGCGCTCGACGAGCTGGTCAGCGGCGCCGACCAGGTCAACCTCATCATCGCGGCCGACCGGCCCCAGGTCGTGTTCCCGCAGATGACCAGCAACCTGCCGGCGGTGCGCAGCGAACTGGAGCGGGTCACGCCCACGCCCTTCCGCGCCGACCTCGCCGCCGCGCTCGCCGAGGCGGCCCGCCTGCTCGCCCGGGCCGACCGCCCCGGCAAGCTCGTGATCCTCTCCGACCTGCAGGCCGCTAACTGGGACGACGCCCTCGCCCAGCCGCTGCCGCAGAACACCCGCGTCACGATCGTCCCGCTCGACGGGCCCGAGCCGGGCAACGTCGCCCTGTCCCGGCCGACCCTCGACCCGGCCGACCCCGTCGCGGGTCAGCCGGTCCAGCTCCGCGTCACCGTGACCCACCACGGCACGCAGGCGCGCACGGCGGACATCACCGCGACGCTCGACGGCCAGCCGCTGGATACGAAGACCGTCACCCTCGAAGCGCGCCAGCCGCGTGAGGTGTCGTTCGACGCCCGGCTCGAGCCCGGCTCGCACGTCGTCCGGTTCGAGGTCGGCGACGACGCCCTGCTCAGCGACAACGCCATCCACCTGATCGCCCGCGCGGTCCGCCGCGTCCCGATCGCGGTGCTCGGCGACGACGGGCCCGACGCCGTCGGCTCGACCAGCTATTTCCTCCACCGCGCGCTGGCGCCGCACAACGGCGAGGCCGACCGATACGACGTGACGCAACTCACCGGCAACGACCCGATCGGCCAGGCGCGGGTGGTGTTCGTCAGCGACGTAGGCGCTCTCTCGGACGAAGCGCTCCAACGGCTGCACGAGTACGTCGACCAGGGCGGCGTGGCGGTCGCGTTCACCGGCGACAGCCCGGCGGACGCCGCGCTGATGCAGCTCAACGCGCTGGGCGAAGGGCGCGGGGCGCCGTGGCTGTTGACCGGGATGCAATCCGACGGGCCGATCCGGCTGGGGGAGATGGACCGGGCCTCGCCGATCGTGCGGGCGTTCGATGAGCGAAGCCGGCTGGCGCTGAGTGATATCGGGTTTGCGCGGGTGTGGCGGGCGGCCGAGCCGGACCCGGGGACGCGGGTGCTGCTGCGGTTCGCCGACGGGTCGCCGGCGGTGGGGTATCTCGATGTCGGGGCGGGGCGGCTGGCGGTCGTCAATTTCAGCCCGGCGTCGGACGCGGGCGACCTGGGCAAGCGGGGCGCCTTCGTCGCGCTGGTCCACGCGCTGGCCGAGGGGCTGGCGCCGTCGCACACGGAGCGGGACCGGCCGATCGTCGGCCGGCCGCTGACGTTTTCGAGCCACGCGGCGGTGAGCCGCGACGGCCCGGCGCCGGCGGTGCTCGACCCGACCGACACCCCGGTCGCCGACGCCAGCTACAACGCCCGGCCCGACGGGCTGGACGTATACCTGCCCCGCGCCGCCATGCCGGGGGTGTACGCCGCGACCCAGGACGGCGCGGTGCTCGGCCGGGCGGCGGTCGACCCCGATCCGCGCGAGAGCGACCTGCGCCGCGTCGACGCGGCGGTGCTGGCCGAGCGCCTGACCCGGCAGGGCGCCGAGGTCGCGGTGTACGCGCTCGAGGCCGACGACGAGGTGCTGGCCCTGCGCGGCAAGCCGGTGTGGGGCTACCTGCTGCTGGCGGCGATGGGGTTGCTGGCGGTGGAGATGGCGCTGTTGGGGTATTGGAGACGATGACGTGACGGTCGCGGCGGACATCCTGTGGCGGCCGTTCTTCGAGCCGATCGAAGCCGTGGCGGCGGCGGGGGTCGTGCTGGGGGCGATCGCGGTGTTCGCGTACGTGCGCACGATGCGGGCCCACCCGGTGATCGCGCTGCCGCTGCTGTTGATGCGCCTGGCGCTGGTCGCGGTGATCACGGTGCTGCTGATGGGGCCGAGCGTGATGCCCGAGTCGTCGACCGCGCCCACCCGGCCGACGCTGACGATCGCGGTGGACAACTCCGGCTCGATGGCGCGCGACGACGTGAACGGCGCGACGCGCCTCGATTTCGCCCTGCAGCAATGGCTCAACCCCGAGCGGCTCGAAGCGCTGGCGCGGACCCACGACCTGGCGTTCGTGGCGCTGGGCGAGTCGGCCCGGTCGACCACGGTCGAGGCGCTCAGCGCCGAGGCGCGGGTGTCCAACCTCGCCGACAGCGTGCGGCAGGTGGTCAACGAGCTGGATGAAGACCAGGACGGCCTGACGGTGGTGGTGATCAGCGACGGCCACGACACGGCTTCGGCGCCATTCGCGGCGGCGGCGGAGCTGGCGCGGGCGCGCGGGGCGGCGGTGCACACGGTGACGCTGGGCGGGCCGGACCTGCAGCAGGACGTGGCCCTCGCCGCGACGCCGATGCAGGAGTACCTGCTCAAGGGCGAGTCGGGCCGGATCGCGGTGCGCGTCATGCAGTCCGGCGCCGGGCGGGAGCAGACCACGGTCCGCATGAAGCGCGGCGAAGAGACCCAGACCTTCCCGGTCGTCTTCAACGGCCAGTCGTCGGTGACGCTGGACATCCCGATCCGCGAGGACGCGGTGGGCCGGTACGAGTATCAGCTCAGCGTCGACGCGTTGCCGGGCGAGTCCGAGCAGCGCAACAACCACCAATCGGTGTTCATGGACGTGACGGCCGAGCGGTTCAAGGTGTTGATCCTGGAGGGTGAGCCGTACTGGGACACGAAGTACCTGGCGCAGACGTTACGGAAGGACGACCGGATCGAGCTGGTGCAGTTCACGCAGATCACGCCGACGCGTCGGCAGAAGGTGGTGACTCGGATCGAGCCGTCGGAGGCGGTGTTTCCCGAGTCGCTGGAGGACTTGTGCCGGTACGACGTGATCGTGCTGGGCAAGGGGGTGGAGCAGTTGCTGGACGTGTCGGTGCTGGAGCAGTTGCCGCGGTACGTGGGCGAGTACGGGGGGCGGGTGGTGTTTTCGCGGGGCCGGGCGTACGACGCGTCGACGCCGGCGGGGATGCGGGCGGGCCGGGCGCTGGAGGTGATCGAGCCGGTGGTGTGGGGGCGGGGGGTGCTGCGGGACCAGCGGCTGGCGTTGGAGAATGACGGGGTGACGCACCCGGCGTTCGCGGTGGGTGAGAGCCGGGTCGGCGGCGCGGCTCGGCTGGTGGGCGAGCTGCCCGCGCTGGGGTCGCTGCCGGTGGTGGCGCGGGAGAAGACGCTGACACGGGTGCTGGCGCGGGCCCGGCCGACGGGGGTCGGCGGCGGGGTCGGGCGGGGGCAGGCGGTGATCGTGACGATGCCATACGACCGCGGCATCGTCGCCGGGGTGCTGGGCGAGGGGCTGTGGAAGTGGAGCCTGGCGGCGGACGAGGAGGCGAAGTTCACCGGGGTGTTCGACCGGTTCTGGTCGAACCTTGTGCGGTGGGCGGCGATGGGCGGGGAGTTCGCGCCGGGCCAGGAGGTGACGCTGCGGCTATCGCGGCAGAACGTGCAGGTGGGCGACACGATCAACATCGAGGTGGTGCGTCGGCTGCTGCCGGGCGCCGAGGACCGGGCGCCGCTGACGGTCACGACGCCGGGGGGCAACGTCGCGAACCCGGCGCTGCGGAGCGTGGGCGGGGGCACGATGCGGCAGCGGGCGGAGTTCAAGCCCGACGAGGCGGGGGTGTACGTGGCGAGCATCGCGGCGCCGAACGCAGACGACGGCGGCGAGCCGAAGGTGGTCGAAGCGCGGTTCAATGTGTACGACATCAACCGGGAGATGCTGCACTCGGCGGCGGACCCGGGCGCGATGCGGTTCCTCGCGGAAGAGACGGGCGGGGTGGTGCTCGACCCGTTTCGGCCCGGCGAGCTGGCGGACCTGCTCGCGCGGGAGCAGGCGGCGCGGGTCGTGCCTCCTCAACCGACCTATATCTGGGACCGGGGCTGGGTGTTAGCATGTCTGTTGCTCTGGGCGGGCGCGGAGTGGCTGCTGCGGAAGAAAGGCGGGCTGCTGTGATGGGCAGGAACGAAGCGGTGGAGCGGTTGTTGCGGGCGGCGCATCGGCGGTCGGTCGGCGTGGACGCGGTGCGGCGCGGGCTGTGGGCGGCGGCGATCGGCGCGGCGGCGTTCCTCGCGGCCGTCCTGGTCGACGCGGCCCTGGGGCTGCACGCGTGGGCGCTGATCGTGCTGGACGGGTTGTTCGTGGGCCTGGCGGCGACGGCGCTGATGGGGCTGACCCTGTTCATCGTCAGCCGGCGGTTCCGGCCGGCGCGCACGGCGGTGGCGGTGCAGCGGCGGATGAACCTGCGCGGCAGCCCGCTGATCAACGCGGTGCAGCTGTCGGCGACGGCCGACGCGTCCGCGAGCCCGGCGTTGCGCGAGCACGCGGTGACGATGGGCAACGAGCTGGCCGAGGCGATCGAGCCGCACGAGGCGGTCGACCACGGCCCGGCGTGGCGCGCGCTGCGGTGGGCGCTGGGCGCGGCGCTGGTGCTGGCGATCGCGTACGTGTTGATGCCGCGGGTGTTCCACGCGGTCCTGCCGCGGATGTTCGCGCCGCTGGCGGACCACCCGCCGTACACGCTGGTGCAGTTTGAAGTCACGGTCGAGCCGGCGCCTGCGCTGGTCGGCCGGCCGGCGTCGATCCGCGTGCGCCTGACCGGGCCGACGCTCCCGCCGCGGTCCACCCTCGTGTTCGTGGACGACGACGGCGTCCGCCAGCACCTGCCCATGCTTCGCCGGGCCGTCGACGACGACGACGCGGTCCATTACCAACTCAAGATCGAACGCCCCGACCGCAGCCGGCGGTTCTTCATCGATACGCCCGAGGGCCGCAGCGCCTATCACGACTTCACGGTCAAGCCCACGCCCCTGCTCGAACGCGCCTCGGCCGCGTTCTTCTACCCCGCCTACACCGGCTGGAAGTCCACGAAAGAGCCGCTCAACCTCACCGGCCTGCGCGCCCTCGAGGGCACGACCGTCTCGCTCACCGTCGAGAGCAACGTCCCGCTGGGCGTCTCGACCCTGCGGCTTACGCCGGAGGACGAGACGCTGAGCGAGTTGGAAATCCCGCTCGAGCCCGACCCCTCGCGGCCGCACACCGCGGCCGGCCGGTTCGACATGCCGTTTGTCGGGACATATGCGATCGAGCTCGTCGGCGCCGACGGCACGCCGGGCGCCGAACCGATCACCGGCCCGCTCCACGCCGTGCCCGACTACGCTCCGCGGGTCAGCATCGAGACCCCGGCGCGCCGCGTCGTCGTGCCCGAGGGCTGGAAGCTCGACGTGGCCGTGGCCGCCAGTGACGACATCGGCGTCGGGCAGGTCATGCTGCAGCGCGCGGTCAACGGCTGGGGCTCGACCGGCGTCGAGCTGAAGACCGCCGCGACCGGGCCCAACTACGTCACCGCCTCCGACGCGTTCGACCTCGCCGCGCTCGGGGCCAAGGCGGGTGACCTGATCACGTACTTCGCCGTCGCCCGCGACAACAAGCCCCCTGTCGCCAACCTCGCCGAGACGCCGGTTCACTCCATCGAGGTCATCTCCATGGAGGAGTACCTCGAGTTCCAGCGGACCCGTTACCGGATTGATGACCTCAACGCGGAGTGGGCCGAGTACCAGCAGCGGCTCGACGAGTTGAAAGCCAAGCGGGAGCAACTGCTCGAACAGCTCCAGGAACTGCAGAAGCAGCTCGAACAGACCGACCAGCCGTCGGCCGAGCAACGCGAACAGATGGAGCAGCTCGAACAGGACCTCAGCGCGTACGCCGAGGAGGCGTTCGAGCTATTTGAAGAGATGCGCAAGCGCACCGAGGAGCCGACGCTGTACGAGTTCGAGAACCCTTACAAGGACTTGCTCGAACGGGTCGGCACGGAGTTGCAGGGCCAGGGCGCCGACGCGTTGGGGCTGCAGAACCAGCTCTCGCAGATGCGTCGGGGGCCGGCGTCGCCCGCGCAGCAGCAGCGGATGCAGAAGCTGCTGCAACGGTTCAAGGAGAACGACCGCCCGTTCGACGAAGCCTTCGAGCAGGAGCGTCAGGAGACGCAGGAGGACCTGCAGCGGCTGCAGCTGGCGGACGACATCCTGGCCCAGGCGGAGCGGGTCCGCGGGGTGATCGACGGCCAGCAGGAGCTGGCGCAGCGCATGGCGGCGCTGCGCGACGTGAAGGAGCCGACGGCCGCCCAGCGCCAGCGGATGAAGCAGCTGGCCGAGGAGCAGGCGGCGCTGGAGCGGGAGCTGGCCGACGCGACGGCGGGGCTGGAGTCGGCCGCGGAGGCGGCGCAGGAGTTGCTGCCCACGATGTGCAGCAGCGCGACCGCGTTGTGCGAGGCGATCCGCTCGAACCAGATCAACGACGACATGCGCGGCGCCGCCGAGGGCGGCCGCGCCGGCAACGGCGCCGAGGCGGCGCGCCTCGCGCAGCTGGCCGCCGACAAGCTCGACGCCCTGCTCAGCGACTGCCAGGGGATGAGCGGCCAGGCCCAGCAGGAGCTCGATGGCTGCCTGAGCCTGCCCCGTTACGCGCTGCGCAACGCCATGGACCAGATGGCCCAGTCCCGCAACATCCCCGGCCTGGGCAACAAGCCAGGCGGGCGGGGCGGCGGGTACGCCGGCTCGCAGACCCGGCTGACGGTCATCGGCCCCTCCCGGCTGGGCTCGGGCGAGAGCGATCGGCACGCCCACCGCGGTCATGGCCACGGCCAGGGCCGCGCGGGGACCGAACACGGCCTCACCGGCGATGACGCCGAGTCGCTCACCCCCGACAGCGTCACCGCCCGCGGGGGCGACGTCGCCGTGCTGATTGACGTCCCCCAGCCCTACCGCGAGCTCGCCGAGGCATATTTCAAACGCCTGGCCGAAGAAGACCATCTCCGCGGTTCCGATCAGGACGGCCGTCGTCTAGAATAGAGGCAAACCGGGAGCACCTTCATGAAACAGATTCCAGCCTTGACCGCGTTCCTCGCCGTCCTCGCCCTGCTGCTGCATCCCGCCGTCGCGGAAGACCCCGCCGCGGAAGACGAAGGCAGCTTTATCCAGGCGGCGAACCTGGTCTACGCCAACAACAAGACCAGCGAGTGCTTCGCCGACCAGTTCCTGGCGCAGATCAAGAAAGACACCCACATCAACACCAAGCCGCGCTTCAGCCCGGTCCGCCTCGACTCGGCCGAGATGTACGAGCACCCGTTCGCCGTGATGACCGGCAGCGGCTCGTTCGTGCTCACCGCCGCCCAGCGCGACAACATGCGCCGCTACCTCGAACGCGGCGGGTTCATCGTCGCGTCCGCCAGTTGCAGCGACAAGAAGTGGGTCGCCAGCCTCCGCGGCGAGATCGGCACGATCTTCCCCGACAACCCCATGGTCAAGCTCGAAGCCGACCACCCCATCTTCCACAGCGTCTACGACATCACCACCAGCAAGTACAAGAAACGCGGCATGGAGCAGCTGCCCCACCTCGAAGGCCTCGAGATCGACGGGCGCGTCGTGCTGATCTTCTCGCCCGACGGCCTCAACGACACCGAGAACGCCGGGCCCAACTGCTGTTGCTGCGGCGGCAACGAGGTCAAGGAGGCCAAACGCCTCAACGTCAACATCCTCGCCTATGCGCTGACCCACTGACATGGCCCGCTGGCTCACCCTCGCTGTCCTGACCCTTGGCCTGGCCCTCGCCGCTTCGGCGCAGGAGCAGGACCAGCCGCCCGCCGATCCCCAGCCGCGCTCGATCCCGATGGGCGAGTTCGAAACCGTCCTCGCCCGCGGCATGGCCGAAGGCAAAGTCACGGTCATCTATTTCACCGCCGACTGGTGCGGGTGGTGCCGCAAGCTGGAGACGAGCGCTTTTGTCGATCCCGACGTGATCCGCGCCGCCGAGCCGTTCGTGTTCGCCAAGGTCGACGTCGATGAGGAGCCGCAGGTCGCGGCGATCTTCGGTGCGTTCGGCCTGCCGTCGTTCTACATGATCAACGCGCGGGGCGAGCTGCTGGACCAGCGTAACGGCTACCTCACGCCGACCGACCTGAAGCAATGGCTGGACGAGTCGGCGGGCAAGGCGTTGGCGCCGGGCGTGTTTCAGGACGCGCTGCTGACCCTGACGGCGACGCGGCGCGAGCTGGAGACGATGGAGCCGGGCCCCGAGGCCGACGCCACGGTGGTGAAGGTGGTGGAGGGCCTGAGCCGGTCCCAGCGGCTGGGCCGGGCGGAGACGAAGCAGGCGTTGGTCGCCGCGGGCGCCAAGGCCTGGCCGGGGCTGGCGGCGTGCCTGGAGCGGGAGGAGTTGGCGATCCGGGCCGCGGGGAGCGACGTGCTCAAGGCCTCGACCGGCGCGGGGCTGGCGTTCGACCCGTTCGCCGACGAACCGACGCGGGCCGAGCAGGTCAAGCAGTGGCGGCGGTGGATCGACAGCGCCGCGGTCCTGAGCGACTAGAGCAGATCATTTTTGAGCCGATCGCTTTCCCCTCTTAGCCGGCGGGCTACGCCCGCCTGGTCCGGGGCCGCGTAGCGGCCCGGCTAAGTCAACCACCGCAGCTCCATGAGCGGGAAGTGATACGTCAAGTGGGCTCGCTCTAACACAAAGAAGACGAGGGATCGCCGCCTCCGCTTTCCCTCACGCGTCATGGCGGCGCTGCATCTCTTTCAACGCCTCGGCCGGGTCGTGGGGCAGGTCGTCGTCCGGCTCTGGCGAACCGTCTTCGTCTTCATCCTCAGCCGCGGCGTCGCGGCGCTCGATCCGCCGGCGCTGCCGTTCGAGCGGGCTGGGCGCCGCGCCCCGGCGCGTCAGCCGCCGCAGCAGGAAAAACAACGCCGCCGCGCCCGCCAGCGCTGCGCCGATCAGCAACGGACGCATCCACACCCCGCCCTCGGCCACGATCCGCACCGGCCGGCCGACAAACGTCAGATACCGCCGCGGCCGGTTCTCCATGTCCAGCGTGTGCCACAGTTTGTAAAACCGCGCCGCGATCTGGACCTTCGTGCCCCGTGCCGGCCGCGTCATCGTCTCCTGCGGATCGATGAAATACACCACCGCGAAATCTTCGTCCCCCGGCCCGACCTGGACCGCCCACTCGGTCAACGCCTCGCCCCACGGCCCGGGCCGCACCAGATCGATCCGTCGCTTGCGCAGGAACTCGCCCTCGATCAAAAACACCTCCCCGCGGGAGGCGCCCGGGTCCGCCGCCAGCGATACCCAACTCGGCGTCGCCGCGCCGTCCCAGTCGTCCTTGTCCCACCCCATCGCGTTGCCCAGCAGCGCATAAAGCCCGGGCCCGTCCAGGCGCGGCGAGTCGTCATACACCGCGCCCAACTGCACCTGCTGCACCTCCGTCAACGGCGGAGCGCCCAGCGTCAACGCGGCAAAGACGACGGGAAGGATCATGTCTAGATTTTACAGGGGTTTGGAGCCGCAGATGAACGCGGATGAACACAGATAAGAAACATGCCTGTCTGCGTCTATCCGCGTTCATCTGTGGTTTCATTTCCCCCACGCCTTAATGCGGTATCATCTGCGGTTTCCCCCGAGGTGAGCCCCATGACGCAGGCGGACGTGAACCCGATCGACGCGGCCCTGGCCGACATCCCGGCGGCGGCGCGCGGGCAGGTGGTGCCGATCGTCGATTTCGGGTCGCAGTACGTCCAGCTCATCGCCCGGCGGGTGCGCGAGGCGGGGGTGTACGCGTTCCTGGTCGGCCCCGACATCAGCCTCGAACAACTCCAGGCGATCAACCCCAAGGGCGTGATCCTCTCGGGCGGGCCGTCGAGCGTGTACGAGCATGGGGCGCCGACGATCGACGAGCGGTTGTTTGAACTGGGCGTGCCGGTGCTGGGGATCTGCTACGGCATGCAGATCGGCGCCAAGCTGCTGGGCGCCGACGTCAGCCACGCCCAGGCCCGCGAGTACGGCCGGGCCCACCTGCGGATCAACGACCGCGCCGACCTGTTCAAGGGCCTGCCCTCCCAGACCAGCGTGTGGATGAGCCACGGCGACCAGGTGACCGGGCTGTCGGACGACTTCGAGCCGCTGGCGCAGACCGACACCTGCCCGTTCGCCGCCGTCCGGCACAAACGCCACCCCTTCTTCGGCGTGCAGTTCCACCCCGAGGTGACCCACACGCCTCACGGCCGCGACCTGCTCAGCAACTTCCTCTTCACCGCCTGTGGCTGCACCGGCACGTGGCGCATGGCCGACTTCCTCGACGCCGAGGCCGCCCGCCTCCGCGACACGGTGGGCGGCAGCCGGGTCATCTGCGGCCTGTCGGGCGGGGTCGACTCCTCCGTCGTCGCCGCCATGCTCGCTCGGGCCATCGGCCAGCAGCTCACCTGCATCTTCGTCGACAACGGCCTGCTGCGCAAGGCCGAGCGCGACCTGGTCGAGCAGACCTTCCGAGGCCACTTCGACATCGACCTGCGCGTCATCGATGCCGAGGCCGACTTCCTCAACGACCTCGCCGGCGTGACCGACCCGCAGGAAAAACGCCGACGCATCGGCCACCGGTTCATCCAGGTGTTCAAGCACGCCTCGGCCGACATCCCCGACGCCCGCTTCCTCGCCCAGGGCACGCTCTACCCCGACGTCATCGAGTCCGGCCAGGGCTACTCCGGCGCCGCCGCCAACATCAAGCTCCACCACAACGTCGGCGGCCTGCCCGAAGAGCTCGGCTTCGAGCTGATCGAGCCCCTGCGCAACCTCTTCAAGGACGAGGTCCGCAAGCTCGGCGAGGTCCTGGGCCTGCCCGAGTCGATCGTCTGGCGCCACCCCTTCCCCGGCCCGGGCCTGGCGGTGCGCGTGCTCGGCGAGGTCAACCGCGCCCAGCTCGACCTGCTGCGCGACTGTGATGAGATCGTGCTCGAAGAGATCGTGGCCGAGAATTTGTACCGCAAGACGAGCCAGGTGTTCGCGGTGCTGCTGCCGGTGAAAGCGGTGGGCGTGATGGGCGACGGCCGGACGCACGAGCAGGTGGTCGCGGTCCGTGCGGTGGAGACGCAGGACTTCATGACCGCCGACTGGGCCCGGATCCCCTACGACGTGCTGGCGAAGATCAGCAACCGCATCATCAACGAGGTCCGCGGCGTCAACCGCGTGGTCTACGACATCTCCAGCAAGCCCCCCGCGACGATCGAGTGGGAGTAGGCGCTTGATCGATCGTTAGCCCCGGGCTCTGCCCGGGGTATTTTTTACAACGGTTTGACCGATTACCCCCCGGGCCGAGCCCGGGGCTAACTGGGCCGATGACCGGGTATTCCAAAGCGGAGCGCGCATGCGCCACGACCACCCCGACAGCTACCCCTACCCCTCGCACCGCACGCCGGTGTTCGGGGAGAACATGGCGGCGACGTCGCAGCCGCTGGCGAGCAGCGCGGCGCTGCGGATGCTTGAGCGCGGGGGCAACGCGGTGGACGCGGCGGTGGCGGCGGCGGCGGTGCTGACCGTGGTCGAGCCCACGGGGTGCGGGCTGGGGAGCGACGCGTTCTGCATCCTGTGGGACGGCTCGTCGCTGCACGCGTTCAACGGGTCGGGACGCTCGCCCAAGGGGCTGGACCCGGCCAGGTTTGCGGGGCGGGCGCAGATGCCGGAGGACGGTTGGGACGCGGTGACCGTGCCGGGGGCGGTGGACGCGTGGGCTCAAGTGCACCGGCGCTTCGGGCGGTTGGCGTTCGCGGACGTGCTGGGGCCGGCGGTCCGCTATGCGCGGCACGGCTTCCCGGTGTCGCCGGTCATCGCGGCGCAGTGGCAATCGGCGCCGCAGACGAAGACGCGCCAGCCCGGGTTCGCGGAGATGTACCTGCCCGGCGGCGGGGCGCCGGGCGCGGGCGAGCGGTTCGCCTCGGATAATCTGGCCCGCTCGCTGGAGGCGATCGCCCGCACCGAGGGCGAAACTCTATACCGCGGCGAGCTCGCCGAGCGCATCGCCCGGGCCGCGGCCCAGCAAAGCGGCGCGATCACGCTCGACGACCTGGCGGAGCACCGCGGGTTCTGGTGTGACACGATCCAAACGGCGTTCGCCGGCTGCGACGTCCATGAGATCCCGCCCAACGGGCAAGGCGTCGGCGCGTTGATGGCGTTGGGCATCCTCCGCTCCCTGCCCCTGGCCGATCACCCGATCGATTCCGCCGAGAGCGTACACCTACAGATCGAGGCGATGAAGCTGGCGTTGATGGACGCCTACCGCCATGTAGCTGACCCCGATTTCATGACGGTGACCACCGACTGGCTGCTCGACGAGCAACGGCTGGCCGAGCTTGCGGACACGATCGATCCGCAGCGCGCATCGGACCCCGACGACACGCTGCGCGACGGGGGCGGCACGGTGTACCTCGCGACGGCCGACGCGTCGGGCATGATGGTCTCGTTCATCCAGTCCAACTTCACCGGCTTCGGCTCGGGCGTGGTGGTCCCGGGCACGGGCGTCAGCCTGCAGTCGCGGGCGCGGGGGTTCGTGACCGACCCGGATCACCCCAACGCGGTGGGGCCGGGCAAGCTCCCGTTCCACACGATCATCCCGGGGTTCCTGATGCGCGGCGGCCGGCCGCAGATGGCGTTCGGGGTGATGGGCGGGCCGTTTCAGACGCAGGGCCATGTGCAGGTGCTCACGCGGATGCTCGTGGACGGGCAGAACCCGCAGGCGGCGATCGATGGGCCGCGCTGGCGGGTCCTGCCCGGCAACCGGGTGGGCGTCGAAGCGGCGCTGGACGCGCGGATCGGCGACCGGCTGCGCGCGATGGGGCACCGCCTCGAGGTCATGCCCCCCGGCGCGTTCGGCGGGGCGCAACTGATCTGGCGCGACGCGGGGCATTACGTGGGCGGATCGGAGTCGCGCAAGGACGGGCAGGCGGTGGCGTTTTGAAGAAAGAACCGCAGGAAAACCAGGAACCGCAGAAACCGGCAAACCCACCCGCCCCGTCGGTTCCTGCGGTTCCTGCGGTTTCTTCAGGATAATGTCATGGTCCGGTTGTTTGTGGGAGCGCCGGTGGGGGAGACGGACGGGCTGGCCCGGGCGGCGTGGGAGGTGGCGCATCGTGTAGCGGGGGCGCGGGTGATCGAGCCGGCGCAGCGGCACGTGACGTTGGCGTTTCTCGGCGATGTGGACGCGTCGCGGGCGGAGGAAGCGGGCCGGTGTCTGGACGAGGCGGGACATGACGCGGCGGCGTTCACGCTCCGCTGGCGCGGGCTGGGGGTGTTCCCCGACCCGGCCCGGGCGCGGGTGGTGTGGGCGGGGCTGCCGGCGGCGGAAGAGGACGCGGGGACGGCGGCGCTGACGGGGCTGGCCGAGCGGGTGCGCGAAGCGTTACGCGGAGCGGGGTTTGCGATGGAGCGTCGGGCGTTTGCGCCGCACCTGACGCTGGCGCGGCTGCGCGACCCGCGGCGTCCCCGGCAGGCCGGGGGGGCGTTGCAGAGCATCCTCGCCCAATACGCCGGGGCGCCGCTGGGCGAAACGCGGGCGGACACGGCGTGTCTGTACCGATCGGAGCTATCGCCTCAAGGGGCGCGATACACGGTGTTGCACGAACTGCACTTGGGCTCTTGACGGCTTCCGGTTACGCCGCGCATCGCCGGCGCAAGGCGATCAACGATCCGCCGAGCGCCAGCATGACCAGGGCACCCGGCTCGGGGATCGTGGCGACGAAGATCCCCTCGCTGCCGTCGGTGAAGTTGAGCTTAAACGCGAGTTGGCCGGCGTCATTGAACGTCGCCCACTTGCCGTCTTCGCCGCCCGAGCCGTTGCCGAAGTCTAGAAATTCGATGGTGTCGATCGTCCTGAATTCTTCGATCAGCGGGTCGTCGTTGACGTCGAACAGGTCGCCTTCGCGGACGATGAGGGTGAGGACGCCGTCGAGGTCGGTCGCCCAGATGCCGAAGTCGTTGCTGTCGTCCACGCCCGTGCCGGTGAGGGTCCCGCTGAACGCGGCCTGGCCGGCGTCGTTGAACAGGGGGTGCCCCGCGCTGCCGAGGTCGCTGAACACCACCCCAAGCCCCGTTCCGGGCGCGGCGTCGCCTTCGCGGGCGATGAGGTTCAGTACGCCGTTGTTTTCCGCCCAGAGGCTGTAGTTGGTGTCGTTGGTGACCCCCGTGCCGGAGAGAAAGGCGCCGAACGCGACCTGCCCGGTCGCATTGACCGCGATGAAGGCGCTGGAAATAGAACTGAACACCACGCCGGGGCCCGCGTCCGACGCGGCGTCGCCCGCCCGGACGATGAGGTCCAGTGAGCCGCTACGGTTGGACCAGATGCCCTGCGTGTTAAGCGGCGAAGAGAGGGAGCCGCTGAAGGCGATATGGCCCGCACGATTGACCGCTGGCGAGCCCAGGTCCAAGCGGGTGAACACTGTGCCCGGCTCCGTGCCTGGCGCGGCGTCGCCGGTGCGGGCGATGAGGTTCAATGAGCCGCCATCCTCCGCCCAGATACCGATGTTGTTGCTGTCGTCGATCCCTGTGCCGGTTAGAGAACCCCGAAAGGCGGCCTGCCCTGAGCCATCGATCACAGGTACGTTGAAAGAACCGAACACCGTGCCCGGCTCCGTGCCGGGGGCGGCGTCGCCGGTGCGGGCGACGAGGTTCAATGAGCCGCCGCTCTCCGACCAGATGCCGAGGTTATTGCTGGCGTTCACCCCCGGGCCGACAAGATCGGTTCGGAACGCGGCCTGGCCGGCGTTGTTCAGGATGGGAAATGTGATGGAGGGGCCAAGCACGACGCCCGGATCGGCGCCCGGCGCCGCGTCGCCGGCCCGGCCGGCGGTGCGCAGACCGCCCTGATCTCCCGCCCAGATGCCGAGGTTATTCACGCCAACGGTCACGCCGGGGCCGGTCAGGAAGCCGTTCAACGCGGCCTGGCCGGCGTCGTTGAACGCAATCAGGGCGTTGAAGCCGGAGAAGACGACGCCCGGACCGGCATCGGGCACAGGATCGCTCGCACGCACGACCAGACCCAGCGAGCCGCCGTCTCCCGACCAGATGCCGGTGTCGTTATCGGCGTCCACCCCCGTCCCGCTGAGCGCGGCGCGGAACACGACCTGGCCATTGCCGTTGATCGTGGGGCCATCGAAACCGCTGAACACGACGCCCGGATCGGCGCCGGGCGCGGCGTCGCCGGTCAGGGCGACGGTCTCATAGCCGACGCTCGCGTCAACGGTTGAAGCCCACAGACTCAGCCCCGCCAGGCCCGCAACGATCGCCCGTGCCGGAAAGAACGTCCCGTTTCCCATGGCATGCTTCCTCGGAAGGAGGGTAAAAAAGATTGGCTGTAACCACCCAATTCACAGCGCATCATCAAATCATGGCTACGCCACGTCCATATTTGGTGAGGATATGGACACGATTTCTTAAGAAATGAGTTGAGGCGCCCGCATCAACGCTCAGGCGAGCGCATCAGGCCGCCAGCGCGTCGTCGACGCTGGGGTAGGCCTTGAGCTGGTCCAGCAGCTTCGCGCGGCCGAGGGCGCCGCTCACTAGGTCCGACGCGCCCGCCAGCCGCAACTCGCCGCCGCGGCGTTCGAGGCTGTGGTGGCAGGACATCATCTCCCCCATCGCCAGCGAAGCGATCAGGCTGACCTTCGACAGGTCGACGATCACCACCCCGGGCTTCTCGGCGGAAAGCTGCATCATCGCCCGTTGCAGGGCGCCGGCCCCGATCACGTCCAGGTCGCCATCGATGGTGACCACCACCACGTCTTCACGGTGATCGATCAAGATCTCGGTTTGTTTCATCGCGGGCGGCCCCATTCACATGAAAACTGGACGGATATTTGTCATTCAACAAGGGCGGTAGTCTAAACGCAATCGGGCCGGTCCTGCGGGGGATATGTTTGATTTGTGTTAACGGTTTAGCGCCGGCCCCAACGGGAAGCGCATCCCGAACGACTGGTGGCGCCTTGCATCTGTTGCCTTCCGTTAGCCCCGGGCTTTGCCCGGGGGCCGGCCGGTGACACGGAGTCCCCCCGGCAAAGCCGGGGGCTCATGTCCATACAGATGCAAGGCGCCACCAGGCGGCGTCAATACCGGACGGTGAACGTGTCGTCGTCGTCGGGGTCGCCGAACTCGCCGGTGGCGGGGGTTTGGTCTTGGGCGGCGTCGGTGATGTAGCGGGCGAGGCGGTCGCGGACGTCGTCAAGGAAGGCGTGGACGTCGGGGGGGGCGCCCTCGGCCACCAGCCGGACGCGCCCGTCGGGCAGGTTCTGGACAAACCCGGCGACGCGGTGGCGGCCGGCGACCTGGGTGGTGCTGTATCGGAAGCCGACGCCCTGGACGCGGCCGGCATAGTGAACGGTCAAACGGATCATGGAGCGGGGTCCTGGTCTTCAACGCGCTGGGGCGGACGGTCGGGGCATTCAGGATATCGCGCCCGGTGAGCGGCGGCAGTCGGGAAGGCCCTGAGACGACCGCTCCGGGGCTTCGTCGTGATGCAGATGACGGCGAATCGTTCTAATCTGTCGGCTCTTTTCCCTCATTGCCTCCGGAGCCTGATCATGCCCCAGCTTGCGTTTCTTTCCACCGCTCACATCCACACCAAGTCGTTTCTGGAGACGGTGCGCGACCACGACGACGCGGCTGCCTGCGTGATCTGGGACGACACGCCCGACCGTGGCCAGGGGTACGCCCAGCAATTCGACGTGCCGTTTGTCGAAGACCTGGAGGCGGCGCTCAAGGACCCGAAGGTCGACGGCTTCGTGATCTGCAGCGAAACCACCCGCCACCTGCCGCTGCTGGAACAGGCGTTGCCCCTCGGCAAGCCCGTGATGTGCGAGAAGCCGCTGGCGACCAGCGCCGCCGACGCGAAGGCGATCGCCAAACTCGTCCAGCGCCATCAGACGCCCCTGATCAGCGGCTACTTCCAGCCCTTCATCCCCGCCAACCGCGGCGTGAAACAATTGATCGAGAGCGGGGCCCTGGGCCAGGTCACTCACGCCCACTTCCGCAACGCGCACCACGCCGCCTATGGCCGATGGTTCGACAAGCCCGAACTCGCGTGGTTCGCCGATCCCGAGCTCGCCGGCGGCGGGGCGCTGATGGACATGGGCACGCACGCCGTCCATTTGCTGCGCCACCTGATGGGCCCAGTCGAACAGGTGTGGGCCATGACCGCGAACGTGTCGGGCCATTATGAAAAGGTCGACGACTTCGGGATGATCCAGATGCGGTTCAGCAGCGGCGCGATCGGCCGGGTCGAGGCCGGCTGGTGCTTCACCGGCGGGGTGGGCGGGCTCGAGGTGATCGGCAGCGAGCGGGCGGTGTGGAGCACCGGCGCGGGCCTGGTCGCCGGCGGGCCGGGCGCCGACCCGCAGCCGGTCGACGCCGCCGAGCCGCGCCCCGACCGTATCCGCCGCCTGATCGCGGTGATCCGCGGCGAGGTCGACGCCGGCGAGCTGGCCGACGACCTGGCGGCGTGCCTCGATGCCGTCACCATTATGGACGCCGCCTACCGCGCCGCCGCCTCGGGCAAGTGGGAAGCCGTGCAAGCGTTGTGAAACACGGGCGGAGCCCCGCTGCGCATGCGGGGCTTCAGCGGGCTTCACGCGTCCAGCGCCGCCAGCTCGTCTTCGGAGATGTCGAAGTTGGCGTGCACCTTCTGCACGTCGTCGTGATCCTCGAGCGCGTCGATCAGGTGGAGCACCTTCTCCGCGTCGCGCCCGCGGACCTCGACGGTCGTGCCGGGGATCATCGCGATCTGCGCCGATTCGATCGCCAGGCCCTTGGCCTCCAGCGCCTCGCGCACGGCGATGAAGTCGCCCGGGTCGCAGAGCACCTCCCACGCCTCGCCCTGGTCGACGATGTCCTCGGCGCCGGCTTCGAGAGCGGTCTCTATCACCGCCTCCTCGTCGGCGTCGGCCTTGGGGAGGAAGACCTGGCCCTTGGAGGTGAAGTTGTAGGCGACGCAGCCGGAGGCGCCGAGGTTGCCGCCGTGCTTCTCGAAGAGCTTGCGGACCTCGGCCGCGGTGCGGTTGCGGTTGTCGGTGAGGATGTCGAGCATGATGGCCACCCCGCCGGCGCCGTAGCCCTCGTAGACGATCGACTCGAAGTCGGCCCCGCCGGCCTCGCCGCTGCCCTTTTTGATCGCGTTCTCGATCGTGTCCTTGGGCATATTGGCGGCCTTGGCCTCGTCGATGGCGTAGCGCAGGCCGAGGTTGGCGTCGGGGTTGGGCCCGCCGGCCTTGGCGGCGGCCATGATGGCGCGGCTGCATTTGGACCAGATTTTGCCCCTTTTTTGGTCCTGGCGGGCTTTTTTATGCTTGATGTTTGCCCATTTACTATGACCAGCCATACATGACTCCGGGATGGGATTTCGACCAGTTTTTCGGTTTGCCGGCCGTTCGGGCGGCTATCCACACGGTCATATGTCTAATATTTGCGCATTTTTTACACTTGTTGCCGGGACGGCGTCTGCGCGTACAATCGGCGGTATGCAAGATGTGAAATCTAATCGAAACCGAGTCACGCGGCGCGAATGGCTGAAAATCGGCGGGGCCGCGGGCGCCGTCGCCCTGCTGCCGGCCTGCTCCCGGAGCGAGCCGGAGGGCCGGGCCCAGGCCCGCCGCGCCGGCCCGCCGCGCCAGGCGCCGCGGAACGTCATCCTCTGCGTCAGCGACGGCATGAGCTCGGCCGTGCCCAGCATGGCCGAGCCGCTCGCCCAGCTCGCCATGCAACGCGGCACCGCCTGGCACAAGCTCATGAGCGACCCGAAGGCGGCCCACGGCCTGCTCGCCACCGCATCGCTCAACTCCATGGTCACCGACTCGGCCGCCGCCTCCTCGGCCTGGGGCTCGGGCTCGCGCGTCAACAACGGCACGCTCAACACCCTGCCTGACGGCACGGCGCTCACTCCCATCGCCGCCCTGCTCCAGGAAGCCGGCAAACGCGTCGGCCTGGTCACCACCGACGAAATCTGCGGCGGCACGCCCGCCGGCTTCGCCGCCCAGCAGCCCAGCCGCGGTGACTACGACCGGATCGCCACGCAGTACCTCGGCCGGGTCGACGTGCTCATGGGCGGCGGACGCGACGCGTTCGACCCCCTGGCCCGCAAAGACCGCCGCGACCTGCTCAACGAGTTCCAGACCGAGGGCTACGCCTACTGCCACACCCGTGGCGACGTGCTGGCCAAGCCCGGCGCCGACCGGCTGCTGGGCCTGTTCCAGCCCCGCAAGCTGCCCTACTCGATCGATCATCGTGAAGACAAGGCCCTGCGCGACCACGTGCCCACGCTCGCCGAGATGACCCGGGCCGCGCTGGCGTCGCTGCAATTGGGCGACCGCGGCTTCTTCCTGATGGTCGAGGCCGCGCGTGTCGATCACGCCGCCCACCACAACGACATCGCCGCCATGCTCTGGGACCAGATCGCCTTCGACGACGCGGCCGCCGCGGCGCTGGCGTTCGCCGCCGACCGCGACGACACCCTCGTCATCCTCACCAGCGACCACGGCAACGCCAACCCCGGCCTTAACGGCATGGGCCCCGGGTACGCCGACTCCACCGCCTGCTTCGAACGCCTGCTCGGCTTCAACGCCTCGTTCGGCAGGATCCGCGACACCCTGCGCCGACGGGCCGACGGCGCCGGTGATCTGGTCGACGCGACGCGGTCCACCATCAGCGAGTTCACCGGCATCGACCTGCCGCGCGACGACGCGGTCCTCGTCGGCAACGCCGTGGTCCACGGCCAGTTCTTCGACACCCTCAACCGCCAGCACCACAACTGGAACGGCGTGCTCGGGCAGGTGCTGGGCAACCACACCGGCGTGCAGTTCACCGGCGTCAGCCACACCAACGACCACGTCCTGCTCTCCGCCGCCGGCCCCGGCGCCCAGGACTTCGCCGGGCTCCGCCATCACACCGACGTGTTCCCCCTTCTCACCGGCTACGCGGGCGTCCAGCACACCAACCCCACCGCGGAAACGGCCGCGGCGGCCGTCTAAAGGGAAAACCGCAGGAACCGACGGAGCGGGTGGCTTTTCCGGTTCCTGCGGTTTCTGCGGTTCCTGTTTTCCTGCGGTTTTTATCCCTTCTCATCGGGGCGGGTCCAGTCGCCGGGGACGAACGCCCGCACCAGGCTGACCACGCGCTGCGCGTCGGCGCGGAGCTTGCGCGCCTCTTCGCGATACGGCCCGTCCATCGACGACACCGCCTGCACGAGGACCACGTCCACCGCCACGGCGTCGGGCAGCTTCACGGTCGGCTGCGCGGGCCACGCGGCGGCGAGGCGGTCGAAGGTCGGCAGGCGCACGGCGATCGGCGTCGGCTCGGGCGGCGACGACACGGGCCACAGCGCGTAAGCGCCGAGCGCCATCGCCGCGGCCGCGGCGGTCAGCGCCCCGGCCCACATCAGCGGACGCACCGTCCGGGGCCGGGCCCGCGCCGCGGCGCCGTCGCCGCTCGCCACGGTGTCGCGCCACGCGTCCGCGTCGCGCTGCAGTTGACGTTCGATCGCTTGATCCCATCGGTCAGGTCGAGGCATGGCACACCTCCGTTTCGGGCGCCGGGCCGGCCGCGTCGTCGTGATACCCCGCCACGTGCGGCCGCAGCTTGCGCTTGGCGCGGTGCAGCAGCACGCGGACCGACACGGCCGATCGGTTCAACACGCTCGCCACCTCGCCCGGCTCGAGCCCCTCGCCGTACCGCAGCCACAACGCGGAGAACTGCACGTCGCTGAGCACCCGGTCGGCAACGGCCCAGAGGTTGCGGCGCAGCTCGCGGGCCATCGCCTGCTGCGCCGGGCCGGCCGCGGGGTCGACCGGCGCCGGCAAGGCGGGGTGGTGCAGCGACGCCTCGGGCCTGCGCCGGCGGTGGGCGTCGACCGCGAGGCGGAAGGCGATGGTGAAGAGCCAGGTCGAGAACCGACGGGCCGCGTCGTAGCGGTGGAGCTGGCGGTAGGCCTGGAGCAACGCCTGCTGGGCGATGTCTTCGCAGTCGGCCCGGCTGCGCGTACGGCGGTGCAGGGCCGCGATCAGCCGCGGTCTCATCCGCCGGTCGAGCTCGGCGAACGAGGCCTCACAACCCGACCGAACACGGTCAACGAGGGCATCTTCGCTGACCGTGTCCAGCCGAGGTTCAGGTTCGGCGGCGGGGGGCGGCATCAGGCCCTCAACGCCGGCGGTTCTCGTGACGATGCCCGTGCTCATCGTCTTCATCTTCTTCTTCGTCGAACTCCAGTTCAAGCTCGAATTCTTCGTCGTCCTCCTCATGGGCATGGAGGCTGATGATCTCGATCATGTCGACCCCGAGCTCGGCTTCGGTTTCGAGCGTGGCGGACACGCTCCGGCCGTCGCGTGTAACGACGATCTGGCGGGCCAGCTCGGCGAGCATCTGTTCGCCGTGGTGGTCATCGTCGAAGTCGTCGGGGTCGCGGAACTGGGTGAAGGCGATCATCCCCTGGGCGAGCTGACGCATCTGCTCGGCCCGCTGTTCGTTGATCACCTCGACCGCCGCTTCCGCGATGAGCTTGCGGTCGGACGCGGTCATATTGAAGGTGAGCTGCTGGACCATCTCGAGGATGGCCGAGTGCTTGCCGTCTTCGTCGAACGCTTGTGCGTCGAGGTCGGTGACGTAGGCGAACAGGAACGCATCGGCCTTGGGCGAGACCGCGACGCCGCCGCGGCGCGAGTCGTTGTCGAGCCGGTCGAGCGCGTTGCTGAGCAGGTCGGAGTTGTACGCGGCGGTGAGGCGCGTGTCCCGGCCGCCGTTGATCCGGTCGATCACGACGAACATGCGGTTATCGTTGTCTTCATTAATGAACGAGTGGACCACGCGATCGCCCTGGGTCGTCGAGTTGTAGCCGGGGGCGCCGAGCATGAGCCCTTCGAGGTTGCCCGAGCCGCCCTGGGCGGTGATGAGGATGACGGTGGCGTCCTCGGAGAAGCCTTGGCCGTAGGCGGTGACGCTGCTGAGCGCGTCGACGAGGTTGATGCCGATGACGTCGGAGAAGGCTTCGACCTCGAGGTCGAAGGCGCCGTCGGTGAGAGCGTCGATCAGGTCGCGGCCGAGCTCGCTGTCGCGCAGGGCGTCGGCGTCGAGGTGGAAAACCCACCTGGCGTCGGCGGGGACGTCGGCGGCGTCGAGCGGCGTCGCGTCGGCGGGGCGGGGCCACGCCAGCACGAGGGCGGCGGCGGTCAGGGTGAGCAAGCGTGTCATGAGGGGTCTCCAGAGGGGTGGCAAGGGTTCGTCCACGCCTTGTACGCACCACAGCACGCGAGCGTTACGGGGTCGATCAAAAAAGTGAATCGACGGATAAGCCCCGTTTAGCGCCGGCCCGCAAGGCCGGGCTGACCGCAACATCCGATCATGATGTATGGCGATAGGGCTCGTGGCGGTAATACTTGGGCCGATCGTCCAACCGGACATGAAGCCACGGAACGCCGGCGCCGGCGGTGCTCAGCCACACGGGCCGGGCGTCGAGGCGACCAGCTATCGCCTCACCGACCGCTTGCCACAACGCGTGTCTCTGTGGCTCCGGGCCCTGCCGCACAAAGGCCGCCAGATGTCCGTAAGCGGAAGCCGGCCCGTCTGGACACGGCACGACCATCACCGCGTTCCCGCCCAGGTTCGGAAACGTGACCACCGCCCTCTTGGACCCATCTTCAAAGTGCTCGGCGAACGGCTGCGGGTCGGGCGTTCTGGCCAAGTCGGGGCTGTCAAGCAGGACAAACTCGAAAGGCCGCTCTGCGGTCGCTGCGGTGATCGGCGGGGTTTCCCATCGGAATGCGGTGGAGGGCGAATCCGCGAGCAAGCCGTTAAAGAACGTCCGGAATTTCGCGTCGCGCCGCCACCGTTCCAAGACGTCGTCATAAGCCAGCAACGAGGCGCCGGCCTTAATCATGAACCGATGACCCCGCCCGTCGGCCAGTCCTTCACGCGCTGGTGTCCACATACGCCCTCACTGAATCGAAAAGCCGGTCCTGAGGACGCCGGAGGCGGCCGAAGGTCCGGATATCCGGATCTTCGCCTCGCTGCGCGAAGCTCAGAACCGGCTTGGGTCGTCAACTGTAGCGATGCATTGACGATCAGACAATGCGTCAGTGTTTATTTCCGCAGAGCCATATTGATTAAGCGCAACGGAGGATCGAATGAAAGCGTTCATCCAAACGCTGAAGAGGTCGGCTCGCGCCGGCCGCCGCTGCGCCTTCCGGGGACGCTGATTTCACCGCCTTGGCTGACCGACGATCCGATCGTTGTGACGCGAGCATTCGCCGGTCGTCAAGATTCGCTCACAACACCTCAATCAACAGATCATCGAACACCGCCAGCGCGTTCTCGACGCCGAAGCCGAGCAGGCCGTCGTTGATCGCGCCGCTGAACGTGTAGCTCAGCTTGACGACGCCGTCGACTTTCAGGGTCGCGACGCTGCCGACCACCTCCAGCGTCATGCTGTAGTCCACGTTGGTGTTGATCGTCTCCGACAGCTCCACGAGGTTGGTGCGGACGCCGCCGACGGCTTCGCCGATGTACCATTTGTCGGCGCCGTCGGCCACGTTCGCGTACTTGAAGTTCTGGTCATCGACGTAATCGAAGATGATCATCGCGTTCTCATAGGCGCCGACGTCCTTGGTGCGGGTGGTGAGGCTGAAGCTGAACGCGTTGGGCAGCGCGGCGCTGGCGTCGATGGTGCTGATCGCCCGGTTGCCGGGGCCGGCGGTGTTCTGGCCCTCGTAGCGGTTGGAGGCGTTGATGGCCCAGGTCCCGGACCGGTTCGTGATCCCGTCGGCCACGCCGTCGTCGAAGTTTTCGCTGTAGAGCGGGCCCGCCGGCTGGCCGAGCAGGTCGCCGACGCCGATGGCCAGGAAGCCGACGTTCTCGTCGGTGTGCGCGACCTCGGTGTCGGCCGATTGCTCTTCTTCGACAAAGATCTGGACCGACCCGGCGCCGAGGTTCTGATACCGCAGGCCCGCGGGGTCGGCGCCGTCGTACGTGCGGATGTTGGCGAAGAACGCGGGGGCCGCGGCGAAGCTCTGGGCGAAGTTGATCGTGCGAACGCTGTCGGTCACGTTGTCGCCGGTCGTGCCCGCCTGGAAGTCCTGCCCGCCGAGCGTGCCGCTGCCCGCTTCGATAGCGACCCAGCCGAGGGTTTCGGCGGCGTGCGTGCCGTCGGCGGCCTGCTCCTCCTGCACGCGGAGTTGGAAGCTGCCGGCGCCGACGCTCTGCTGCCGGGTCACGACGGCCGCCCCCCCGTTGGTGGTGACGACCTGGCTGAGCACCACCGGCGCCGCGGCGAACGCGGTGTCGAAGCTCACCGTCGTGAAGTTGTGATCGACGCCTACGGCGTTGCCCGCCTCGAGGACCCGGCCGTCTTCGAGGACGTACCGGCCCGACTCGATCACCAGGTAGCTGACGGTTTCCTCCGTGTGGGCGGGGCTGAGGTAATCCCAGTCGTCGATCTGGACCTGGAAGCTGTTGGCGGTGACGTTGCGCACGCGCACGGTCGTCGGGTCGCTGCCGTTGGCGGACGCGGGGCCGGCCACGACGACGGGGTCGACGTAGGTGTTGTCGAGGTTGACGGTCAGCCAGTCGTTGGCGTCGTCGGTCGTGACGTTGACCACGCCGACCTCGCCGATCGCCCCGCTGTTGTGGGTGATGACGAGCTGTGGGTCGAGGTCGGAGCCGGTGGTTTCCTCGGAGCTGAACCGGAAGACCGGCTGGGTCGAGGTGTTGGTCTTGAGCACGAGCGTGACGAGGTCGCGGCCCGCCGCCTTTTCCTGCTGGAGGTAGCTGGTGACGTCCCACTCGTACCAGGCCGCGGCGGCGCCGACGGTCACGCTGGTGGTGGCGATCGCGCCGCCGCTGGTGGCGGGCTTGTTGTTCCACCTGAGGTTGGTTTCGTTCCAGGTGCTGACGGGCGCGCCGTAGACGCTGATCGGCGCGGTGGCCGCGGTGGCGCCGGTGTTGAGATGGAGGCGGAGGATGCCTGAGTCGACGGTGGAGACGCCGCTGAGGTCGAACTGGAGGTAGCTCTCGCGGTTGAAGTCGGCGCCGGCGCTCTTGACGACGAGGGCGGTGTCGCCGCCGAAGTTATCGCCGGCGTACGTCCCGTCGCGCACGTAGGCGTCGTGCGTCGCGCTGAGGGTCGTCTGCGTCCCGGTGGTCAGCTTCGGCACGACGCGCAGGAACGGGTCCTGCGACGCGCCGGAGTTTTCTTCGGAGCGGAAGGTGAAGAGCGGGCCGGTGACGTCCTCGCTGCGGATCACGAGCGTCACCTCGTCGTGGCCGGCGGCGACCTGCTGCTGGATGTAGTCGCTGACGTCCCAGAGCTGCCAGTTGGCGGAGTCGTCGGTGGTGACGCTGGCGGTGACGATCGGGGTGAGGTCGGTCGCGGGCTTGTTGTTCCACCTGATGTTGCCTTCGGTCCAGGAGGTGTCGGCCGCGCCGTAGATGCTGATGTTGGCGGTGGCGGGGTTTGTGCTGTTGGCGAGGTAGACGAGCAGCTGGGCGGAGTCGACGGCGTCGATGCTGCTGACGTCGAACTTCAGGTAGGACTCGCGATTGCTGTTGGTGTTGCCTTTCTTGACGATCAGGCCGTTGCTTGTGCCGAAGTTCTTCCCGGCGTCCGCGCCGTCGCGGACGTAGGCGTCGTGGGTGGCGGCGAGCTCGACGGGCATCCCGGCGGTCCCGTCGGGGATGTAAGCGCTGGGGCTGTAGCCGGCCTGGGGTGTGATCTCGGGGATGCTCGGGTCCTTGGAGTAGACACGCACGTAATCGACCTGCATGTCGGCGGGCCAGGTGGTGGAGGCGTTGGGCGTGCCCGCCCAGCCGCCGACGGCGAGCTGGATGAGCATGTACATCGGCTCGTTGACGCGGTTCTGCTGGACCTCGGTGAGCTGGCCGTCGACGTACCAGCGGATGTGGTCGGCGTCCCACTCGAAGCCGTAGACGTGGAAGCCGTCGGAGCTGTCGATGCCGCCGACGTAGTTGAACGAATCGTACGGGTGGTTGGGCTCGCTGCCCCAGTGGGCGGTCTGGTGGATCTCGTCGGGCCGGTCGCCGAGCACCTCGAAGATGTCGTACTCCGGGGGCCAGCTCGCGTCCTCGGGCAGCAGCCAGAACGCGGGCCAGAGCCCCTTGCCCGCGGGCAGCTTGGCACGGAGCTCGAAGTAGCCGTACTGCTGGCTCCAGCCGAGGCTGTTGGGGTCCTGGGCATACGGCGAGCCCTTGGTCGTGGTCAGCTCGCCCGACACGTAGGGCTGGCCGCCGGTGTTCATCCCCGCCGGCGTCGGCTCGGCGCGGATCGTCAGGATGCCGTTGTTGATGCTGAACGGGTTGTAGGGATCGACCGCGGGGTCCGAGTAGTACTGGAGCTCGCCGTTGTAGAGGTGGGGGTTGTACCAGTAATCGCGGACCATCCAGCCGGTGTCCGTGCCCGACTTGTCGGCCAGGTCCAGCGTGTTGAACTCGTCATTGAACGTCAGGTGGTACGCCGACGCGCTCAGCAGCAGCCGGTTCTCAAGCTGCTCGAAGAGGCCCGCGGGGGCGGCGGCATCGCCGTGGAAAGATTCGAGGTCAACGCCTCCGCGGGTCGCGTCGGTCGAGCGATCGTTCTGAGACATGGATGATGCGAACTGAACAAGGGTCTTCCAGAGGCCGGGGAAGCGAGGCATGAGAGCTCCTTTCAAATGACGTTGAGATGATGACGACAGGTTTGGAAACCAAGGGTCCGACGAGAGAAACCCGTGAACGTCCCGGAAGATGAAACACGATCCTGAGAACTTTTTTTAGTCGATCGAAACCGATACTAACCGCTTCATTTGAGAAATGAAACGCTTAGTATTTCTTAGTATGTTAAATTTTGACGTGCCGTGACACCCCGATCTTGGACACGGGCTAGAGCGTTTTGCATCATTCCGTTTCATGCCGTGTATCCGCAAGACCGGAAGTAGTTGCCGCACTCGGTGGGCGTGACGGTGCGCAGCGCCTGAGCCA